>CAYNNQ010000076.1:0-1501 GCA_964398785.1 uncultured Desulfovibrionales bacterium | reverse complement strand
AACAAGAGCATTTATCCTGGGAGTTGCCCAGATAACCCCGGCATAAATCCATCAAGCGTTCTATTTTCAGGAAATATTCCTGATAATAGCGGTGGTTGGACGCACTTCTTCCTGGGAAAGCGGCCGCATATTCTAAATGCTCTTTTAGGCCTGCTGCAGACGGTAAAACAACCGGGCAAAGAACTGATGCCAGGCCGGAGGGCAGGCCAGCTTGAGCCTGAGAATCCTCCCTCCCCGGACGATGCGGCCGCACATAAACATTACATTGTTTATAACCGTCTTCGTCCGGCGTCTGCTGGCTTTTTTGAGCCCAAGCGCCCGGGAGATAACCATGTCCCTGGAAACCACCCGAAGCATGTTGTACACCAGCATCCCCAAATGCAAAAAAGCTCGGTTTATCTCAAAATTTCCGGAAGGGAGGCGTTCCATATCCATGTCCGTCTTGAGTTCGGAATGGTATTGCTCACTCGTTCCCCGTGCCCGGTAGAGCCTTATTACTTCCTTCTCACTTGCCTCCAGACTGGTCCAAAAGGCATTTATGCGTACAATGGGAAGCAAATAGGGCTGGCCATTCTTGCTAGTTATTTCAGTCACCTCGTAGACCATGCGCACGGGAGATTCAATGCCGTTTACCGTCCTGCGGATACTGCCGAAGTGTTTCACCCCTTTTTCCTTTCGGTTTTTAAAGGGCTGCGTATGGACCGCGTTGCTTTGGGCTTCTTCCAGCCATTTCCACTCCGGCTCCCGGCGCAGATTGTGCTTGATAATAAATTCGGTCCCTTTTCTGGCATGAAGCGTTTTTATGAGCTCGGCACTGTCGAATCCGCTGTCCATTATCGTGAGAAGAGGATATTCGCTGACCATTCTTTGCCCGTACTCCAGACTGTCATTAAGAAAATCCCGGGTGCCGGGTCCGGCACTGTGCACGTTCCCGGATCTGAGTTCCAGGTTTACCAACCAGCCGCCTCCGAAATGGGCAAAAATGGGGGCAAAGCCGAATCTATTGTCATAGGTGTATTCAGCACCTTCCTTCTTGGTGTCCGAATTATCCATGATGCTCACATCCACATCCAGACGGACCATTTCCTGATCCCCAGCTCGTACTGTCTCCGGCTGCATACCGGACTTCTTGTACAGATTAACCGAACACCCGGGCAAATGCCGGGCCAGGTTCCCTTCCAGGGCCAGGGATTTAAATCTTTGGCGCATGATTTCCGCCGAGGGAATTTTGGAGACGCCCAGGCCATATTTGAAAAAATCATCGTCCATTACCTGGCGGACATTATCGAAGTCGGTCTTGCCCTGACATATAAGACCGCACAGGGTCCGAGCTATATCCCTCTCCGGAATATGTGGATTCTTTTTCGGGGAAATTCTTTGGCAAAGATCATCGAGTCCGGAAATTCTGGCCATCTCCCCCACAAGGGCCAGGCCGGAGTGTCCCATGCGGGAGTAAGGACAGCGTTCGACTTTGTTTATGGTCATGCTTGCTAACCTCTTT
>CAYNNQ010000075.1:0-1760 GCA_964398785.1 uncultured Desulfovibrionales bacterium | reverse complement strand
CCAGGCGATCTACATGCGATTACTTTATAGGTGAATTTTTTAACGAGTACGTCCCATTTTCCCGTCCTCGTTAAAGCATGTAACTGAAAAATATAAATATTTATTTCAATAAAACCGAATGCTTGAGCGGGTTGTATGTTTTGCACCGTTAATTAGTTCTTATCCGGAAATTCAGAAATTTCCGGGTTTAGAAATATCACGTTTCCAATTCGGAAATGAGTTTTTATCCTTGCTTGGATTACCCGCCTGAAACGGGTAATGAGTACGCCTGCTAGATTCATTAAATCGGCCAGTTTGATTTTGAGCGAGGCTGGGACATTTTTACTGCCTTCAAAAGTGGCCGGTTTAGGTTGATTTTGCTGTTCTTCCAGCCCCATGCACATGCCGGCCATTTTCATTTGGATAAGTTTTTCCTTTGTCTGATGAATAAGCATGATTCCTCCTTAATTATAAAATTCCGCCAGGCCTCAAGCCGGCGGGACGCTTGGCCGGCGAAAGGAACGAAGCAACAAGCTATCCCGGAGCGATGATTCCTATACGTCGAGAAAGGCAGGGAGCAAAACTGTGTTGAGGGAGGCAGGAAGGTTGAATACGTAAAGGAGAAATGGATGATGTCTCGAACAGCCCCGTCAGTGCATAAAGCTAAACAAGGGGAGAAGCCTGGCTTGCGTCAACGCTGGATGTAGTGGTAAATAAAGCGGGATATATGATGGTCCGCTGCGCCGACGACTGTGTAATCCTGTGTCAGAGTCGGGAAGAGGCGGAGAATGCATTGGTACTTGTCAGGAAGTGGGTGGAAATGGTCTTTCACTGCATCCGGACAAGACCCAGCTGGGGGACGCAGGCAAGCCGGGGGGAGGGATTCGTCTTTCTGGGCTTTCCGGAAAAAATATGAAAACCGGCGGGATTCCGCCTTTATAAAGCTTAAGGAGAAAAGGCATGGATTTGTTTGAAGTAAATACCGCGACCTGTGATCGGGACGGCATCTGCGCCGCTGTTTGTCCGGCCGGGATTATTCGTTTTTCTTCCCAGGGGTATCCGGAGCCCGTCCCGGAGGCGGGTGATCTGTGCATAAGATGCGGGCATTGCGTGGCGGTCTGTCCCACGGCCAGCCTCACCCACCGGGACATGCCGGTGGAAAAGTGCCCGGAGGTGGATTCCTCCCTCTTGCCCGGCCCGGAGCAGTGCGAGCATTTCTTCCGCACTAGGCGCTCCATACGCAACTACAAAAAACGCCCCCCGGACAAGGAGAGCGTCTCCCGGCTGATCGACATGGCCCATTACGCCCCGACCGGACACAATTCGCAATGCGTTCAGTGGATGGTTATTAGCGAGCGCGAGGAGCTGATCCGGCTGGGGGAAAAGGTTATAGACTGGATGCACTGGATGCTTAAAAACATGCCCGAAGCAGCAAGGTCCATGCGTATGGACATTACCGTGGACAGGTGGGAGAACGGCAGCGACGTCATCTTTCGCGGCGCTCCCATGCTGATTCTGGCCCACGCGGACCGGGAGCACAAGCCCGCTCCTCCGGCCTGCACCATAGCCCTTAGTTATCTGGAACTGGCCGCGCCCACTCTGGGTCTCGGCTGCTGCTGGGCCGGGTATTTCATGGCCGCTGCGGCCAATTATCCGCCGCTTAAAGAGGCTTTGCCCCTTCCGGAAGGAAACGACTGCTACGGGGCGATGATGATCGGCCATCCCAAGTTCGCTTATCACCGCTTGCCCCTGCGCAACCCGGCATCCATAATCTGGAAATA
>CAYNNQ010000074.1:0-2439 GCA_964398785.1 uncultured Desulfovibrionales bacterium | reverse complement strand
CCCTGGTATATATCATGCTTTTCGGGCGTCGGGGACTTATAACCTGCAAAATTCTGGGGCTCAATCTGAATCCCTACGGATGGCACGGAATCGTCTTGATGCAGACAGCCGGTTTTACGGCGATCGCTGCCTTGCTTATATTGGGGATCCTGCACAGGGTGGACCGCAATCTTGAATTTTCCGCCCACGACCTGGGGGCCTCGACCCTGTCCATTTTAAGGAGCGTTACCCTTCCGCTGGCCCTGCCCGGAATCCTGGTAGCCGGGGTCGTGGTTTTCATTCGTTCCCTTTCCGACTTCGGCACGCCCATTATTATCGGAGGTAAATTTACCGTCCTGGCTACACAGGCTTATTTGAACGTGGTCGGTCTGTACAACATGCCCCGGGCCGCGGCCATGTGCATGTTATTGCTGCTTCCAGCCCTGGTCGCTTTTGTAATTTATCGCCGGATATTGGGACGATTTGACTACGTTGGGACGGGAACCCAACTGGAAACCGGGCGAGAGCGGATAAGGCTCTCCCGTGGCATAGAAATATTTCTTGCTCTGGTCACCTGGGGATACATCGCTTTTGAGCTTTTGAAATACGGGACAATTTTTGCCGGGGCCTTTACCCGCACCTGGGGCTTTGATTTCACCCCCACCCTTGTGCATTTGAAAACCCTGAGCGGGACCAAACTGGAAAGCTTTTTCCGCAGCCTGCGGTATGCATTCCTGGCCGGAGCCATAGGTGCCATTCTGGGAGTCATCATTGCCTATCTTCTGGAGAGAAAAAAAATAGCCGGAGGCAAGGCCCTGGATTTTATCTCTGATTTGCCGTATATTATTCCCGGTCCTTTTTTTGGCATCGGATATATTCTGGCTTTTCATCATCCGCCGCTCATGATTACCGGCACGGCCTTTATTGTGGTGGTAAACTGCATTTACCGCCAGCTCCCGATAAGTATCAAGTCCGGCACGGCCGTATTAAAGCAGTGCGACCCCAATTTCGAAGACGCGGCCAGGGACCTGGGGGCCGGGGAGAAAAACGTGATCAAGGATATAGTGACTCCACTGATGCGTCCGGCTGTACTCATTGCCTTTATAAACACTTTCACCATGACCATGATCACCATCGGGGCCATCATCTTCTTGGTTTCTCCGGAAACCAAAGTGGCTACAGTGGATATGTTCGGGGAAATAAAACGGGGAAGAATTGGAGCGGCTTCGGTCCTGGCCAACCTTATTATAGTCACCGTACTGGCCGTAAACCTTCTTTTTTCCTGGCTTTATGTTCGAAAAGGCAAAAAGGGACGGGGATAAATGTTTTTTGAACTGAAAATGGTAAGTAAGAATTACGGGACACTTGCCGCGGTACAAAATTTTGATCTGCGGGTGAACAAAGGCGAATTGATCTGCCTCCTTGGGCCCAGCGGATGCGGTAAAAGCACTACTATAGGCATGGTCGGAGGATTTATTCCCCCTACGCAGGGACGCATCATCTTGGACAGCCGGGACATTACCGACTTACCGGCAAATATACGCCCGACTTCCACGGTTTTTCAAAACTATGCCCTTTTTCCACATATGAGCGTACTCAAAAATGTTGTTTACGGACTCAAATTTGCCGGAATATCCCGAAAAAAGGCCCACAGGAAAGGGGAAAAATATCTGGACATGGTCGGACTCGCGGACTTGCGCGACCACAAAGTTACCCGCCTGAGCGGTGGGGAACAACAAAGGGTGGCCCTTATACGTTCCCTTGTCCTGGAGCCCAAGGTTCTCCTATTGGATGAACCCTTGAGTAATCTGGATGCCAAATTGCGGGTGGGGCTGCGCAGAGAGATAAAGCAAATACAGTCCCGTACCGGTATTACCATGCTTTATGTAACCCACGACCAGGAAGAAGCACTGGAGCTGGCGGATAGAGTCGTGGTTATGAACGACGGCCGAATCGAGCAAACAGGCCCGCCGGAAGAGGTCTACAAAAATCCTTGCAACGGCTTCGTAACCAGTTTTTTAGGCAGGGCGAACTTTTTTAAAGATAAAAACGGCGTCCATGGAATCTTTCGCCCGGAGGAACTGTCTTTATCAGCAAATGAAAAAGGGGATTACAGGGGAGAAGTAATACAAAGGCAATTCTCCGGCAATATCGTAACTTATTTTGTTCGCTCGGGAAGCGGTGAACTGCTGGAAGCGGACATGCTCTCCCCCCATGATCCGAATTTTAATATCGGAGATACGGTTAAAATTGTCTTTGAAAAAAAGCCATCTCCACCTACCCCCTGAACAAGTTATAAACGCAGCTGAACAGATTTGCTCCGAGTCCGGCATCTAAACCGCCTCGCGCCCCGGCATCCGGAAATTATGAATATCTGGGCCCGGGGCGGTTTTTGAAAAAGGCCTTATTTCCAGATTATGGATGCCGGGTTGCGCAGGGGCAAGCGGTGATAAGCGAACT
>CAYNNQ010000073.1:0-2977 GCA_964398785.1 uncultured Desulfovibrionales bacterium | reverse complement strand
TCCAGACTTCGACTTTTTGCTGTTACGTCTGAATCGTAAAAAATAAAGGTGCTTTCCTCAATGCTTGCGGATAAAAACAATCATGGGGTAAAAAACAGACCCCTTACCGCAAAAGGAAAAGCGGCCACTTACGCGGCCGGAGCTTTTTTAACCCTGCTCGGGCTGGAGATTCTAAGCGCCTACAACTACCTCCTTTTCCACACCACAGCCGAAGTTTTCAGCATAGTCATCGCCGGGTGTGTATTCATCATCGCCTGGAACTCCCGTTCCAACCTGGAAAGCAACGCCACCCCCCTTTTGGGTCTGGCCTTTATCAGTATTGCCGTCCTCGACGGTGTGCATACCTTGAGTTACAAGGGAATGCCTTTCTTTCCTGGATACGCGGCCAACCTTCCCACCCAGTTATGGATAGCCGGCCGCTACCTGCAAGCCATCTCCATGCTTGCCTTTGTCCTGCTCACGGGCAAACGATTCTCCCTGCGCATCCCGTTGATCACATATACAGTGATTACCGTGGGAGTGATTGTCCTGGTATTCACCCGTACATTCCCGGATTGTTACCTACCCGGGCAGGGGCTGACCCCTTTCAAGATCGGGAGTGAATACCTTATATCCTTCCTCCTTCTGGGCACCATGGCAATTCTCTATAAAAATAGAAGGGACTGGGACGATCTGGTATATAGACTGATCATGTTCAGCCTGGCGGCCACGATCCTGGCCGAGTTGGCCTTTACCTTCTACATAAGCGTGTACGGGATATCCAATCTGATCGGGCACTATTTCAAGATCCTATCTTTTTATCTGATTTACAAGTCAGTCGTGGTTACCGGCATATCCAGACCCCAGGCGTTTCTCTTTAGACAGCTGAATAAAACCCGGAAACGCTATCTTTCCCTGACCAGGAACATCCACGGTATAATTTTCCGGAGAACCGTAAACTTCCGGATCATATATATCCGGGGTGAGGTGCAAGAGATAACTGGCTACACTGTAGACGACTTCCAGAAGGACAGGACTAACTGGGCCCAGATCATCCATCCCCGGGATCTTGCGAAGATAAAAGAGTCCCGAGCGCAAAGGGATTTACTGGCTCAACCGGGATACAGCACCAGCCGAGAATATCGAATATTAAAAAAAGACGGGGAATTGCGCTGGATACACGAGACTATTCACAATATCCCGGAAGTTTCAGGGGAAGCGGCCTATGTGGAAGGAGTGCTTTTGGATGTCACCGAAAGAAAGGAAGCCGAGGAATCGGCCTCCAAACAGGCCAATCTGCTTAAATCCATATTAGGGGCCATACAGGAATCAGCCATTCTCCTGGACGGTAACGGGAAAGTGCTTCAGGCCAACTCGACTGCCGCCCAGCGGTTGCAAACTTCCAGGGACAAGCTGTTGGGATGCGGATACACAGATCTGCTGTCTCCGGACAGGGCCCGTAGAACGACAGAGATGTTCCGGGAAGTGAGGGAAAAGGACAGGGTCCTTGAATTCGAGGAAATCCAAA
Organism: uncultured Desulfovibrionales bacterium; assembly: GCA_964398785.1. Taxonomy (GTDB): domain Bacteria; phylum Desulfobacterota; class Desulfovibrionia; order Desulfovibrionales; family Desulfonatronovibrionaceae; genus CAYNNQ01. Next base: position 1,470 of record CAYNNQ010000073.1, on the reverse strand, counting down.
ACAGCCGTATTACGGAAAACCGTATTTATCCGGTCAAGGACTCCCAAACCGGGGAGACTGTAGGGGTTACCATTCTAGGGCTGGACATAACCGAACGTAAAAAAAGGGAAAATGAGCTGAACAAACTCCGGCTGGCAGTGGAAAACAGCCCCATGTCCATCGTAATTACCGACACACAGGGGACGATTGAATACATAAATCCGGCCTTTGTTTCCATAACCGGATATTCCGAACAAGAATCCATGGGCCAAAACCCGCGGATCCTAAAATCCGGATACCATGGACACGAGTTCTACCAGGAAATGTGGGAGACCATCACCCGGGGAGACACATGGCGCGGGGAGATATGCAACAAAAGGAAAAACGGGGACCTCTACTGGGAACAGGCGGCCATCGGCCCGGTCAAGGATGAAAAAGGGGCGGTTACCAATTACGTAGCGGTCAAGGAGGATATCTCGAGAAAAAAGGAGCTGGAACAACTAAAACAAGACGTGGAACGTATCATGCGCCACGATCTCAAGTCGCCTTTAAACGGGATAGTAGGCCTGCCCCAGGTTATGAATATGGAGGGAAACCTTACCTCGGAGCAGGTGGAAATGCTCAATTCTATTGAACAGTCCGGACGAAAAATGCTGAATATGATCAATCTGTCCCTGGATATGTTCCGGATGGAAACCGGCAGCTACGACTACCAGCCGACAAGGGTAGATGCACTGACAATAGTCAATCAGCTTATAACCGACAACCGGTCCAAGCTTACCGGTTCAAATCTCGAGTGCAGGGTACTGCTAGACGGAGAGCCTCTCGCCGGCCGGGAAAGGACACTTTCGGTGTGGTCTGAAGAGCGCCTGCTGTACACCCTATTATCCAATCTGTACCTGAATGCGCTTGAGGCCTCCCCACAAGGAGAGGAAATACGGATAGACATATATTCGTCCCCTACCGTTTCGCTGTGCATAAGCAACCGTGGGGCTGTCCCCGCCAAAATCAAGGACCGGTTCTTTGAAAAGTACGTGACCTTCGGCAAAAACTCCGGTACGGGGCTGGGTACTTACTCAGCCAAGCTTATAGCCGACACCCTTGGTTACACGCTGGAACTTTCCACCTCCGAGGACAAGGATACAACAACCATCTGCATCTATATCCCCGGAGAGAGCCCCTCTGCCTAGTTCTTATCCGGAAATTCAAAAATTTCCGGATTTAGAAATATCACGTTTCCAGATGCGCCTGCAAAAAATTTATTTTTTGCAGGCAGTTTTAAGTTGTTAAGTGTTAAGTAAAATCAGAGGACTGTAGGAATTAACCTGTACATTTAACTCCGGACTGGGACTTTTTGCGGTTGCCTCTTTCCAATTCGGAAATGAGGTTTTTTCCTGTTTAACAAGGACATTGTGTAATTATGAACGAGCGTATCCTAATACGTGATCGAATAATTACGAAAATTGACGCCGTTAAAATGGAAAAGGGCCA
>CAYNNQ010000072.1:0-2987 GCA_964398785.1 uncultured Desulfovibrionales bacterium | reverse complement strand
GTGTATTATTTTCTTTTCTGGTAGCAAAACAGGAATTTCTGGAAGCAAGTGTTTGGCTAGCAAGTTTCTATCCGGAAATGGCCCTTTTCCATTTTAACGGCGTCAGTTTTCGTTATTATTCGACCACGTATTGAGATACGCTCGCTCCTAATTACTTAATTTCCTTGTTAAACAGGAAAAGATCTTTTTTCCGGATTGGAAAGGTTATATTTCTAAACCCGGAAATTTTTGAATTTCCGGATAAGAACTAGCAAGGCTCTCTGGCGTTACCCGGGGATTTTTTCGGATCCCAGTCGTTTGATGTGGCTTTTCTCCAGCTGATATTTTTGGAGGCCAAAATACCGGCCCGCCGGTCTTTTCTAGGTCCCGCCAAAGGGGGATGATTCCCCCTTCCGGACTCTAGTTAATTCGCCTGCAAAAAATATGTTTTTGTAGGCGTTTTAAGTTGTTAAGTGTTAAGTTTTAATTAAAATCAGATGGTTAAATAATTTAACCGGGCATTAAACTCCAGACCTCGACTTATTGCAAATGCCTCCTTGTTTTTGGAGGGAAAGATTGTTTTGCTGCATTCAAGTTGGTGATTTTGCCAGTCTGCATTAAGATTTGATTCTCGGTCCGGTTTCCCCCTTTTGGCGGGGCCTAGAAAACGCGCGGGTCTCTCGTTAAAAGCATCCAAAAAGATCAGGTGGAGGAAATATAAAAAATCCACACGCTGTGCCGGAGGACCATTTTTTCTAACCCTAAGGGATACAAAGGAAAAAGGGAAAGGTTTTCCCCTAATCAGGAGATAAGTGCTTATGAGAAAATTGATTGTTTTGCTGGCTGCCGTATTTTTCATCTGCGCCTGCGCCCCCAGCGGACCAGTTCCCCAGCCGCGCCGGGTGGTTGATCCTGGAGATATCCCGGGAGCTGTACATGCTCCGGACTGGGACATTGCAGCCGTGGGCTATGCGTACTCCGGAAAAGGGGTGAATTACCGCAAGGCCGGGCTGGAGCCGGTTTTTCTGGTCTTTCGCAACAAAAGCGGAGAACAGCCCCGGCTAGCCCGTGACGACGTCCACGGTATTGGGAACAAGGGCACCTTTCTGCCTTACTCCCCGCAGGAGACGGAAAGGCTGGTATTTGCCTCGGAAACATTCAAGGAGACCACGAAAAACGCCCTCAAGTCCGGTGGTTTTGGCGCATTTATCGGTGCCGGGCTGGGAGCTATCCTGGGCTCCATAAGTGGAGGCGACGCCATTGCCAGCGGTGCGGCCATAGGCGCCGGAGCGGGAGGACTTGCGGCAGGAGCGGCTACGGTTCCCCGATCCGAGGACAAGGTCAGGGATGTTATCCGCAGGGATATACACAGCCACGCTTGGAAGGAAAACCCCATTCCGGAGCAAAAGACCCGCATGGGGTATGTGTACCTCCCCGCGGAAAAGGGCATAGACAGGGTGTCCTTGCGAGTGCGTACCGACCACCGGGTGGAGAAATACACCATCCCGGTCACCGCTCCGCGTACGGTAAATGCTACCCGGGAGTGACCGCAGCGGAGGATGCTTTGGCCAAAAGAATAAAGCCCAGTCCGCAAGTTGCTGTCCGCAGGCACTGCCTCCTTTGCATGGGGGGAAGCAAAGAGATGGTCGCCAGATGCCCGGACGCGGATTGCCCCCTGCATCCCTTTCGCTTCGGAGAGGGTGGGGAGGTGCAGCTCTGGGAAATGGTGGGCCGGTTTTGTCTGTATTGCGCCGGCAGCAGACATGGGGTTCTGGAGTGCCCGGGAAAGCTGCTCTCGCAGGCTAGGTGTCCGCTTTGGCCGCTTCGATTTGGCCCCCTGGGCAAGGTGGGGGCGTTTTTGGGAGATAAGTGATTAAGTGGTTATGTGATTAGGTGATTAAGTGGTTATGTGATTAGGTGATTAAGTGGTTAAGGGACTGAGTGGTTACAGTTTACGGCGGAATAAAAAATGAGTTACCAATCCTTTGAAGATCTCGAAGTCTGGAAATAATCCTGCAGACTCGCGGTGAGCACATACAAGGCGATGAAAAATTGCCGGGACTATGGATTGAGGGACCAGATATGCCGATCTGCCGTTTCCATTCCCTCGAACATAGCTGAAGGAGCGGAAAGGGATCCTAAACAGGAATATATTCGTTTTTTGCATATAGCCAAGGGTTCAGCAGCAGAGCTTAGAACTCAGCTTTATATTGCCAAAGAAATCGGTATCCTGGACCAAGAGGATGTCAAGGAGATGGTTTTAGAGCTTAAGCACATATCCGCCATGCTGCATAAGGCGACCGAAACAATTAAACAACGCTTAAGCACATAACCACGTAATCACATTTTAACACATAACCCTTACCGAAGCATTTTCCTGCATTCCTGTATATAATAGTTGGCCTCCGGCCTGTCCTGGATGGGAGTAAGAATATCCAGGGCCTCGGAGAAGCAGCCGGTGTTCATATAGGTTAGTCCCAGGGCCAGGGTAAGTTCCGGGTCTTTGGGGAAGTTGCGGATCCCTTTAAGGAGCACCTCTTTAGCTCGGGGAAAATTCCTTTTTTTCTGCTGCAGCATGCCCAGACCCAGAAAGGCCCGCCTGTCCGGGGCGGCCGCGAGCGCTTTTTCCAAAAGTCTTTTTGCTGTATTCTCCTTGTCCGGGATCTCTTCCATGCTGGAGAAGTCGCCGTGGGTAAATGTAAGACCCAGCCGGGAGAAAAACTTCGCGGCCAGTTCCGGCCTGTCTTCCCCCTCTTTTATTTCCAGTCCCCGGGCGGCCCGGGGCAGATTCTGGTAAAAGGTTTTGCGCAGGGAGCGGCCGAAGGCAAGGACGTCCTCCCTGTCCATGTCCGGATCCAGCTCATGCCAGGAGATTTCTTCCATCTCTTGCAGCCAGATGTCCTCACTCACCCTGTTTTCCTCAACCGCCCGTTCGTATAGCGCGGTGCCCGGGAATAGATGCAGGATATAGGATACAGAGCCAAGGGGCTTTATCTTTCGGATAATCT
>CAYNNQ010000071.1:0-3479 GCA_964398785.1 uncultured Desulfovibrionales bacterium | reverse complement strand
TATCTTGATTCAGCAAAAATATAAAATGCTTTGCACAGATTCTTGAGACGAACCAGATATATTTTTGCAGGCAGTTTTAAGTTTTAAGTGGTTAAGTTTTAAATTTTACGTAAAAACAGATGGTTGCAGAAATTAATCTATGCATTTAACTCTAACCTTCGACTTTTTGGTTCCTCGACGTTTGATATGGATTTTCTCCGCCAGATTTTTTTAGATGCCAAACTACCGGCCCGGTGTTTTCTAGGTCCGGCCAAAGGGGAATGCTTGCCCCCTCCGGACTCTAGTTTGGAAAGGGAGAAAAAGTTTGGCGGCATTCAAGTTGGTAATTTTGCCAGTCTGCATTAAGAGCCCGATTCTCGGTCCGGTTTCCCCCTTTTGGCCGGACCAAGAAAACGCGCGGGCCTCTCGTTAAAAGCATCTAAAAAGATCAGGCGGAAAAATATAAAAAATCCACACGCTGTGTCGAAGAGCCGACTTTTTGCAGTTGCCTCAATGTAGATTTTAAAAATAAGAGATTCGCATGTCTCCCTTTTCGATAAACACCACCCGAATGTATCAAACAATAGTCTCGATTGTCTTCGGTCTGATCGGATTTTGGCTGAATTTTCTCGATATCCAGCTCTTATCTTCTGCCACCTTCAAGGTAAGTATCCTGCCGGGACTCTTTTTCCCCCTACTTATAGCCCATGCCTGGGGATGGCGTTATGGGCTCCTAACCGCGCTGGCCGGGGGATGCCAGTCCATGTGGTGGCTTTGGAGCGGGGACGGATGGGGAGTATTCTACAGCGTGCCGATATTTATCCTGTGGATCGTGTGGCACGGATACTGGGCGGACAAACGCAGGTACATGGAATACAGTAAATGGTATTTTTCCGAGTTCGCGATAGAGATTCCTTTCCGACTTATAGGCATAGTCGGTTTTTTTACCCTGTTCCGCTGGCTGGTCTCTTTTAACCCGCCTCCCTGGAGTCCGGAAATTACCTGGGACTTTGTTGCCTTTTCCTGGGTGAACACAGTAGTGATCAAACATATCATCACCGCCTATATTTTGCTCCTGGCCACGCATGTCTGCCTCAGCCTTGGCCCTGTGCGGAGTTTTTTCCGCCTCCCCTCCCGGCGCGCGGAACAGGATGTGACCGCCATATATGCCGGGGCTTTTCTTGTCGGCTTTAGTATATGGTTTCTGGATTCCCTTTGTGAATACCTCTTTTTCTATTCCGGGGAAGGTTTCTGGGATCTTTTGGCCCTGGAGGTAGGACCGCACACGGTCTTCATGCGTGTTTTGTACATGCTTGTACCTCTTTTTTCTGCGGTGCTTATAAGTTCACTTGTCCGGCACCGGGCTCTTTTATTCGACCGCATTCGGCATATAAACCGTATTTTATCCGCGATTCGGGACGTTAATCAGCTTATAACCCATGAAAAGGATTACCCTGTTTTGCTAAATGAGGCTTGCCGGCTTTTGGTGCAGAGGGGAGGCTTCAAGAGCGCCTGGATAGTCCTTCAGGAGAACGAGGTCCCTACAGAGTATTACCATTCCGGTTTCGGGGAGAGTTTCCAACCCATGGCCCAACTTTTACAAGAGGGATCATTACCTTTTTGTGGCTGGAATGTACTGGAGAATGGAGGGGTATATGTAGTAGAGGATCCTCTTCGACAATGCCCGGCATGTCCCTTGGCCCAATGCAACAACAACTATTCCTCTTTGACCACGCGTTTGGAGCACAGGGAGAGAGTATACGGCTGGGTGAGCGTGTGTATCCCCCGAGAGATGGCCCGGGATGAAGAGGAGCAAGGGCTTTTTACCGAAGTGGTCCAGGATATTGCCTATGCGCTCTGGGCCCTGGAAATCGAGACGGAGAAAGAAGCCACATCAAGGGAATACTCAGCTGTACTCAATGCTACATCCGATGCGGTTATAGCCATGGATATGCAGGGTAAACTCACCCTTTTTAATCCCGGGGCGGAAAAACTGTATAACTGTTCCCGGGAAGAGGCCCTGGGGCAATCGGTCAAGTGTTTCTGCCCCCAGGATTTATGGGAAGAGCAGGAGGAGAGGATGCGATTGGTTCGCACTTATAGCATGGCGCTCGAGGCCTATGAAACCGAGCGCTTGACCATAGATGGCCATCGTTTACCCGTGGAGGTCTCTTTGAGCCTGCTGGTTAATGCCGACGGGGAGCCCTCCGGGTACAGCGCGATCTTGCGGGATATAACCGAACGTAAAAGAGCGGAGAAGGAGCTTGCCCGGCTTAACACCGCTCTTCGGGCCAAAAATTCCGAGTTGGAGCAAGTGGTTTATGTGGCCTCGCATGATCTGCGCACTCCCCTGGTAAATATTGATGGCTATGGCAAGGAACTCAGCTATTCGGTCCGGGAACTCCAGGAAGTGCTACCCGAGTACCTTTCCCCGGATGCCCTGGAAAGGGTGCAACCGCTTTTGTCCGAAGATATACCGGAAGCCCTGCGCTTTATCCAGGCTAGCGCCTCCAAGATGGACAGGCTGCTTAGCGGATTGTTACGCTTGTCCCGTACAGGTCGAGCCTCCCTGAATATTGAATCCTTGGAAATGAATGAGTTGATCCGTAATGTGCTCGAGGTCATGGAATTTCAGACCAAAAAAGCTCAAGTTGAACTTGAAGTTTTGGAACTCCCGCCGTGTGAAGGGGATGCTATCCAGGTAAATCAGGTATTTACCAATCTTGTCAGTAACGCGCTTAAATATCTGCATCCGGAGCGCCAGGGCAAGATCCGTATAAGCGGAGAGGTACATGGAAAAGATTGTATATACTGCGTAGAGGACAATGGGCTGGGAATCGACTCTGCTCATCAAAAAAGCATATTTGAGATATTCCATCGCTTGAATCCCGACGAGGGTGAAGGCGAAGGATTGGGTTTGACAATTGTCCGCAGGATAATGGATCGGCTGGACGGTGCAGTTTGGGTGGAATCCGAACCCGGCTATTGGAGTCGTTTCTACATAAAGCTCCCGGGAGCAAAGGACACGGAATAAGGGAGTCGGGCATGTTTTTTTCGGTTTGGTTTAATCCTACAAATTCTGTCTAATTTCTTACAGATTTTGCGTTTTCTGGCTACAGATTTTTAAAAGTTACAAGGGGATGCTTGCTCAGATGCATATGAATCCATAGTGGACACAAATAAACAAATATGTTTTCATTCTGTGACTACTATTAGTAAATTAGCAAACCAAGATCCATTATTAGGAGTTCATATGCATAAGGATGTAGTCATTCTGGTGGCCGAGGATGATGATGGTCACGCCGGTTTGATCCGCAAGAACCTGAAACGGGCGGGAATAGTGAACAAGGTCCTTTTGTTCGGTGACGGGCAGGAAATACTGGATTTCCTTTTTTGCCAGGGAGGAGGTCCGCACAGACAGCAAGGAATTGCTTATGTCCTATTATTGGATATACGCATGCCCAAGGTGGACGGCGTGCGCGTTTTGGAAAAAATCAAGT
>CAYNNQ010000070.1:0-4502 GCA_964398785.1 uncultured Desulfovibrionales bacterium | reverse complement strand
ATCTTGATTCAGCAAAAATATAAAATGCTTTGCACAGATTCTTGAGACGAACCAAAATACAAAACTATTATTGCCGGTAAACTATGCCCACACCAGCCGTATGTTGCGCTTGGGGAAGGGCATTTATGGCCACTTTTGTGAATTTTCCAGCATCTCAGCATCCCAATTTTTGCCACTTCTTGACCAAAATAGAGAAAGTACATATCTAAACAAAAGGAATGTTTCATACTCGGGAGCAAGGCTATGTTTATCTTTCCCGCGCCCACGCGGATCAATTTTTCTTATCTCCACTCTTCCTGTGTGCCTCGACCGAGTCTTCGAGGGATCGAGAGACAAAAGCTTCTTATTACTTTAGCTCATCCGGGCAATTCCTATAGTCTTAAGAGATGATTTTGAGCCGTTGTAAAAAGGAAATCAGCATGAGGTTGAGCCCCTTTCAGATTGAGCAGATTAAAACTATTGTCTCCAGCCATGCCGGGAGTGCGAGCCGCACCTATGTGTACGGCTCCCGCCTAGACGACTCGGCCAGGGGAGGAGATGTTGATCTGCTTATAGAAACCGGACAGCCCCTGCCGCGCCTGGAGCAGGCCCGTCTCAAAGCGGCTCTGGAAAACGCTCTCGGTTTGCCGGTGGATATTATAGTCAGGCATGGCCATGAGCCAGCCTCGCATTTCGAGTCAATGATTCAAGCCCGGGCTGAGGCCCTGGATCAAATCAATCCATGAGTACCTTGGTTGATGACGAGCGCAGGCATCTTGCAGATCTTTTAACTGCCGTGGAACGCTGCGTCTTTTTTCTCGAAGGAGCGTGCTCCGGTATTGCTTGGCCCATGACAGGTGAGGAACTGGCCGCCCGCAACAGGGATGTGGACCTTTTCAGCAATCTATCCGCTATTAATGAACGTTTTGCCCACGGGTTCTGGCCTACTTTGAAAAGGTGGCTGTGCTGAATTCAATGGAAGATTGGCAGGCAATGCGCGTCTTGAGGAATCTTGCCGCTCATGAATACGGGACAAACTATGCAACTATCGCCGATCATTTCAATGCAGTAAACGACATTGTCCCCTCATTGTATAAAATTGACGGGAACTTTTCGTGTTTTTGCAATGACAACTTGCAAATTGCGCCATCCACCAACGAGTTTTCTCTGGACTTCCAAAAAATCACGGATACTGCCAGTTAAATCAAGCTCGTTTTTGAACGGTTTTTAGATCAGCTTCCAGCCGGCACTTGAATTAGTGAATGAGCGGCTTCTACAATTCTCTCCGCAGCTCCTCCATCCTTTTGATTCGCCAGCAGTAGCTGCGTATATTTTGTCCTTATCCCGGAAAATTCAGCCGGCTGCTCAAGACTTCTTTTTACGGCTTCTCCCATCTCTTCCAGCGTATTGGTCCTTAGGGCAAAATCCCGCCAAGTGAACTCAATATCTTCAGGATTGTAATTTTTATATTTCCCCCAATCCGGCGAATCAAAAAGAACTACCGGCTTGTCCAGGGCGGCGAACTCGAACATTGTCGAGGATACATCCGTGATCAAAACGTCGGCCAAAGCAAGAAAAGGACTGATGTCCAAATCATCCACGTATATTACCCGCGGATTTTTAAAAGGCAGTTTGCGGTACATTTCTTTGTACTCGGCCCTGGTTGATCCGTGTAGTTTTATTAAAAGAATGCCCTCCTCCGGGAGGATGTCGGCTATTTTCTCCTTAACGTGCGGGATCGCGGAGAGTTCGTCGTTAAAGGTCGGGGCAAAAAGGATGTATTTTTTATTTCCGGGCAATCCGTATTTTTTAAGGACCGTTTGCCTGCTAATTTCTCCGGAAAACAGGGGGTCCAGCTTGGCCATGCCTGTGGCTATTACCGGCTTGGAGATTATCCGGCGCATTATTTTTTGATGATGCTTGCCGGGGACGCAGACGAGATCGGCTTCTTCTTCCCGCCTGGCCGTGGGGGTGTCCGTGTAATACTGCCCCTTGGAAAGGAGACCGTGGCCAATATGCACCAGTTTGCCGCAACCCCTTACCCAAGGATACACCGAATCGGCTATAAAGGTAATATCCGGCTGAAAATCCTGCGGCCGCTCATACATGGGCAGGCCGAGTTCTTTTATCTGCTCCAGCTCTTCCGGCTCAAACCCCGCCCTTATTTCCGGAGCGTAATGCATGTATCCAATGGCGACTTCAGATTCCGGGTGAAGCGTCTGCCATTTTCTTAAAATTGGCTTCATTATGGGGATATGCACGTTTTTGAAGAAGTAAAAGAGTACGCGCTTAGAAGTATTTTCTTTAAGTTTGCCTAGCATAATTTATAAGTTTTTTCTGTTATATTTTTCAGAATAAAATCCGCCCATTCCACGCCCTGCATTACCGAATGGTCCATGTTCCCCACCTCATATTTCCATCCACCGAAACGCCCTCGGGAATAGATATTCTGCTTTTCAAACCAGGGCTGAATCGTTTTCAGTGCTTCGTCCCTTTCAAGACACGGTATGGGATAGCCGTAATCAGCGGTGTATTCCCATTTGGCTTGCACATTATTTAAATCCTTTTCGGAGATGAGTTCGGTATTATCTAAACCGGATATCGCATCCTCCAACAGGCTGGCTGGTCTTTCGGGCTTGTGCTCGGAGAATGATGTCTCGGCCATGAAAGCGCTTTGCTTTTTATGATCCGGGACATTGTTCGGAGAGTAGTTATGAAAATTTGTCACCCGGTAAAAGGGGCAGTTGTCTTCCGGAAAATACATCCAGCAAGTGGGGTCTTTTTTTGCACTGTTTATGCCTATTCCGGAAACGTGGACGCTGTTGTGCTTGAGGCGAAAAGCTGATTTTTTTATTGAATCCGGTGTGTGAGATATCTTGCCTGCGAATTTGTCCAGCGGGGAGGTATTCAAGAGATGTTTGTAGTGGAATTGCTCACCGTTTGCGGTGGTTATGATCTTTTTATCCGGGTCTATGCAGACAACCGGACTATTGTATTTAATATGTCCGTCTATTTCCCGGGCCAGTCTTTTGAATATCTCTCCTGTTCCTCCAAATAGAGGGAATTTGAATGTGTTGTTCGGACCCCAGGCCACATCGTCTCTTTTTAAGATTATGTTTTTCAGCACCCGGTTTATGTCCACCACGCTCACCCGTTCCCCGATCCAGGCAAAATCCATGTCCTCCGCCGGATGCGCCCAGACCTTGAAATTATAAGGCCGCATGAACAAGCGGACGATCCCGGCTCCGAATATTTTTTCCATCCATTGGGCGAAATTTTGCGGCTTGCGGTTGTCGTCCTGATTCAGCAGAGCCTGGACGCATTCCCACTGCAGATCCGGGGGCAGATAGCGGATGTTGTTCTGGAAGGGATAAGGAATCCAGGTTTCAGCGATGCGCACACGGGAGATCCGTTCATGGCTCAAGAATTCTTCTCCGAGAAGTTTGTCCAGAAGCTTGTCAAAATATTCGTAATGAGAAAAAAGAACGTGCCCTCCGATGTCCCAGGTAAAGCCTTGCCTATCCTTGAAGCTGGCGGAAAGTCCGCCCGGATAATCGTTTTTTTCCAGGATGAGAAAGGAATCTTCCCCCAGTTCCTTTAGGCGGTATCCAGCCCCGAGCCCGGTAGGCCCGGACCCGATGATAACCATGTTAAAATTATTCATGCCCTATTGGAGTCCCTTTGATCCTGTTGGCAAATTTGAAATGAAACTTCATATAGTTGCCCATTGTATTCCCGATCTTGTTCAGGTTGATATCTGATTTCGCCCCCACTCCGGAATTTTGGTGATGTATACAGGCTACTTTCCCGCAATATAATACGTCGAATCCTTTGAGTTTTAATTCCAGATCGTGGGCTATGTCATCAAGCTGGGAAGGAGAAAACCTAATGTCGAACTCTGGCACACTTTGCAAGGCCTTTTGGGAAAACATGTGACAGCATCCCATTACATTCGATGTGCTCCGAATTATATCGTAAAATCCGTTGTCATATTGCTTGCTGGGTGTGGCGGGAGAGAGTCTGGTTATGTCCGGGGTGGTAAAAGACAGACATCGGAAGAGATACTGATAGGCGTGCGGTGCCCCGGGGTATAACACTTTGCAGCCAACCACTCCGGCGTCCGGATGTTTGTCCATGCAGGCAGTGAAGCGTTCCAGCCAGTCTTCGGGGATTGTAACGTCGTCGTCCAGGAAGGCGGTGAACTCTCTTTTAAAGGTTTCTTCTTGAGAAACCAGCCAGTTTCTGGCCGCAGGGGCTCCAATGTTTACCGGCAGTTTTATGTAATCGTAATCGCACTCCGGAAATATCTCGTAGCCATTTCTGGCCACCTGCTCACTGTCGTCCGTGCATCCGTTTAGCAGCAATCTTATGCGCGGGGTGCCTATATTGCTATTGTGTAAAGAATAAAGAGTGCTTTCCAGGATTCTGGCCTTATTGTAAGAATAGAGATAAATATTAAAAGAACGATTTTGGATGGGACTTATACCGGGACCATTGCCAAGGGAATCCAGTCTCCTCCGCAT
>CAYNNQ010000069.1:0-5786 GCA_964398785.1 uncultured Desulfovibrionales bacterium | reverse complement strand
TAATGTCATGAAAGGCACCTTAGGTGGTGCACTTTCATTTTGCCATCAACCCTTAACACTTAACAACTTAAACCGCCACATCTACTTATCACGGTCCATCTTGCTCCAGATATTGTGCTTGATCCAGGTCTTGTCCCACCATTCCACCGGATTAACCGGAGTACCGGAAATCAGGATCGCAAAATGCAAGTGATCGCCTCCGGCCAGGCCGGTTGCCCCGCTGCGGCCGATACTCTGCCCCTTTTCCACTTTCTCTCCTTTCTGCACTCCTACCTTGCTCAAATGCGCGTACAGGCTCTGCAGGCCCAGTCCGTGATCGATTATGACCACGTTTCCGTATATACCCATAAATCCGGCATAGACCACCTTTCCGGAATTCGCCGCAGACACTTTCGCCTTGGCCACCGAAGCCAAATCCACACCCAGGTGTCTTTGTTTATCAATCTTTCGTCCCTTGTAAAAGTAGGTGCGTTTATCCCCGAACCCGGATTCCCTGGAGCCGGGGTGGCGGATAAAATCTCCGTCAATCAACAAGTCTTTGGCGGTATCCCTGCCGATGCGCTGGAGTTCACTACGGTTTTCCTTGCGCAACTCGTTGTTTACCTTCAAGAAAAGCTGCAAAAGGTCCTCTTTCTCAGGATATTTTCCCTGGAACTGAGGCATTTTTGCCCGCAGGAAACTGTCAGGGACCCTGATTTTGTCCCGGGTATAATCCCTGGAATTGACATGGTAGTAAAATCCGGACTGGTACTCATTTCCCGCCCGGTCCCTGGCTACAACCTTAGGTACATCCTTGTCCGGATCCGCGGAGTAGGGAAAAGAAAAGAGGCAATAGTAAGGCCCTTTGTTTCTGGCATAGGCCGGGAAGAACTGGTTTCCCACCTGTACGCCGCATTTGGGTACTGCCTCGGACACTTCAAAAAGTACCAAACCGCTTCCCCCCTGATTCAGATTGGTCCGGCTAGTGAGAATGGAGACCATGGGCGGCTTGGTGTCTAAGACCATTTCCTTTTTCAAGGTACGGGTATTTCCCCCGCCCCAACTTGTCCAGGAACTGTCCGTGCAGGAGGCAACCAGGGTAAAGTTGCCCTGCTCCATTTCTTCCAAAGGAAGGGAAAACTTTTTTTCCGACTCATCCTGTGCCTGAGGAAAGGTGGAGGAGAGGATTTTTACCCGAGTATCCCCCTGTATCAGCCCCACTTTCACCGATTCCAGCCCCATCCCCGCATCCCTGCAAAGCAGGGTTAATGGAGAACGTCCGTTTGTGAACACGATGTCCGGATCAATTTTTAGCTCCGGCTTATCCCCTTCGGCATTCATTAGGTAGAGAAGCCCTCCGCCAACAAGTATGGCTCCGATAAGGGCCAACAAGATATTCCTCATTATACTGGCCTTCATTTTTATCTCCTTGAAAAAAAACTATGTGATTTCCGGGTGAGTTTATTCCAATTTTTCAGTTCCTTCAATCCCCGGCGGTGCCCTTTGATAAAATTATCCACGCTTTTTGCAAACAGATTTAAGTTGTTAAGTGTTAAGTTTTACGTAAAATCAGAGGGTTGCCTAATTTAATCAGTCAATTTTACTCTAACCCTCGACTTTTTGTAGATGCGCCTTTTCGGATATCGAATTCCATACTTGCCTGCTCCCAGTATTACTCAACACACTTTTATTATGCACAAAAGAACATCTATCACAAACAAATATGCATTTCTTTTTTTTGGCTTGCCAACTATTGAAAATTTTGATTATGATTAATGTGAATTATTGGTCAAACTTTGAAAAGGGGGTTCTCCCCTTTTCCAGCAAAACTGTCAGGAGGAGGGTATGAGTTTATCAAGACGTGAATTCGTCAAACTCTGCGGTGGCACCGTGGCCGGTCTGGGGGTATCCCAGGTATTTAATCCCGGCTTGGTTAAGGCCATGGACAAAGCCGCACAAAAAGCCCCGGTCATCTGGATTCAGGGGCAAGGCTGTACGGGCTGTTCCGTGTCCTTACTCAACTCTGTACACCCCAGCATCAAGGAAGTCCTGATCAAAATCATCAGCTTGGAATACCATCCCACTCTGATGACCGCCCAGGGCGAAATGGCGTTGGAGCACATGTATTCCATTGCCGAGGAATACAAGGGCAAATTCTACCTTGTTGTCGAGGGGGCCATCCCCACGGCGGACAAGGGTCTATACTGCCGTGTGGGCGAAATTAACGGCAAAGAAATTACCATGCATGAACTGACCAAGGAATTGGGGAAAAAGGCCGGCGCCACAATGGCCGTTGGTGCCTGTGCCACATTTGACGCCGGTATCCCCGGGGCTGCGGGTAACGTAACTCAGGCCTCCTCGGTCAATACCATTTACGACGCGGCCGGAATCGGTACCCCGGTGATAAATGTACCGGGCTGCCCCGCACATCCGGACTGGATGGTGGGCACCCTGGCGCACGTACTCATGTATGGCGTTCCGCAGCTGGACAAAAATGGACGTCCGGTAATGTTCTTCGGCCGCAACATCCACGACAACTGCCCCTACCGCGGGTACTACGAGATGGGCGAAATGAGCCCCACTTTCACTGATAAGGAAGGCTGCCGTTACCAACTGGGATGCAAAGGACCATACACCAACTCCGATTGCTGGAAGCGCCGCTGGAACGGTGGTGTCAACTGGTGCGTGGAAAACGCGGTGTGCATCGGCTGCGTGGAACCCGGCTTTCCCGATGCCATGTCTCCATTCTACATGGCCATGTAATTGAACTCTAGAGGAGGATAATACCTATGAGTGGATGCAGAGCTAAAGAGGCCCCGGCGGCCGCAGCTGCTGCCGGAGGGCAAAAGATAAAGGTGTCTGTGGATCCGGTCACCCGGATTGAGGGACACTTAAAGGCAGACGTAGAAGTCAAGGACGGAGTGATCGTGGATGCGCATGTACATGGGGGAATGTACCGTGGTTTCGAGCAAATCCTTAAAGACCGTGATCCGCGCGACGCCTCCCAGATTACCCAGCGCATCTGCGGAGTATGCCCCACAGCGCACGCCACGGCTTCCGTGAATGCCTTGGACGATGCCTTCAATGTCAAGCTTACCACCAACGGTCGGCTGGCACGCAACATGATACTGGGAGCAAACTACCTGCAGTCGCACATACTGCATTTCTATCACCTGGCCGCCCTGGACTACGTAAACGGTCCGGAAATGGCCCCGTTTATTCCCAGGTACAAAAACAACGACATCCGCGTGGACAAGAAAACCAACCAAATAGGGGTGGATCAATACCTGCGGGCCTTGGAGATCCGCCGCATCTGTCACGAGATGGTCGCTATTTTGGGCGGAAAGATGCCGCATGTAGCCGGCATGGTCGTGGGGGGCACGACCCAGATCCCTTCAGCGGACCAAATCGTGGCCTACAAATGGCGTTTCAAGAAGGTTATGCAGTTCATTGAGGAAGAATATCTCCCTCTTATCTACACTCTGGGCAAGGCCTACCCCGATCTTTTAGAAACCGGCGGAGGATACAAGAACTGCATTTCCTACGGGGTCTTCCCGCTGAACGACGCCCAGGACAAGTTCCTGCTCAACCCCGGCGTCTTTACCGACGGCAAGGATCATCCCCTGGATACGGACAAAATCCGGGAATATGTCCAACATTCCTGGTTCAAGGATGCGGATACCAACAAGCATCCCAGCCAGGGGGAAACCCATCCCCAGCCGGAAAAAGACGGTGCCTACAGCTTCATCAAGGCCCCGCGCTACAACGGAAAGCCGCATGAGGCCGGTCCTTTGGCCCGGATGTGGGTCACCAACCCCGAACTCAGTGCAGTCGCCCAAGACGCCGGATTCAAGCGCATGCGCGATTTCGGCTCCAAGGCATTCTCCATTTTGGGGCGGCACATTGCCCGTGCCGAGGAATCCTATTACGTGGCCAACGCAATCAACCAGTGGCTGGACGAAGTACAGCCCGGCGCGGAAACCTACAGCAAGTCCGAAGTCCCGGAAAAAGGCGAGGGTCTGGGGCTGACCGAGGCTCCGCGCGGCTCCCTTCTGCATTACATTGATGTAAAGGATTACGTCATAAACAAATACCAGATAGTGGCCGCCACTATTTGGAACGCCAGCCCGCGCGATGATATGGGACAACTCGGGCCGATAGAAGAATCGCTCGTGGGCACACCGGTGCCGGATCCCAAGGCCCCGGTTAACGTGGGGCGGGTCATCCGCTCCTTTGACCCGTGACTGGGCTGTGCCGTGCACGTGTTGCACGCAGAGTCCGGCGAGGAATTCGAGATCGAAAATATCTGTGAATAAGCACAAAATAGCCAGGTATTGACTACCTGAAAAAGGGCCGGTATTTCCGGCCCTTTGTTTTTTACTCCCTTATGACCTCGGTGTATTTTGTGGTTGCAGCCGGGATCTTAAACAATAATGCTGAATACTTAGTTTTAACAAAACAAAGAAGAGAACTGCCATGAAAAGACTTCTGGTTCTGGGTGTGGGCAACATCCTGCTTATGGACGAAGGAATCGGCGTTCACACTGCACGGGAAATCTGGAATGAAGATTGGCCGGGAAACGTGGACTTTTTGGACGGGGGGACGTTCACTCAGGATCTTTTCTACATATTCGAGAAATACAATTTTGTTCTGGTCCTGGATGTAATCCGGGCCGGGGGTTCGCCCGGGGCCATCTACCGCATGCAGGAAAACGATCTGGAAAAAAATGAAAAGCAGTCCCTTTCCCTGCACGACATTGATCTCCTGGATTCGCTGCGCATGGCCTCCCTGCTCGGGAACCGGCCGGGACTATCCGTTCTGGGTATCGAGCCGGAAAAAATCGACTGGGGCATGGAAATGACCCAGACCCTACAAGATAAATTCCCTGTATATGTCCAAAAAACCCGCGAAGAGATCCATTCCATCCTGGAGGGATGGGCCGAAGAAAAAGCGGAAACAGAGGAAAGCCTGTAAAGATAGGCCTGCAAAAAATATATTTTTGCAGGCGCATCAATATATTTAGATACTTGTAAGCGGGGATGCAGTACTTTTCTATTATGTGCGGGAAGAAGCAACTATTTCTTGCCCTGCGAAAGGCAAATTGCTATGGTCCCTTAAAACATACCACTGCAAAAAGTAGCTTTAGCTATTAAATTTTGAAACATGCTTGTTATAAGTCTTTGATTTTTCATAAAACTTTAACACTCTAAAACCATAAAACTGCCTGCAAAAGACTTTTTGCAGGCGCGTCTTAAAACATAAAAATTGGAGGAAGGAATATGAATGCGGAAAAAGTAAAAACACTGCACTCGGATAAGGAAAATCCCAATCCCGGAGAAGAAAAGACCGAGGCCAAGAAAAAGCCGTTTGCCAACACACCCAAGGATATGAGCAAGGTAGCCATTGTAATCTCTATCCTATCCGTACTGTTGCTGGTGGTCTTTTTCTTCGGCATGAACCAGAACCTGCAGGGACTATCGGCCAAAGTGGAAAAACTGTCCGGCATGGAATCCCAAATTCAGGCCATCGACAGCAAAGTTTCCGGCTTGGAACAGGAGATAAGCGGGTTGAAGAACCTGCCCCAAAAAACCAGAAACATGGTTCTGGCCAACTCTTTGCAGGAAATGTCTCAAAAGGCCTCCATGCTGAGCTCTCAGGTCAACAACGAGGATCAAAGCGCCAAGCTTATCAAGGCCAGGAAACTCATGCAGGAAGTGCAGGGGGAGCTGAGTAGCAACAGCAATTAGTCCTCGTTTCCATCCGGAAATGGCCCTTTTCCATTTTAACGGCGTCAATTTTCGTAATTA
>CAYNNQ010000068.1:0-5943 GCA_964398785.1 uncultured Desulfovibrionales bacterium | reverse complement strand
GTCTGGAGTTAAACAAACAGGTTTAATCTTGTAAGTATCTGATTTTGCTTAACACGTTCAACTTGAAATTTAACACTTCCTGCAAAAATATATTTTTGCAGGCGTATCGATTCAGGCGGAAATTCGATTGGGCGGTAGCTGTAAATGTATATAAAATATGTATAGAATTCTTGCTTTTTTGACAAGGCGAGAAGATTTTTTTGATTCCGATTTTTTGTTTTTTGGAGGTTGCCACTCGAAAATTAATGATACTTGCGCCTGGGCCGGGTTTTGTGTATATCTTAATTACCAAAAGGACTGTATAAATAGGGGTATGGGGTTTAAAGCAAACGAGGCGGAATTTAATGGGAATGAAGCCGAGTTATGGAGAGCTGGAACAGAGAGTAAGGGGGCTGGAACGCGAGCTCGCGGCCCGCAGTGGAAGTACTTCCAGAGGAGAGGAGCCGGGATGGGCCATGGACATATTCGAGTATTCTCCTTTGGCTGTTGCCCTGACTGAATTGGAAAGCGGGATCCTCGTGGAAGTGAATGATGCCTTTTGCCGGGAATTTCACGGCCAAAAGGAGGAAATTATCGGTCATGCGGTAACCGAGCTAAATATATGCTCTCTCTCCGAGTTCAATGATTTAGTGGAACAGCTGCGGTTATACGGGATCATATTCGGCCGGGAGACTGCTTTTCGCCTTTTGGATGGAAACAAAAGGCATGTCAAGTTGTTTGCCCGTCTTATATACAGAGAAAGTGGGGAGTATGCCCTGACCATGCTTTACGACATCACCGAGCGCAAACGGATGGAAGAAGAGCTTTTAGAGGCCAAGAATAAGGCCGAGGCCGCAAACCAGGCCAAATCCGAGTTTTTGGCCAATATGAGCCACGAAATCCGCACCCCTTTGAACGGTATTCAGGGCATGCTCCAGCTCATGGAAATGTGCGATTTGGACGAGGAGCCCCGGGAATATGTGGAAAATGCCCGTCTGGCCTCCAAGAATCTGAACACGATTCTCTCGGATATCCTCGATTTGGCCAAGATTGAGGCCGGCAAGCTGAATATTGCGCAGTCCGCCTTCAATATCCAGGATGTTTTGAACGAAGTCTATGGATCCTTTATCCATCAGTTCAACCAGAAAGGGCTGCTTTTGGTTATGGATGTACATCCGGACATTCCGGAATCGCTTATTGGCGATCCTTCCCGCATTCGGCAGATCCTCTTCAATCTGGTGGGCAACTCGGTCAAATTTACAGAAAGCGGTAGTGTGACAGTGTCCGTGTCTCCTCTACAGATGCCCGGATCCAGCGGGGAGTCCCGCCAGCCCTACCTTGAATGCCCGGGGGATCTTGTCCGTCTTTTGATCTCTGTCTCGGATACGGGCTCGGGTATGACGGACAAGGATGTGGAGGGCATCTTCGATCCCTTTGTTCAAGCCGATTCTTCCAGCACCGGAAGCCCCAAAATAGGGACCGGTCTGGGCCTGCGGATTGTACGGGAAGTAGTGGCTCTTATGCGTGGAAATATATGTGTGAGCAGCGTACAAGGTGAAGGCACTGCCACTTATTTCACTCTGGAGCTGGGCCTGGACCAGAGTCAGGACAAGCCTGCACTGGGGGCGGCCGCTTATAATTCCTCTTCGGCGTTTGAACTGGATAGACAAAAGATTCTGGTGGTGGACGACGATCCCCTTAGCCGGGTTACGGTCACCCGCATGCTTCGGAAGAACGGCCAAGAAGTGGGCGAGGCGGAAAACGGAGCTGAGGCCCTCCGGATACTGAAAGACCGGGAATATGAAGTCGTTCTTATGGATATTCGCATGCCGGATATGGATGGGCTGGAGACCTCCGAGCGTATCCGGGGAATGTACTCTGCAAAAGAGGATATCCCGCCGGCAATTATCGCCATGACCGCCTATGCCATGAAAGGAGACCGGGAAAGAATGCTTCGGTCCGGGCTGGATGGCTATTTGGCCAAACCCTTTGTCTGGGAAGACCTGGCCGCTTTGCTTGAGTCACTTGCAAACTAGCTTCTTTGCAGGCACTGAAACTGTTCTTTTTATTACGCAAATAGCGGGGCAATGATTGCATTTTGCGGCCGACAAAGAGTTCAAAGGAGAATTGATGCAGGATATGGATTCCTTGATGGATCTCTCTGTGGGGGATCATCTGTGCTGTATGTATTTGACCGAAGAGGAGCACCGCTCCATTTTGACCCCGTTTATCCGGGATGGTTTGCAGCATGGGGACAAAGTTTTGTATATCGTGGACGTGCGTACCGCGGAAACTGTTTTTGCCTATGTGGATGAGGAGGGGGTGCACACTTCGGAATACCTGTTTTCCGGACAGCTGGTAGTAGCTGAGTCCCGGCAAACCTACATTCGTGAAGGCCATTTCGATCCGGACAGCATGCTCGATCTCCTTAGCCGGGAAACGGAGAAAGCACTGCAGGAGGGCTTCCGGGCCCTGCGGGTGACCGGTGAGATGAGCTGGGCCTTGCGTGGGGTACCGGGCTCGGACCGGCTCATGGAATACGAGGGCAAACTCAATCAGTTTTTCCCCAAAAATAGTGCGATCGGGCTTTGCCAGTACGACATGCGCAGCTTTGATGCCGAAGTACTCCTGGATGTCTTGGCGACCCATCCCATCGCCGTGGTCCGCAATAAATGTTATGATAATATGTATTACGTCCCTCCGGAAGAGTTTTTGAAGGAGGAAAAAAAAGCGGAAGCCGAACTGGAGCGCCGGCTCAGGAATCTGGAGGATCGCCAGCGCATCGAGGAGGAGCGCTGCGAATTCGAGGAAGAGTTGCGGCGGAGTGAGGCTCAGGCCAAGCGGGAGGCGGAGTTCAGCAATGCCATCCTGGACACCGCTGGAGCGCTTATTCTGGTATTGGACCGCGGCGGGCATATCCTCCGTTTCAACCGCACATGCGAGGAGCTGACCGGATATTCGGCCGAAGAGGTTAAAGGGCAAACAATATGGGATGTGGTTGTTCCGGAGGAAGAAGTCCACGGCACCCGGCAAATATTTGATCAGCTCAGTAAAGGACAATTCCCCAACCGTTTCGAGAACGACTGGGTAGCCAGGGATGGTGCGCGAATCCGGGTGGCCTGGTCCAATACCTGCCTGTTGGACTCGGAAAACAATGTGGACCTGATTGTCAGCATCGGCCTGGATATTACCGAGGTGGCTTTAATGGATAAAGCCCAGAAGAGGGAGCTCAACAGTTTGCAGGAGTATTCCGGGGGAAGAAAGACCTCGGCTACTGCTTCTTCCCTGGGGATTGAAACCTTGAGTAATGCCTATCCCGGGGAGTTCAAGGGGATTGTCGGTTCGCTGGAGGAGCTTATTGAGATGGCCATGGAACAGAATGTCTATAAGGTGGACTATGATTTATCCGGGAAGCTTCGGCGTATGGCCGAGAAGGTGGGAACTCTCCGGGCCGGTCCGCGGGATCTGGTCCAGGCCTATATCCATGCCCTGCAGGAAAAGACAAAGGGGCAAAACGGAAAAAAGATCCGGGCCTATACCGAGGAGGGGCGACTTTTGCTGGTAGAGTTGATGGGCTATCTGGCCGCTTATTATTTCAATCAATGCCTGGGAAAGGGGGATTTGGGTAGAGAGAGCAAAGGAGATGTTCGCCATGACTAGTTATATCTTTGACTTATATGTCGCCGGTCATACCGCTAGATCCAGACAAGCGGCGCAGAATATGAAAGAATTGTGCGAAGAGCATTTTTCCGGCGATTATGCCCTGAATATTGTAGATGTCCTTGAGGACCCCCAGGCAGCCGAGGAGGAAAAGATTATAGCCACCCCCACGATAATTCAGCGTGCTCCGATTTCCGGTAGACGCATTATCGGAGTCCCTGCGGACCAGGGAAGCATGCTCAGGGCCCTGGGGGTGGATGATTCTGCGTGGGGCACAGCAGAATAGGAAAAAATCCGAGGCTGTTCGGATACGGATAAAAATTAGGCCATAAAAAGGGAGGAGGATATGGATTCAATAGAAAAATTGGAAAAGATCCAGACGGGCATATACGGATTGGATGCAATCACCCTGGGAGGCCTTCCCCAGGGCAGGACCACCTTGGTGGCCGGGTCCGCCGGAAGCGGCAAGACTATATTGGCGGCGCAGTTTTTGGCCCGGGGAATTTCTGAATACGGAGAAAGCGGGGTGTTTGTGACTTTTGAGGAGCCGCCCTCTGCTATCCGGCAGAATCTCATTTCCATGGGTTGGAATATAGCCAAATGGGAAGAGGAAGGGAAGTGGGCGTTTGTGGATGCCTCGGCCCAAGTGGGCGAGGAAGCTACCTTGATCATAGGCAGTTATGATATGGGGGCCCTTTTGGCCCGGATTGAAAAGGCGGTGCAGAATACAGGGGCGATCCGGGTCTCTTTGGACTCCCTGGGCGCGGTATTTACCCGTTTCGGGGATAGTAAAACGGTGCGCAATGAACTTTTCCGGGTAACCGCTACCTTGCGCAGATTGGGAGTGACCTCGGTGATGACCGCGGAAAGGGTAGAGGAGTATGGAGAAATCTCCAGGCACGGAGTGGAGGAATTCGTGGCGGACAATGTGATGATCCTGCGCAATGTCCTGGAAGAGGAAAAAAGACGCCGGACCGTGGAAATCCTTAAATTCCGGGGCACTTCGCACCAAAAAGGGGAATTCCCCTTTACTATCCTGCCGGATCAGGGTTTTGTGATTATTCCTCTTTCCGAGATCGACCTGGAGTACGAGTCAACCGATCTGCGGATAACTTCTGGGAGCAACGAGCTGGACAGGATGTGCGGCGGGGGGTTTTACCGGGATTCCATCGTCCTGGTCTCTGGCGCGACGGGTACGGGTAAAACCCTTATGGTTACCGAGTTCGTCGCTGGAGGCGTCCAGAGCCGGGAGCGCTGTTTGCTGTTCGCCTTTGAGGAGAGCCGGGAGCAGTTTTTTAGGAACGCCAGCGGCTGGGGAGTGGACCTGCGTCCCATGGAAGAAGCCGGATATCTGAAGGTGATCTGTGAGTACCCGGAGGTGTCCAGCCTGGAAGATAGACTGATCAGTATGCGCCAGGCCCTGGATGATTTCAAGCCGCAGCGCGTGGCCATTGACAGCCTGTCCGCCCTGGAAAGGGTGTCCACCAAGAAAAGTTTCCGGGAATTCGTTCTGGGTATTACCTCCCATTTGAAGCAGATGGAGACCGCCGGCCTTTTTACCTCCACCGCTCCCACGTTGCTGGGTGGAGAATCCGTAACCGAAGCCCACATTTCCACTTTGACCGATTCCATAATCCTCCTGCGCTATGTGGAGCTTGTGGGGGAGATGCGCCGCGGACTGACTGTACTCAAAATGCGCGGGTCACAGCATGACAAGAATATCCGGGAGTTTACCATAGATGGCCAGGGCATGCATATCGGCAAGCCGTTCCGCAATGTGGGAGGAATCCTGGCAGGGAACCCCACTCAATTCGAGAATGCGGAGATCACCAGACTGGGAACCATGTTTGATGAGGAAAATATGTAGATGGGCCTGTAAAAAATATTTGGCTCCTCACACAAATCTGTGCGAAATTTTGTTTTCAAAGTCCCGCAAAAGATGCTGAAACAACTGAATTTAAAGTCTTTTAATAAAATACCTCGAGTTGACCAATTATTGTAGTTTCCTGGATACCTGATCCGTCATCCCGGACGCCGATCCGGGACAGGTATGACGAGTGTGGAGATTCCGAACAATTTGGTTCAGACCTAGAAATATGGGCTATCCACCATTCGTCATTACCCGGCTTGACCGGGTAATCCAGTACCTTGATTCAGCAAAAATATAAAATGTTTTGCACAGATTCTTGAGACGAACCAAATATTTTTGCAGGCAGTGTTAAGTTTTAGGTTGGACTTGGGGCCTTGATCTCCTTGTCTGCACAGGGAAGGAGGGGAAAAGGTGTTAGGATACAAAAAGATAAC
>CAYNNQ010000067.1:0-6038 GCA_964398785.1 uncultured Desulfovibrionales bacterium | reverse complement strand
TTCAACTTAAAACTTAACACTGCCTGCAAAAATATATTTTTTGCAGGCTCTTCATCACGGGGGATTTTTGTCCATGTTCATTAAAACCAACTTTGATCTGTGCACCGGATGCCGCTTATGCCAGCTGGCCTGTGCAGAACGTATATTCGGCGGGTTCAATCCCCGCAACGCCCTCTTGAGCATCACTCCCGGGCCGGATCATCTCTGCCACTTCCCGATAGCCTGCAACCAGTGCAGAAACGCCTACTGCCAAAAAGTCTGTCCCGCTAAGGCCATTGATCGCGATCCAAGGACCGGAGCCCTCTTGATTGATGCGGAACGATGTATTGGCTGCGGGCTGTGCGCTCAATATTGTCCCCTGCAGGTTATAATTGCCCACCCGGAAGAAAACAGATTCCTTAAATGCGATCTGTGCGGAGGCAACCCGCAATGCGTGCAGGCCTGCCCCACAGGCGCCCTGGAACTAATACGGACAGGAGAAGAAAATGGCTGAGAGCTATCAGAATTGGTTTATCCACGTAGATCTTACCAGCATGCAATCGAATACCATCCCTTTGCCCCAGAAATTGCGGGAAAAATTTGTGGGAGGAAAAGGATTCGGTGTAAAGCTCCTCTACGACCTGCTTCCCCCGGGTACGGACCCTTTTGCTCCGGATAACCCCCTCTTGTTTTTAACCGGTCCCCTTACCGGGACAAATGCCCCATCAATGCGGGCCTGCGCAGTTACAAAATCCCCGCTGACCGGACTTTTCCTGGACTCCTATTTCGGGGGGGAATTCGGTCAGGAAATCAAGTATGCCGGATTTGACGGCCTGATCATAACCGGTCGGGCCAAGATGCCTGTGTATTTATTTATTGACAACGAAAAAATACGCCTTGAATCCGCGGAACATCTAAAGGGTGTGGATGCCTTGGGCACAAATCAAAGGATAAAGGCAGAACTCAATGAAAACACACTCAAGATTGTCAGTATAGGCCCAGCCGGTGAAAACCTGGTACCATACGCTCTTTTAAGCTGCGAATACAACCGCCAGGCCGGTCGGGGCGGAGCTGGAGCGGTAATGGGGTCCAAGAACCTCAAGGCCGTGGCCGTCCGGGGCTCCCGCCTGGTCCGTCCCGCCCGGCCCAAAGAGTTTGCTGCTTGCGTGGCCCGGGCCAACCGGGAACTGAACGCCAGCGAGGACATAAAAGTCCTGCGGGAGACCGGAACGGCCAGCGCCGTGGAATTCGCCAACGAAACCGGGCTTTTCCCGTCCAGAAACTTTCAGGGCAGCCGGTTTGAAAAGGCGGAAAAACTCGGGGACAAGGGTCAATCCAAGCACCTGTGGCTACGCAATCTGGCCTGCCAGGGCTGCCCCATACACTGCAGCAAGATGGGAGCAATACGGCAAGGCAAGTATGCAGGCACCATCTCGGATATCGTAGAATATGAATCTGCGGGACTTCTTGGGGCCAACCTGGGGATCAGCGATATCCGGGCCGTGACCTATCTGACCAATCTCTGCGACCGTTTCGGACTGGACTCCATGTCCGCGGGCGGGGCGGTCGGATTCGCCATGGAAGCCGGAGAACGCGGACTTATCCAGAATCCGCCCGGAGTGGAACTCACATTCGGGAACGTCAAGGCAGCGGAATATCTAATACGGGGCATCGCTCTTCAGGAAAACGAGCTGGGCCGCCTTCTCTCCCAAGGTGTGCGCCGGGCCGCGGAAGAGCTTGGTTCGGACAGCCTGGATTTCGCACAGCATACCAAGGGCCTGGAGACTCCGGCATGGGGCCCTCGCGGGGCTTTAGGCACAGGCCTGGCCTTCATGACCGCGGACCGTGGCGGGTGTCATCAACGCGGGCTACCTGCTCCAATAGAAATTACCGGTGGAGAATACCTGGGAGAGAAAGTAGACCCCACATCTACCTACGGCAAAGCAGCCATGGTCGTGGATATGCAAAATTATTCCGCTGGTACGGATACGCTGGTCAAATGCGATTTCGCCACCGCCGGAATTGCCCCGGAAACCTATGCGGCAATGCTCTCGGCAGCAACCGGACGGGAAATTACCCCGCAATTCATAAATGAGCTAGGCGAGCGAATCTGGGATATGACCCGGATTTTCAATCTGCGGGAAGGACTGGACCCGGCAGAAGATCGTTTGCCCCGGCGCTTCATGCAGGAACCAATTGCGGAAGGCCCGCAACAGGGCGAATATTTTGATCAAAATCAAATCCAAACCATGCTGCGGGAATATTATAAATTGCGTGGATGGGACGAATCCGGCTATCCACAAAAAGAGACCCGAAACGGGCTGGATTTGGAGGACTTTTCCCTCCGACTTTTTACCTGATTCCGGACAAAGACTTGGACTCCACGAATCTATAAAAAATACTCAACTAAGCCCATTGCCCCTTGTCCAAATAAATCGGTCCCGGATCAATACCCGTGAATTGCAAGATCCGGGACCTGGCTGGCAGTACCCCTCCCAAAAAACATTCCAGATGTACAATCCGGCTTCCTCCGTTCGTCCTTTTCCTTTCCCGCTCAGAGGCAGGAAAGGCAAAGCGGATCATCCAACATTATCAGTCTACAACCTCGGCCACCACAAACTTCCGCTCTCTCTCCCTTATTATCCGCAAAACCGCCGCCCTTTACAAACACACTTTTGCTTCAAAATGTTTCATGATGTCTTAGCATTCATCCGCATTATGTTTCAAATAGTTTTATTTACGTTCAAAACAAACATCTATTATTTTAACCACCAGGATTTATTCATTATTTTTTTTGGTATTTTTTTTGCCTAGGTATTGATGTCTTGAGAAAAATATAACAAGCTAAGCTTACTATTGAAAGATAGCCGGTTTATGTGGATAAATGCCGGTGGAGGTAAAATAAATTTCCACGCCGGGATAAATAAATTAGAATCCAAGGAGGACAATTAGTCATGAGTCATGAAATCGACCAGGATTCCGGAGGCGGCGGGATCCTCGCCAATAAAACCTTTTGGTTTATCTTGGGCGTGGCGGCCTTTGCAATAATAGGCTTTCTCATTCCTCCGCCTTCCGGATTGGAAAAGGTGCTTCTGGAAAAGGGCTTCGCGGATAAAATGATGGACTGGCATATTATAAGTGATCCCTCCCAGGCAGTGGACAAAGCCATGATCGTTTTAGGGATTATACCTATGGCGGTTGTTTTTTTCGCCACCGAAGCCATCCCAATCGGGCTGACCGGTATACTCATGCCGGTCCTGGCCTACTTTTTCAATCTGCTGCCCACGGAAATGATCGGAAAATCATTTGCCGGCGACGCCCCGTTGTTTTTGCTCGGAGTTCTGGCCATGGGAGTCGCAGTAGTCGATGTGGGGCTGCACAAGAGACTGGCCACCTGGATACTGGGCTGGACCAAGGGATTTTATTTGCCCGTATTCGTTTTGTGCATCAGCATGTCCGTTATCGGCTCTTTTATTTCCGCCCATGCCATGTGCGCATTCATGACTCCGGTCATGATGGCTGTCTACTTCGGTGTGGTTTCCTCCAATAGTAAAAATGGACAAATTGAGCACGATCCACCGCTGGCCAAGTTTTTGCTTTTCTCCCTTTGTTTCGCCTTAAACGTCGGGGGAGTCGGATCTCCCGCAGCCGGAGGCCGTAACGTCATAATGATGGGCTTCTGGAACGAGTATAATGTGCCCATGGATTTCTTCACCTGGATGAAATACGGCCTGCCCATGGTTCCCCTTTTGGGAGTAATAGTTGCGGTATACATGCTCCTGCTTTTTAGCCGCAAGATCAAAAACAAGGACCTGACCCCCGGACTTACCTCCATAAAAGAGGAAACAAAAAGAATGGGCAAAATGAAGTATGCGGAATTCGTAACCCTGGGCATGCTTTTGCTTATCCTGCTATTGTGGATATTCGGCGGTCACAGCCTCGGACTCGGCGGCCCCGCCCTTCTGGCCCTGGCCATCCCGGTAATTTTCAGGACTACCAAATGGGAAAAGATCCTGCACGGCATATCCTGGGACGCCTGGTTCATGTACTGTGGCGCGCTTACTCTGGGCGCTCTTCTCAAGGAAAGCGGGGCTGCTCTATGGCTTGCCCGGAGCGTTCTGGATATCCTTACCTATGCTGGCATGAGCCAGGGACTCGGTCTGTGGGTCGGTCTTTCCTCCTTCTCCGGGCTGATGACCAACTTTATGTCCGATGCAGGAACAACCGCCCTTCTGGGCCCGATCGTCATACCCATGGGCATTATGAGCGGCCATGCCGGGGAGCCCTGGGCATCCGGTCTTGCCGTGGCATTCGCCACTTCTTTCGCCCATTTCTTGATCGTGGGCACGCCGAATAACGCTATTGTTTACGGCCTGGGGACCTATCCGGACACCGGAGAAAAGGCAATTGCACCGATCGATTTCGTAAAATACGGCTTGCTTTTGTTCATAATCTCACTGGTGATTGTTTGGGTAGTCGGCTTTATGCTGACCTTCAGCATAGTGGGATTTCCTCCGGATATCCTGTCCACCGCCAAGGAAGTGCTCATGAACACAAGGTAGCAAACAGGGGACCTGCCGGGAAATACCCCAATATATTTCCGGCAGGCCATTAATGAAATATAATATCACGGAATTTCCGCTTTATTCTGCAAGGAGGGATTGAAATGGCCAAACCTTATGTAATGCTCGTGGACGACGAAGAAAATTTTGTGGAAACAATGGCCAAGAGGCTCCAGACGAGAGAAGTAAAAGTGCTCTCCGCCTACAACGGAGAAGAAGCATTGGAAAAGCTCCAAAAGAACCTCAACCTGGATGTAATCATACTGGATGTTAAAATGCCCGGTATAGATGGGGTGGAGACTCTAAAAAAGATCAAGGAGATAGCTCCGCTTATAGAAGTAATAATGCTCACCGGCAACGCTACCGTGCAGTCTGCGGTGGAAGGCATGAAACTCGGAGCCTACGATTATCTTATGAAGCCATGCGAGATAGAG
Organism: uncultured Desulfovibrionales bacterium; assembly: GCA_964398785.1. Taxonomy (GTDB): domain Bacteria; phylum Desulfobacterota; class Desulfovibrionia; order Desulfovibrionales; family Desulfonatronovibrionaceae; genus CAYNNQ01. Next base: position 1,063 of record CAYNNQ010000067.1, on the reverse strand, counting down.
GACTTAATGGAAAAGATATACGAAGTAGCCCAGAAGAAATGGGACCATGAACAAAAGATCAGGGACCGAGCGGTAGAAAATGCCGTTTCCTCATACTCCAGGCGCTCCAGGTAAACCGATCCTGTAAATTTCCTTTTAGGGATGATTATGCATGCTTTTACAAGAAAACGGCCTTTATGGGTTTGGATCATCAGTGCCTTTTATTTGTTCTCCGGCATAGTCAGCCTATTTTCTTTGCTGGGTATCGTGTTTTCTCCCGGACAAATACAAATGGAAACGAAGCACAAAGCGCTAAGCTGGAGTCTATGGGGAATAATCCCTTTCTTGAATATTGTAGCCGCTCTGTCTCTATTCCGATTGAGACAAAAGGCCTACACCCTGTTTTGTTCCATATTGGGCATTAGCCTAATAAATGCCGCAGTACACTTCTCCTTGGAGTCGGACCCTTTACTTGCCGGTTCGCGGGGGCTAGCAGGAGTTATTCTGGGCTACATGATACTAATGGCTGTATGCTTTTACGCCCGGCATCTCAAAACGGAAGGCGTACTTGGATAACCGAGCTTATATCCGGCGCCCACATCAACAGAGGCATCTGCAAAAAGTCCAAGTCCGGAGTTAAATGTACAGGTTAAATTTTGCAACCTTCTGATTTTACATAAAACTTATGAACTTAAAACTGCCTGCAACAAGATTCTTGCAGACAGATCATCAACAGACATTTTTTTTCGAAACCAATGTAGGTGGACGCCGGACATACAACTCGGACCAAAGCCATTCAGTTCCCATGGACCCTTGAAAAAACTAATAATGATAAAGACAAAGTATACAAGAATACTTTTTTCAGAGGAATATAACCAGCATGGATGGCGTGAATAGATGTCTACCAAACTTTTCCTTATTGAAACAGACAACCTGTTTCTAGATAAAATGTTGCGCAAACTTGAAGACTCCGGTTTTCAGGTATACAAGTGCAAAGAGATGGAACAGGTCATCTCGGAAGTTGAACAAAGCGAAGCCGGCATTGTCATTTTGGATATACATAGCACCCAAAAACAAGGTTTAA
>CAYNNQ010000066.1:0-6756 GCA_964398785.1 uncultured Desulfovibrionales bacterium | reverse complement strand
TCATCTCCATCAGCTACTTATTTTAAACTCCTCCAGCAATCCGTTAAGGTAATCCATCATATGCACACGCAACTGTGGAGAGGCATAACCGATGCATGAACAGCGTATTTTTTCCTCGCAGCGCACCAAAAATTCAAGCTTGACTCGCCCCTCCCCTGTTTCCAATGCCATGTAGAATGGCCCGCAGGAATCTTGGTGCTCCCTTTGCTCCTTGTTTAACATCGCCTGGGGGACCGGGAGTTTGTATACCCCGGCGAGACCGCCCTGGAGGCGCATCTCCTGCAGCCTGTCCTCCAGCTTTTGCATATCCCCGCTTTGTATATCCTCGATCAAATATGAAAGCACTGCTTACTCCTTGTTCTTTTTACGGTCCTTGTGGGCATTGTCCGGTATATCTTCATTATCCAGATTGAACATGCGCCGGGCAAGATGTATGAACTCCTTGGAGGACCCCTCCTCCTGGGCACGGCGCTTAAGGAAAACAATCGGCTCATGATACAGTTTGTGCACCAGTGATGAGGCCATGGTTTCCAGGGCGCGGGTGGTTTCTTCGTCCGAACGTCCCAGGGCACGCAAAGTCTTTTTTACCTCTCGCCGGGCGACTTCCTCTCCGCCTTCCAAAAGAGAGCGTATGGTCGGACTCAAATCGAGCTCATTCAGCCAGCCCATGAACTTGTCCCTTTCCCCGCTGATAATCTCCCGGGCCTTGCGGGCCTCTTCCCTACGCCCGGCCAGATTCTCCTCCACTACCTCCTTTAAATCGTCGATATCGTATAGATACACATTGTCCAGCATATTGGCGTCCGGGTCCACATCGCGGGGAACAGCGATATCGATAAAAAACATGGGCTTATTCTTGCGCTTTTTCAAAGTGGTGCGTACCTGAGAGGCCCGGATAACAGTGGAACTGGCCCCGGTGGAGGTTATAACGATATCCACTTGGGTCAAGTAATCCAGGAATTGTTCAAAACAGACAGCCCTGCCCTCGAATTTCTCCGCCAATTCCTGACCACGCTCATAAGTCCTATTGGCGACAAATATTTCCGATATCCCGCAGTTAAGCAAATGCCTGGCCGCGAGTTCGGCCATCTCCCCCGCTCCAAGGAGCATGGCCTTCTTGCCCTCCAGCTCCCCGAATATCTTTCGGGCCAACTCCACGGCTGCGTAGCTTATGGAAACCGCGCTGGAAGCCACTGCTGTTTCCGTGCGTACATCCTTGGCTACAGAAAAAGACTTGTGTAACATCCGGTTAATTACCGGACCGGGAGCGCGGCAGTTTACACACTTGCGATAAGCATCCTTTAGCTGTCCCAGGATTTGCGGTTCCCCCAGGACCATGGAGTCCAAACTGGAAGCTACCGCGAACAGATGCTCCACCGCTTCAGCGTCCTCCAAAACGTAAGCATGATCGCGGAGCACATGCATATCCCCGTTGCAACTCCCCGCCCAGGTTCGAATTATATCCTCGCTGTGCGGTGTATTCAGCTTTTCGCCCACGCACAAAAGCTCCACACGATTACAGGTGGATAACACAAAGGCCTCGCGGACCCCAGAAAGCTCCTGCAATAAAAATGTGGGATCCATATCCGGAAGGGCGTATTTCTCCCGGATATCAACCTCTGTACATTTATGGTTAATACCAAGTAGATATATCTTGTGATCCATTAATATCCGTTATAGACACTTTGCGGCGGTTATCGGATTTAAAAAAATTGGAACGCATTTTTTAACCTGGGCAGAGGCATCTGCAAAAAATGGTTCCTCGACGTTTGATATGGATTTTCTCCGCCAGATTTTTTTAGATGCCCAACTACCGGCCCGGTGTTTTCTAGGTCCGGCCAAAGGGGGATGCTTGCCTCCTCCGGACTCTAGTTGATTCGCCTGCAAAAAATATGTTTTTGTAGGCGTTTTAAGTTGTTAAGTGTTAAGTTTTAATTAAAATCAGATGGTTAAATAATTTAACCGGGCATTAAACTCCAGACCTCGACTTATTGCAAATGCCTCCTTGTTTTTGGAGGGAAAGATTGTTTTGCTGCATTCAAGTTGGTGATTTTGCCAGTCTGCATTAAGAGCCCGATTCTCGGTCCGGTTTCCCCCTTTTGGCGGGACCCAAAAAACGCGCGGGCCTCCCGTTAAAAGCATCTAAAAAGATCAGGCGAAAAAAATATAAAAAATCCACACGTTGTGTCGAAGAGCCCAAAAAATCGAATGAAGGAGTTAGACGCATAGCCTAAACTTTGTAACTTTTTGATTTTACTTAAAACTTTCAACTTAAAACTTGACACTGCCTGCAAAAACTTATTTTTTGCAGGCGCATCTGGGCAGATTCCTGCCCGCTTGAATTACTCTACGGCTTGAAAGTGTGATGCGAGGGTAAAAGATAATTTACTCCCACAAGGGAAACCACACTGACTACAAAAAGAAATATGGCCAGCTTGGCCGGTTTCTTACCCTGCCAGCCCAAAGCCAGCCTCTGGTGGAAAAGATAGGCGAAAATCAACCAGGTCCCCAGAGTAACGATTTCCTTGGGGTCCCAGGAAAAAATCTTGTCCCAGGCGACAGCCGCCCAGATAAAACCGGACAAAAGACCCAGGGTAAAAAGGGGAAATCCCCAAAAGACCGCCAGCTTATTGACCAGATCAAATGCGTTTAGGGAGGGCATCTCCCGGGAAAATCCACCCAGTTTGGACTTGGTTTTAATCTTGCGTTCCAGAAAAATATAGGCAATTCCCGCCCCGCTGGCCATCGCCAAGAGCCCCATGCTCAAAAAAAGCGAACCTATATGCAGACAGAACCACAGCCAGCTCAGCGAGCCCGGAATATCCATTTTTACCTGGGAAACAGCCAGGGAAGAAACAAACAGCACCAGCGCCAAAGGTGCGGCAGTAAGGGCCAGAAACCCCAACCTGAGCCTCCACCATATTGCCCAGTAGACCAGCAAAAAGACCCAAGCCAGGAAACTGAAATAAAAATAGTTTTGGCTCAGGGCCTGGGAGGAGGGGAGATACAGTTTGATCCCCAGATCGATTGTATGCAGCACAAAACCCATAAGGGCCAGGCATACAGCGGTCTTTTTCGCTTTCGTCCCGCCAGACATGAATCCCGCAAGATATACTGCCGTCCCGGTAAAGTACAAAAGGACAATACTCAGATCAAACAATTTAAATAAGGTCATGTACTAATTCTCCCAGCCCGGAATGAAGCGAATCCGGGAGTTCCTTTTGCAGGATGCGGAACAATTCAGTGCGATCCTCGCGGCGCAGGGCCTGCAAAACTTCCTCGCTGGCCAGACGCTCGAAAAGGAGGCTGTTTTCCTCCTGCTCCCGCTGCAACCCAATAACAGGACCGCGCAAAGCCTTGAGCAAAGCGGCGAGCCGGGCATATTCGGGGCCGAATACTTGAGCGAGCTTTTCCCGTATCCTGCGGCTAAGGGCCGGACTGGCACCCGCAGTGGACACGGCAATGCTCAAATCTCCCTGTCTGTAAAGTGCGGGGATTATCATATCCCCGTTCCCGGCAGTGGCTACATTGCACGGGATTCCCGCCTCCCCGCTGGCTTCAGCCACTCGGGAATTTTCCTCCCCATCCGGGGTGCAGGCAAAAACCAGGCCCATCCCCTGCAAGTGCTCCGGCCTGAATGCCTCGGCAAATATTCGTAATCTTTCCTTCCCTGCCAACGAGACCAAAAGATCTTCTTGTGGCTGCGGGTCCACTACTGCAATCGAGGCGGCCCCGCACTCGGCAAGCCTTTCTATCTTTCTGCGTCCCACGCGCCCCCCGCCCACAACCAGGCAATTGCGGGTGCTCAAGTCCAGAAAAACGGGAAAATAAGCCATTCGCTGTTATTACTAGATCCCGGCCAAACTGTAAACCAGACCGCGTACCACCATTATGCCCCGCACCCGGGTATCCCCTGGACCCAGGTCCCATGCGGCAATAATTATAAAACGACTCAACCCCCAACGTATTCCTTGCGATAAACTAACACTAAGAGTAAATGTTGTTTGTTTACAAAAAAACGGACTGTTTAGATGGAAAAGGAATATCTCGTCCTTCAGCTCGCCCGCATGGGGGATCTTCTGCAGAGCAAACGCCTGATTCTCTCCCTAGAGCAAACAGGTGCAGTCTGGCTCGTGGTCGATCATTCCCTTAAAGAACTGGCCGGGGTCTTGTATCCGCGCACACGTGTACTCAGTCTCCCCGCGCATGCCCAGGAAAAATCGGGTAACAGGCAAACCCTGGAAGACACTCTTGGTCTCCTGCAAACCCTTAGGCAAAAAAGCTTTGACCTGGTTTTCAACCTCAATTTTTCCGGGCTTAATTTCGCCCTAGCCAGACTCTTTCCGCCGGAATCCGTCCAAGGGTATTACTGCCTAAATGGCCAACCTTCAAAGACAAAATGGACCCGTTTGGCCTTCCACCTCAGTCGCTTCCGGCGGGATTCGCCCATTAACCTGTTTGATTTGTGGGCCCTGCATGCCCCCCAACCCATAACTCCCCTTCAAGTCAACCCATATCCCCGTCCCGGGGGTAAAAACCTGGGTGTAGTCATATCCGGACGCAACCCCAGGCGTTCTATTGCCGTGGGAACCCTGCGCGGTCTACTCCTGGCCATGCTGGAAAGGACATCCTCTTCCGGCATAGTCCTTCTGGGAGGGAGCGGAGACCGACCCAAAGCCCGGGAGTTGATAAACGCCCTCCCGGCCGGGGTTAAATCCCAAACCAGCAATCTTACCGGACAGACCAACTGGGATCAATTACTGGGAGAAATCCGGGCTTGTTCTGCCCTGCTAACTCCGGATACAGGCCCCATGCATCTGGGTGCGCACATGGGAATCCCGGTATGGAGTTTTTTCCTGTCCTCGGCCTGGTGCTTTGAAACCGGCCCGTACGGAAAGGGGCACAAAATATTGCAGACGGTACCTGTTTGTGCCCCCTGCCTGGAAAACAGACCCTGCCGCTTCGATCTTTGTTGTCACGATCTACTCGCGGACAACGGCGTTCTTCGTTTCCTCCTGGGCAATACGGCGCAGTTGCCGGAGAAAACCAGTTTTTTGCAATCGGACACGGACCAATTGGGTACCTGGTATCAGGTCATTGCCGGAGAGGACCCGAATGGGGAAAAACGCAGGCAACTACGCCGGCTTTTGCTCGGCTACCGCTACCCGGAAATGGCCGAGGGCAGGGTCATCCATCCAGACACGGCGGCCAGGCTCTTGCCGGAAAGGGAATGGATGCTCCCGGATTGAGCATAGACGAGGCAAGTGCAAAAAGTTAGAGGTAGGAGTTAAATGTACAGATCAAGTCATTCAAACCGCTGATTCCACTTGAGACTTAACACCTAACAACTTAAAACAGCCTGCAAAAAGTTCCGGATCAACCCCGGAACAGTTTAGGGAGCTGAAAAATGATTATAGACAAATATGGACGAGGCGTTAGTTATCTCCGTTTGAGCGTTACCGACCGCTGCAACTTGAATTGTTTTTATTGCCGGGACAGCCGCATTTTCAAATTCATGCCGCACGATTATATCCTCCGCTATGAGGAGATGCTCCGGGTCATATCCGCTGCCCAGGAATGCGGGGTAAGCAAATTGCGACTTACCGGGGGAGAGCCTTTTGTACGCAAAGGATTCACCAGCTTTCTGGAAATGATATGTGCGGACCATCCGGAGATGGATATGCGGATAACCACGAATGCCACCCTATTGTCCGGAGAAATGCACAAACTGAAAAACAAGGGACTGGGGCACTTAAATATCTCTTTGGACACCCTGGACAGGAAAAAATACGCAAAGATAACCGGAAGGGACCTGTATTCAAGCGTTCGGGATGCAATTGACGAGGGACTTGCCGAAGGACTGCGCCTGAAAGTGAATGTGGTTGCCATGCGAGGCGTAAACGACGATGAACTCTCTGACTTCATCCAGTTCGCCCTGGACTATCCCTTGGATGTCCGTTTCATCGAGTTCATGCCCATCGGTGGAAAGACATTATGGAACCAGGATTTTCATTGGCCCTGCGAGGATATTGTCCGGGATGCCGGGGAGTTAACCCACCTGGAACCGATTAACTCCCGCAACAAAACCAGCGGCCCCGCCAAGTTGTACTCCTTGCCCCAGGGACAGGGTCGTTTAGGGGTCATCTCCCCCTTGAGCAATCATTTCTGCAATGAATGCAACAGGTTGCGCGTTACACCAGACGGTAGGCTACGCACATGTCTATTCTCGGACAAGGAATACAGGTTGCGCGGGTTGCTGCGCTCCCCCAAGATAAGCCAGGCCCAGCTCCGCAAGGTCCTGAAAAAAGCCGGAGAGGACAAGCCTTTGGGATACAAGATTTTGCAGGAGCATCAAAAGAAAGAGGAAAGTGTCTGTCAAAAGATAATGTCCGCCATCGGGGGATAAAACTGGTCTTGATATAAGCCGTGGATTTTCTTCTTTTCATCTTTTTTGATGCCAAACTACCGGCCCGGTGTTTGCTAGGCCCCGCCAAAAATGCTGAACCAACTGAATTTAAAGGCTTTTAATGAAATACCTTGAGTTGATCAATTATTGTCGTTTCCGGGACCGGGGGGACGGGAGTGGGGATACCCGCATTAGTCGGCAAACGCCTCGCAATGCAGGTCTCCCCCCGCCTTCGTCATTACCCGCTTCAGGCGGGTAATCCAGAGCGAGGACCAAGTTTAACCATTGGGGCGGGCCTTACCTGTTGCACTCCTGGATTCCTGATCGGCGTCAGGAATGACGGAGGGGGA
>CAYNNQ010000065.1:0-6867 GCA_964398785.1 uncultured Desulfovibrionales bacterium | reverse complement strand
ATTAAAACTGCAGTATGAATGCAACGTTAATGTAACAATTTCACGGATCTAGGATCTGTGGAAAAAACCACACCAGCGCATAAAAAACAAATACAGACATCTCTCAGGCTTACCGGTTGCAAGCTCGGCTACCTGCTCAATTTTGGAGAAGCACTCATGAAAGATGGTATCACTCGTTGCGTTAATGGCCTTAAAGAGTGATACACGGACAAAAATATTCTCGCACAAAGACGGTGGGACCCAGAGAAGAGGGTCTTTTTGCCTTTCTTACCCTGCGGACTCCGCGCCTCCGCGCGGACAGAAAACCCCCGCTGTGGCTCAGGGACGCCAAGTAAAAACGATCCATGCGCATTCTGATGATGGCCATAAACGACCCGGCGGGCATGGGTATCGCCCTGACCAAGGGGATAAACAAACACACCGGACACTCCTGCCGCCTTGTGACCCGGGAAATCCGCTACAATTTCATGTTTGAAAAGGATCTGCACCTGCCCTGGCTGGACGCATCCGGTCTGGAAGAGGTCTCTAAACTGCTCAATGAAAGCGATATATTTCATTTCCACATGACCGCGGACGAAAACACCGGTTTGGGGCCTTTTGTACCTGCGGAGCATATGCAGGGCAGGGCCGTAATACATCACCATCACGGTCATCCGGATTTTCGCTGTGCCCCGGAAAAATTTAGAAATAAATACGCGGAGAAAAACCGCAAAAACCTTCTGGTCAGCACTCCGGATCTTTTGGAGCTCTTGCCCGAAGCCAAATGGCAACCCAATCTGGTCCCGGAGAATGATCCGCTTTACACCCCGGCGGACAAGAAACCGGATTCCCCTGTTCGACTGGTTCACTCCCCGACCCGCACGGAACTCAAGGACACCGACTTGTATCAAGGATATGTAAATAAGCTCATCCGGGAAATTCCGGGAAAAATCGAATCGGATATAATCCGCAATACCCCGCACAAGGACTGCCTGCGCAGAAAACGAAAAGGCCATATCCTTTTTGATCATCTGCAGGGCTATTTCGGGGTGAGCAGCCTGGAGGGCCTGGCCCAGGGGATTTGCACGATCACCGGGTTGGACGAATGGAACCGGGAACATATCCGAAAATTTGCGGGAGTGGATAAACTGCCCTGGTTTATCTCCTCCCCTAAGTCCCTGAAAAACGATTTGTCCACGCTCTTCCGGGACAAGGAACTGCGCGAAGAGTTGGGACGATACTCCCGGACATTCATGGAAAAATACTGGCCGGAGGAAAAGGTGGTTCGGCACTTGGTGGATTTTTATCAGGATCTGAAGTAAAATAAGGTTTATATGTTTAATTTCGCAAACATATAAGGATTACACCCGAAGTGACTGAAAAATTCTTCAAACATAACAACAATCCGCTTTCATGCCCGCGCCCAAGATATCGGTAATAGTCCCTACATACAATCAGGCCGAATACCTCGGAGCATGCCTGGACTCAATCTGGTTCCAGGACTATCCGGATATTGAAATAATCGTTGTCGCCGACCCCTCGGGAGACCAGACTTCCTCGGTTTTGGATGATTTTTCCTGGAGCGTAAAAAATGAAAAAACCTCCTTTGCCTGGCGTCTGGAAAAAGACGGCGGCATATCCCGGAGGGAACATTCCCGCTACCCCCGGCAGGGACGGAATTTAAGGATAATCGAGAACAAAACCCGAATCGGGCACACTCCTTCCTACAACAAGGGATTCCGGGCCGCTTCCGGGGAATACTGCACCTACGTGGCCTCGGACGATCTGTGCCATCCGCTCATGCTAAAGCACCTGTCCCGGCCGCTTATAAACAACCAGGCCGATTTCGCGTTCTCAGACATGTTCATAGTCGATGATAACATGCGCATACTGCGCCGGTTTTGCCTTCCCGACTATTCTTTTGCGAAAAGCTTTTGCGACTGGTATTTTCTGGGTGTGTCCAAACTCTACCGGTTGAAGCTGCATAAAGATTTCGGATACTTTGATGAAAGCTACACAGCCAACGATCACGAATGCTACCTCCGCTTCGCCTTGAAAGGTGCCAGGTTCACGCACGTCCCGGAAGTGCTGTACAGCGTGCGCAGCCACAGACAGCGCAAAACAGGGGCGCACGGCCCGGAAAATCAGGAAAAACTCATGCAAGAATCGGCGGATTTGGTCCAAAAAGCCCGCCAGGCGCTTAAAAACAGGTAAGAGAAAGAACAGCTCACGCCCGGGCCGAAGCGGCCCTCGAGCCGCAGAGCAAAGGCAGGAGAAAGAAAAGAGAAAGAACTTAACCACAGATCTCGCAGATCTTCACGGATAAGAAAAGAGAATTGTCCTATTTTCTTCAATCTGCGTGGATCTGCGCGATCTGCGGTTAAAAACTCCCCTCTTCCTCGGCGTCTCAACCGAGTCTTCGAGCAGCCTGTCCGGTCACACAGAAAGATGAGTGCCGGAGGCGAGAGATAACCCGCCTAAAACCCAAACAAAGCAACCGTGAACGAAATACAAGAATTCTACAAACACTACTTCGGGGATCCGCTATACTGCTATCCCGATTATCAACTGCAGCGCCTTGAAACTCCTCCTGTGCGTACCGTAGTGCATATCCCGGCCCGTTCCCTCTCCACCCGGCTCCCGGACAAATGCATCCGTGAGCTGGCCGGAATCCCCCTTTTGGCCTATTCCATACTAGTGGCCGGAAAAACTCCCGGGGTGGACCGGGTGATTGTGAATACGGACAGTGAAAAGTATGCTGAGATCGCCGAACTGTATGGTGCGGAAGCCCCATTCATACGCCCGGCCGAACTGGCTCGGTCCTCCACTCCGAAATTCACCACTCCGTATCTCATAGGTTGGTTGGCTAGGGGAAAATACCCCTGGAAAAACCTCATCACCCTTTACCCCACCTCTCCGTTTCGAAGCGTAAATATTTTAAAAGATATCCTTGAAAAGCTGCAAACCACGGCTGCAATAAACGCCTGTTGCCCGACTTCATTTCGACCCGGGAACTATTATGTCCGCAAAAACGGTTCCCTTAAAAAGCTCTTTTTAAACCGGGATATTAAAAACATGCCCCAAGGCGCCTTTAAGACCATGGGCAATTTTCTGGCCGGCAACCGAAGTAAAAGAAAAAGCTTTCGATACAAGGTGATCCGCAATCCGGTGGAACTCATTGATATCGACACGTACGAAGATATTTGCCTGGCCGAAGAAATCCTGCAAAAAGGACTGCACGATTTCGGATTCCCGCTTAAAAGCTATCAACACTCGATAACCGGGAGAGAAGCATGCCTGAACTAAAGGCAATAATAGACATCACCCGCAGGCATGCCCGGGATGATTTCTTTCTTAAAAACCGGTCCCTGCGCCTGGAAATAATAAAGTATTTGATACAGTCATGCCGAAGACTTAAATCCGGCATCCGGGTTGAACTGCGCGCGGACAAAATCTTGCCCTGCGAAAATGGACTTGCCGATAAAACAGTCAAGACTCGATGCCCAGCGAACAAGAATTATAAAAAAGCGTTTTTAAGGAGCGTCGATTCATCTGGAAACGGCAACGACCCGGATTTTTTGTATATCGCCCCGCTGCAGGGAATAGTAACCGAGAGGCGCATCCGCCAACTGCTTAAAAAAACTACCTCCCCCGGCTTTTATATCTCCACGACTTCCCTTGCAGCCAACCGCCACCCCGCCTGGCAGCTGCAGGGAAATAAGACGAACTGCAGATCCCATATATTTTCGCGCCGGCCGATGCGCCATATCGGAGCCAGACAGGATCTCCCCGGGCATCTAAAGCCCTATCTGCCTCATCCAAATGAAATCAGGGGCAGCCAGTACTTGCCGGAAATAGAGGAAACAGACTTCGCCCTTATGCTTTTAAAAGGAGGACCAAAGTATTTAGAAAAGGAATATCTACTCCATACCGAGAACGATCTAGCCGATGCCCCGCTGGCTTTTCGCCTGCCGGTGTTCAATATGGATAAATCAGTTGAATGCGCCGGCGTTTAAGACCGCGGGGAAAATATCTAACCGCTGATCTTGCGGATTGTCGCGGATAAGAAAAGAAAAGTTCTCCCGCTGAGGCGCGAAGGCGCTGCCGAAGAAGAAAAGAATAGCTCACGCCTCCTGCACTTATTCCTTCGGAATATGTGCTGGACACAGCGGGCGAAGCGGCCCTCGAGACACCGAGGGAGGCAGGAGAAAGAGAAAAGAAAAAATTTAACCGCTGATCTTGCGGATCTCCGCTGATCAAAAAATGCTCTTATTTTATTCCATCTGGGTGGATATGCACAATCTGCGGCAGAAATCCTCTTCCACTTTAACACCCTGGATCGTGTAAATTTCCAAGCGGCTTGTCCAGCCACTCAGATAAAAGTCTGAGAGCTGGAGACGAGAGGCAAACTGTCTTGACTAAAAAAGGATGATATTCAATACTTTAAACTTCGGAAGATAAAATTTCATAAATTCATATATTTCTTTTTCCAAAATCAAAATTTTGCATTACTTGTCCAGGAGAAAAGCATGAAAACTACACCGCAGTGATTGAAAAATGCCCGGAAACCGGCCTGTATATTGGGTATGTTCCTGGTTTTAGAGGGGCGCATTCCCAGGGAGACTCTCTAGACGAGTTGAACAAAAACCTTAAAGAAGTCATCGAAATGCTCCTTGAAGATGGTGAACCCTCTATAGAAGCGGAATTCGTGGGCACTCAAAACGTTCTGGTAGCTTAACCTTGGGGAACATTCCCGTACTTAAGCCTCGAGAAGTAGTGCTCATCCTGGAAAAATTGGGATTTAGGGAAGTACGCCAAAAAGGGGCTCATAAACAATTCCGGCATCCGGATGGACGAGGAACCACTGTACCTTTTCATCCCAATAAAGATATCTCCCCCATTCTACTGCGCCAAATCGCAAAAGATATTGATATGACTATCGAGGATTTTTTACGCCATAAATAATCTTGCAAAGCAAAGGCAGAAAAAAAAGAAGAAATTTACCGCTGATCTTAAGGGGCTCCGCTGATCAAAAAATGCTCTTACTTTTTTCCATCTGCGTGAATCAGCGCAATCTGCGGCAGAAATCCTCTTCTCTTCCCTCTTCCTCCGTGTATCGACCGAGTTTTCAAGCAGCCTGTCCAGTCACTCAGACGGAAGTCTGAGTGCTGGAGGCGAGAGGCAAAAAAACTGCTCCCAGGCAAAAGCCGACGAACAATCACGGCTTGACGCATAAACAACCTCGAACTACTTTGTAGTCAAAAAGACTACAGGAGCATGCAAAATGCAAATGACTATTCGCATGCCGGACGAATACAAATCCCGTATTGATGAGATTGTAAATAAAACCGGCCTTAAAAAATCGGATATAGCCAGAATCGCCATCAAAAATTTCTTGGAGGACTTTGAGGCCCGAGAACAGGGGGAAAGTCCTGCTGCTGAGGCCAAGGATCTGATTGGGGTAGTCGACAGCGGCATTCCGGATCTGGGGACAAACCATCGCCGCCATCTTTTGAACAAGATTAAAAGGCAATAGTCTTGAATGTTCTTATCGATACAGGACCGTGGGTTGCACTGATAGACAGAAGTGAAAAAGCACATGTTTCTTGTGCAAACTGGTTCCATTCATTTTCCGGCAAATTATACTCAATCGAACCGGTCTTGACCGAGGTGCTTTATCTCTTGAACTTTTCCATCAAAGCTCAAAAAACAGCCCTGGACTTCGTACTCCGGGGCATCATCAATTTGGTACCTTCCGATACTCAGAGCCTAAAGACGGTGAGGGTGTTGATGAATAAATACTCTGATCTGCCCATGGACTTTGCGGATGCTTCCCTTGTTTGCCTTGCGGCCGATTCCGGTATCCTGGACATATTCACCTTGGACCGCAAAGATTTTTCCATCTATAGGACAGCCGACAATCAGGGGCTGAAAATCCATCCGGAATAGGCACCAAGCACAGCAAAACAAGAAAAAGACAAAAAAACTTAAACCACAGATCTCGCGGATCTTCACGGATAAGAAAAGAGAATTGTCTTATTTTCTTCAATCAGCGTAAATCAGCGCGATCAGCGGTTAAAAACTCTTCTCTTCCTCCGTGTCACGACCGAGTCTTCGAACAGCCTGTCCGGCCACTCAGGAAACTGAGTGCCGGAGGCGAGAGCCCCCCAAAAAACAAAAAACTTGTGAGACAAACATGAAAAAAGCCTTAATCACCGGAATAACCGGCCAGGACGGATCCTATCTAGCGGAATTCCTGCTGGACAAGGGCTACGAGGTGCACGGGATAAAACGCCGGGCCTCGTCCTTTAATACCTCCCGGGTGGATCATATCTACCAGGACCCCCACGAACAGGACCTAAAATTTTTACTCCATTACGGTGATCTGAGCGACACCTCCAATCTAACCCGGATCATCCAGGAAGTGCAGCCGGATGAGATTTACAATCTCGGGGCGCAATCGCATGTGGCCGTCAGCTTCGAATCCCCGGAATACACTGCGGAAGTGGACGGAGTGGGGACCCTGCGCCTTTTGGACGCCATCCGTTTTCTGGGCCTGCAGGACAAAACAAGATTTTACCAGGCCTCCACCTCGGAACTCTTCGGCAAAGCGCGCCACAGCCCGCAAAACGAAGATACCCCGTTTTATCCACGCAGCCCGTATGCCGCGGCCAAGCTGTACGCCTACTGGATCACGGTTAATTACCGCGAGGCCTACGGGATATACGCCTGCAACGGCATTCTGTTCAACCATGAATCTCCCCGCCGGGGAGAGACCTTTGTCACCCGCAAGATAACCCGGGGGCTCTCCAATATCGCCCAGGGCCTGGACAGCTGCCTGTTCATGGGCAATATGGACGCCAAACGGGACTGGGGACACGCCAAGGA
>CAYNNQ010000064.1:4110-7061 GCA_964398785.1 uncultured Desulfovibrionales bacterium | reverse complement strand
CCTCGCGCAGCAGGGGCAGTTTGCGGGAATTCGTCCCGGCTCCCTTGATCTTTTCAATCAACCCCGGGATGTCCAGGATCATGGTTCCTTTCTCCACCTCGGCCAGCTCGGGCACTGAAAGTTGGAAACTTTCCCGCCCCGGGTATGAATCAAACTCGATTGCATACTCCCCGAGTAATTCGGCCGCTCTGTTGAATCCGCTTATTTTTTTCTGGATGTATTGATTGATTTCTTCCGAGGAGGATGTGCTCATTTTTTTGTTCAGCTCGGCATAATTCATTCCTCGGTATGTCGTTTGGATTTTGATTCTGGCATCCCCGCTGTCGCGAAGCCGGATATTGTATTGCGTGTCTTTCGAGGTTTTCAGGTCGAAATCCGGTGATTCTATCCGCGATATTTCCGCGCTCGAGGGATAAAAAACGGTTTTTCCGTTTCCGGGAGTAGTTCCCAGCCGGGCGTATTGATCCGCGCCGTTTAGGAATATGTGCTCGCCTTTCGAGTTTTTTACCCGGACCAGAACCTTATCAAACCAGTTGAGGGAGGGTGACCGGCGCAGGATCTCGGAAATTCCCGCGGCTCCGGGGAACTTGGATTCAAGGACAAGATCGGGATCAAAACCGCTCAGAGCCAGAAGTTTATAAGTTAAAAGCGCACGATCCGCGCTGTTGCCGTACCCGTCCTGTAAAGTCCTTTGCGGCGCGCTCAGCTCGGACAGGGGGATATCGAAAGATTTCGGCCCGGCGAGGCCGATATTCTCGGCTATATGGTCGCGTATGGCCTGTATCCTCCGGTCCCGGTCCTTTATGTCTTTAAAGCGCTCGGCCAAGGCTTGGAGTTTTTCCCCGGCGGGCTTGTTCAGCCTGGAGAGCGCGGCTTGTTCGAATCTTTTCCCCAGTTCATCCCAGCTTGTCGTGCTGCCCGCGAGAGTGGGGCAAAAGGTGAATAGCGGCGGAACATTCCTTTCTCGGGGCAGGGGAGCGGTAAAGGATTTTTCAATCCTGTACTCGGTTCTTTCTCCCCGGGGATGAACCTCTATGTTTCCCTTGTCTTTCGGGATTCTCCACCATTTATTGTCCAATCCGAAGCCGGTTTCCGAATACTCCAGGTCGATATGCATATCCCGGGGCGCGTTGATTATGATTGCCTGGGAGCGGATCGGCTCCGTATCGCGCAATATGGCGCACAGATTAAAGCAGGGCCGGTCCGTTTTGTTTTTGATTGTCGTGTACTTGATGATGCTTCCGGCTCCCACCGCCGGAAAATTCACGACCATGATCTTTTCGGCCGGATATCTGGGGGCCTTTCCGGCCCATTCGGCATCCATTACGTTGATCCGGCTGTCGTCTATTTCGGTTACCCGTCCCTCCCGGGAGATTACCCGGACATCCTTGATCTCGACCTGTTCCCATGCCGGGTTGAAGCCGATCTTGAGTTCGCTTTTATCCTTTTTCCCGGCGTAGGTGAGAATTTTTCTGGAAACCGTCTGGGTCTCGGTCCAGTTATGCGCATCGTGCAAGTATATATGCGTGGATCGGTTGATTAGAACCGTGTCCGGAGAATATTTCGCGTACCATTCGGCTTCTTGGTTTTTTTGAGGCTTTCCCTCGGCTATGATTTTTTTGTCTCCGGCGGTTTCCATTACCCCAAGGACATTGATGAGCCCTTTGTATTCGGCCGGGGAAAATTCGGGCTTTTTTATCCCGAGGATTTCCTCGAATTTAATGGCTTGATCGGCCAGGGTGTATTCGCTTGACCATTCAACCCCCGGGGCGGACGCGTTTTGATCCCCGGGCGGATGGATTTTCCCCTGCAGATCCTGGGGCAGGGAAAGGGAGATTTTTTCCTGTACTCCGCAGGTAAGCCTTGAAAAGAGCGGATATTCCCGTTCTTTTAGTTTGGTGCTGTCCAGAACGCGGCGGACCGCTCCCAGGGAGCTTGCGAGACGGGGAAGATTCAATATCTCCGATTGTTCGGTTTTTAAGGTATAGTCCGGCAGCAGGTATTTAAGCTCGGCGGTTAAAGGTTTAGACACGTCAAGCATGTTTGCCGGTTTTATTCGGCAGTTTTTTATGATCGCCGAGGGCATTTTCTTCCTGATGCGGGATTCCAGGAAGCGTTTCCTTTCCCGTTTTTTTTGTCTGGCGAAAAGGCCGCGATACATGTTGTCGTTGACGCCTTTAAACAGGAATTTCGTCCGGGCTCTCACGTTTCCATCGGAAGTGAGCGTGGCGTTTGTGGAAATGAGCAGCATGTTTTCCTCGACCGGGACAGTCGGCGAGGTCCGGAGCGGTTCGCCTTCGGGGGTGGCCACCAGGTAGCTCTGGTTGCTCAGATAGGCGGGAAACAACCGGGCCGTATTCTCGTCCGTGGAGTCCATGAGCAGGAAGGAACCGTCCGGTTTTTTAACCGCGGTTATGGCGTGGTTGAAAAAGGGAGTCGGGACTTCCGGGTCGCGTTTGGGGCCGTTCATGATCAGGACGGGATAGGCCTTGAATCCGGCCAGCCTGAGCATCGCCGCGAGCAAGGCGGCCTTGTCCCGGCAAACTCCGGCCCGGTCCCGGAAAGTCATGTCCACCGGGTGGGGTTCATATCCGGGAGCGTTTTTTTCAAGTGTCAGGCCCAGGTATCTGATTTTTTGCGCAACCCAGTTGAACAGGGTTGTTATTTTTTGCGGCGCGGAATCAAGTCCGGAGGTCAGCTCGCGTACTTTTGCGCGCATTTCCGGCGATGTTTTGTTCAGATTCGGCTCGCACAGGTCCCAATACCATTTCGAAAGCCATTGCCAGTCGGTAATGGTGCTTGCAAGCACCCTCTGGGCCACTTTGTAAAAAGGAGGCATATTCGGCTCGGGGTAAGCCCGGGGAACGTTCTTAGCCGTCCATTGGTAACGGATCTTCCCTGCATTTTTTTCCTGGGCGAAATCCAGGGTATCGCCCACCCGGTTTCTTACG
>CAYNNQ010000064.1:0-4010 GCA_964398785.1 uncultured Desulfovibrionales bacterium | reverse complement strand
ATGGTAAAGGATTCGGAGATGTTTTTATAATCCATTTTCCCGGTTTCAGTGAGTATTTTTATGTATCTGTCATCCCATTGATCATAAAGGCCATGCCGGTCGTAACGAATGAATTCCTCCCGATGGATGAGGACGGTATCCGCGTTCGGATACTTTTCGCGATCTATGCTCGCCGCCTTTTGCATCACCGTCTTTTTGTCCGGTATATGCCGCTTGAAGACGTTTTTTCCCGCGGCGAAGCTGGGCGCGCTAAACGCGCACAATAGCGCCGTGAGTACAATAACCAGATGCTTATAATCCTTTATGCTCCGGGGGATAAACATGCCGCAGATCCTTTTTGCTCGAGTTTATGTTTGGAAATAAGGATATTTTTTTGCTGGAAAAAGTCAAAGATAACCCACTCAGATATCCAGGAAATAGTGCCGGGAAGAAAAGTGAAGGGGGCTGCTTCGGACAGGATTCATTATCCGTGCCTTGACGGGCTTGACATGCAGACGCCGGCACAGGACAAGAGCCTTACGTGATACGCGCATCCCTCAGATGCAAACTTGGTTATAAAAGGGAGGAGTAATGGCTCGATTAAATCAACTGGCGGATGCAATGCGAACTCATCTTGCGGACCTGCCGTGTCCGCATTTTGAGACCACCCCGTGGACGGCCGGACCGAAGCTGGAAAAGAGTCGGGTGGCCATTTTGTCCACGGCTGGAGTGCACAAGAGAGGAGACCGGCCGTTTAGCGGAATGGAGGGCGACTATCGGATTATTGCCGGCAATACCCAGGCAAATGAGTTGGTGATGACCCACATATCCAACAATTTTGACCGCACCGGCTTTCAGCAGGACTGGAATATCGTTTTTCCCCTGGACCGTCTCCGGGAATTGGCGGACGACGGGGTTATCGGAGGCGTGGCTGATTTCCATTATTCATTTATGGGGGCTGCGGACCCGTCCCGGATGGAGTCGCATGCAAAAAAGCTGGCCCAGCTGCTTAAAGGAGACGGTGTAAACGCGGCGCTCCTGGTGCCTGTCTGACCGTTTTGCACGCGTGCCGTGGGTGCGCTTGCGCATTATCTTGAGCGGGAATCCATTCCCACCACGCAAATCAGTCTGATCTACGAGCATACCGAAAAGATCAGGCCGCCGCGGGCGATGTGGGTCCCGTTTGAATTGGGGCGGCCTTTGGGTGTCCCGGATAATCCCGGCTTCCAGAAAAAAGTGCTGCGCTCAGCATTGGAGCTTTTCGAGACGGAAAAGGGGCCTTTGCTGACGGTTTTTAAGGAAGAAGCGCCGGCATCCGGTTCCGGAGAGTCTATCGGGGATGATGCATGGGCCTGTCCGGTGAGTTTTTCAGCTCCCCGGGAAGAGACGAATCTAGAAAAGCGTGTATCTGCATTTAAGCGTGAAGCGGCGGAACTGCGTACATGGTATGATCTGGGGGTGCAGCAGCGGGGCCGCACAGCCCTGGCTGATTTTGATCCGGAAACAGCGGTGGATATAATATGCAATTATCTGTTGGGGGAAGAGATTGAACCGCCCCGGAAAGATGTCTCCCTTGCCGTGGCCCTCCGCCTTGCGGCTCAGGATCTAAATGCCTTTTATTTCGAGGCCGTGATCTCCCGGCCCGGGGTGCGGACGCCCGGAAGCCGGGATTTCTCCGACTGGTACTGGAATCAGACCGCAGCGGGTTCTATTTTAAAGGATGTACGGAAGAAATGCATGAGCGAACAGGACGAGGAGCTTCAAATTACCGGACAAATGTTTATAGTCCCGATGGCTTAACAGGCCGCCCTTGCCCATAGCCTTGTTCGTGCTTTTGGAAGCTTCCGTTCCGCCGCTCACCGCGATCCCCATCTTGACCGAACGCTCCGGCGGAAACAGGGAAATCGTCAACCAGTTCATGTTTGTAAGCTTCGCGGTCTCCCTGGTGTCCATACCCTTGATGATGGGGCTTTTCAGCCTGTATTTTCCTTTGCCTGCACCGTAGGCCTTTTGCAGTTGCGTCTGTAATATCCGGGGCCGCGTGCTCAAAAGCTGTATCCGGCTCCCAGTGTAAACACTCCCAGGCTGGTCTTATAAAAGTCCTGTTTGGCTGAAATGCGAAAATATCCGAGTCTTATATTGTAGAAAAAATTCTCCCACCCGAAGGGATTGTTGCGGATGATGTTTTCGCTAATCCCCATCTGGCTTTCGGACCTTTTTTCGCCGAAATCCGGGTGTTTTTCGGAAAAATCATGGTGTTGGATAAAAGCCTTGGTCTTGAACATCCATGGGGACAGACGCAGGCTGTGCTCCACTCCGCCTCCATAGCCCAGGTATCTATTGCTTTTTCCCCGGGCGTCGAAATACGCGGTGCGGACAAAGGGCTCTATTTCGCCCGCCCGGCCGAGATCGAATGCATATCCGGACCGGAGTGCATGCCTATAGCCTTTGCGGCGCAGGTCCCCGTCGCGGTCTCCGGCCGCATCATCGTTTATATGCCGCCGGGCCAGGACATAGGAGAGGTTCAACCCGCTGTGCATTATCCCCTCCCAGCGCAGTTCGGTGCCCAGTTCACCGGCGGTTGTTTTCTCCCGATCTTCCCCGGTTATGTACGGATCTTCCCATACGTCCCGCCAGGCGTAAAATATCTCCGCCCCGACTTTACCCCCCGCGGGTATTTCCCGGTCCATGCCCAGGGCCAGGCTAATTCCCTGACCGTCCCTGTTTTTAAAGTATATATCCGTTTTCTTGTTGATCTTGTAGCCCAGCTCCAGCCGGGCTAGAGGAATGGCCCTGGTGATGTGCTCGGCCTTTTCATTCAGGCTGTCGATTTCCCTTGCCGCGTTTTCCGCGTCCAGCTGACTGGGAATTCCGGTCAGAACGCCCGCTCCCACGGCAATATTCCCGTGCCAACCGGTAGAAGCTTCTTTTTCTCCGGGTTGTGCCGCCAGGCTAAGGCAGGGAATCAAAAGCAGGGCAAGGCAGAAAAATATTCGGCGCATTTATACCTCGACATTTTTTTGCGGTTGAAAACCATCTCTAATAATTTTGCCATGTTTTGCCCCACCGGGCAATAAAACTTTTGCCTCCCGGACATTACCTCTGGATTTTTGCTTGCAGGTATTTTGTTTTTGTACATTCAGCTTATAAAATTGTAGGGTTCAGGAAATGCTTGGTATTTGACTGCCGAGGGGATTGGGGATAAACGCCTGCCCATGTTTACCCGAATCCTTCTTTTGTCTTTGGCCGGAGCAGCGGGCACTCTATGCAGATACGGCTTGACCGGCCTTGTGCACCGCTTTGCCGGGGCGGAGTTCCCCTGGGGCACCCTGGTGGTAAATATTACCGGCTGTTTTCTGGCCGGATTGGGGTGGGCCGTGTTCGAGAATAAGCTGCCTTTTGCCGCGCAGGCCAGGATAGTGGTCATGATCGGGTTCATGGGCGCATTTACAACTTTTTCTTCCTATATCCTGGAAACCCAGAATCTTATGCGTGCAGCGGAGCTGTTTCCGGCTGCCGGAAATTTTATAGTCCAAAACGGCCTTGGGTTTGTTGCTTTGTTCTGCGGTATCGCCCTGGGCCGCTGGGTCTGATTATTGGGAGGGTACTTATGAAACTTCCGTCCGAGTCCGTTTTGCTCAGGATCTTTATCGGGGAGAACGATAAATACCAGGGCCGTCCCCTGTACAAGGTCCTTGTCCGGGAGGCCCGGGAACAGGGCCTGGCCGGGGCCACTGTCTTTCGCGGCATGCTCGGCTTTGGCGCGAACAGCCGTATCCATACCTCCCGGATTCTGCGCCTTTCCGAGGATTTGCCCGTGGTAATTGAAATCGTGGATTCGGAGGAGAAAATAAACGCATTTCTGCCCCGCCTGGACGGGCTCATCCGGGAAGGGCTGGTGACCATGGACAAGACCCGGGTCATTGCCTACCGGCATAATCACGCCGACAACCAGCAATAATTGGCTCTCCGACACAGCGTGTGGATTTTTTAATTTTCTCCCCATGATCTTTTTGGATGCTTTTAACGAG
>CAYNNQ010000063.1:0-7613 GCA_964398785.1 uncultured Desulfovibrionales bacterium | reverse complement strand
GAAGGAGGACAAAATCATGACCATAGCTCAAGAATTATTCGAAAAAGGCATGAAGGAAGGTATGCAGCAGGGACAAATATCCACTCAAAAGAAGGTCCTGCTGCGACTTTTAAGGAAAAAATTCACTCTCTCGGAAGAGGACAGCAAGTACATACAGCAAGTGAATAATCTGGAACGTTTGAACAGGGCTCTGGACGAGATCCTGGTTGCCAAAAGCAAAAATGACGTCCTTCGGCATTTGCAGTAGAAAATTATTCCAGAAACCAGAGACCATTGGGAGGAACTCCTGGAGGCGCCTATGCTTGGTAAGGATGAAATAGGCACTATAATCCAAACTCTTGAACAGGATTCTCGTATAATAGCGGCGTATATTCTGGGCAGCGCCGCTTCCGGGAAAATGCGCGAGGACAGTGACGTGGATTTGGCTGTGGTGGTCTCCGACAATGCCTCCTTGAGCGGCATGGATAGAATAGAACTGGCTTCGGAAATATCGATTGCTACCGGCCGGGTAATGGATATAGGGGAGATAGGCCCGGACAACCTGGTCTACGCCAAGGAAGCGGTACTGGGAGGACAACGGATATTCATCAGGGAAGGGACAGGAGCGGAAATGAAAATTGCCCGCATTCTGGGGATGTATATTACGTTTAATGAAGCCAGGCAGGAGGTTGTCAATGCCTATCAGGCCGGATGATGTCTGCAGAAACAAGGCGGCGATCATAGAAAGGGCCATCCGCCGGGTAAAGCAGGAATATGAATTTGACCCGGAGCTCGAGGACTATACCCATATAGATGCCTTGATTTTGAATGTGGAAAGGGCATGCCAGGCGGCGATCGACCTTGCCATGCACATTGTTTCCAGAGAGCACCTGGGAATGCCTCAGAGTAATGCGGATTGCTTCCGACTCCTACATCGAGCGAATTTAATCACACATGATACAATGCGCAATATGATTTCCATGGTGGGCTTTAGAAATGTGGCCATACACGAATACCAAGGGTTGGATATGGACATTATACATAATATCGCCCGGGAAAAATGGAAATCGCTCGTAGAATTTTGTTTTGAAACAGGAATGAAAATCGAGCCATGAGCGTATGCTTCTAAGAACAATTCCCTCCATGCTTGAAGCGGCCGAATTAATCGTGAAACCGGAATTTCTTGGCCGTGCGGATTAAGGCGGCCAGAAAAAAATTATCCCTTTTCACCCATTTCAGGGCAAATCCGTTTCTTTTGGCCAGCCTGTAAGCGGTACTTAGCCCCACACCAGTGCCGTGGACCCGTTCCGGATCAATATCGTTTCTGATCCATAAAAAGGGTCGTCCCCGGCTCTTGCCGCTGCGGACAAGCACTCTGGAGGATGAGTAGCGGGCGGCGTTTTCCACGAGTATATACAAAACCGCCTCCATTTCCGAGGGGATGCACCTTGCTTCCGCCGGATTGAGCATGGTCTTTTCCGGCTCAAGCTCTTCTGTAAAATCATCCAGGACCCCGGAAACCAAGTCGGACAGATCCGTTTTTTCCGGTTCCGGTTCCTCCGAACCGGAATCCTTGATTATCCGGAGCATGTTCCTGAAATCCCTTTCCAGAAAAAAGCGGCCCTGCTCCAGACGGTCCAGGGCCTTTTTGCTTCCGGTGTCCCGCAAGAGCTCGAAGTCTACCCGCTGCGCGGCCAGAAAGTTGCCCAGCTTGTGGGAAACGGTCTGCAAAAGGAGCTCTTGATATTCCCGGGTCCTTTCCTTGTATCGCCTGTAGCGCCTGAGAAGCTGAAAAAAAAGATATGTCAGGGCCGTGACCAGGATGAGCTCCCACAACAGGATATTAAAAAGCATCATCCCGGCCTTGTCCGCCCAGCTGTCCCAGACCATAAGCGACATCTGATAGTCGATAACCAGAAAGGCTATATCCAGAAGCAACAGGCACAGAAAAAACACCAGGGCGAAATTTATGAGCAGCCTAAGCTCGGAACTTAACTTGATTTCAACGTCCCCCAGGTATTTGCTCAAAATTTTGTTGAACATATCAGGCCGGAATTAAAAATGACGGCAAACAATCAACACCTTGCCTATCTTTATATATTATTTTCAAACGTTTTTAAACACCGAGTACGATTCAAATTTCAGCAAGACAGTTGATTTAGCATCCGCTCGTAGTGATAACGCAAGCCGGCCGGTCCCTATTTCTCCAGATGCATGAGACTAGACCTGCCGAAGGTGGTTAATATCCAACCCTCGCTTTGGATCACCCGCCTAAAGCGGGTAATGACGGAGGAGAAGCCTGCATTATGAGGTCCCAACCAAGTGATGCGGGATTTACCAACCTCGTCACCCCGGACCCCGATCCGGGGTCCAGGACACACGGGATCAGGCCTTCCTCCAGCGGCTAAATACGACCCTTGCTCTAGATTACCCGCCTAAAGCGGGTAATGACGAAGGTGGAGAATTCTTCAGGGTCATGCATGGGCCGACTAGTGCGGGGCTCCCACCACCTGGTCAGCAAAAGACCTGCAATCCGGCCTCACCTCTTCCGTCACCCCTGACGCCGATCCGGGGTCCAGAGTGCAACGGGAATTGGCCTTCCTCCAGCGGCCAAGTCTGATCCTCACAATGGATTACCCGCCTAAAGCGGGTAATGACTAAAGGGGGAAAACCCCGCCCGATCAGAAACAGGCCTAATAATCCGGGCTCCCAACACCCGTGCACCATAGAAATTACCCCCGGCTAAA
Organism: uncultured Desulfovibrionales bacterium; assembly: GCA_964398785.1. Classification (GTDB taxonomy): domain Bacteria; phylum Desulfobacterota; class Desulfovibrionia; order Desulfovibrionales; family Desulfonatronovibrionaceae; genus CAYNNQ01. Next base: position 4,887 of record CAYNNQ010000063.1, on the reverse strand, counting down.
TTCTACAACCATTTGATTTTAATTAAACTTAACACTTAACAACTTAAAACTGCCTACAAAAAAACATTTTTTGCAGGCCCATCCTATCCGCGAGGATCAGCCCGATCAGCGGTTAAAACCTTTTTTTTCCAACATTCTACTTCTCCCCGTCTTAGGGGCCGTCTCCGGATTTATCCTCCTTAATCCTTGCCAAACACGATCTCTCGTTTTATATGGTAAATAAAGTCAGTACGAATTTTAGAAATCCGCATAATGACCTTACCTTACAGAGGCATCTGCAAAAAGTCCAAATCCGGAGTTAAATATACAGGTTATATTGTGCAACCATCTGATTTTACTTAAAACTTAACACTTAACAACTTAAAACTGCCTGCAAAAATTTATTTTTTGCAGGCGCATCCTTACAAAGGAGAAGCAAGTATGCAGTCAATAAAAATCAATGAATCCCAGAAAGAAATAGCTCAAATACTTGAACAGGTCCAAAACAAAAAAGAAACATTCCTGGTTGAATACGGTGAAGAGCGAAAAATAGTTGCCATGCTGATCCCCTATGAAGGTGAGAACCCCCCCAGGATCTTCGGGCCGTATAAAGGGCAAGGGGGATTCAAAATGCACAGCGATTTTTCCATGACCGAAACTGAACTTATGCAAAATGAATAAGTTTATTATCGACACCCATATCCTGCTCTGGCTAATATTTGATCCGGAACAGATAAAGTCTTCCAAAATGGAGGTGCTAAGAGACAGGGATAATGATATTTTCGTCGCGACTATATCCTTCTGGGAAATTTCTTTGAAATATAGCCTTGGCAAACTTGAACTACAGGGGCTAAAACCAAAAGACATACCGCAGGTGACAACGGAAATGGGAATAGAACCTATTGAGATCGGCCAAGAATCAATGTCTACCTATTACCACCTCCCCAAAGTCAAAAATCATAAAGATCCGTTTGACAGAATCCTTATCTGGCACTGCATAAAAAACAATTTCCGCTTGATCACCCAGGACACCGGCTTTAATGAATACAGAGAATTTGGATTGAAGTTGGAACAATAAAATATATACCATCCTGGATAGGCAGAACCCGACCTATCTCAGGGGACTGCCCTAAACTATCCTATATCCGCGAAAATCTGCGCGATCAGTGGTTAAATCCTCTTTTCCGCGCCCTTCCGTGTATTCCGTGGGCAATACTCTTTTTTGAAAGTTTCCGATTTATTTGGGTGTGGGGGGCAGAGTGCACAGAATAAGACCAACCTCCAGAGGTTAGTCTCACTCCTCGCTCTGGATCACCCGCCTGAAGCGGGTAATGACGGAGGCGGGGAAAACCTAAAATTTTGGATAAAAACCGACTCATGCGGGGTTCCCCACTCCAGTCATCAGCGAAAATCAGCGCGATCAGCGGTTAAATTTTTCTTTTTTCTCTTCCTTTCGCGTCCATTCGCGTATTTCGCGGGCAAATGCTTTCTCTTCGGCGGTTAATATTTGGTCCCCGCCTGGATTACCCGGTCAAGCCGGGTAATGACGGAGGAGGTGAAGCCTACATCCGCAAAAAATCGAAACCCGGAATTAAACGCCCCGGTTGGAATCTATAAATATCTGACTCTACTCAAAACTTAACACTTAACAACTTAAAACTGCCTTCAAAAAAACATTTTTTGCAGGCCCTTCCTATCCGCGAGGATCAGCGCGATCAGCGGTTAAATTCCTCTTTTTTCTCTTCCTTTCGCGTCCATTCGCGTGTTTCGCGGGCAAATGCTTTCTCTTCGGCGGTTAATATTTGGTCCCCGCCTGGATTACCCGGTCAAGCCGGGTAATGACGGAGGAGGTGAAGCCTACATCCGCAAAAAATCGAAACCCGGAATTAAACGCCCCGGTTGGAATCTATAAATATCTGACTCTACTCAAAACTTAACACTTAACAACTTAAAACTGCCTGCAAAAAACATTTTTTGCAGGCCCATCCTATCCGCGAGGATCAGCGCGATCAGCGGTTAAAATCTTCCTTTTTCCAACACTCTACTTCTCCCGGTCTTAGGGTCCGCCTCCGGATTTATCCTCCTGATTCCTTGCCAAAATTGGTCCCGTATTTTAGACAGAGGATAAAGTCAGTCCGCATTTTTAAAATACGTATATTGACAACACCTCACAAAGGAAACGATATAAAACTATAACGGAGGTAGCAACATGAAGATTAAAATTTATCTCGAACCGAGCAATGAAGAAGGATATACTGTAATTGCCCCTTCACTGCCTGGGTGCATATCCGAGGGTGAGACAAAAGAAGAAGCCATTAAAAATATTAAAGAGGCAATCGAGCTTTACTTAGAACCTATGGAAGATGATATTTTAGCCATTCCTAATGCTGAAGAGTTGGAACTGGCAATATGAGTAAAATCCCGAGTCTGAACTATGACCAGGTAATCAAGGCATTACAGCGTGATGGATGGGTGATAGTTCGCCAACGAGGCTCGCATATCCGATTACAAAAGCATATACAAAATGAAACCCTTAAAATCACCGTGCCTGCTCATAAGCCGATTAAACGCTCGACATTATCTCATATTCTGAAACAAACTCGAATAACTGCAGACGAATTTCTCCAAAAATTATGACCTCGCCAACCCAAGCGCTACACCTGACCGCCATTTCGCTGCGCTCCATAGCGGCAGAGGACTTATCTCATGACCAACTCGTGGCGGGCATCAAAATTCAGAATCCGCTTAATTAAATATTAACCTGCCCCTGATTCTCATTCCAGGGACGGATAGCCTGCAGGGTTTCCCTGAGCTCATCCTCGGCCCGTTCAGTATCCAAAGCAGCTTGGGCCCGCAGCCAATATCCCTTGGATAATCCAAAGAAACGGCAAAGACGCAGATCCGTGTCCGCTGTGATGGCTCTCTTACCGGATATTATCGCGCTTATCCGCTTCGGCGGTTAATATTTGGTCCCCGCCTGGATTACCCGGTCAAGCCGGGTAATGACGGAGGAGGTGAAGCCTACATCCGCAAAAAATCGAAACCCGGAATTAAACGCCCCGGTTGGAATCTATAAATATCTGACTCTACTCAAAACTTAACACTTAACAACTTAAAACTGCCTTCAAAAAAACATTTTTTGCAGGCCCTTCCTATCCGCGAGGATCAGCGCGATCAGCGGTTAAATTCCTCTTTTTTCTCTTCCTTTCGCGTCCATTCGCGTGTTTCGCGGGCAAATGCTTTCTCTTCGGCGGTTAATATTTGGTCCCCGCCTGGATTACCCGGTCAAGCCGGGTAATGACGGAGGAGGTGAAGCCTACATCCGCAAAAAATCGAAACCCGGAATTAAACGCCCCGGTTGGAATCTATAAATATCTGACTCTACTCAAAACTTAACACTTAACAACTTAAAACTGCCTGCAAAAAACATTTTTGCAGGCCCATCCTATCAGCGAAAATCAGCGTGATCAGCGGTTAAATCCTCTTTTCCGCGCCCTTCCGTGTATTCTGTGGGCAATACTCTTATGGTCCGGGTTCCAATTAGCTTGGACACGCAGCCACTTATTTTCTTGCCACACACCCATTTAATGGTTAATAATAACAAAAAATAATTTAATGAGGTTGATATAATGGGCCAAGTTATAGAACTACCATCCCTAAACATACCTGAACAGGAAATAAAAGTTATCCTTGCCGGATCCTTATTTCAACAAGGCTTGGTTTCCCTGGGAAAAGCGGCAGAGATTTCCGGTTACTCTGAACGAGCATTCTCTGAACTTTTGATCAAAAAAGGAATAAGCCCTATTCAGTATGATGATCAGCATTTAGAAGAAGATATCCGCAATGCCTGACCCGGAAATAGTAGTTGCCGATACTTCAGTACTCATCGCCTTTGAAAAACTCGATAAGCTTGAACTGTTATGTCTGGCGTATGACAAAATAATTCTGACCGAGGCGGTTTTTAATGAATACTCAAACGACTTGCAGCATTGCTTCTCCTTAGAAAAAGCTCCCACTTATTTTGCAAATTTTCTGGTTGACAACATCGGGATTGGCCAAGGCGAGGCTGAGTCAATCTCCTTATCCTATAATACAAAAATTACCATTCTGCTTGATGATCTGAAGGCACGGAAATGCGCCGTAGAACTGGGATGCAACCTGAGCGGCGCCATCGGTGTGCTCTATAAGATGGAGAGTAAACAAATAATTGAAAGCGCCTTCAATGAAATACTAACCCTAAAAAGCTTGGGATTTAGAATTTCTGACAAGCTAATAAAAAAACTTTCTTAAAAATGCGACCTCGCCCAGCATCAAAACGGGAATGACACCGATCCGAGGTCCAGGATAGACAAAACCATACCAACATCCAGCGGCTAGCCGTCACCCTCGCTCTGGATTACCCGCCTAAAGCGGGTAATGACGGAAAGGGGGAAACCTAAAATTTTGGATAAAAACCGGCTCATGCGGGGTTCCACACTCCCGTCACCCCTGACGCCGATCAGGGGTCCAGACTACACAGGATCAGGCCTGACTCCGGAGATTAAATTAAATCCTCGCTCTGGATCCTCGCTCTGGATTACCCGCCTGAAGCGGGTAATGATGGAAAGGAAGTGCCGCAAACATCCTATCCGCGAGGATCAGCCCGATCAGCGGTTAAATTTTTCTTTTTTCTCTTCCTTTCGCGTCCATTCGCGTATTTCGCGGGCAAATGCTTTCTCTTCGGCGGTTAATATTTGGTCCCCGCCTGGATTACCCGCCTGAAGCGGGTAATGACGAAGGCGGGGAAAACCTAAAATTTTGGATAAAAACCGACTCATGCGGGGTTCCCCACTCCCGTCACCCCTGACGCCGATTGGTCCGGGTTACAATTAGTTTGGACACCAATTTAGGAATATGGCATGCCGCCAC
>CAYNNQ010000062.1:0-8666 GCA_964398785.1 uncultured Desulfovibrionales bacterium | reverse complement strand
GTATCTTGATTCAGCAAAAATATAAAATGCTTTGCACAGATTCTTGAGACGAACCGAATTTTTTTTCATTTAAAGACTTATTTCTCAACTAAGTGCTGCTCATGACATCGATTATGTTTTAAACCAAACCTATAAAGCCGTACTAAACGAAGAGCTTCAAAAGGTTTCTGAAAGAATGTACTCGTTATTTTTAGAAATGATATGTTTAGAAAAAATTATTTAAATCCTGCCCTGGGTCTCGCTGTTAGGGTCGGACCTTTGAAAGTCGTTGAAATACAGTGATAAAGGTTCAAAACATGGCTTTTTGGATTCCTTAGAAGCACCTTTTTGAGGCAAAAATTGATCATCGAAAGAGGAGAGATTGATAATTTAATTGATACAGTTAAATTGCCGTAGTCACAGCGTAGTGTGTTTAAGGGGGTAACACCAAGCTTGGATCTGAGCGAAGTAACAGCTCCTTTCCATCCCAATTTTGAGGACAGAAAGTTCAATCCAGGGAAAAGGCTTTTGGGGAATATTCCGATACGTGGAAGGCTTATGCAGGTCCGACCCCAAACACAAAAGACTGATTATTTTTTAAAAATGTTTGTCCTTGAATTTATTAGCATAAAATTTTCCCCACTTTTGGGATGTTACCAGATTTTAACAAAAGTCGGAGACAGTTCTCCATTTTTGCTCTGATATCAAAAATTTTTCGGCGCAGGAATTACGGTGAGTTAGGATTCTATGTTTTTCTTCAAAACCTCAACTAAATCCTTCCTGTCTATCGGCTTGGAGATGTAGTCGTTCATTCCGGCCTGGATAAAATCTTCCCTGTCTCCGGTCATGGCATACGCGGTCAGGGCAATGACGGGTACGTTGCTAAAACCGTATGTGGAACTCCTAATTCTTTTCGTGGCTTCCACTCCGTCTATTATTGGCATTTGTATGTCCATTAGCACGCAATCAAAATCGTTGCGGGAAAGCTTGTCCAGGGCGTCTCTCCCGTTTTCGGCAACCTCGACGTAGTATCCTGTTTTTTCCAATACTCTTTGCCCGTGCAGGCTGGATATCTTGTCGTCGTCTACAAGGAGTATCCTTTTCGCTGGACCGACTTCGTCTCCGGACTCTATCTGCCGATCATCCCGGATTTCATCGTTCCTGCAAATTTTAAACGGGAGATTGACATAAACTGTGGTCCCCTTGCCCGGCTCGCTGTCGATCGCCACGTTGCCGCCCATTAGTTTAACCAGCCGCTTGACCAACGCCAGCCCCAGCCCTGCGCCTTCATACTGCCGGGCAAATGGAGATACGGTATTGTTGGCTTGGGTGAAAGTCTCAAAGACCTGGGAGATTTTTTCATCCGGGATTCCCGGACCGTTGTCGGAAACAGTAAAAAGGAGCCTTGAAATATCTTCGCCGGAATTATTTATCTCCGTAAGTTCGACGCCTATATGCCCATCCTTTGTGTACTTGCATGCATTGCCCACAAGATTGAAAAGAATCTCCGTTAGACGAGTGCTGTCTCCGACAAGTCTTTCTGGAATATTTTCATCCATAACAGCTTTGATTTTATCATTATTTTTTTGGGCTGCATGAACAAAAATATCTCCAATCGACTCAAGTACTTCACCGGGATCAAAAACATCTTCCCTTATTTCAATTTGTCCCACTTCTATCCGGGACAAATCCAAAATATCGGTCAGCAGACGATTCAACCGCTTCGTGGATTTATGGGCCATATCTACGTATTCCTTCTGTTCTTCGTCCAGAGCGGTCGTCTGCATAAGTTGGATCATGCCCAGAATGCCGTTCAGCGGAGTCCTGATCTCATGGCTCATATTGGCCAGAAACTCGGACTTGGCCTTGTTCGCCGCGTCCGCTACTTCAGCGGCCCTATTGGCTGATCTCTCGCTCTCGACAAGCCTCTCGATTGTTCTGGAGTTGCGCAGCGCAATGGCCGCAAGGTCCCCGAATGCCTGAGTGGTCCTTGCGTCTTCTTCAGTAAATCCGCCGTATTTATTGGCAAGGCCGATGACTCCAACGGTCTTGTCTTCAATTACAAGAGGGGTAAATAGGACATTGTCCAGTCTCATGTGTCCATGCGGCATAAAGCGCATCCATTCGCTGTTGGCAAAATCATTGTCAAACACGACCTTGTTTTGGCGGTAGGCCTCGGCGCGAAAGCCGCGCACCGGCATGGGCAAATTGGGATCAACTGAACACTGTCTTCCGCCTGATTCGAGAAAAACCAGCTCGTTGTTCTTCTCGTCCATTGAAAGCAGGGCTACATATCCGGAGGAAGCGCCGGTGAGTTCGGCTGCACTATCGAAAATATGCCGGGCCGCTTCCTGGAAATTATCCATTTTAAGGACCACTTTGGCCGCACGGAACATACTTTCCAGTTTTTGGGCTTTTAGCCGCGAGTCTTCAAGTGCATCCTTGAGTTTGTTTTCCGCGTTTTTTTCTTCAGTAACGTCTGAAGCCAGTATAGTGGCACCGTTGATTGTGCCCTCATTATCAAAAACTGGATAAATTGACCTGGCCAGGATGCGCCCGTCCGGCCGATAATTTAAGGCATCCACCTGCCTACCGGTGCGCATGGCTTGATCAGCAGGGCAATCAGGGCATATACTTTCCCGACCGTGAAAAAGATTATAACATTTCCGGCCTAAAAATTCCTCCCTGGGTATGTTCAACATCTTGGAACTGGCCCGATTATTCAAACTGATCGTATAATCTGTATCTACTTGAAGCACTAGTTCATTAAGGCTTTCTAGCGTGTCATGAAACTGCTTTTCCCTTTTCTGTAGTTTTCTTTCAGCGCGGTCCCACTCGGTTATATCCCTGGAAACCACACAAATGCCTGCTATCTCTCCGTTTGTACCCCGAACAGGAGTTTTTTTACATGATAGGTTTTATTAATATCGTGCCCCGGGTGGGTGTTCACCTCTTCCAGTATTTTTCCTTTCAGGACCCTGCGGTCAGAGTCTTCCATGTGTGCGGCCCATTCCCTCCCGAAAAGCTCGGAATCTATTTTGCCAGCTAGTTCCGGAGAAGAAAGCCCGAAAAACTCCTGGGCGGCCGGATTGGCCATGACATATCTCAGTTCGAAGTCTTTTAGAAAAATAATATCTTCACTTGATTCAAAAATGGCTCGAAAGCGTTCCTCGCTTTTCCTTAGTTCATCCTCGGCTTGTCTGCGTTTTGTGACATCCCTGGATGTAACCACCGCCTGAACAGTGCCATCGTCCATCATAAGGGGCTTTCCCAACGCTTCCAGCCATATGTATCCTCTTTCTGGATGATTGTAGCGGAATTCTACCCGACCCTGACTCATCGACTCAATCGAGGAAAAGAAAATTTCCCGAACATATTCCCTGTCTTCGGGGTGAATATGGTCGAAACCGCTTTTGCCCAAAAGTTCGCTGCCCCGTTTTAAATGCATTTCATACGACGGCGAAATATAGGTATATCGAGCCCGGTCATCGATTATAAAGATTATGTCGCTGCTGTTTTCGGCGATAAAGCGGTACTTCTTTTCCCTGGCCCTTATTTTCTTCATGGCCAGAGCCACGGAGGAAAGTCTTTTTTCTAGGCTTTCGATCTTTCGTTCTAATTCTTCATAGGTGGGCTTTTCCGATACCATAAACATCCCTCTTCGTTAAAATGCACCGTATGATTTGTCTACAATAACGCCATGCAATCGGTCTAGCACCGCGTTTGGTTACAAGGGGTTCGCGCTGACCTGCTGTAATCCGGAAATAAGCAATTCCAGACTTGTGAATAATTTGGAGATAGTGCAAGATGGACTATATATCTGATTAACATTTGTTCAAAATTCAGGCAACCAAATAAGGAGTTTCCTTTTTCGGTTGGACAAAAAAATGACCCCTATTTACTTTACCTACCGATATAGCAATGATAAATATTTATCGCCTGGCGCATCAATGGAAACCAGGCCTTTCAAGGAACTGCAATTTACTGCTTTGCGAGTGTCTTGGCTTTAGTAGACTGCTTTCGCCCACTGCAGCCTAGGAACGACTCCAGTAATATTTTATGATTTTCGAGGAATTCAATGCCAAAAATGGACGCAGTTACCAGGTTTAAATACAGAATTTCCCGCTTGTTCCGGTCTTATGTACCTTTTTTGATACTGCTGTTTGCAATTTTATCGTTGAGCAGCTGCGCCATTTTATCCAAAGACTTGGGTCCTGATGCCAAACTGCAAATACGATTAGAACAGGCAGTAGAAGAACACGCTCTTCCCGGAGCGGTATTTGCCATGGCATCCGGCAATGCCGAGTCCAAATTATATGCCGCGGGCATGGCTGATCTTGAAAGCAACTCTTCCATGCAAACAGACATGTACTTTCGCATCGGAAGTGTTACCAAGACCTTCACTGCCACTGCCATTTTGATGTTGGTAGACAGAGGAGAACTCGATCTTTCGGATACAGTAAATTCCGTCTTGATTCCGGGAAAAGTGCCCAATGGGGATGTCATTACCATTCGCAATTTGCTCATGATGCGCTCCGGTTTGTCCGACTATCCGGATAGTGCACAATTCCAGCACATAATGGAAGGGGATCCCGAGCATGAATGGAGTTTCCAGGAGTTAGTAAATCTGGTCCAGGTTGAGTACAGGCCGAATCAACACTTTGCCTACAGGAACATAAATTATATCATCCTGGGCAAAATCCTGGAGAAAGTATCCGGCATGAGCCGCGCCGAATTTATCTCCCGGGAAATCTGCAAGCCGTTGGGGCTGGAACATACCTTTGTATCTGAAAAAAACTCCATGCCTTCCAATTCTGCCCAGGGGTATTTATTATCCAACGGAGAACTTAGGGATATGACCAATCACTTTGATCCCTCTTGGGGAGGCGCTGCCGGAGACATGGTATCCAATGTCCGGGATTTGATTGTTTGGCTTCGGGCGGTTGATAAGGGAACTCTTTTGTCTGAGAAGAGCCACGCCCAAATGTTTTCCATGCACGGGGCCAAAATTCACGGCGTATTTGGTGGTTACGGTAAAGGAGTTATGAATTTGCACGGTGCGGTTGGACACGGAGGGGATTACGGGGGAATCTATACCTCTGCCGTGTTCAAATATAAGGACAGGTACATGGCTGTCCTGGCAAACGGCCAGAAGGAAAAACAAAGTGGCGACGCCACGGATTTATTCTTTGATTTGGCCCATCTAGTCTCTCCGCCCCGGGAAAATCCGAATTGGCTCAAAGGACAACTGGATTTTCTTCTGGAAATGTCCCGGGAAAGTCTGGAGGTTCCGGGGCTTGTTGCCAGGGTCGCTTTTCCGGATAACAGTACTTGGAGCAAGGCCGTGGGAGTGGCAAATGCCGATGATACGAGTGTTGCAGATCCCGCGAACTGGACTGGCCAGCCCATAAGTGAGGATCTGTATTTCCGCATCGGGAGTGTAACCAAAAGTCTTACTGCTGTAGCCGTTTTGCAGCTCAGGCAAAGGGAGAAGCTTAGCCTGGAGGACAGCCTGGCGGAATGGTTGCCCGGAATAAAGATATCTACCAAGGAGAGTGTGACTATAAAACAACTTTTGAACCACAGCAGCGGAATTCCGGATTTCATGAGCAATCCCGAGTTTGTGGACAAAAATTATGCAGATCCCACCCGGGACTGGAGTTTCAAAGAACGTACAAGCTTTGCTGTAAATCCCGAAAAATCTCCAGCACCATACCAATATTCCAATACCAACTATCTTCTTTTGAGCCGTATTATTGAGGAGACCAGCGGCCAATCCTATGCCGACTATTTGCAGGAAAACATCCTTGATCCCTTGGGTATGGACAATTCCCATGTGCCCGGGTTGTATAATTATTCCCTGCCCGAACCTTATGCCCACGGCTATACGTTCAATTTTAACCCCGTGGAACCCAGGCCACAAGACATGCCCGCCGGCGGATGGCTCAAGGACCAAAGTATCGGCAACTGGCAGGGGCCGGGGTACGGAAATATCATCTGTACACCCGCCGACCTGATGACCTGGATTCAGGCATTGTCTACCGGGAGTTTATTATCCGAAAAATCCAGGGAGCTAATGCATGAATATATTAAAACCGGAAGCGAGGACATAGGTTACGGCCTGGGGATTGAGAACAATAAGGGCTACATAGGACATGACGGCGATCTCCCCGGATATCACACCGCTGCCTATAGCAAAAACAACCACAATTTTGTAGTGCTCATAAACGGAGATAGCCTTATGCTCAGGGATATATTCGATTACCCCGGGGGAGGACAGAGCGGATTCTTGGTTGTGGAGTCCATTGGAAAACTTCTGGGGCTATAAGGCTGCGGGATGCCCGGATTTTGACTCCCTGGAGCTTGCCTGGGGGAATATGGCCACCGAGCCTGTCGTTAAAAGCATCCAAAATGAGCAGACGGAAAAAAATTCAGGTGATGTTCGAGGGCCATCTGGCTGATACTCGCGTGGTAACGGCTGTTATACCAATCAGGGTATTTTTCTACTTGGCGTTTGAATCAAGGCGGACCTTCCAAGGCGGAAACCAATTCCCGCTAAACCACAGCAGATTTGTATTGTTCCTCCCTCAGCATACCTCTTTTCCTCCATCTTGGATTTTTGTGTTTCTCGCAAGATTATGGAGGTGCTGAGGGTGGTCAATTTTCGGGGATCACGGCCCGGCTTACCTGAGCAATTTTCGATTATCACAATCAGCTGGTGCCCCCGGTCGGGCTTCAATATCAAAATAAAATCCTTGGTTGTGTTATTAGATTGGGTTTAAAATTGTCCTGGCAATTGCCAACAATGTAGCCGCCAACAAGCTTGTCTTTATTACCCTCAATTCCTTTCCGTGTTTGCATTTCCAGATGTTTATATTATTGGAACAGTAGTTGCTGAAGTACAGTAGAAGAACAGGATAATTGGCAATTTCCAGGTAATTCTTATGCGGAAATGTGTAAATTTCCGGATTTGGAAATTGCAAGTTTTGGGTTCGGAAATGAGATTTGTTTCTGTTTAACCAGGAGATAAAGTAATTACGAAATCCCTAGCAGTTAAACTGAGGGCCATTTCCGGATGGAAAACTGGTAGCATAATGCCTGGAATTAATTTAAAGGTATGATATCTGCCAAACTTTATTAATATCCAAAGGAGGAGAAGTATGAAGTATCCATTAGTTATCCTTGCTCTGATCGCGATTCTGGCGGCTTTTCCCGCGAGGAGCGCTTGGACCCAGGGGAATATAGGGCGACAGTGCATGGAGGATTGTCTGGCTCCGGCCATTGAATCCGGCGAGGCCGACACTATTGAAGCAGCTATAGAGGACTGTTTGAATCAGTGCAGCTCCAAAACGCAAAACACGGCCAATCTAGGTGACGATACATGCAGTGATGGACTTGGGGATTGCTTGAGCGTATGCAGCACAGAGCACAGTCAGTGCGAGGATAGAGAGGACGACCCCCGGAAGTGCCAATTACAGTACGAGGATTGCCGAGAAAAATGTTACCGCAAACACTGCAGTGAATACAGCTATTGATATCCTGTTTCAACGGTCGTCCTGTTGTCAGGGAGATGCTTACGATGCCGGCAAGGGTTTCGAGTAGACTGCGGCATTGATTAAGGATAAAAAAATATCTGACAAATACGGCAACGCGGGAATTATTTGCAAACTAAATTGTTGCTAATTCAATTGGAAATGGAGCATGGGGTAATGATTAAAGACAAGGAGGAGAGTTGGGCTGGATAGATTTAACCTATTCTTTGCATGCTGGTATGTCGGTAATTCCCGGAGACTTGCCACCCGAGGTTAACGAGCTCCAGACCGTGGAGCGAGATGGGTGCTCTGTCCAGGAAGTCAGTTTTACCAATCACGTGGGGACGCATGTGGATGCACCGCTCCATTTTTTGCCCGGAGGGCGCAGCGTGGAGGATATTCCCCTGTCCCAACTCGTGGGGCCGGCTAGTGTTCTGGATTTTTCGCAGGTGGAGGCAGGAGGTAGAATCGGATGGGCTGAGTTGGAAAGTGCCCTGAGCAAGCTCGGAAATCCCAGAAAGATTATCCTTTATACCGGGTGGGGCCGCTATTGTGGCCTGCCACGGTATTTCGAGGACTTTCCGGTTCTCACCCTAGAGGCGGCTAAGGGGCTAGCCAGGATGGACATTGATCTTGTGGGTATGGATACCCCTTCTCCCAGCCCGCTGGATGATGAGGAAGGTATCCACAAGGTTCTTTTGAAAGCCGGGGTGGTCATTGTGGAGAACCTGACTAAGCTTGACCGTCTGGGTGCCTTCGCGGAGATAGCCGTTCTCCCCCTGCCTGTACGCGGAGCCAGCGGTGCGCCCTGCAGGGCGATTGGACGGCCCGCCTCCTGGAATTGTTGAATACGGCTTGATGAACCCATATCCTCGTACTGGTCCTCCGATGATTGTCTTTTTTCCTCTATCACCCGGACCGATTGGGGCCCGGTAACTTATAGTGGTTTTTTCCCTTCCAGAGGACAAAAGTTTTTTGGTTCCTCGATGTTTGATATGGATTCTCTCCGTCAGATTTTTTGGGATGCCCAACTACCGGCCCAGTGTTTTCTAGGTCTCGGCAAAGGGGGAAGCTTGCCCCCCTCCGGACTCTAGTTTTGAAAGGGAGAAAAAGTTTGGCAGCATTCAAGTTGGTAATTTTGCCAGTCTGCATCAA
>CAYNNQ010000061.1:0-9308 GCA_964398785.1 uncultured Desulfovibrionales bacterium | reverse complement strand
GCTGAAATGTGCATATAAATACTTCGTTTAAGGAATAGTCACGGATTCAGGGTATATATTTTGGAATCCTCGTTAAACCATTCTAACTGGGTATCTATATCTTGTAACGAATCAAATGTTCTTTGATTCCAGAATTTACGGGAAAATACACTGTTGTTCCCTTCAATGGAAGCTTGAGAAAAAGGACGTCTTGGTACCGAAAATATGGGAACGATTTCTTGCTCCAACAAGAATGCCATTACCTGACTGATATTGCCTGGTGGATTGGTCTTTTACTTTTGGCTTGGAAATTAACAATCGTTTGATTAAGCATATCAATTAAAGACGCATGTCTTGGTTCACCGTGAATTGGAATAATCCCTTGGAATGTTAGCACTAGGTAAAACGCCAAGTACGAAGAAAGTGTTGATGGAGGTCAATTTTCGATTGTCACAATCACGTACCGCCATGGATCGCGATTATATGTACTTTGTACGTTTGTTAAAAAGAAATCATTGCGGAGCGAGTGGATGAACAAAACAGTATTGATTGTCGCAGTCTGCCTGTCGGCTCTGTTTTGCGAGGCTTTATCCGCACAATCGTATGCCGCGTCCCGGGGCATAGAAGTAGCCAGTGTAAAGACTGATGCTGGACGAAAAATGGATTTGTACGACGCGAGTCGCGCCCTGGTTGTCGGCGTGGGTGATTATGAGCACTGGCCGTGCCTGGAACAGCTGTCCTCGGGATTCGGCAAGGTCAGCCGGATGCTTGGAAATGTATGGGAGTGGGTTGAGGATAACTATCATGATGGCTATCGAGGTGCTCCGACTGATGGTTCGGCCTGGGCTTCCGGCACCGATTCGCGGTTTAAGGTTCGTGGTGGCGGCTGGATTAGCCCGGGGGAAGTTCGCTCTGCTGAACGTGAAAAAAAAATGCCCGACTATACGAACAATGATCTTGGTGTCCGTCTTTGTCTCCCCCAGTCCGGTGATTAGAGGGGCAGAACACCAGTAATAGTCAAGACAGAAGCCCTGGGTGTCATCTGAATTTAGGACGAGCGTAGCGGAGCAGCGGAGTCCAAATTTAGATGCACTCCGGGCTTACTAGCTTGTGGAGACCATGGATAGCTATATGCAGGGAATAGATCCTGTCTTGTCCTGGGCTTCAAAGATTAATGAAAAAGACGGGTAGAAATTACCCCGTGCAGGCTTACCTTTATTAATCAAGTACTCGCCTTTATAATGAAGCTGCCAGCCGAGCCCATATTATTGACCCGTACTTTAATTTCAGCTAATAATTAAACAATTATTTTGGGTTTGTCCTTGTGGTGCCTGTAAGTTGAAATATTTCAGCTTGTTATTTCTGACCAGGCCCGCTTTTTTTGTCCATATTTCAAGACTCAAGGTGTTCATGCCTCACGCAGCGGTATATCCTTTTGCTCCCGGCGCCCGGGTTGTGGTCCGTGATACTGAATGGTTGGTCCGGCGGGTGGACAAGTCCTCCACTGGCGGCAAGGCCTTGACCTGTGTCGGCCTGTCGGAGCTGGTCCGGGACAAGGAAGCAATATTTATTACCGACCTGGAGGCCAGACACAAACCCATTCAGGTTTTGAGCCCGGATACAACCAATCTTGTCCCGGATGTATCCAATGAATACCAGGACAGTCTGCTTTATCTGGAGAGCCTTTTTCGGCAGACTCCCCCCACGGATTCCAATATCTATATAGGTCATCAGGCTGCCATGGATCTGGTTCCATATCAATTGGACCCTGCCTTTCAGGCCCTGGATAAACCAAGGCAGCGGATTCTGATTGCTGACGCCGTTGGTCTGGGCAAAACCCTGGAAGCCGGAATACTGGTAAGCGAGCTTATTCGCCGCGGTCGGGGAAAGCGTATCCTGGTGGTGACCATGAAGAGCATGCTCACTCAGTTCCAAAAGGAATTCTGGGCCAGATTTTCCATTCCCCTGACCAGGCTGGACTCCATCGGCCTGCAACGGGTCCGCTCCCGGATTCCCACCAACCATAATCCGTTTTATTTTTTCGATAAATCCATCATTTCCATAGATACCCTGAAGCAGGATAACGAATTCCGGGTGCATCTGGAAAAGGCCAATTGGGATATTATCGTTATAGATGAAGCCCAGAATGTGGCTGAACGCGGTCACGGTCGCACCCAACGGGCCAGGCTGGCCAGACTTCTGGCCAAGCAGTCGGACAGCCTAATCATGCTTTCCGCTACCCCGCATGATGGTCGGGCCAGGAGTTTCGCCAGTTTGATGAACATGCTCGATCCCACGGCAATTGCCAATGCGGACAATTACGGGCCGGATGACATCCGCGGGCTGTTTATCCGGCGCTTCAAAAAAGACATTCAGCACCAGGTCAAGGGATCTTTTCAGGAAAGACGTATCAGCACCAGTCGGATCCAGGCCTCCCCGGAAGAGGAACAGGCATTTGAGGAGCTGGTGGCCCTCAACTTCCATAGCCTGGACAAACGCAAAGGTGGCGGCGGACATTTATTCAAAACCACCCTGGAAAAGGCTCTTTTTTCCAGCCCTGCCGCCTGCCGGGAGACCATTGATGCCCGGCTCAGGCAGCTTAAGAAACGGGAAGATGAAACCTTTACTGCTGATATCCAGGCTCTGCAAACCCTGCACCGCTGCGTGACCGCCATCACACCCGAACGATTCAGCCGGTTTCAAAAACTGGTTGAACTTTTGACCTCATCCTCCAGTTCCTTGCATTGGACCGGCAAAGATCCCAAGGACCGCCTGGTAATTTTCACCGAACGTATTGCCACTCTGAAATTTCTGGTTGAACATCTCCCGGAAAAGCTGGGACTAAAGGAAAAACAGGTAGCCCTGCTGCACGGACAGCTCTCGGACATTGATCAGCAGCAGGTGGTGGAGGACTTCGGCCGGGAGGAATCTCCTTTACGTTTGCTGATTGCTTCAGACGTGGCCTCGGAGGGAATAAACCTGCATTATTTGTCCCATCGGCTTATTCATTTTGATATTCCCTGGTCGCTAATGGTCTTTCAGCAGCGAAACGGGCGTATTGATCGCTATGGCCAGGAAGAGATCCCGCTTATCCATTACCTGGTGACCCAAAGCCGGACCCCCAAGATTCACGGGGACATACGCATCCTGGATCTGCTCATCCGGAAGGACGAAGAGGCCACCAAGAATATTGGGGATCCATCGGCCTTGATGGGTGTCTATGATATCGACGCTGAAGAGGCCAAAACCGCTGCTGCCTTGGAGCAGGGGCAGAGTGCGGAGGAATTTGAAGCACAGGTATTGTCCGCAGAGGATGAGGGTGAGGAGTTCGACCTTTTGAGTTTTCTGGAGCAGGGACAAAATTCCCCGGGGGATCAGTCCACCTACGAGCGTATATCCAGCATGCCCACCCTTTTTGAGGACGACTTTGCCTACGCCCGCAAGGCCTTAAACAAATTGACCCAGGATCACGGCCTGGACTTTGATATTGAGCCGGAGCAGCGTATCCTCCAAATAAGCGTACCTGATGACCTGGCCTACAGGTTCCGCTTCCTTCCCCGCGAGATCCAGCCGGAAAACGGACTGCTTACATTCACGGACGATCGTCAGACCATGCAAAATGAGATCAAACGCTGCCGTAAAGACGAACAGGCCTGGCCCCGCCTGCATTATCTGTGGCCCCTGCACCCGGCCATGCAATGGTTGAGTGACCGGGTACAGACCAGCTTCGGCAGGCACGAGGCGCCCGTCATCACCCTGCCCTCCCTGCAGGACGGCGAGATCATATATCTTTTGACTGGAATCATCCCCAACCGCAAGGGACAACCCCTGATTCAAAAGTGGTTCGGGGTCACTGTGGTGCGCGGCTCGTTGCATGGCATTGAGCCCCTGCAAACAATCCTGGAGCGCACCGGATTGGGAGAGAAGACCTTTTCCAATCCCGGGAATTTCAAGGTGCGGGAACAGGCGGTAGAGCTCCTGCCGGCTGTTATCCAAAAGGCCCAGGATTGGATGAAACAAGTGCGTGGAAAATTCGAGGATGAGTTAAATCCGCAGTTAAATGAACAATTAAAGAGGCTGGATGCCTTGAAGGACCGGCACAAAAGGGAAATTCAGCTTTATTTTATTGAACAAAACATTGCCGATACGCTCAAGAAAAGACGTAAGGACGAAAAGGACCGGGAAGTGGAAAGCCTTTTTGCCGAGTATATGGAATGGATCGAGGAGGCCATGAGCACCGAAGATCAGGCCTATATCAAAGTCGGAGCGGTATTGCAGGGATGAATGTAAAATAATGAAAGATGGGCAGACACAAGGTCTGCCCCTACGTTTGACGATTATTTTCAATGTTTCATCCCGTAGGGGCGGACCTTGTGTCCGCCCGGAAAAAATCCATGGTCATCAAAATAAATACACCAAAGAACTAACATAATAACGAATGTTCGAAATTATATTCAATTTTACATCCCGTAGGGGCGGACCTCGTGTCCGCCCGGAAAAACAAATTTGCCCGAAAACCAATATGTCCGGGTACCGGTGTGTCCCTGATAATATGTGACAGGGAATCACCCGAAAAAATTGCGAAATATTCAACATAATGCAATCCCCAAAAACAACATGTTACCTGCAAGGAAATCTCTGCGCCTCAAAAATTATGACTATAGCCAACCCGGGGGATATTTCCTCACCATCTGTCTACAAAACCGACTATGCCTTTTCGGAAACATTAAACAAGGTGAAATGCTCCATAATCCTGCCGGGCAAATGGCTCTTGATGAATGGAATAATTTGAGCTCGAGATTCCCAAATGCTACTTTAGATAAAAAAATTATAATGCCGAATCATATGCACGCTATTGTAATATTGGAACAAAAGGATGCAAAAACAAATCTGGGGACAATTGTTCAAGCCTACAAATCAATAACGACAAATAAATATATACAAGGGGTTAGGAATAATGGGTGGACACATTTTAATAAACATTTATGGCAAAGAAATTATTATGAGCATATAATTCGTAGCGATCAGGATTTGGAAATGATCAGAGAATACATAATGACCAACCCTCAAAAATGGGACAAAGATCATCTTCATCCGGTTTTTGGAAAATAAGACAAACGGGCAGACACAAGGTCTGCCCCTACGTTTGACGATTATTTTCAATGTTCCATCCTGTAGTGTCCGCCCGGAAAACAGATTTGGCCGGAAAACTGGTATCGACCCAAAAAACAATGCATCCCTACATATACGATTATAATATATTCAACCAAAAACCTAGACGATATAAATCATGACCCTCGATCTCACCGGAATCACCAACGAAAATGAATTTTACACTCACCACTACCTCTTAGCCATTCTGGAGAACGATCTCAAAGACCTGTTCAAGGAATGGAACAGGCGGCAAAAGGAAGAAAAGATCCCCACCCCCGCTTCCCTTATCGCGGGCCTGTCCAGGGACTACTTCCGGTTGCGCGGTGAATTGTCCGAAACCAGGGATTCGGACACCAGGCAGCAGGTTCAGGAATCCTTTCTGGAAAAGCTCGTCTCAGCCCTGGGCTACCCCTATGCGCCCCTGATTCAGGAAGGGCAGGACGGCCGGCTTATCCCGGTGGCCGGTGAAGTCTGCAAGGGTTCCGGCGCCCCTGAACTTTGGATCCTGCCCGCTTTAGACGGCTTTGGTCAGGATGCGACCGACCCCCTGGAACTTACTCCCCAACCCAGTCAATATGCTGATCCCCAGGATTTGCCTCCGGATGCGCAATCCACCTGGCAGACTCTTATCACCAAATCCGTATTCGCCCGGGATGAACCGCCCCGCTGGGTCATTCTGGCCGGCATCTCCCAGGTACTGCTTATAGACCGGGCCAAATGGGCCCAAAAGCGTCTGTTGCGCTTTGATCTGGAGGAAATCCTCGCCCGGCGGGAGGACTCCACCTTAAAGGCCATGGCCGCCCTGGTACACCGGGAAAGTGTCTGCCCGGAAGACGGCATTCCCCTGTTGGACACCCTGGAGGAAAACTCGCACAAGCATGCCTATGCCGTATCCGAGGATCTGAAATATGCCCTGCGGGAATGTATAGAACTTTTGGGCAACGAGGCGGTCTGGTATCTGGAAAACACCCGGCGCAAAGGGGTGTATTCCGGGGAGGAGAAAATCGATCCCGACCAACTTTCCCGGGAATGTCTGCGTTACATGTACCGGCTTCTGTTTCTCTTTTATATCGAGTCCAGGCCGGATCTGGGCTATGTGCCCATGCAGGCCGATGCCTATCGCAGCGGATACAGCCTGGAAACCCTGCGCGACCTGGAAATGGTTCCCCTGACCACCCGGGAATCCCAGGAAACATACTTTATCCATGAATCCCTGCAGCTATTGTTTGACCTTATTTACAACGGCTATCCCCCGGCCAAAAACGCCCGGGAGCAACAGGCCTTTCTTTCGGACAGCTCATTTTACAACACCTTCTGTATTCCGCCTCTGCGCTCCCATCTTTTTGACCCGGATCTTACTCCGATCCTGAAAAAGGTCCGTTTCCGGAACAAGGTCCTGCAGGAGATCATTCGCCGTATGTCCCTGACCCGGCCGGGCAAGGGCCGTAATCAGCGCCGGGGCCGCATCTCCTATGCCCAGCTGGGCATCAACCAGCTGGGAGCGGTGTATGAAGGCCTGCTCTCCTACCGGGGCTTTTTCGTGCAAAACGAGGACGGCCTGTATGAGGTCAAACCGGCTTCGGAGAACTGGGATCCATTGGGCATTGCCTATTTTGTCCCGCCCCGGGAGCTGCCCAACTACTCCGAAGGGGAAAAAGTGTATAACCAGGACGGCACCCTGACTCACTACCCCAGGGGCACGTTCATCTATCGCATGTCCGGCCGGGACCGGCAGAAGTCGCTTCCTACTATACCCCGGAGTCCCTGACCCAATGCCTGGTCAAATATTCCTTGAAAGAGCTTTTAAAGGACAAGTCCGCGGACGATATTCTGGACTTGACCATCTGCGAGCCGGCCATGGGCTCGGCCGCGTTCTTGAACGAGGCGGTAAATCAACTGGCCGAGGCCTATCTGGAGAAAAAGCAGCGCGAGCAGGGCGAGCAGCTTTCCGTGGACGAAACCGCTCTTGAAAAGCAAAAGGTCAAGACCTTTCTCGCGGACAACAATGTCTTTGGAATCGACCTCAACCCTGTGGCCGTGGAGCTGGCCGAGGTTTCCCTGTGGCTGAACACCATCCATCCCGGCGGGTACATGCCCTGGTTCGGGAACCAGTTGGTCTGCGGCAATTCCCTTATCGGGGCCGGAAAGGACGTGTACGGTACGCATCTTTTGCGCCGCAAATCCAAGAGCGATCCCTTGTGGCTGGACGAGGCCCCCGAGCGTGTCCGGCCCGGAAGCGAACGCCCGGAAGGAGCGGTGTATCATTTTCTGCTCCCGGACAAGGGCATGGCCGCGTATAACGACAAAAAGGTCAAGAAACTGGTCCCGGAGGCCTTTCAGGCCATAAAGGACTGGAAAAAGGAGTTTATCAAACCCTTTTCCCGGGAAGACGTAAAACAGTTGCAAAAGCTCTCCCGGGCCGTGGACGCCCTGTGGGCCGAGCACATAAAAAACCAGCGCGCCCTGCGCCAAAAAACCAGGGACCCCATGTCCTTTTTCGGCCACAAGGAGGAGAAAAAGGAACAGACCTCGGTAAACCGCAAGGACCGCATCCTCCGTCACGAACAGCTTTCCGAGGGCCTCAAGTATTCCACCCCGTACAAACGGCTCAAGCTGGCCATGGACTATTGGTGCGCCCTGTGGTTCTGGCCTCTGGAAAAAACCGGTCTCCTGCCCTCGCGCGGGGCATTTCTCCTGGAGATGTCCCTTATCCTTCTGGGCGAGGTGTATGAAGCGAATACCGGTAAAGACGGAGCCGCATATCTCCCGGGTATGAACCCGGCCCGGCAGGACCCGGAATTACCTTTTGACCGAAATCTGGGCCTTGTGGATGTGGACAGTCTGTGCGCGAAAATAAAGCGCCTGCATCTGGCCCGGGAGTTGGGCGAAAAATACCGCTATTTGCACTGGGAGCTGGAGTTCGCCGATCTTCTGCAGGACCGGGGCGGGTTTGATCTGATTCTGGGTAATCCGCTGTGGATCAAGGTGCAATGGGAAGAGGGCAATATCATGGGCGACCATGAGCCCCTCTTTGTGCTCAAGAAGTACAGTGCCACCAAGCTGGCCGGTTTGCGCGATGAGACTTTAAAGAAAAGAAATCTGATTTCGGAGTACCTTGCTGCCTATGAAGAAGCGGAAGGGATACAGCTTTTTTTGAATGCCAGACAAAACTATCCTGTCCTGCACAGGATGCAGTCCAATCTGTACAAATGCTTTTTGCCCCGGGCCTGGAGGTACGGCCGGGAGGACGGGGTTTCCGGATTCCTGCATCCGGAAGGCGTGTATGACGATCCCAAGGGCGGCAAGCTCAGGGAGGCGGTCTATCCCCGTCTTAGGTATCATTTTCAGTTCCATAATGAACTTAAGTTATTTTCTGATGTGCATCATGCTACAATGTTCAGCGTAAACACCTATGCTGCTTCTGCTGAGCAGGTATCATTTACCCATATTGCCAATCTTTACGCCCCGAAAACCGTGGACGCCTGTTTTGCCCATTCCGGGCTGGGCCCGGTCCCGGGCATCAAGGATGAAGACAACAAGTGGAATGTTTACGGGCATGTCTCCCGTCTGATTCCGGTCACTGAACAAGAGCTTTCCCTGTTTGCCAGCCTATATGATCCGGAAGGCACCCCGGCGCTGCAGGCCAGACTGCCCGCCCTGCATTCCCGCGAACTGGTCGGGGTGCTGGAAAAATTTGCGGCCCAGCCGCAGAAGCTGGGGGATTTGCACGGCGAATATTTTTCTACGGAAATGTGGCACGAAACCAATACCCAGCAGGACGGCACCATCCGGCGGGAAACCAAATTCCCGGATGGCTCCGAAGAATGGATACTTTCCGGCCCGCATTTCTTTGTCGGCAATCCCTTTTACAAGACCCCGCGAGCCGAATGCACCAAAAACGCGGATTACGACATCCTGGATTTGACCGACCTGCCCGACGACTACCTGCCCCGGACCAACTACGTCCCGGCCTGTTCCAGGGAGGAATACGAGCGACGAACGCCCAAGGTGCCCTGGGATGGGCGGCCGGTGACGGATATCTTTAAACTTATATTTCGCAAAATGATTGGCCCGAGTTCCGAAAGAACCTTATCTGGGTCTATTGCTCCAAGGCATGTAAGCCATATAGATTCATGTTTCAGTATTTATCTAAAAAATTTATCAAAGTTGATAAC
>CAYNNQ010000060.1:0-9349 GCA_964398785.1 uncultured Desulfovibrionales bacterium | reverse complement strand
AAGTTTAATCTGTGCGTTTAACTCCAGTATTCGACTTTTTGCAGATGCCTCTGAAGAGGCTTAGTTCTTGAAATATTATCTTGACTTTATACCTAATATGGGTATAAAAATGTAATGAGTTGGACAGTTGAATTTACTGACAAGTCTAAAAAACAGGCGGATAAGCTTCCTGCCAAAGTGCGGGAGGTCTTATTTCAGCTGGCGCAGGAAATAGAGTTTTTGGGTCCCGTGCGTGGAGACTGGCCCAACTATTCAAAGCTCTCCAGTACGAAACATCATTGCCATTTAAAGAAAGGCAAACCAACCTATGTGGCTGTCTGGAGAGAAGTCCAGGGTAAAGTAAAGCTTGTGGAGGTAATTTATGCGGGAAGCCATGAAAAAGCCCCATACTGAAGATGAAGTTATCACACTTAAATTGCGTGTTCGGCGTAGTATTGCGGGTAAGATCAAGCAGTACGTACAGCTTTTGGAGGCTGGAGACCAACCTACTTATTCCTTAACCGACGTTTTTCCTGAATATATGGATAAAAAGCCGAATATAGCTCTCCGGGCTTACAGGACCAGGGAAAGTTTGACGCAGAAAGAACTGTCTTTAAAGACCGGTATTCCTCAGCATCAAATTAGTGAGATGGAAAACTGCAAAAGAGGAATTGGCAAGGAACGTGCCCGCAAGCTGGCCCAAGCTCTGGATGTTTCCGATTATCGACTTTTTTTGTAGCGAATAAAAAGAGCCAACATCAGATTTTTATTTCTCTACAAACAATAAGCTGAAAAGGGAATAAGGTGACATCCATGATAAAAATGTCAAGAGAGAAAGCGGAGGTTTCCCTTCCACCCCGGAAATATCTGCTCTTGTGGTCCGATGTCATTGAATTTGCCGACTTCTTTGATCCATTCCAGTGGTCAATATGTAAATTTATGACCAGACATCCATTTGCGAACGTCCACCGGAAGACTTGAGCTTTACGTTGCTTCCCTTGCAAGGGTCATTGCAGAAGATTAAGTTTGGGTAAACTTGCCGGCCTCGAAACAGGTCTATTGGTCCATTGCGGTATTTCGCTCGCGCAGTCCCTTTAACTGCGAGGACCGGCAAGAATATCGGCAATTAAAAAATGTTTGAATTTTATCTATGCAGCCTTTTTTGTATTTCGGTACTCAAATTTCTGGCCGTCCCTGTCTACAGCTATAATGTAGGCCACCAGCTTTCTGGCCACGGCAAGGGGTGCCGTATTTCTATGCGCTTCATTAGCTAGTTTCCATCCGGGAATGGCCCTTTTCCATTTTAACGGCGTCAATTTTCGTAATTATTCGATCACGTAATTAAGATACGCCAGCTCATAATTACTTAATTTCCTTGTTAAACAGAAAAAAAATCTCATTACCGAATTGGAAACGTGATATTTCTAATATCAAAATCACTGCCGCACGCGGTGCGGGTGATCAGTCTGGCCGACTGCCTGAACGGTTATTTGGGAGACGCTTTTTACATCCTTTATCAAAACGATTTTTTGGCCGTCTTTTCCTCGGTGGACACCCAATAAATGGTCGGGTTTTAAATGCGAATTGACGTGGAACCGGGATGGCCATAGTCTGGATTTAACTTTTTTAGATCCGTTCCGGGACGGGCTCAGCATCCGGAGGTAAAAATACAAGGCCTCCCGAGGCATGGGGGAGCCGGTCGAAAACAAACAGCAGGGGGATTCATGGACAGTTCGCAAAAAAAGTTGCCGCTTATTTCCGTATCCTTTCTGGTCCTGGGTAACTGCCTGGGCGTGGGCGTTCTCGCCCTGCCAATCAAATCCGGTCTGTGCGGTTTTTTCCCCGCGCTTACGGGCATTGTCCTGGTATGGGTGATGATGCTTAGTTCCGCGTTCGTGATCGGGTATAAGATCAATATGCAAAAAAGCAGCACCTTTGACATCCCCTCCTTTTATGCCCAGGAGACCAATCAGCTGGGAAAATGGGTGGCCATAGCCTGCAACCTTATTCTCCTTTATGGTGTCCTGGTTGCCTATCTGAGCGGGATGACCACGATTATAAACAACCTCATCCCGGTAAAGCTGAGCGATTCACTGGTTACGATCGTCTACTTCCTGCTGACCACGGCCCTTATATTGTTCGGCTCCGCGATCATGCGCAAGGGGAATATGTTTATAGTCATCGCGGTGTGGATATCCTTTGTTTTTTTGATTATCTACGGAGCCCAGGATTTTGAATTGAGCAAACTCGGTGCCGCGGACTGGGGATTATTTCCTATCGGGATCCCGGTTGCGGTCTCCGCCTTTCATTTCCACAATATAATCCCTACTGTTTCCCGCTCCCTGAATCATGATGTCCGGGCCACGCGCAAGGCCATATTCATCGGTGTGGGCCTGGGGCTGGTCATTAATCTGGTCTGGGTGTTTATCGTCCTGGGCACCCTGCACCGGATGGGCCTGGACCCGAACAGCATTGAAGAGGCCTATTGGCATGATCTCCCGGCGACAATACCCATGGACAAGCTGCTTCATTCCCGGGTTTTCGAGATATCCGGGTTCGTATTCGCCTTTCTGGCGGTGACGGCCTCGTATATTGCCAACGGCACCGGTTTGTTCGGGTTTATCCGGGATATGACCAATACATACCTGAACACCCAAAACAAGGTCCTGGTGGCCGCGCTCAGCTTTCTTCCTCCCCTGGCAGTGACCCTGATTTATCCGGATATATTCCTTTCCGCATTGGATGTGGTCGGCGGGATCGGGGAAACGGTCCTGTTCATAATCCTTCCCGGTTATATTCTTTTCAAGATGTGCCGGGGGAGATATTATTGGGGGTATGTCCTGGGCTGGATAATGTTTTTGCTCGGGCTTATGATCGCCGCATACGCGCTTTTGGACAAGATCGGACTTGTGGATCTGGCTCCGGTCATGCCCGGGGCATAACCGGACGTTGAAGTGCTCTTGCGTATTGCACGGAAAATGCCCAGCCAGAGGGAATATCTGCTTAGCTCCAAAAGATCTATCACGGATTGCGGTACGTCCCGCAGGCTGTGGATAAGGTCATTAAAATATTTTTTCCCGTGCAAGCGTTTTTTACAGAGAGTACCGAGGGACCGGCTAAAAATTGACGATTGATCTGCCTTCTGAAGAGTTCAAGGCATATATCCCGGATTTGGACTACATAATCCACCCTGGATAGTCTGCGAGCACTGACCAGAAAAGTCATCAAAACAGAATCGCTGGAAGAATTCGCAGATCTGGTAAACCGAGCCGCAGACAATTAATCCAATCCTTTTCCTCATCACTTGACCCCCCTTCAGCATGTAGGCCACAAGCTTTCTGGCCACGGCAATGGTTGCCGTTTTTACTATGCACCCCATTAGCTAGTTTCCATCCGGAACTGGCCCTTTTCCATTTTAACGGCGTGAATTTTCGTAATTATTCGATCAGTCCCCAAAAGAAGGGAATGGAAGACATCCGCAATATTGTTGTTTCCGGTAAAAAGGAATTCCCATTACCGTGGAGCAATTGGTTAAAGTGGGATTCGGTCGCGAGATGCGCCGCGGAAGTATGGTGGCTGGTGTAAAAGAAGCCGTGGGCTGAACTAGATTAGAATTGCTGTGATTATTGCAACCAACTTATTTTTGGTTTATTTTTTTTATACAATACTCTTTTTCAAACTCTAAACTAGTTATAAGAGCGGAAAGGGAAATCGATAAGAATACCCAAACTCGAGATTCGGAGTAAGTAAAGGAAAGTAGGTGGGAACAATAGATAAATGGGGTTCATTTGTCTTTCATTACTTGTTGCCTGTTTTTGAATAGATTATCGATCCGAAGGGGGTTATTATGAATAATTTTTTTTCCCGCCTGTCAACCGGGATTGCCGGCCTGGATGAAATTCTCTCCGGCGGCCTGCTGGCAGGAAAATCCTACTTGGTGCGCGGCGGTCCGGGCACCGGCAAGACCATGCTGGGGATGCATTTCCTGACCGCGGGCATAGAGGCCGGGGAAAAGGCCCTGTTTATCACCCTGGGGGAAACGGAACCCCAGCTCCGGGAAAATGCCGAGGCAGTCGGGTTTGACGTTTCCGGCATAGATTTCCTCGACTTAAGCCCATCATCAGAGTTTTTCTCGGAAATGGAATCCTATGACATCTTTTCCCCGGCAGAAGTGGAGCGTGATCCCACCACGCATAAAATAGTTGAAGCGGTAGAAGCCATAAATCCCTCCCGCATATTCATGGATTCCATGACCCAGTTCAAGTACCTGACCACGGACAACTTCCAGTTCCGCAAGTAGGTGCTCTCGTTTCTGCGGTTCCTCTCCGAGAAAGACGCCACTGTTGTCTTTACCTCGGAGGGAAGCGCGGAGGCGCCGGACGAGGATCTCCAATTCCTGGCGGACGGGATCATTCACATGAAGTTCACGGGACGTGACCGCAGGATCAACGTCATAAAGTTCCGCGGAGCGGATTTTGTCCAGGACGTGCACACCCTGCGGATCTCGGACAAGGGTCTCAGCGTCTACCCCAACCTGGACCCAGAGGCCCATAAGCGCAAATTTGAGTACGAATGCCTCTCCTCGGGAGTGTCCGAAATCGATACACTCATGAACGGCGGACTGGAACGGGGAACCATTACCATCATCACCGGCCCCACAGGCTCGGGCAAGTCCACCCTGGGCATGCAATTCATGAAGTCCGCTGCCGGGCGTGGGGAACGATCCGTGGCCCTATGCGTTGAAGAAAACTCGGAAACCATGCTCAAGCGCTGCGAGGCAGTCAACATCCCTGTGCGGCAGATGATGGAACAGAAGAACTTGTCTGTTTTAGACATAGAGCCCCTGAAGTATGCCCCGGGAGAATTTGCGCACATGATCCGCAGGGAGGTCGAAGAAGAAGACGCCCGCATAGTGATGCTCGACAGCATTGAAGGGTATAGCATGTCCCTGCGGGGGGAGAGTCTGCACTTTCACATCCACTCCCTGAGCAAGTACCTGGCCAACATGGGAGTCACGGTGCTGCTGGTAGACGAGGTGGAAAATGTTACCGGCGATTTCCGGGCCACAGAGGTCGGCATCAGCTATATAGCGGACAATGTCGTGTTTTTGAGGTACCTGGAAATCCGGGGTGAGATTAAAAAGGCCATCGGCGTGCTCAAAAAACGCCTGTCAGACTTTGAAAACACCCTTCGGGAACTGGAAATCACCCCTTACGGCATCAAGGTGGGAAACCCCCTGACCAACCTGCACGGGATATTAAGCGGGACTCCCTGGTGGCGGAATTATTCAGACAAGGAATAGAGGCCATGACAGATCGGTTATCCATACTTGTAGTCGCCACCAATGCCCAAAACCTGGACCTGCTCAGACGCAACTGCAAAAAGTCGAAGGCTGGACAGATCAAAGAACATAGAAATTAATGGAGAGATCGAAAGCGATTCCCAAGTCGAGGCAGACCCAGTACAAATCCATATATTTCTAAACCCGGAAATTTTTGAATTTCCGGATAAGAACTAACCTGTGCACCAATGCAAGTCGTGCCATGGCTGATAGTGGCGGATTGGGGCCTTTTGGTACGCCGGGTGCTGGATAAATACGAATAATGGAGTGAGGAGATGTCCCGGAAAAATACATCTGGCGGTAACGACGGGGATCAGGATAAGCGTTTATGCCCAGGTCCAGATAAGCAAGAGCTGCGGAAGCTGAAGAAAAAGGAAGCGGCCCTGGAGCACCAGAAAACACTGCTGGGCGGTATCAATCGGCTCCTGAAGGAGATCCCCGCCTGTGAGAACGATGAACAGGTGGGCGTCAGATGCCTGGCCGTGGCTGAAGAGATCACGGGCAGCTGGTTTGGCTTTATCGGTAAAATAAACCCCAGCGGACAATTCAGCACAGTGGCCATAAGCAATCCTGGCTGGGACATCTGCAGCGTGTCGAATCCAAGGCAGGCCATCATGGAGGGGGAGCATAAACTACGCGGTATCCGCGGGCTGGTGGTCAAAAAAGAACAATCCATGATATTCAATAATCCGACCGCACACCCGGCCTGGTGCGGACTTCCCCCTGGCCATCCTCCGGTTACTTGCTTTATGGGAGTCCCGTTAAAACTGGGGGAGAAGACCCGCGGCCTCATCGCGCTTGCCAACAAGCCGTCAGGCTATACAAAGGCGGACAAGGAGGCGGTCGAGGCCTTGGTCGAGGTGTTTCTGGAGTCAATAGAGCGCAAACACATGGAACAGGACCTGCAAAGATCCGAAAGGGCCCTTCAGGTCTTGAGAAAGGTCAATCATGCCGTGGTTCATGCCGACCATGAGCAGGAACTGATGTGGGAAATTTGTCGGATCTTCGCTGAAACAGGCGGATATCCCCTGGCCTGGGTGGGACTTGCACAAAAGGATGAGGCCAGATCAGTGCGGCCAGTGGCATTTGCCGGGCCGGAAAAGGAGTATGTACGGGATCTGCACATCACCTGGGCGGATACCGAAACTGGCCCGGATCCCACGGGGAGGTCCATCAGGCAGGGCGAACCCGTGATTTGCCATGATATCCACACCAATTCCGCCCTGGGTCCGTGGCGAAAAAAAGCTGCTTCCCACGGTCTGGCCGCAAGCCTGGCCATTCCTCTCTGGATTTACGGAGAAGTCATCGGCGTCCTGAACCTGTACGCATCAGATTCCACTGCCTTTAATGCCAGGGAAATGGAGATTTTAATCGAGCTGGCAAATGACCTGGACCATGGCATGACTAATATGCGGGCCAGGGCTGAAAGGGATCACTCCAGCGCTGAGCTGAAAAAAAGCCCTTGACCGGATCAAAAAGGTCATGAAGGAAACCATCGAGGCAGTATCCGACATGCTGGAGATCCGGGATCCCTATACCGCGGGCCACCAGTCCAGGGTGGCGGATCTGGCCGGAAACATGGCAGAAGACATGGGCCTGGATGTCGATACCGTAGAGAGTATCCGGCTGGCGGGAATCGTCCACGACCTGGGCAAGATCGCGGTGCCTGCCGAAGTCCTGAGCAAACCCACCCGGCTTTCGGAAAACGAGTTCGGTATCATCAAAGAGCACCCCAGAACCGGCTACAACATCCTCAAGAATAAGGATTTTCCCTGGCCGATAGCAAAAATCGTGCTCCAGCATCATGAGAGACTGGACGGCAGCGGATATCCGAACGGAATCGCGGGGGATGAAATCCGTCTGGAGGCTCGGATACTGGCGGTGGCAGACGTGGTGGAGGCCATGTCCTCGCACCGGCCCTACAGGCCCGGCTTGGGAACGCATGCTGCGCTGCAGGAAATACAAAACCAGGCCGGCCGCCTCTTTGATGAAGAGGCTGTCCGGGCGTGCGTGAGGGTTTTAGAGAAACAAGGATGAATATATGAAAAATACCGCCACACTTTTCCTGGTCGCACTTATCTTCTTCTGCATGGCGACAATGTCGAGTGTTGTCGCAGTTGCGATATACGATATCGACAAGGTGCAGCAGCGCAACGAAAAACGGATCATAAATTCGGTACTGGAAGAGAACAAAAAGGACGTGTCCGGCATCTGCCATGAATATGCCTGGTGGGACGAGGCCTACTTGAATCTGGTGGAAAGTTTTGAAAAGGATTGGATAGATTCCAATATCGGGACATATCTCACAGAGAACCAGGATATCACATGTTCATTTGTAGTTTCCGGTGCCGACGATACGATTTACAGCAACATGGGCGGTGAAGAAAGCAAGGCGGATTTGTTGGAGATAAGCCGGGGCGGATTGAAACAGATGCTCCGGGCGGCCAGAAACAGTCCCTTGCAGCGGCCGGAAACGGTGCGGGGATATCTGGAAATCAAAGGGCAACTTTATTTTGCCGCGGCCACCGCCATCACCCCGTACACCATGGAAACCGGGCCTTCCATCAAGCCCCGCTCAGTGTTGCTGCTGACCAGAGAAATGGACAAAGACTTCCTCGAAGGGTTGAAGGCCGATTTCAACATACAGGCACCGGAGCTGGAGGATAGCCCGGAGGGCGGCGCCCGTGGCACCGAGATCCTTCTGAAGGGCATGGGCGGGACAAGCCTGAGAAGACTGACCTGGCAGCCCGAACGCCCCAGCAGGATTTTTCTCCGGGAAATATTGCCCTATGCTATCCTGGCCCTTGTGCTTATTTCCCTTATGACCTGGCTGATACTAAACCGCCTGACCCGAATGACCCGGAAAATGGAAGCAAACAGAAACTTTCTCCGGGATGTAACAGACAGTCTGCCCGGAGCGGTATATCAGTTCCAGATGGACAGCCGGGGCGTGATGGACTTCAATCATATCAGCCGCGGCTTTTACTCGATGGCAGAGCTCGATCGGAACGCTGACCTGACTGATAAGGACATGATCTTCGGCCTGGTGATACCGGAGGATCTTCCCGGCTTGTACGACACCATCCAGGAATCCTATAAGGGAATGCTTCCCTGGATGCACGAATTCCGCATTCAGACCGCAAGCGGCATAAAGTGGATACTGGGCAGATCCGTACCAAGAAACGAGGGGGCTGACAAAATAATCTGGAACGGGATTTTTGTGGATATTAGCGAGACAAAGGAAAAGCAGGACCTGCAAAGGGACTACCGGGAGATGGTTGAACACCAGACCGAATTGATCTGCCGCTGGCTTACCGACACCACCCTGATCTTTGTCAATAAGACCTATGCCGATTTTTTCGGCTGCGAACCACAGGATTTATCTGACAGGAAGTGGATCGAATTTCTGCCGGAAAAGGAAAAGGACAAGACCCTGGCAGGCATTGGCTCCCTTTGCCGCCAAAGTCCCGTGATGGAAAACGAACATTATGTCCGGCGCAAGGACGGCAAGTGGCGGCTTCTGACCTGGACCAATACAGCTTTTTTCGACGATGAGGGTCTTATTACCCATGTGCTGGGAGTGGGGAGGGATATGACCGAGCAGAGGCGGGCAGAGGAAGACCTGCGTCAGGCCCGCGATTTTCTGGAAGAGCAGGTGGAGGAGCGGACCAAAGATCTCAGGGAAGCAAACGAGAAACTCAGTGCAGAGATTCGTCTAAAGGAAGAGTTTGAAAAGGAGCTTGAGGAAAGCAACGAGAAACTCGAGGAGTTGAACACTATAGATTCCCTGACCGGACTGTACAGCCGGAATTTTTTCGAACAGGAGATGGTGCGTATGAAAGGGCGTCATACGCCCTTGGCCATCATGGTTGCCGATCTGGACGGGCTCAAAATGGTCAACGACAACCGGGGACATCGAAAGGGGGATGAGTTGATCCAATCCGCGGCTCGGCTGCTGAGATCGTGCCTGCGCAAAAGCGATATCCTGGCCCGGATCGGTGGTGATGAATTCGCCGTTCTCCTGCCGCA
>CAYNNQ010000059.1:0-9378 GCA_964398785.1 uncultured Desulfovibrionales bacterium | reverse complement strand
GTTCTTATCCGGAAATTCAAAAATTTCCGGGTTTAGAAATATCACGTTTCCAATTCGGAAATGAGATTTTTTCCTGTTTAACAAGGAAATTAAGTAATTAGGAGCGAGCGTATCTTAATACGTGATCGAATAATTACCAAAATTGACGCCGTTAAATTGGAAAAGGGCCATTTCCGAATTGGAAGCGAATTAAAAAACCTAACCTATACGGCTTTCCGACACAGCGCGTGGATTTTTTATATTATCTCCGCCTGATCTTTTTGCATGCTTTTAACGAGAGGCTCGCGCGTTTTCTTGGCCCCGCCAAAAAGGGGAAACCGGACCGGGAAATGACTCTGAATGCAGACTGGCAACTTTACCAACTTGAATGCAGTAAAACTTTTTCTCCCCCCCCAAAAAACTAGAGTCCGGAGGGGGCAAGCATCCCCATTTGGCGGGGCCTAGAAAACACCGGGCCGGAAGTTTGGCAGCGAAAAAGTTCAGGCGGAGATAATCCGCATCAAACGTCGAGGACCTCCCTATACCTTGTGCCTAAAATAACTAAGATTGACAACCTCCCTCAACGACCTTATTAGGACTCTTAGAACAAATAAGGAGGGATGCAATTATGTTTAATTTGAGTGACACTGCCAGGCACCAACTGGAACAGCACTTCGCCGATCAGGAAAAACCCCCAATTCGGGTGTATATGGCTGCCGGCTGAGGCGGCCCCAGACTTGCTCTTGCTCTGGATGAGCAAAAAGAAAATGACTCAGTGCATGAAATTGGGGAATTTCAATTCCTGGTAGATAAAGGCCTGATGGAAACTGCCGCACCTATTAGTGTGGACATGGGTCCGGGCGGCTTCGTAGTCGACTCCAGTCTCAATCTGGAATCCAGCGGAGGATGTTCTTCCTGCTCTTCATGTTAAACAAAAGGTCCCGTTAATACGGGGCCTTTTTCCTTTGCACTCCCTGCCTTCCCTTTAACAGATGCGGGGCAGCTGCTCCCCTTCAAGCATATCCAAAAGACGATCTCCGCCCAGGGGAGTACGCATAACCACACGCCCTTTGTCTTTCTTCTCGGTAATTTCCCCGATGATACATGCATCCGCTCCCAACTCGTCAGCGTGCATAATTTCCAGAGCCCTAGAAGCGGACTCCCTGGGAAGTACACATATAAATTTGCCTTCATTGGCCAAATAGAGCGGATCAAGACCCAGAAAAGAGCATCCTCCCCGGACTTCCTCGCGCACCGGGATCTTATCCTCATATATTAGGCATTCCGCACCGGACTGAACGGCAATTTCGTTCAAGGTTGTGGCCAGCCCGCCCCGAGTAGGATCACGCAAGACATGCACATCCGATATTTCTTGCAGAATACGCACGATCAAATGGTTAAGAGGAGCGGAATCGCTGCATATATTGGCCTCAAATTCCAGTCCTTCCCGCTTGGATAATATGGTCAGGCCGTGATCCCCCATTGTACCACTTACGAGAACGGAGTCTCCCGGTTCAGCCGCTGTCCCGGAAGGGCCGGAATCCAGAAAGACTTCTCCTATGCCGGTGGTATTGATAAATATCTTATCTGTCGTCCCGCGTGGCACCACCTTGGTGTCTCCGGTTACAATATCCACTCCGGATTCGTGGGCCGCTTTTCCCATGGATTGGACAATTTTTTGCAAATCATTCATGGGCAACCCTTCCTCCAGAATAAAGCCGCAGCTAAGGTATCTAGGGACCGCTCCAAGCATAGCCACATCATTGACCGTGCCATGCACGGCCAAAGAACCGATATCCCCGCCGGGGAAAAAAAGCGGATCCACAGTAAAACTATCCGTACTCATGGACAAAGGGGGCTGAATATCTTTCAGCAGGGCTGCGTCATCCAGACGATTCAGCGTGGAATTCTGGAAATAACGGAGAAAAAGTTCGCTGACCAGTCTTTGCGAGGCCTTTCCTCCACTGCCGTAATCCAGAAGTAGTTTATCATTTCCGGACATAATATCTTAATCCCTATATTGCGTATTTGTAGTATGCGGCGCACGAGCCCTCTGTGGAAACCATGCACGGTCCCACAGGATCAGCCGGAGTGCATCTTCCGGCAAAAAGAGGACATTCATCCGGCCTTATCCGCCCCTTGAGGACATCCCCGCACCTGCATCCGGGCAAGGGAGATACATGGGGCATTTCCAGATCGAACTCCCTTTTGGCGTCAAACCGGGCAAAATCCTCACCTATCTCCAGTCCGCTGGCCGGAATTGACCCCAGACCTCGCCATTTGGCATCCTCCACCCGGAAAACCCTGTCCATCATATCCCGGGCCTTTTTATTGCCCTCGTCCCCTACGGCTCTCTTGTAACAATTGACCACCTCAGCCTGTACCTTGTTCTGTCCCCGAATCATCTCCAGTATTGCCCGCAATACATCCAAAGGATCAAACCCCCCGATAACTGAAGGGATACCGTAGTCCCGGGACAAGAATTCATAAGGCTGCTTTCCGATTATAGTGGATACGTGCCCGGGAAGTAAAAAGGCGTCCAGGTCCAGATCCCCGACTTCGACCAGGGCCTTCAGGGCTGGGGGGACCAGCTTATGCATGGAGAGGACAAAAAAGTTCTCCACTCCCTGCTCCCGGGCCATGTTGATAGTGGTGGCAATAGTGGGAGCGGTGGTCTCAAAACCAATTCCCAGGAAAACCACTTTTTCCGTCGGGTTGTCCTGGGCGATTTTAAGGGCGTCAAAAGGGGAATAAACCACCCTGACTCTGGCACCGTCAGCCTGAGCCTTTTTCAGATTCCTGCCCTCCGGCCCCGGAACCCGCAGGAGATCACCAAAAGTGGCCACAACAGGCCCCTTTTCAGCCAATTGCAAATAAGCCGCGACCTCGCTCTCGTGGGTCACGCATACCGGACAACCCGGCCCGGAGAGGTGGACAACGTTTTCGGGCAGTACCCCGCGAATCCCGCTTTGGAAGATGGAAACCGTATGCGTCCCGCATACTTCCATAAATTTAAGCCTGTGCTCGCATTCTTTTTGAATACTCTCCAGAACGCCGCGGCAGATTTCCGGATCCCGCAGTTTATCAAACAAGTTCAAGGTTCAGCCCTTCCTCGAACAACCTTATTGTTTCCAGGCCCTCTTCCCTATCCAGCTTGCGAATGGCAAATCCGGCGTGGACAATAACAAAATCTCCCACCTGCGGTTCCTCGTCAACAATATCCAGCCGGACTTCATTCTTTACTCCACCTACTTCCACCTGGGCGATATTTTCCTCTATGGACTTGATCTCCATGGGCACGGCTAAACACATATCCCTCTCCTGTTCGGTTTTATCGAGGACAAAATTGCCTCTTGCCTCCAGGCAAACATAATTATACACATCAAGACAGACATCTCAGGAATTTTTCTGAAAAAACCACATTTCGAAGACCAAAAACGGATTTTTTTGGAAAAAATCTATCGTTATCCGATTCCCCAAAAAATCCCTCAAATGGCCCTGAGCTATAAGGGGGTCAGTCCTCGAAATGACACTGAAACTATTGATAAAGTTCGTCTCCCAAAGTGTCAATGTACAATACCACTTTAGTATAACCATCTAAAATACCGATAGAACAAACAGGTGCCAGGATATGTCCCTGCCTCGGATTCCCAGTGTTAGCTACGGCACTTTCCATGTACCCGATTATGAGGAATGCAAATGCCTGTGGGACCAGTATGCCATGCCGGACCACATCCGCAGCCACAGCCTGGCGGTATGCAAAGTATCCGAGCTTTTAGGAGAAGCAGCCGGTTTTAAAGGACAAGAAGTTGACATGCCCATTTTAAAGGCCTCCGCCCTGCTGCACGATATAGCCAAAGCCTACTGCATAAAACACGGAGGAGCGCACAGCCAACTGGGTGCAAGCATAGCCCGGGAACACACCGGAAACCCGGTAATCGCTCAAGCAGTAATGCA
Source organism: uncultured Desulfovibrionales bacterium (assembly GCA_964398785.1). Lineage (GTDB taxonomy): Bacteria > Desulfobacterota > Desulfovibrionia > Desulfovibrionales > Desulfonatronovibrionaceae > CAYNNQ01. Next base: position 5,442 of record CAYNNQ010000059.1, on the reverse strand, counting down.
CCATGTATTCTGGCCCAAAGAAATCAACATCTACAAGTATTTTCTCCCCTTGGTTATTATCTATGCGGATAAAAGGATCAAGCACGACCGAGTGGTCCCCGTAGAAGAACGTTTTGCCGATCTCTTCGATCGCTACGGCTTCAACCCCAAAAGGGAAAAAAAAATCCAGAAATCCAAGGAACAAATAGATATAATAGAAAAGGAACTTGAAAACCTTATCGGAGTGGAGTTGCATGCGCATTCTTTTGATTGCCGGCGGCTGGTCTAATGAGAGGGAAGTTTCTCTGAAAGGGGCCGAACAGATCCATGCCGCCCTGCAAGAAAACGGGCATGCGGTAGACTTCTTTGATCTGAATTCCGGTTTCCAAAAGCTGGCTAAACAGGCCCGAACGGCGGACTTCGCCTTTATCAACCTGCACGGCTTGCCCGGGGAAGACGGATCGGTACAGGCCCTTTTGCAAAATATGCATGTACCTTTCCAGGGTGCAGGGGCTAGGGGATCCCTTCTGGCTTTGAACAAAGCCCTGGCCAAACAGATATTTTTGAACCACGGCCTGCCCACTCCTAAATGGCGGATTGTGCCCTGTGTAGACTTGCCTGATTTGCAGGTGGAAAAATTTCCGGCAATCCTCAAACCTAACACCGGCGGATCCAGTCTGGGCATTGAATTCATAAAAAACAATCAGGATCTACAAGAAATAAGGGCACGGGCTCCGCTTTTTTCGGAAATGCTTCTCGAGGAATATGTACCCGGAGAAGAGATGACCTGTGCCGTACTGGGCGAAACCCCCCTGCCTCCTATCCTTATCCGTCCCCGTAAGGATTCCTTTTTCGACTACAAAAGCAAATATGAAGAAAACGGGGCGGAAGAAATCTGTCCCGCCCCGATTTCTCCGGAACTGGACTCGGAATTGCGGGAAAAGGCCCTGCATGCACATAACTCTTTGCAGCTTAGCGACTATAGCCGCACTGATTTTTTGGTGGACGAGGCAGGAAATTGTAAGCTTTTGGAAATAAATACCCTGCCCGGAATGACCAAAACCAGCCTGGTTCCCCAGGCTGCGGCTGAGGCCGGATATGGTTTCCGGGAACTGATAGAGGAGCTCGTTCGACTGGGCCAAAATTCCCCAAAAGGAAACAAAGATGACTGAAAAAAAACGTGATGGCGGGATATTTTTCGCCCTTTATTCACTCGCCTGGAAGGCTGCTCTGCCTTTTGCCTTTTTTTCCCGACGTCTACGAAAGGGGTTCAAGCAAAGATTGGGACGCAGCCTTCCCCGCGGTCCCTTCGATTGCTGGATCCAGGCCGCCTCGGTCGGGGAATGTAAACTTGCGGCCAAGCTGATCCGTTCTATTCCGGAAGACAAAAAGATATCCATAGTGGTTAGCACCTGCACCCAACAAGGTATGGACACCCTGGGCAAGGAACTGGATAAAAGCGGGGTGCGGACCGTATATTTCCCTTTTGACCTGCCCCGCGTAATGCAAAAGGCACTTAAAATAATGAGACCCTCCGCGGTCATTTTTCTGGAGACCGAGATATGGCCCGCTCTTATGCGTGCCTGCCGCAAAAAGGGCATCCCTGTGGGGATAGCCAATGCACGCATGTCCACCCGCAGCTACTCGCGCTATCTGTCTATAAACAAACGACTAAAAAAAATCGCTCCGGAAGCTGTTGTGGGGATTTCCGAGACCGATGTTCGGAGATACCGGGATATATTCCCGGACACCCGGATCCGGCAGGCACCGAACATGAAATTCGACGCCCTGGGATCCGAAGAGCCCATCCCCTTCATAAAAAACCCCTTGGGAAAAATCTTTGGTCCCCAGCCGCAGCTCTTCGTTTTGGCTTCGATCCGGGAACAGGAAGAAATGCAAGTACGAAAAATTGCCCTGGAACTGCTAAACCGGCATCCCAATTCGCTAATCGGACTTTTTCCCAGGCACCTACATAGGATACCCGCCTGGAAGGAATTCTTTTCCCAAAAAGGCATAACATACCGGCTTCGTTCAGAAATAAAGGAAAAACCCTCTTGGGGGACGGTTATCCTCTGGGATCGTTTTGGTGAGCTCAACCACGCCTACGCTCTAGCCCGTTCCGCCTATGTAGGGGGAAGTCTGGTGCCCTGCGGCGGACAGAATTTTTTGGAGGCTTTGGAGCAAGGTTTAATCCCGTGCATAGGCCCCTACTGGTCCAATTTCGGCTGGGCCGGAAAAGAATTGATTGACCAAGGTCTTGTACGGGAAATATCCGGAACCGAAGAGGCCTTGAGATGTCTGGAAGGACTCCAACCTTCAAGCCGGGAAAGTATTTGTTACCAATTCCAGAGATATTTGGACAGTCGCCGGGGAGGGACAGCAATAAACCGGGATATGCTCCTGGAGCTGATCAAAAACTTTTAGTCCTTTGTCAGAGACCATGGCTAACAAAGAAGATAAAGAATATTATGCTATAATTCCGGCCCGATACGAATCAAAGAGATTCCCGGGAAAGCCGCTGGCATTGATACAGGGCCGGCCCATGTTCTGGCATGTATATGTCCGGACCTGTGAATGCTTTTTTTTTCAAGGAGTGTGGGTAGCCACGGACGACAGCCGGATATACGAAGAGGCCCGGAGATTGCATGTACCAGTGGTAATGACTGCCAAGGAGCATTCCAGTGGGACGGATCGGATACTGGAGGCGGCCCGCACCCTTGACCTGCCGCCAAAATGTGTCATAGCTAACGTGCAGGGGGATGAGCCGACCATTCACCCGGAAATGTTGACCCAACTTTTAAGGCCTTTCCGGGAAAACAAAGAGGTACAGACAAGCACCTTGTGCCGACGCATCACTCCGGAAGAAGCGCAAGACCCAAACATTGTCAAGGTAGTGCGCTCCAATTCCGGTCGCGCATTGTATTTCTCTCGCTCATCAATCCCTTATTCGGCCAGGGATGAACAGGAAGAATATTTAGGGCATATCGGGCTCTACGCTTACACCTATAAAACTCTGCAACAATTTTCCGCCCTCGGGCCCAGTTCTCTGGAAAAGACGGAAAAGTTGGAACAATTGCGCCTTTTGCAGTCCGATATCCACATCCGGGCCACTATAACTGAATGCTCTTGCACGGGAGTGGACAGACCAGAAGACATCCATAAAATTGAAAAGATATTACAGGAGAAGGAATGAAAGCACTCTTAGCCCTGGAAGACGGCACCTGGTTCGAGGGCAGATCATTTACCGGAGCCGGGGAAACCGGAGGAGAGGTAATATTCAATACCGGCATGACCGGATATCAGGAGGTGCTGACCGACCCTTCCTATTCCGGCCAGATGGTGTGCATGACCTATCCCCTTATAGGCAACTACGGAGTCAATCTTGATGATATAGAATCCGACCGGGTGCAGGTAGCGGCATTTATCGTCAAGGAATGCTGCCGGGAACCCTCCAACTGGAGATCTACAGAGACCCTGCCCGAATATCTTTCTCGGCACGGCGTAGTGGGGATTGAAGGAATAGATACCCGGGCCCTGACCAGACACACCCGCCTTCGCGGGGCAATGCGGGGAGTCGTATCCACCTACGAAACGGACCCGGAAAACCTGATCCAGAAGGCCAGGTCCCTTCCCTCCATGCAGGGAGCAGATCTAGTCCAAAACACCACCTGTTCTTCCCCCTACACTTGGACCGACGAAGGTCCCCAACTACTGGAAGGGAACCACCCTTGGTCCGGGAAAAGACCCAAAGTACTCGTATACGACTTTGGCATAAAATGGAATATCTTAAGACTGCTGCACGCTCAGGACCTGGACATCCTCGCCGTGCCCGCGCACTATTCATTTGACCAGGTCCGTTCCCTGAGTCCGGATGCCGTATTTCTGTCCAACGGACCGGGCGATCCGGCTCCACTCCCGGAGATAATCAACAATATCTCCCTTATATGCGATCAATACCCAGTGGCCGGCATCTGCCTGGGACATCAACTGCTCGGCTTGGCTCTGGGCGGGGATAGCTTCAAGCTGAAATTCGGACACCACGGACTGAACCACCCGGTCAAACGTCTGCATGAAGAAAAAATAGAGATCTCCTCGCAAAACCACGGGTTCTGCGTGGAGGTCAGCCACCTGGATTTTCTGGAACAGACCCATACCAACCTAAACGACAATACCCTGGAAGGTTTCCAGCACAAGGACAAACCAATCTTTGCAGTACAATATCATCCGGAGGCCTCTCCCGGCCCTCATGACAGTAGGGATTTCTTTATTCGCTTCAAAAAAATGGCTACATTGGGTGAACTACCTTAAGCTTGGAGAGTCAATCACATGTCCAGTTTAAACAAGGCGCGCAGTAAGATAAACAGCCTGAATTCGCTACTGAAACAGGGAAAACCACTGGCCGGAGTTATGGCCGTGTATGAAGCCATTCAGACATATCTATCCAGTTCTCTTATGCAAAGCGAAAAAAAGGAATTTGCCGAGCTTGTGGAAGATGCGGTTTACAAACTGAATTCAAACAAAGAGCTGCGCGAACTCTACCCCATCCTCCTGGAATACGAACCAGGAAAGGAAAAAGAACTCATGGGCTATTTGCGGGAGATAATCGACACTCTTCAGGAGGAGGTTACTCAGGCGGCCCAAAAGAGTTACGCCGAACTGGAAAAGAAAAAGCAGGAAGATTTGAAGGAAGCCAAGGGGCTCATAAATCAGGAGGAAAAGGAAAAAGCAGACACCATATTTCGCAGGCTGGAGCGCGAGTTTGAGGGGGATCTGGATCTTAAAATCGAGATAGCGGACATATGGTTAAACGCCGAGGAATATCAAAAGGCAATAGAGCATCTAAAACAGGCATACAAAGACAATCCCCAATCCGTGCACATATTCAACCGTCTGGGAGTAGCTCTGCGTAAACAGGGCAAGGTCGAGGATGCGGAGAAGGCATACCAGCACGCATTAAAATTAACCCCCAAAGATGAGTACCTGCATTTCAACCTGGGCAGGCTGTATCTAGAAAACAAAATGTGGGAAAAAGCAATCAAGAGCGCGGAAAACGCCTTATCTCTTAATCCGGAATTCAAGGAAGCGGAAAAGATGCAGAACTTTGCCCGCAAAAAATTGGACGAGACATGATAAAAAAGATATTCTCCGGGCTAGCTAGTACTTATCCGGAAATTCAAAAATTTCCGGGTTTAGAAATATCCCGTTTCCAATTCGGAAAGGAGATTTTTTTCTGTTTAACCAGGAAATTAAGTAATTAGGAGCGAGCGTATCTTAATACGTGAGCGAATAATTACGAAAATTGAGGCCGTTAAAATGGAAAAGGACCATCTCCGGATGGAAACTAGCTACAATCGTTTCCCTGAATCGTAGCATACAACTCAATAGCGGGTGCTGGGCAAGGGAGATCCCATTAAATTGCAAAATTTGCACAATCCGTCTTGATTATTCAATTTAACAATTAAT
>CAYNNQ010000058.1:0-9566 GCA_964398785.1 uncultured Desulfovibrionales bacterium | reverse complement strand
AAGTTTGGCTTTCTCATGTAAAGTTTAATCTTATTTTTATCTTTCTGTCAAATATTCCTTGAGGTTGGTTAATTTTTCGTTTTCCGGGTGTTTTAGCAAAAGTTCGTTCACATTCTTTAGTGCTGGCTTTAATTTTTGCTGCCCGATTTGGGCCAAAACGACATTTATTTTTAAAGCAAGATTCGGGCCATTTTCTTGCAGGCATTCCTGGAACCTTTTTTCCGCCAGAGCATAGTTGTCCTGGTTTAATGCCTGGAATCCCTGCCATTTGTGCACTACCGAGCTATTTTTCCCGGTTTTTTCCTGCAACTTTGCCAGAAGCGAGGAAAAGTGCCGCGGTTTGCCCAAACTGGAGCGCAGTTTGTTTTCCAGTTCCAAAATAGCCTGATTTTTCTGTACCTTATTGCTAAAGTTCTCCGCGAGCGCGGAATCTTTTGAGCGCGGTGCAGGAGATGCTTTTTGGGGGATATTTTTCTGAGCAGAGGAAGGCGGGGGAGGGGGCTTTTCCTCCTGTTCGGGCTGTTTTGAATCCGCCTGCATTACTTTGTCTGTTTTCGCTTTTCGGGGAAGGGAAGAAGTGGTTTGGGTTCGGTTTTTTGTCTCCCGCTTGGTCGGGGAAGCTTCGGCTTTTTGTGTGGAGTTTGCAAGGGAGGGGGAGACGATCTTTTGACGCACCTGTTTACCGGATTGGCCGGCGTCCTTTTTTGAATTTTCCAGGCTTTTTTTGCGGGCCTGCTCTATTTGGCTCTGCAAAAGAAAAAACAGGATTAGCATAAGAACACTCAAGCCAATGGCTGTAACAATTGTGCGCCACGGCCATACCTGTTTGCTATTCAACTGGGAGTAGGAAACAGAGACCCCAGTATCACCTGTGTGTTTTTTTAATTGTTGAAGGCTCTTATATATGAGACTCACTAAACCACCCGGATGTGCATTATGATTACCAATTCTTTTGTTTCCGCGGATTCCTTGCGGTTTTTGAACAGCCACCCCGCTCCGGGTATGGAGCCCAGACCCGGAGTCTGGCGGTCATCTTTGTCTGTTTCCTTATAGATGAGTCCTCCGAGGATAATAACCGCGTCATCATCCACACGTACATGTGTGTTTACGTTGCGCACCTTGACTTTGGGCAGTATTACCGAGGAGCCGTCGGCGAAGGTTTGTTTATTGGAGAGATCCACTTTACTGGTAATGGGGAAAATATTTAAGTCCACGCTATTGTTCTTGTTTATGAACGGCACCACCCCTAGCATGACCCCTTCAAAAGCCGAGGCAGTGTCCGTGGTGATGTCCGTATCCCCTGTATCGGAATTGGTACTCTTGGTAATTTCCTTGATATAGCTCATGGATTGCCCGGACGTGACCAGGGCCGGCTGCCCGTGCCTGGTGCGCACGTGCGGGTTGGATACGGTCTTGAGTCCGCCGAATGTTTCCAGGGCGTTTATGGTCGAGGATATTGCGGTTTCCGGGCTGTCTTGCATGTCTTCGGTGGTGTCGATAACCAGGGGGCCCTCATTGCCCTCCATGTTTCTGGTACCGAATCCTGTTTCACCGTCAAAGCTTGTACCGGCCCATCCTACTCCATATTGGCCCATCGCCCCGTTAATAAGCCTTTGTTGGACCACGGACCAATCTATTCCCAGCTGGAAACTGTCGCTGAGGCTTACTTCGATCATCTGGGCGTCTATAACCACCTGCTTGGAAAGCTTCTTCTTGAGCTGGGAGACTATATCCGCAATTGCTTCCACTTTGGAGGGAGCTGCTTTTACATAAAGGGTCCCGGCGGTGCTGTCCAAGGTGAAATGTCCGCTTGAAGATTTACCGCCTTGATTCAGTATGGATTCAATGTTTTGACTTAACAATCCGTACAGGGAGTTGCCTCCTTCCCCATTGCTTCCAGGTGTGGATTGTAGCTGGAAATTGCCGCTAAGATTGTTACTCCCACCTTCTGCACTGGCACTGCCGAAGATGTCTCCGCCACTGCTTATATTGACCGAAGTTTCGGAATTGAGGAAGTTGAGGTTAAAAGAGCGTTCGACGAATCTCTTTATACGCAGGACGTTATCCTCAACCTCGTAGGCAAGATCATAAGAACTTAACAGGCGGTCCATAACCACGGAAGAGGGGGTGTCCTCGAAGCTCATGGTCACCTTGTTTTCCATGGAAACCTGGGGGTCGATGATCAAATTCAGTCCGGCGTTTCGGGCCACTACATACAGTATATCATGCAACGGTTCGTTTTTGACGGAAATGGAGATTTTGGTTTCCCGCAAAGGATTATATTCCGGGACCTCAGGCTCGACCGGCAGTTCTTTTTTCCGCCCCTTTTTTTCCAGCTTCTTTTTTTCCTGTTTACGGGCTTCTATCAGTTTCTTTTGTTCGGCCTTAACAGCCTCCTGCAGTTTTTGGTAGTCCATCTTGGATTCCAAGCGATCTTTTTTAGGGGCACAACCAACTGCTAAAAGAGCGATTATAAGGATGAAAAACAGTTTCTGGAGAACGTCAATTGTCATTTGTGGCCTTGTTTATTCAATTTTTTTCAGTAATTTGTCTAATTTTTCGGCGTCAATGCCTTGCTGTGACCCCTTTTGTAGAGGTTTTTCCTTTGCCGGGGCAGATTCTTCTCCTTGTGGCTGGGAATTATCCCGGGATTCCCCGTCTGAAGGAGATCCCTTTACCAAAACTACCTCTTTTGGGTCTGTCCACAGGATAAACTGTTTTTTCCCTTTTGTACTCAGATATATCCCTTGTTGGGTAATCCAAGCAATTTTTCTGCCATCAGGGAGCCGCTCCCCCTGCATGTATATTTTGTTGTCTATGACCGCAAAGTTTTTTTGATTACTGGTCATTATCAAAGTTGGGCGGATTTGGGCATAGGCGGAAGTGGCATTCGGTTTTTTGGGAAACAGTTGCGTATCCAATGCTTTCCCATCTGCTTCACTCGTAGGGGTCTTTAATAGGGAATGGATGGTTTTCGCACTTTTCAAGGAGCCTTTGAGGTCGGGCACGTCCGGGATATTTTCCCGGAGCACGGCAGGAGATCGCGTATCCGGGAGAGGGGTTTGCAAGAGGTTGTATCCCTGGTAGCCGAAGCCTATAATACAGGCTAGTCCAATGCTTATGCGGAAAAGGAATTTTTTGGGGTGAGGATGCATATTGGCTCTAAGCGCTCGTTGATTTTAGAGTGGATTCCATCCGGAAATGGCCCTTTTCCATTTTAACGGCGTCAATTTTCGTGATTATTCGATCACGTATTAAGATACGCTCGCTTATAATCACCTGATTTCCTTGTTAAACAGATGCGCCTACAAAGAATATGTTTTTGCAGATAGTTTTAAGTGTTAAGTTTTAAGTGCTAGGTGTTAATTGTAGCGTAAAATCAGAGAGTTGCAAGATTTAGTCTGTGCATTTAACTCCAGCCTTCGATTTTTTCAGTTGCGTCAGGTAACTCTAGAGTGGCTATTTTGTTTTAATCTTTTTTTCGGCCGCAACCGTAAACTGGTTGTTTTGCATATTCAAGTTCAGGGTCTTGTTTTGGATGGTATATCCCGCCTTTTCCAGGTTGTGCAGAAAATTTGTAAATACCCTCTGGGACTGATCCGGGTTCATAAATATATCCCCTTCCAGACGCAGTTTTAATCCTTGGGAAGAGAAAGTGCTTTCCCATGCCCGGAGATATATCTTTTCCGGCTTGATGGCGGCCAATTCATTCCAGATTGTTGTTATTCTAGGTGAATAATGGGCCTGACGCAATTGTGCAGCCAGCTCGTTTATCTTTTTTTCGTTTATTTGCAGCCCGGAGATTTCTTTTTGTCCGAGTTTTATTTTTTCGCTTAGTTCTCCGGCCAGTTTTTCCTGTTTGTCTTCCAACCGGTTTTCGCTCCGGGCAAGGGAGGTCATGGAACTTTGCAGATAGAAAGAGGAGGCGGCCATAACCGCCCCAACCAGAAAAAAAATAAGCCACATCCAGGGCTCCAGGCCCATCAAGGGATATATCCTGCGTTCCACTTTCGGGTTCAGGCTGCTTTTCATCTTCAATCGGGGAAGGATATTGCCTAATGCGGAATAATATGACTGTTCTTTCCATTTGAATTTCTGGACAGGGAAAAATCTTGTCTCCCGTTCCCAAGGGATGTCAGTATGCTGGGTATCGAAAGGGGCAAGCCCCTGAAGCCAGTGGACAGTCTGCAGGTTTATGCCGTTGTCCTGTTCCAGAAAGTATAAGTCATTTTCCATGGCCGCCACAGCATCGGGGAGGAATATCTCATCTTCGCCAGTGAGCGCATATCTCCGGATAAGGGAAGGTTTTTTATCGTCTCCCGCTGCTAGTATAAGGCCTTGCGGCAGCTGAAGGACCAAAGCGAGAGGTCCTTGGGGAATCATCCGGGTATATATTTCGTAAGCCGCCGCGGATACATCATATAGTAGCAATCCGCTTGCGGACTTGTTGTGCAAGGTGAAAAGCGCCTGGATTTTTTCCCGGGGCTGAGTAGAGTAACCCACTTTGCAGGTTGCCTTGTCTTTTTTTTCCGTGAAAAGCAGTTGCAGCTGCAGGTCTTCGCTTAGCTCCCCGCTATCCCGGAGCTGTTTTTCAGCAAGAAATTCCGCGTACTTGGCTTGTCCCTGTATTTCTATTATTCCCGGACCGGGTGTAGTATAAAAGTCTGCAAAATAGAAAATTTCCGTACCTGGCAGGTTGCTCATGTCCAGATCTCGGAGCAACCCGTCACCAAAAAGGGCGGGACCTTTTTCTGTATCCAAAATAAATTGCTGTTTTTTTCTCAGAGAATGCATAGATCATTCCGGGGGAATCAAGAAACTACCCTTGGCCATTAAGTTGAATATTCTTTGTCCTTTTTTCTTGCCAGTTCCGGCAGAGGATATCAAAAAAGTGTCCGGCTTGAACCAATAATTGCTTGGACGGGGGCGCCCACGGGATATTGTGTCTACAATGGACGGGATTTCTCCCATATTTGCCTTTTTCTGGATTTGCATAGGGAAATTGTACCACTTTTTCGGGGAAAGGGCTGTCTTGTCCAGGCGACTCAATTTGTTTTGGATGGTTCGGGCCTTATCCAACGTGGAGCGGGCCCGTTGCAATTTGCCGCGCATGGCGCCAATATTTTTTTCCATTTTCTGCATGCGAGCCACTTTGGCTTCGAATCGGGTATAATAGTCGGCGGCCAGATACAGGTTTATTCCCAAAAAGAAGGATAATCCCAGAGTGAGTATGAATTTTACGCAGCCGTTCATTTAATATCCGGTCCCGATGTTGGTTATTAGGTCATATACCGGCAAGAGCAGCCCCATGACTATCATGGCGAATATAATGCCCAGGACGCCCAAAAGCAGCGGCTCCAGTATCTTGCTTAAATTCTGGACCAAAGCAGCGATCTTTTGTCGATAGAGTTCGGCTACATAGGCAGTCTGTTCTTCTATCCGGCCGGTATTTTCCCCTACCGCAATCATGCGCACCGCAAAGGGGTGCAGGGCCCCTGAATGGCGCAATGCATCGGACAGGGGATGGCCACTTTTTATGTTTTCCCGGCTGTTTATCAATTTTTCTTTTATAACCAGGTTGTTCATGGAATCTATGATGATATCCATGGTCCGCAGAATGCTGATCCCCGCGGCAAGCATCATTCCCAGGTACTCGCAGATCCGGGCCACAAGTGCGGTCTCAATTATCCCGGACAATATCGGTGTTTTTAGGATCAACTTGTCCTGGTAAAAGCGCATCTTATAACTTAGCTTGCGGGTTGCCAAGCCCAAAAGGATCAAGGCCAATACCCCGAGAAAAAAGATAAGACCATATTCCTGGAATGCCGAGGAAATCCAGATCAATATGCGGGTGGGCAAGGGCAGAACGATTCCGAAATCCTGAAAAAGGGTGACTATCTTGGGTACCACGTACCAAAACCAGAAAACAGTTGCCCCAGTCACTACGGTAAGCAAAATGGCGGGATACATGAGCGCTCTTTTTGTCCCGCTGATTATTTCGTGGATATTGTGGATGTGCTCCGAGCCTTTTTTGAGCATGTTATCCAGATTCCCGGTCTCTTCGCCTATGCGGATCATGTGCAGGATGACAGTGGAAAATATGTGGCTGTGGGATTCCATGGCCTCGGACAAGGTCTGTCCGTTTTCAATGTCAGTACACATGAAGGAGACTGTTTTTTTGAGGTGTGGATTTTTCAGGTCTTCCTTGATTTCTTCCAAAGAGCTGAGAACCGGGACTCCGGCACCCATCATCATGGACATGTTGTTCAAGAATTCGGCTAGTTCCGGACGCTTTATACGTGTAAGACTGCGGTGGAGAAAAGAAAGGATGGTGCTTAGCAGCGCCGGAAGCATGGACACCTTGAGGGTAACGCTGCCCCTTCTTTCCAGGTATCGTCCGGCGGCAAGGGGGTCGGTGAACGGCAGTTCCACGACACCCTTTTCCACCTGGCCTTTTTCATTCAAGAGCTTGTAGGTGTAAAGAGGCATCAGTATCTTCTTGTTCCCAATACGCGATGGAGTTCGGTTACTGTAGTGGTACCCTGGAGCACTTTTTTCCGTCCCACGTGGAACAGGGTGGAAAACTCCTTGCCCATAACCATTTCTTCAATTTCAAAAATCTGTCCCCCTCTTTCCAACAGGTTGCGTATTTCATTGTCCAGTTGAAGGATTTCATATATGAGCGTACGCCCGAGATATCCGGTGTTATTGCATTCCTCGCATCCGCGCCCGTAACGCAGGCTGACCCTGTCTTCTATTTCCAGATAGGCCATCTCCTCATCGGATACTGTATATTCCTCCTGGCAGTAAGGGCAAACGGTGCGGACCAGTCGTTGGCTGAGAACGGCGATCAGGGTCTGGGCCATGGTCAAATTGTCCATATTCAGACCCTGCATCCGGGGGATGGCCCCTAAGGCAGTGTTGGAATGCAAAGTGGACAGGACAAGATGACCGGTGGTGGAAGCTGTCAAAGCAGTCTTGGCCGTGACTTCGTCGCGCATTTCCCCGATCAGGATGACATCGGGATCGTGCCGCAGAAAATAGCGCATTGCGTCCGCAAAATCGTATCCTGCTGCCGGGTTTATTTGTGTCTGCCTGGCCAGGGGCAGGAAATATTCTATAGGGTTTTCCACGGTAAGGACATTTTTTTCCAAAAGATCGATCGAAGACAGGCCGGCAACAAGGGTGGTGGATTTCCCGGATCCTGTGGGGCCGGTAAGGAGCACGATACCGTAGGGTTCCTGGAATATGGTTTTTATTTTGGACAGGTCTTCGGGGAAGAAACCGAGGCTCTCCAGGCTGAAAGCCCCCTTGGCCTGGGATAAAAGGCGAAGGACCAGGTTCTCCCCGAAGGGAGTAACTATAGAGGAAACGCGTATGTCGTATCTTTTCTGCAGTACTGTTGTGCTCCAACGGCCGTCCTGAGGAAGACGCTGTTCGGATATGTCCATGCCGGCTGCGAGTTTGATGGAGGTAGTAATCCTTTTAAGTTGCTGGGGCAGATAATATTGATTGTGGAGGACCCCGTCTATCCGCAATGCAATGCTTATGCCCTGTTCCATGGGCCGGATATGGATGTCTGTGGCCCTTTTTTTGACCGCCAAAAGAAGGAGCAGATGTATGAAATTATCCGGGCTGGTGGTCATGGTGGTGTCCGCAGCAAGGATGCGGGTCTCCCTCTCGAGACCTTCTTCAACTGGATTTTCCAGGAAATAAAAATAGTTATATATTGCGGAGACTATCTTGCTTTCTTCGGCCAGTACAAATTTGGGCTTGACCCCGCTGTATCGGAGACAGGCCTGGGTCATTTGTTGATTGGGCAGTTCCGAGGTGGCCGCGACCAAATTCCCATTTTTAATGGCCAGGGGGAGGATTCTTAGTTTGAGGCATATATTGCGGTTGAATTTCTGCAGGGCATCCTGCTGCGGCGAATATTTGTCCAGGTTGATGTGTTTTAGGTTGAGTTGCCTGCTTAAGGTTTTGGTCAGATCGAATTCGCTGACTATACCGATACGTGTAAGGACCTGCCCCAACTTTTCATGGGTTACCTTCTGCGCCTGCAGGGCATAGTTCAGGTGCTTGGGTTCAATATATCCCCTTTCCTGAAGCAAGTCGCCTATTCTGATTGTTTCTTGAGACATGGTTTAGTTGTGGAATAGGAGATAAAGGGTTGTGTAATCCGGTCGTCCGGTTGGAGTCAGGCCATTTTTCTTCTGAAAACGGGACAGGGCGTACCATGTCTGGGTACCGTAGACCCCGTCCACTTCTTCTTCCAAGACTCCTTCGTTTTGCAGTTTTTTTTGCATTTTCTTGATTATGGAGGCGGTATACCCCGGATGGAATTTGCTGGTGTCGATGTCGGTTTCCCAAATGCCGATCCACTGCGGGGATGTTTGAGTATATTTCTTCCAGGGGAACAAGGTCAATGCGCCGGATAGGTCTGAAGGCTTTTCCTGCAGCCGGATCAGATGCAGGTTATTCGGCAGGGCATTTTCCAGCTCTTCCGGTGTCTTTCCTTTAATTGCCTCCAGTGCCTTGGATTTTAAAAAGTATATGTTGTGCGGGGAAAGGAGAGAATCCAGGGAACGCATCATTTCCTGGTCTTCAATCTGTTTTTCCGGAGATCGAGTCTTTTGGTTGATCTTTTGTTTATATACTGTTTGTGCCGAGCGAGATTGGGATAAACTGTGCAGGGCGAACTCGCTAAGGGGCATTTTTTTTTCGGGCATAAGGGGGAGGGGGATTGAAAACGTCCCTACCAGGAAAAAAAGAAGGAACGCCCCTACACTGGCCATCCATCTCCTGTTTTGTTTGGATTTTAGATTGTGCTTTATATCGGATTGGTATTGGGCTACCTCGTTTATGGCCTGGCGCATGGCCTTGGGGGTCAGTCTTTGGGCCTGCATGGCCACGCAGGCATAAAGAGCCCGCTCCATTATCAGGTTGACCAGGCGCAGATTGCCTTTGGTAACTGTCCACAAAAGGTTTTTGCTTTTTTCGTGCACCCGGAGTTGGGAGTCTGCGTTGGCCAGTTTGAAGTCCACGTATCCCTTGAGCTCCTGGCGGTTCAGCTGAGGCAGCTCCAAGGCTATTGTCACCCGGCTCTTGAATTGGCGCAGATGCTGGCGTTGCAAAAGCACATTCAGTTCGGGCTGACCTATTAGCACAATCTGGACCAGTTTATGTCCGTCGTGTTCCAGGTTTGAAAGCATGCGCAGCGCTTCCAGGCATTGCAGAGAAAGGTTGTGCGCCTCATCAATAATTATTACACAGGTGCGTTGTTCTTTGTAACATTGCAGAAAAAACTGGTTTAGGGTATATTGATAATTAACCAAGCTGGAATTTTTGGGAGGGGTAAGCCCGAAGTCATGGGTTATAGCCTCCAGGAGATCCTCTCTTTTAGAGACTACGTTGAAGATCCATGCGGAGGATATTTGCTGTTGATCCAGTCGCCGCAAAAGCTGCAGGCAAAGAGATGTCTTGCCTACTCCGACCTCGCCCACCAGGAGCATGATTCCCTTTTTGGTCTGGATACCATGGACGAGTTCTTCCAGGATGGCTTTGGT
>CAYNNQ010000057.1:0-9970 GCA_964398785.1 uncultured Desulfovibrionales bacterium | reverse complement strand
CATCTTTTGCGGGATTTTAAAAACAAAATTTTGCACAGATTTGTGTGAGGAGCCATTTTTTATTCGTGATATTAACTTCAATGAAAAAAAGCCGGTCTTACCCGGCCCGTACATCTATTCGCAATAAACATTTTTTTAAAACATTGAACCGGCAATATTAAATATGGGCAAGTACATACTTACTACCATTCCGCCAATAACCACACCCAAAAATACGATCATTATCGGTTCGATAAGCGAAGTCAAAGCCTCTACAGCCACATCTACTTCATCGTCGTAAAAATCGGCTATTTTTTCCAGCATGTTATCCAGAGCCCCGGTAGCCTCCCCGATGGAGATCATATGTACAACCATAGGCGGAAATACACCGGTTTCATCCAAAGGTTCAGCAATAGTCTGTCCTTCAGCAATACTGTTCCGAGCCCGGAGCACTCCCAGTTCCACTGTCTTGTTTCCGGAAGTGCGGGAAACAATATCCAAAGAGTCCAATATGGGCACACCGCTGGCAATCATGGTACTGAGGGTACGGCTGAACTTGGCTACTGCAGCGATACGTAAAAGCCGCCCGATAACCGGAAAGAACAAAATCCAGTGGTCAACCAATATCTTTCCCCGTTCCCATTTGTAAAACAGACGGAAACCGACCACCGCGGCAATCAAAACACCGACAATCCACAAAAACTTATTCTGGACCAACTCGCTCAAGTTGACCACGAACTGGGTAGGGGCCGGAAGAGCACCACCAAAGGAAGAAAAAACGTTTTGAAAACTGGGGATGACAAAAAGCAAAATCACCGCGACAACCAACAAGGCGACAGTCAGCACCACAGCCGGATAGATCATTGCTCCCTTGACCTTGGATTTAAGGTTAGCCGCCTTTTCTATATACTCGGAAAGCCGCAAAAGCACGGTATCCAAAACGCCACCGGTTTCCCCCGCATGGACCATATTGGTATACAAGGTGTCGAAGACATCGGGATATTTTTTCATGGTATCGTACAGGGTGGAGCCGCTTTCAATATTGTTCCGGATATCAAAAAGCGTATGCCTCAGCTTGTCGTTTTCAGTTTGTTCACACATGATTTGCAGGGCCTGCAGGATTGGCACCCCGGAGTTGATCATGGTCGCGAACTGGCGACTGAACACGACCATATCCCGGGAAGAGACCTTTTTTTCCAGAAAGGTCCCTTCAAAGAGATCCTTGGGCTTGGGTTTTACCTTTATCTCCTGGAGGCCTTTTTTGCTTAGTATATTCTCGGCCATATCCAGGGTAGGAGCATCCAGGTCACCCTTTTCTTTCCGGCCAGTTTTGGTTTTGGCATTGTAAATAAAAATAGGCATATTATCTTTCCTTAAAGCAGATCATTCACTGCAAAGATAGACCGTCAAAAGCGCTTATACAGTAGTGCGTATGACTTCCTCCACGGATGTATCTCCTCTGGCTATTTTCAGCAACCCGCTTTGGCGCATGGTAAGCATTCCCTGTTCAATCGCCTTTTCCCTAATCTCCAGAACGGTAGCCTGCCTCAAAAGCAACTCCTGGATTTCTTCAGTCACCACCAAGACTTCATACAATCCGGTCCGTCCCTTATATCCAATCCGGTTGCACTCGTCGCAGCCTACAGGTTCCTGTACATCGGCCTCAGCAGCCAGTTTTTCAGACATTCCCATTTTTAACAAGGAGTCTTTGTCCACCTCTGCCCTCCTTCTGCACACCGGACACAAACGGCGCACCAAACGCTGGGCTACAATGGCATTGACCGAAGATGCCACCAGGAAATCATCCACTCCCATATTCAAAAGCCTGGTCAAAGTACTGGGGGCATCGTTGGTATGCAGTGTGGAAAGTACCAAATGGCCGGTAAGAGCCGCCTTCACACCGATCTGAGCAGTCTCCAGATCGCGTATTTCGCCGACCAGGATTATGTCCGGGTCCTGGCGCAAAAAAGAACGCAAGGCAGCCGGGAAGGTAAGGCCTATATCCTCCATCACCTGGACCTGATTGACCCCCTTGAGGCTGAACTCCACCGGATCTTCTGCAGTGGATATATTCACCCCTTCCTGATTGAGCTCCATTATCGCCGAATACAAAGTAGTAGTCTTACCGGAACCGGTAGGACCGGTAACCAAAAACATCCCGTAAGGGCTTTTTATCGCCTCGGAAACTTTTTTCAGGGCATCCTCTTCAAACCCCAGCTGAGTCATGTCCACTTTGAGTGCGGATCGATCCAAAAGCCGCATTACCACCTTTTCCCCAAAAAGGGTGGGCAGGATGGACACACGGAATTCAATCTCCTTTCCGGAGGGAGTTTTGACCTTTATCCGGCCATCCTGTGGTAGGCGTCTTTCCGCTATGTTCAGGCTGGCCATGATTTTAAGGCGGGAAATAATGGCATTCTTCAGCCGAAGAGGAGGCCGCATGACTTCCTTGAGTATCCCGTCCAGCCTAAACCGGACACGAAAATCCTTTTCATAGGGCTCAATATGGATATCCGAGGACTTTTTCCGAATGGCATCTTTTATAATCAAATTGACCATCTTGACCACCGGAGCCTGGGAAGCATCCTCCAGGCTGGAAGCATCCTCTTCCGTTTTCTCTCCGGAATCCACTTGCATGTCCGAATCGCCAACATCAGCCAAAGCCTCCTCAATATCTCCGAAATCATCCTCGGACTCCGATGGTTGGACTTTGGTTTGTAAATACTCGTTTATGGAGGAAAATGTGGCCGCATGAGGAACAGGGGTCAAACCGGTCATAAACCGAATATCATCCAGGGCGGGTATATTGTCCGGCTCAAAACAGGCCAAATAAATCTTCTTTTCGGTTACATAAAAAGGGACCATCCCGTACTTGTGCATGGAGTTCACGTCCATTACCTCCATTACCCTTTCCGGGATATACATCAAATGAGGCTCCACAACAGGCAACCCCAGGGCCTTGGCAATAAAATCCCGATACTGGGCCTCGGAAAGCACGCCACAGGACATGGCCGCCCGGGCGAAGACCTCACCCTTCTCCGACTGTTCCCTTTTCACCCTTTCTACTTGCTCGGAATCAAGTCCAGCCCAATCGATTATATCTTGTGCTAGGGACATGCCACCCACAGACTACATCCTTTGTTTTAAGGCTTGGCGTTCTTTCTCCAGGTACTCAATTTGCTCCTCCACTTCGGACATACGCTGGAAGACACCTTCGGATTCCCGCTTGGAATCCCCTAGTTCCTGGTTCAGAGTTCTTATTTTTTCCGGATCCCCGTAAGTTTCCGGATTGGACAGACTATTCTCGATTTGTCCCTGAAAATCAAGGATCTTTTCCAAACGGTTTTCCAGTTCGCGAAATTCCTCCTGCAAGGGCTTAAGGGCACGATGTAGCTCATTTCTGGTTTCCGCCTGTCGTCTTCTGATTTCCTTGGTGGACTCGGAGGAAATTTTTGCCCTCTTCTCCCCTGGAGAATGTCTTTCTTCTCCGGAACTTTTATAAAAACTGTGGACGTATTCCTCAATGCCCCCGGAAAGCGGACAGAGATCATTCTTGCGCACCATCCACACTTCCTGGGCTACTTCATACAGAAGCTGCCGGTCATGAGCAACCAAAATGATGGTCCCCGGATAGTCTCGCAAGGCGGCAATCAGGGCCTCCCGGCTATCCATATCCAGGTGATTGGTGGGCTCGTCCAGCAAAAGGACGTTGGCCTGAAGCAAGAATAGAGTCGCCAGCACCAGGCGGGATTTTTCCCCTCCACTTAAACTGCGAACCTCTTTATCCCAATATTTTTCTCCGAGCAGGAACAATCCGAGGACGGAACGGATCTGTTCCTCGCCGGTACACCCGGTCAGTCTGCGGACTTCCTCCAAAACCGTATTATTCAGTTGTAGGGTCTCGGTCTGATGTTGGGCGTAATAACCAAGGATAACATTGTTCCCCGACCGCACTCCACCCTCTTGGGGAGGGATCTCCCCGGCTATAATCTTGAGCAAAGTGGATTTACCCCGCCCATTCGGGCCTACCAGAGCAACCTTCTGTCCACGCAGAAAACTGAAGTCTATACCCTGAAAGAGAGCGTTCCCCTCAAAACCAAAAGACAATCCGTTGCCGCTTACGGGTACTTTATTGCACCTTTGTGGTTCCGGCCAGGAAAAGTTCAGGGTGGGTCCGCTTTTATCTGCCTGGAGCCCCTCTAATTCCTTGCGCAGTCCCTCAATCTGCTTGATCCTGGACTGAGCCAGGCTGGCCTTGGAAGCTTTATACCGGAATTTATCCACAAAAGATTGTTTATGGTTGATCTCCTTTTCCAACTTTTCCGCCAAACGTTCTTTGTATCCCTCCTTATCGGCGTGCCACTCAAAGAACTGCGACAGATTGCCCGGTCGCTGATAGTGTTTGTTAAAACCCATATAGAGAACATGGGTGGCTATCCTGTCCACAAAATAGCGATCATGAACGACAAAGGCCAATATTCCCTTGAAATTCCAGAGATATTCCTCCAACCACAAGACAGCTTCCAGATCAAGATGATTTGTAGGTTCATCCAGAAGCAATATATCCGCCCCCTGCAGGAGCACCCGGGCCAATTTGACCCTTTCTCTCCATCCCCCGCTCAAGCCCTTGAGCGGTTTAGCAAAATCCTCCCGAGCAAAACCCAGTCCCTGCAGGATCCTTTCCGCCTCATGTTCCGGGCTGTAGCCAAAACGGTGTTCCAATTCCTCCTGTTTTTGGGATAGGCGGGTCAGGTGATCCTGATCCCCGGAATTCACCGCTTCCTTCCATTCCCTCCAAAAAGCGCTCCAATCCGGGAGGACCTCCAAGACGTAATCCAAAAGGCATTTATCCAAATCTTTCGTTTCGAATTCCTGGAGCACATAACCTACGCGTGCACCACTCGGAAAAGAAACTTTCCCCCTATCCGGGATGGTTTTCCCGGCCATTATGTTCAGCAAAGTGGACTTGCCGCATCCGTTTGGACCGGCTATAGCCAACTTGTTCCCCGGATATAACTCCGTTTGGATATTGGAAAATAGATCCTTTCCATCAAAACCGTGCGCTACAGAAGAAAGATGCAAGCGTAACATTGTCTGTAACCAACACCTCCAAAGTCTATAGATTCATGCTGCGTGTCCAAACAAGAGAGTTGGGTGTGCGGGGGAAAATATGGGCATTTCCCTACGTATATCCGCACTCCCAGCCTTTTGCTTTTTAAACCGAGCAAAGAGTTACCATGTTTCGTAGTGGACCCGTCCCTGATGGAAACGGTCCTGTTTTTTGGCCTCCTGAGCCGGCGGACCAACTGGAATAAAGGCCAATGGAACTATGTGATCCGGAAGATCAAATAATCCCCGGCATTTTTCCACTCTTTCCTCCAACGGATAAATCCCGGTCCATACAGCCCCCAAACCCAAAGAATGAACGGCCAAAAGAATATTTTCCACTGCCGCGGAACAATCCTGGACCCAAAAACCGGGGAACTTCTCCCGCGAAAGGTTGCCGCTGACCAAAATACCCACCGGCACCTGAGTAACCATATTCGCATAGGGATTGAATTCCTTAACCCCGGCCAGCTTGTCTTTATCCCGAACCACTACAAACTCCCAAGGCTGGGCGTTACCCGCTGAAGGAGCACACATAGCCGCACTCAAAATCTCCCGGACAGTTTCCTCAGGAACATCTCCCCGCTTATATTTGCGGATACTGCGCCGCGTTTCTATACACCGAATTGTCTCCATAAAAACTCCTTTCATACACCTTTGCCAATTAGACATAAGGAGCGCATTTTTTTATCCAACCAAAGACCACGCCTCCGGCGCGGGACCTTCCAACTTCCCCGCTCGCCTCACTTTATCGCCCGGTACCTCATAATAAAAACTAACTGCCTAAAAAACAAGTTATAACCATTGCCCTTTGCCCGTTTTAGTTATATGCATTGGCCTGTTTTGGCAAACAAAGAAGGCAAAGGAGAAGTCTTATGGTACCTGAAGAGCTCAAGTATACCAAGTCACATGAATGGATTAAGATCGAGGGAGAACAAGTGGTCATGGGGATCACTCATTTCGCCCAGGAACAACTGGGAGACATCACCTTCATTGAACTTCCGGAAAAAGGCCAAAACCTTTCCCTTGGAGAGGAAATAGGCAGCGTGGAATCAGTGAAAGCAGCCAGTGAAATCTATGCGCCGGTTAGCGGGGAGGTCCTGGAAGTCAACGAAAACCTGGAGACCGAACCGGAGAAATTAAACGAAGACCCTTACGGTGAAGGCTGGATTGCCCGGATAAAATACACCGAACTCTCTTCTGAACTTATGGACTCCGCAGCCTATTCCAAGGTTGTGGAAGAAGAAGCACACTAAACAGAAACAATTCAAATCCTGAAATAAATTATGCCATACATTCCATATACTTCTGAACAGACAAGGAAAATGCTGGAAAAAATCGAGGCCGGGGATATTCAAGACCTTTTTTCCGCTATCCGGCCCCAAATGCAACCAAAAGGTTTTGATATCCCCGCAGGCATGAGCGAAATGCGTGTAGTCCAGCATGTTCGCAACCTGGCCCTTAAAAACGATACCAAAATATGTAGCTTTCTGGGCGGCGGCTTCTATGACCACTATATACCAGCAGCTGTTTTCGATGTCCTGTCCCGATCCGAGTTCTACACGGCCTACACTCCTTACCAACCAGAGGCCTCCCAAGGCACTCTACAGGCCATTTTCGAATACCAAACCGCTGTATGCCGCTTAATGGACATGGATTACTCCAATGCCTCGGTCTACGATGGGGGGACTGCTATTTATGAAGCAGCAATGATGGCCATACGTTCCACCAAAAGAAAAAAGATCCTTATCTCCGAAGGAATCAACCCCATATACAGACGCATGGTGGATTGCTACACCACCAACCTCCACCTAGATCTGGAAATTATCCCTCAAAAAAACGGGAAAACCGATATACAGGGTCTCAAAGACGCTCTGGACGATACGGTTGCTGCCCTGGTGGTACAGAACCCAAATTTTTTCGGGTGTGTACACGATTTTTCCGAATTATTCGCCCAGGCCCGGGAACACAAAATAGTGAGCATAATTTCAGCCAATCCGCTTATGCAATCCGTCTTGAAAACTCCGGGGGAAATGGGCGCGGACATAGCCGTCGCCGAAGGGCAAAGCCTCGGACTGCCTTTAAGCTTCGGAGGGCCCTATCTGGGAATCCTCACCTGCAACGGGCGACTGGTGAGGCAAATGCCCGGACGCGTGGCCGGAAAAACCCAGGACAAGAACGGGGAAGACGGTTACGTGCTTACTATCCAGGCTAGGGAACAGCATATCCGGCGACAAAAGGCAACCTCGAACATCTGTTCAAATCAGGCTTTATGCGCCCTGCAGAGCCTGGCCTATATTTCCTTGCTCGGTCCGCAGGGACTGCGCCGGACCTCTGAAAAGTGCATGGAAAAAGCTAGATACGCCGCCCAAAAACTTACTTCTATTCCAGGCATCGAACTCTTGAACGAGACCCCATTTGCCCATGAATTTACAATCTGTCTGCCGATTAACGGATACGAGATCGTGGATCAGCTATCGGAACAGGGATACATCCCCGGTTTCCCCCTGGGAGGATATTATCCGGGAATGGAAAACTGTTTGCTCGTGGCCTGCACTGAAAAAAGGACAGACCAAGAGATCGGTATATTGGCAGAAATGATAAGAGGTGCTTTATGAAAACCATGTATGACAAATCCGTAAAGGGAAGAACCGGGATTCAGCCGGAAAACCCGACACAAACAGCCGGAGAGATGCTCCCCCAATCGGTGCTGCGGAGTCGTCCGGCGGAATTGCCCGAGCTTTCCGAACTGGACGTAGTGCGTCATTTTACTCGTCTTTCCCGGAAAAACTTCGGTGTTGACGGGAACTTCTATCCCCTAGGGTCATGTACCATGAAATACAACCCCAAATTCAACGAAGATTTAGCGGGACTCCCCGGCTTTACGGATGTACATCCTTTGGAGCCCCAACTACGCGGAGCAGGACACTTAACCCAGGGAGCACTGGAAGTACTTTACTCCACGGAACAGCTTTTGTGTGCAATCACCGGGATGGATGCTTTTACTTTGCAACCATTGGCAGGCGCGCACGGGGAGTTGACCGGGGCCATGCTCATAGCCGCATATCACAACCAAAAAGGGAATAAAAAATCCAAAATAATCGTCCCTGATTCGGCACACGGAACCAATCCGGCATCCGCAGCCATAGCCGGATACGAAGTGGTCAGCATTGAATCCAAGGACGGCATAATAGACCCACAGGCCCTGAAGGACAAACTTGATGATGAAGTAGCGGCCCTGATGATGACTTGCCCCAACACCCTGGGGCTTTTCGAGGACCACCTCCCGGAGATAGTGGACATGCTCCACTCCGTGGATGCACTTCTGTACTACGACGGAGCCAACCTGAATGCGATTATGGGCAAACTGCGCGTGGGCGACGTAGGCTTTGATGTCGTGCATCTCAACCTGCACAAGACTTTCGGCACCCCCCACGGCGGGGGCGGACCCGGATCCGGGCCGGTGGGGGTAAACAAGAAGCTGGAGCCCTTTCTCCCGATTTCCCGCGTAGTCCGCCTCGAAGACGGCCAATACTTCCTGAACTACGATTACCCACATTCCATCGGTTTCATAGCCCCCTTCTACGGGAATTTCGCCGTGATTCTCAAGGCCTATGCCTACATCCTGCGCCTGGGCCGGGAGGGTCTCAAGCGGGCTTCGGAACACGCCGTTCTTGCGGCCAACTACATGCGCAAACGGCTGGAAGATCATCTACATATTCCGTACAATCGGACATGCATGCACGAGTTCGTAGTTTCCGCAGTAAACCAGGCCCAAAAAGGCGTACGGGCCGTGGATATTGCCAAGGCCCTTCTGGACAAGGGGCACCATGCCCCGACCGTGTACTTCCCGCTTATCGTCAAGGAATGTCTGATGATCGAACCTACGGAGACCGAATCCATGGAAACCCTGGACAAATTCGTGGACGATTTAATCGATATCCTGGAGACAGCGGAAAAAGATCCAGAATACATTCAAAACGCCCCATATAACACCCCAGTGCGGCGACTGGATGAAGTACGTGCGGCCAAAAAAATGGAGCTTCGGGATTAATGCCGGCAAAAGACCTGATAATAATCGGATCCGGTCCGGGAGGACACGAGGCCGCTCTCTCTGCGGCCCGCAAGGGACTAAAGACCGCCTTGGTGGAAAAAGGCCCCCTGGGAGGTACCTGCCTTAACTGGGGGTGCATCCCGACCAAGCTTTTTCTGGGGGCCACAGAGGCCCTGGACTCCCTCGCGGCCCAGAAACGGCTGCGCCTGGCTTCCGGGGACATGGACATAGACCTCACCGCCCTGCAAAAAAGAAAGACTTCCCTGCTTACGGCCACCCAAAACGCAATCTCTAAGGAACTGGAATCACTGGGCGTGGAAGTTATCCAGGGAAAAGCCGAGCTCAAGGGCTCCGGCCGGGTGGAAATACAAACGGAGGAGGGCACCCTTGAACTTGAGGGCAAAAACATCATCCTGGCCACGGGCAGCCGACCGGCTGCTCTTCCGGGAATAAGCCCGGACCACGAATCGATTCTCGACTCCAACGACCTCTTGGAACTCAAGGAAATCCCGGCAAGCATGGCTGTAATCGGGGCCGGGGCCATCGGCCTGGAAATGGGCAGGTTCCTGCACCGTCTGGGCTGTAAAGTCTCCCTTATCGAGGCCATGCAGCGTATCGCCCCGTTAGAGGACGGGGAAATAAGCAAGGAGATGCATAAGATCCTGAAACGGGAGAAGTGGGATGTGCGCCCGGGGTGCATGGTTTCCGGAATTGAGAAAACAAAAAACGGCCTGTGTCTCTCTTTTAAAAACGAGGACAAGAAGCTTGAAGTGGACAAATGCCTGCTCGCGGCCGGACGCAGGCCCAATGTAGACAGTCTGGGCCTGGAGA
>CAYNNQ010000056.1:0-10122 GCA_964398785.1 uncultured Desulfovibrionales bacterium | reverse complement strand
TTTCTAAGCCGCCTACGCGGCGGTTCACTAGAAATCATGAATACAAAAACCCATTAAATCAAAAACTTAGTTTTTAAAAATCCCAATCAACCTTCAGTTGAAATATAGACAATTAATATGCTGAATTTAATGAATAATCTTCTACACCTCCACAAGCAAGGTCAATCAAATTGTTCCACCCCGGCTGAAGGATTTATTCCAAACGTATTAAACCTGTCCTCGCCGAGAGAATCCAGAAAGAATCTTTTTATATAAAGAGGATAAAAGTTATTTCCGGTGCTTGCACTGCACATCATCACGAAAGGACAATTCGGGAAAAACTCCTGTTGATAATCGGCATAGTCCTGTTCCGCTTTTTCTCTGCTCAAACCATGCCTTTTCATTCTTCTCCTTATCAATTTTTCCTTCCCATGATCGTGTCTTAGCCGAGAATATGCAACATAGCCCTTTTGCCTGGCTTCAGGTATAACCCGAGGGGAAGTAGCATGCACATAATCCTGCAATGAAGATAACGCACCGGACACATCAAAATGAACAAGTTCATCTTCCCGGCCGTGAATGCGGACTTTATCCCCAAGACTTGGCTTATGCTCATCATAAGCCGGGAAAGAAACCCCAACAGGAATGGTATCCTGGTCGTCCTTCATTTGGACAAAAAGACCATGCAGCGCCTGCATCACATGGCTCATTAAAACCGGCAAAGTTATCCCGGAAGCCTCATCCGGTACCAAAGTAATCTGCATATATTTTCGCATACATCACTCTCCGCCGTCTCCAAATACTCCGCCGCGTACAAACATGGCCATCATATATTTCTGATCCTGGGAATCCAGACTACTCAAACCTTCTTGCACGGCTTTATCAAACAAGGTATAAAAATCACTTTCCTTCGGCTCACGATATGCCTTGCCTTCATTGGTAACCGCTCCATAGGAATTTATGGAAATGGGTTTGCCCGCCTCCGGATACCAGTCATCAATGGTATGGATGGCATTGGTTACCTTTTGAGGATGCAGGGCGGCGGCAAATTCTTCTTTATAGTCCGCTTTAAAAAGATGTTTGCTTTTCTTGCCCTTGCCTCTGGAGTTATCCAAAACCAGCTCCTGGCTGGGGTAGACTTCAATCCCGGGGAAACGCTTAACACAGGCATCAACTTCCAGATTAACATGATTTTTTTCACCGGAAAGGACCCCTGCTATCTCCTTGCCAAGCCTTTCCACGTCCGACTTTACACCCCCTTCCAAGTCATCAAAGACTTTCAAAGGGACATTAGAAAAAATGAAATCTTGTCCATTTGCCTTTACCTTTATTTCCATCTGCTCAGCTCCCAGGCGATTGCGCCACAGGAATCGACCATTGGCCAAATTGGCCGCATATCTCCGGCCCAACTCCTCAAATCCTCCGCTTTCGGCAAACTCGGAAACCATCCCAATTATTTTATCCTTAACCACTGGATTATTGCATGCGCAAGGCTCCACGTTTCCGGCTACCTGTATATTAAAACGGACCCGGAGAGTATCCTCGTCCATGCCCAAGGCACAATAATCCACGGTCTGCAGATTGGGATTTTCAATACTCGCTTCCACCTTGGTCTGAGTCTGATCCTTTGCCTTCAAACGATTATCAATTACTCCGCGCACTGATTTTTCCTGAACAGGCAAAGGACGACCGGTCTTTTCTTGTCTTTCATCCCATTTAACCCCGAAAAACAGCGCGTTGGAACTGGATAAACGCCGATCAAAAGCCAAAACCGATGCCTTGTTCTCATTTTTTGCCATGATTATTCTCCTTTATTTTGATTTATATACACGTACAATCCGTTTTCCTTGTCCACACGGGACTGCCACATCATGTTCTCCAACCTGTCCAGGCGGAGGGGAAGGATAAATTCACCCAAAGTAACCACGTTTTCCGCAAAGCAATGCAGACATTCCGGGTCCCGCTGATTTTCAACCTGCCCTATCTCGGATATAGCCCGGTAACCAACAGGGACAGGAACCAGCCAGCCCGGCTCCTCGCTTTTTCTACGCCAGGAAACGGTCTGCCCTTCTTCATCCTCGACACGGCTAACTTCCAGATGATCAAGGAGCGCATCCAGGGCATCCCTACCGCTCTCCATAAGGTCTTCCACCAAATCCCGACGTTCAACGAGGACAAATCCGGGCATGAGCAAGCGCAACAGTTTTTTTTCGTCCGCCTCTTGACCACAATTTCTGCAAACAACATCTTGCGCGCCCCAAATCGTGCCCCCGGCAAAACGCAGCCGGGGCAGAAAATCCGAAACATCATTCTGGAGTTCTTTTAGATTCATTCCCGGACCTTCAACCCCGATTAATATGGATACGCGCATATCCGCCTTGCCTTCTTCTATAAAGGGGACACCCTTGAGAACCCCATCGCTATTTTTTTCCGTATGTTTCTTAAGGTACGGCGGATTCTTGGTCAGGGAGAGCCGCGTTCCCCCACCTGTCCTATAAACAGCGGGATTAAACGAATGGCAGGAAATTCCAGCCCCAGAAAAGAGTACGTCCGGATATTTTGTCTGCAATTTACGCTGCAGGGCGTGAACAAAACCCATTATCGCAGGGATACCGGGAAAACCATTTACTATTGGGCAGGAGTCCATGCTTGCCTCGGTAACATCCATTTTCTGAATTACAAGATAACTATCCATCGAGATACTCCTTGGCCAAATCCGAAATTTCTCTGGAAAAGGCTTCGTCAAATATTACCTGCTTTTTTTGCGGATCAAAACGGATCATTTTCTCAAAATTAGTGCGGATAAAACGACTTATCTGCAAAGCTATCCTTTCCTGCCAATCATCAGACTGACCGGATTCATCTGAGCCTGAAGGATCAAGCCATGCTTTCTGGGCTGCGGGCAGGGAAGAATATTTTTCTTCTTTGGACCATCCCGAAGGAGCCTTCTCCCGGATATTTTCCGCTGGCATTATTATCCCCCGCTCGATTATGGCCCTAAGGATGCCCCTTTTCTTTTTGCGGACCCAAAGAGCATTCGAATCATTTAATAAAGTATCGTACAGTGACTGAAATAACTGCCCGATCCCCCTCTGGGCTTCGCGAGGATTTCTAGGTACGTAGACCTTTATCTGATTGAAAAAATTGCGTCTGGGTAATTGATAATCCTGTTTAAGTGTTGGTGGCTGGCATGTCAGTACTCTGGCATTACCGCCATTTTCACTATTCAAATGGCTCACATTCTGAGGTTTGGTGCCCCCATATTTCCTGATCCAATAATCAACAAAAGCAATTCGCACATTACGTTCTTTACCATCCTCCGATCGAGCATCCCATTCACGAGCATTAATCCTTGACTTCAACTCCCAAATAAGGACTGAGCAAGGTAATAGAGTCATTAAGTGATACTCACCAATATGCAAAGGGAAATAAATCTGCTTCAGTTTAAAATCGCTATGAGATATTTTTCTACTCTGATCTTCCACCTGAGCAGCAACCTCTTTCCATCTTTTGACCTCCCCCTTATCCACAGAAGCAATATGCATAAGATTTATTGAACACTCGGACAAATGTTCTCTGACAGTGCGACTGTCCTGCATTACCGCCTCCATTGTCTTAGAATGAGGCATTTTGGCTGCATTTCCGACATAATCCTTTAAATTCGATACAAAATTGCCAAAACAAACATATCCGTCTGAACCGTTATAATCAGGAGCAGAAACCACCAACCCCTCTGCAATGCCCGGATGAGTGTATTTTCCTACGTGCGTAGCCGGACGCATCATATTTTTTGGCTCCCGGCCAAGATTCTTTCGCAACAACTCTCCAGGTTCCATATTTTTGTTTTTTGCAAATTCT
This sequence comes from uncultured Desulfovibrionales bacterium, assembly GCA_964398785.1. GTDB lineage: Bacteria > Desulfobacterota > Desulfovibrionia > Desulfovibrionales > Desulfonatronovibrionaceae > CAYNNQ01. The sequence continues at coordinate 6,285 of CAYNNQ010000056.1, read as the reverse complement.
TCCAAGGTTTGACTCATATGATCGCCTCCTTTTGTATTATCCGAACAAGTTCCCAAAATCTTTTTCCTGCCACAGCCCAAGATCAGGGTTAAACTTGATCCCGGCCTGACCGGGTTCCAACATATAATCCGGCACGGAGATCTCCCCGAACCTTGCGGCCGCCTGATTAACGCTTAACCCCATACTGCGGCCGATATCCTCAAGCTGATAATAATAAACCACCGACAACCAAAGCCGGCTTTTCTCATTTTCGGTCAATTTTTCCTGCTGAAAATCCTGATCCGAAGATATAAAGTTACCTTCCTCGTCTTTTCTATAAAACTTGAGCCGAAGGTCCGGCTCCTCGGGAAAAAGGAAATAATTTTCCTCGCGATTGCCCTTTCTGAAGGGTCGTGCCCGCTGGGCAATATCCGTCAAATAGTAAGGGCCGTGAACCCATCCAGGCACTTTCGTATAATCAGTGTCCTCCCCCTGGGTTAAGATCGAATGCAGGCTGGCATGCTCCAGATGCAAAAGGTTGTTCGCGGGATCAGGATTTTTTACCCGCCCGATACGCAATCCGGAGTCTATTCGTTCATAAATTTTGCGTTCATCCATGATCTGGCACAAATCATGGTTGGCCAGTCGAAACTCACCGGATTCATAACCGGGCCGGGTGTAGGCTACACCCCGAGGCGAGGTAAGAGCACGCACATTATGACTCAAAGCTATTACATTCGCGGAATCCAGCCTTTGAATTGACCTGTGCCTGGCCACCCTACCGGCCATCTGTACCAGGGAACGGACAGAGGAAGGCTCCAGAACAGCCCAATCAAAATCATGGTCACGTCCGACTTCTTCCACAGGAGTGGCCACAACAATGAACAAAATATTGCCCTTCTTAGAATTCCTTATATGCTTTTGCACCTCTGGATGTTCATAGGCCTTTTGCGGATCTTTACGTTTAAGTACCGCATCTAGCATTTTTTCTATATTGTGGCGGATAATACGCGGAAATCTGGAATGATAGGGAAGAATTTTGATTTCGGTATCTTCGGGCAGGTCTGCGCGCAGGAAAAAACGGCTCATTAAAACGCAAGGCGTTATATTGGCCATGCGCACAACGCCAAAAGACACTTTTTTATCCTTGTATTGGCAGCCATGCTCATGGTGCAGTTCAAGAGCAGCGTTTAATACCTGTGAAGCGAAATTATCCATCTGCACGGGCTGAATCTTTCCTTTTCGCTGAACCGGATTTTGACGAATCTTTTTTATCCGCGAGGCAACAAACTTGTCATGCTGCTCAGAAAAAGAGGTCATATCGCCTACAGAACAGACCGTGGACCCTTTTGTCTCATCTACCCAGGCACACAAAACGTCTTTTTCCCTGTCTCGAGTGTGTGAAAAAAGCTTCCAGCCCTCAAGGTACGAATTAAACGCGCTTTCGGCCACGGCGGGAGGAATCGTGGCCGAGGACATAAGAACCTTGCGGCCGAGCATCCCTGCCAGATGGACAAGACGAAGAACAGCCACCAAGTCATCCCCGTCAAAATCATCCACTTCATCTATAACCAAATCCGAAGAAAGCATTCGCAACCAGGGCAATATATGGCGTCCTTTTTTTACCCCCTCGGTCGCTCCCATGACGTGATCAATAGTACAGACAAGCACGGGGCTATAGAGTATCTGCCTGGACTGAAGATTGCCAAGCTTTGAAGACAGCTTCTCATCCAAAACATTGGAGGAATAGACCACTTCATCCCAACCGGAATAAATATCCCAATCAAACTCATCCCGGTCATAATCCTCTGTTTCCCGCAAATCATGAAGCTCCCTGTAAGCCTTGGAACCGATGACCACAGCCAACTCGGAACTATCCAGGCCGATGCGATCCCGATATTCGTCCCCGGTTTGCAGGGTCAGGCTGCGAAGACCGAGAGCCAGAGTGTAGCGTAAATTGCCACCCTGGAAAGCGTGCATAAGCTTGGCATTGCCAAAGGTCTTGCCAGTCCCAGTGCTGGCCATATTCAGACAAAACAGGCCCTTGCTCCCCACTCCGACTTCCTTAACGCTTTTACGGATTTTATCCGCCGCCCGGTCCTGCCAAACAAATTTACCCTTTGATTTCTTTTCCACGGCCACAGCGGAATCAACACAAGCAAGTTTTTGCTCCAGATAAGGATACAAATGGCAGAAAGAAAGCGCTTCCGCCGTTGCATCAAGCAGATGAGAGTCAAGCAAAACCGGAGGGGCATCACTGCCTTTTCTTCGGGATTTGGCCCAAAGCTGATTTTTACATTCATCTTTTTCTTTTTTGGCGGATTCACTTCTTTTGCTTTTCTTATCCCCAATTTCATCCGCCTTGCGGGAAGACTCATGATCTCCGATCATCAGGGCTGTGCGGGCCAGGGAGGCCATCGGCCTTAAAATATCGGGCCATGCCTCATTTTCCATATCCTTTTCCTGCAAAAGGTTGCGCCCGCGCTTGGCCCACTTCGCCGCCTGCTTGCCCCAGCGGGGAGACCGGCACGGCAGTCCACGCGAAAATCTCCATGCCGACCGATCTTCAACATGTCTTTTCAAAAATCCCCATCCGGGATGGATTAATTCCAGCAATTCTTCGGGGGTACGACACGACGAAACAGGTTCCTGAAAAGAATCAGGCAAAATATGATGGCCAAGTATCAGCCAACCGATCAAACGGGAAAAGGGATCGTTCAACTTCTTAAAAGGATACTCTTCATCCAGGCAGGTACCGGCCCTTTCAATCAAATCCTGCTCATCCAGCTCGTTTGGCTGCAGCAAATCAGAGAACCACTCCACGGGATTTCTGCCGCGGACAAAAGCCGTCCAAAAAAGAAGGGAAACAAATTCATGCCGCAGATAATCGGTATGCTTATTCTCCCGGAGCAGATCCTGGAACGCATCCCAAGCCTTTCCCCAGTCATGAAACAAACCGGCCAGAGCAACGCATATTTTTATCGGCTCCAGGTAATACCAGTCATTGTCCACCTGTTTTATGGAATCAACCTGGGTATAGTTCGTGGGAATCACTCCGTGACGATTGAATTTCTTCTTGTTGCCGACAATCCATAAAAGCCTGGTATTGGCGTGGCCAACAATTCTGTGACAGGCAACGGCAGTATGGCGGCTTGCATTTCTGCTTAAAAGCAACTTCACAGCCTTAAGCCCTTCCATGGTCAACCGCGTCTTCCAGGTACTTTGTCCGACCCTCTCAGCGAAACTGTCCAGAATCCGGATTGTCCTCTTTCGGGCTTTTTTCTCACATTCGGAAACAAAAAAGACTATCATGCTTAGGACCGCCCATATTCGGCACAAATTGATTTCACGGCATTAATCATGTGGTCCAGCGCCTTATGAGTTACAAACAAGTCTATGACCGTATCCCGAAAATCCTGCTCCCGGTCACCGCGCAAGGCACTGATGAATGCCGTGGGCAGGACCAGAGCGTCCTTAACCAAATCGGCAACATCAAAGACCAAGGCTCCCCGCCTTGTTTTACCGTGCATCACCGGAAAACCGTGCGGAATACCCAGCACCCAAAGCCCCGTGGCAGCCAAACCGTAGGCGAGATAATTGCCGTGATTTAAAAAATCATTGGGTTTATCGCCTCCGGCGTGCTCTCTGGTAAAATCTCCAATATCCAGGGCTGTTGCCACATATTTATATATTCCCTTGGTCGCCCGGGCCTCAATTTCCAATAATCCCTGCGTATCTTCGGCTTGTTTGATGTCTCTCTCCACACGATCCAAAATTTTTTCCATTTCGGGATCATCAACATACAATCCATACTCTTGACACAGGCTTTCACTTTCCCAAACTCGCCGAATATTCTCCACTCGCAGCTTCTGCAACTTTTTGGCAACTTCCAAACGAATTCCGGAATCAAACCAAAACGAAAGCCATTTCTGTACGTATTCCGTTGGACGGTATTCACTTTGCGGAGACAACCATTCAATCTCGGTACCGGCTATCAATGGACTTCCGCCCCCTCCACAAAATCCGAGCATGACTCCGGCGGCGGAAAGCATCCGAACAGCGGCCTGGGTTATGGAAGTGCCGGTACCCAACAACAAAACTGTAGTATTGGCTATAGGAATATTCCAATAAGCCTGCTTGTCCTGATCCTGGGTCAAATATTCAACCCGTCCGCCATGGACCAATACCCGGCAATGTTCCAGGTAATAGATATTGGCCCGTTTGGATTGCAGAATAGTCCGCAAGTGCATTTGTTCCGAAAGCATATTCATTTGACTGTCCTTATGATAAAAAATTATTTACCCGCATATCTTCCTTAAAATAAAGCTGTCAATCAGGTCTTGAATTTAAAAGGTTTCAGGGGCAGTTTACGTCAAAGCGGCCCGGCCGGGCATTGCCCTCCCCTGCCCCAAGCCGGAATCAGGGCTTTCCGGAAATGGCGCTTTTAAAACATGATAGCATCGGGGGAGTCTCATATAGTGAGATCAGGGCAAAAAATTTGTCTCTTTTTCTTTAAAAAAACGTAGTTGGACAATCGGCTCAAGTTGAAAACCGCGTCCCTCTGGTATAATGAATCCATTCTTTCCGGATACAAGGAGCGCATATGAGCAAACTGGAACGGATAATGACCTTTCACGGCTGGGTGAAAGACGGGCGGTTTCCGAGTCTGAAAAAGCTCCAGGACGGCTTTGAGGTAAGCAGGGCGACCGCGAGCAGGGATGTGGAGTTCATGCGCGACCGCCTGGGGGCTCCCCTGGAATACGACCGGGAAAATAGCGGCTACTATTATTCCTCGGAAAATTTCCGCATGCCTTTCGAGGGCAGCCAAAACACCCTGGTTTTTGCCGCGCTACTGAACAAAATGGCCGAAAGAACCGGCCTCTCCGGGATGGAGGAATTCCGGCGGATCAAAAACTCTCTTGGCCAATGCCTGTTCGACAAATCCAAGGAGACACTGAATCATATCTCCTGCGAATTCGTGGAAATAGAACCGCCGCCGGAAAACATACTCCCGGGCATTATTGAAAGCCTGAACCAAAGAACGGACATCTCCATCCGCTACCGCGACGCCCGGGGAAACAAAACACGGCGGCGGATAAGGCCCCTGCGCCTACACGGCTATCAGGGCCAATGGTATCTGGTGGCCTTTTGTTTTCTACGCGAAAAGCTACGCATGTTTCACACGGGCAGAATCGAGCGGATCGACATTCTCGACTCCGGAATAAAAATTCCGGAGGAGCTGAATCTGGAGGAGTACCTGTCTTCTCCCTTCGGGATATTCAAAGGGGACTTCGTAAAAAGAGTGCGCCTGGAATTCACCGGAGTGGCCGCGAACATCGTCGGCAATCAGGTATGGCATAAGGACCAGGAAATAACTCAAACCGAAGACGGGATAATTTTGTCCATTCCCGTGGCCGATTTCCAGGAAATAAAGATGGCCGCGCTCAAATACGGATCAAACGCGCGGGTATTGGGTCCGCCGGAGCTTAGAGACGAGATCGAAAAGGAAATACGGGCCATGGTCGCCAAATACGAACAGCTATAAAAGCAACCTGAAAAAAAGCTCGGCAAATTTTCCGCCACACTTGCTTTCGGCCCGCACTCCGGGATTTATTTTAGTTTCCGGATAAAAAGTCCAACTCGCGACAACAATTGACATACATCATACTGCAGCATAAAATGAGGCAAAAAGAATCAGGAGGTGAATCATGACCCAAATCACAATCCGGGGCATCGACCCGCAAATTGAACGGGAAATCCGTCGAAGGGCCAAGGAAAATCATAAATCCATCAACCAGGTGGTCAAAGAAATCATTCATAAACAATTCAGCCCTTCTCAGTCTCCCGCATCTTCCTTGAGACAACTTTCAGGCGGATGGACCGAGGAACAAGCCGCTGAATTCGAATCAGCCATCGATTCCTGCGAACAGATCGATGAGGAAATGTGGAGATGAAACTGATTCTGGATACTAACGCTTATGTGGGTTTTAAACTGGGGTATCCCGAACTGGTTGAATACATTGCCCGAGCGGATATAATATTTGTATCCCCCATAGTATTGGGTGAACTCATGTTCGGGTTCCGGAACGGCTCCAGATTTTCCAAGAATCTGGAAGAGCTGGAAACATTTTTGGCCCATCCCGCGGTTGAATCCATAAAAATGAGCGAAATTACATCCGACAGATATTCAAGGATCGCTTTGCAGCTTAAACAACAGGGAACCCCCCTTCCTTCAAACGATATCTGGATAGCGGCCCAGACAATGGAAACCGGAGCTGAGCTTGTAACCATGGATAATCATTTCAA
>CAYNNQ010000055.1:0-10173 GCA_964398785.1 uncultured Desulfovibrionales bacterium | reverse complement strand
ATGCGTTATACAACAATTCATGTCCCACCTACTTACAAACAAAAGGCATCTGCAAAAAGTCCAAATCCGGAGTTAAATGTACAGGTTATATTGTGCAACCATCTGATTTTACTTAAAACTTAACACTTAACAACTTAAAACTGCCTGCAAAAATTTTTTTTTGCAGGCGCCTCTTCTCTCCTGATTTTCTTTCATAAAAGTATATTTTTTCTTACCTAAATGAATATATAAAAAAATATTTAAAAAAAATGTAAGAAATCATTGCTAACCTGGAAGGGCTTTGCTAATTTAAACATACAATTCGGTATTTAGTTGCCGGTACAATTCATTTAAATGCAAAGGGGGTCACATGTTTAAGAATCTAAAACTGGGAACCAAGATTGGCGGAGGATTTGGCGTCCTCATTCTCATTGCCTGTTTACTGGGGGGGATGGCCGTTTATAACATGGGCAATGTTCAGGAGGAATCCACGCGCCTGGAAGAGGAATACGTCCCGGAAGTGGAGATCCTGTCCAACCTGGAATCCAGTTATCTAAATGCCCGGGCTAATCTGATCTATTACGCGCTTACCTACAACGATAAATATCTAAAGCCGGGTCAAAAAAAGCTTTCCGAGGCGGAAGGCCGAGTCCGTGAGGCCAAGGAATTGGTTGCCAAATATCCGGGATTGGACGCTCTCAAGGAAAATATCGGAGACTTGGATTCCAATCTGAGTAAATACCAGGAATTAATAGATGCTCTTTCCGCGCGTATTGATGAAATCGGGGTGGCCAGAAATGATATGGATGAGGCCGCTAACAAATTCATGGACAACTGCGCCCAGTTTTTGACCGCGCAAAACGATATGATGCGCCAGCTGATTCAGGAAGGTGCAAGCGGCGAAGAGCTCCAGGAGCGGCTGACCAAGATAACCTTGGTCAATGATGTTATTGATCTGGGAAACGATGTCCGGGTGGGCAATTTCAAGGCCCAGGCTACAAGGGATCCTGAGCTTTTTGAGTCCAAATACGCCAATTTTGAAAAAATAAATGAGAAGTTGGATCGGCTGCGGGGGATGACCGAACAGCAAAGCAACCTCAGCAGGATCGCGGCTCTCCGGGAAGCCGGCTCCGGATACAAGCAGGCCATGCAAAGTTTTCTGGATTCCTGGCACGGTGCGAACGAGGCCTTGGCCCAAGCCGGAGACGTGGGCTTTGATTTGAGCGAACACAACCAAGAGGCTGTTAATGCCGGTATACAGGGAACCCAGGATGTTGCCACGAAAGCGGTGAATTCCCTGAGCCAGGCTTCCACGGTCATGATTGTCGGGCTTATAGTCGCCCTTATGATCGGAGTTTTGGTGGCCATTGTAATCACCAAGGGCATTACCGGTCCCGTGGGTAAGGGTGTGGAATTCGCCGAAGCCATGGCCGAAGGCGATTTCACGCGCGAACTGGACATTGATCAAAAGGATGAAATCGGTAATTTGGCTTTTGCTTTGAATAACATGGTGGTCAAGTTGCGTGAGGTGGTAGCCGACGTGCAGAGCGCAACCGAGAATGTGGCCTCGGGCAGCGAAGAGATGAGTTCCTCATCGGAATCCCTTTCCCAGGGAGCCACGGAACAGGCCTCGAACATCGAGGAAGTTTCCTCCAGCATGGAGGAGATGGCTTCCAATATCCAGCAGAATGCGGAGAACGCCCAGGAAACGGAGAAGATGTCCCAGAAGGCGGCCGGAGACGCCGAGGAGGGCGGCAAACAGGTCCAACAGACGGTCAAGGCGATGAAGGATATCGCGGAGAAAATATCCATTGTGGAGGAGATCGCCCGCCAGACCAACCTGCTTGCCTTGAATGCCGCTATTGAGGCCGCCCGTGCCGGAGAGGCCGGAAAGGGATTCGCAGTGGTCGCCGCCGAGGTGCGCAAGCTCGCGGAACGTAGCGGGAACGCGGCCAACGAGATAAGCGAGTTGTCCTCGAACAGCGTGGATGTTGCGGAAAAAGCCGGAGAGATGCTGGAGCAGATGGTTCCGGACATCAAGAAGACTGCGGAATTGGTGCAGGAGATAGCCGCGGCCAGCAACGAGCAAAACAGCGGGGCGGAGCAGGTGAACCAGGCGGTACAGCAGCTGGATCAAGTCATTCAGCAAAACGCTTCCTCAGCCGAGGAGATGTCCTCCACTTCCGAGGAGCTCTCCAGTCAGGCCCAACAACTGCAGGATACCATGGCCTTTTTCAAGGTTAACAGCAAAGGCACTTCTTATTCCCGTAAAAAGACGGAACGGGTGCAGAAAAAACAGGATTCGGGCAAGAAGTCTTCCGAAGAAAAGAAAACTGAATCCGGGCAGAAAAAGGTTACTCAGGGCAAGGGAGTAGCCCTGGAGATGGGAGACAGCGAGGACAAGGACTTTGAAAGATACTAAACGGATTTTTATGCGAAAAATCAGTTTATAAAGACTAAGTACCCGGAGGAAATATGACTGCGGAACAAAGTGATACAAACGAACAGCTTTTGACTTATAAGCTTGACCAGGAGCTTTACGGGCTGGATATAGATTCCGTCCGGGAGGTTCTGGAAGTTCCCCAGATAACCAAGGTTCCGCGTACACGGGATTATATGCGCGGAGTTATAAACGTCCGTGGACATGCGGTACCCGTGGTGGATCTCCGTCTCAAGTTCGGTTTACAGGAAGCGGAGATGACCATTGATACGTGCATAATAATCGTGGAGGTTACAATCGAGGGCGAGTCCATGGTTTTGGGGCTTTTAGTGGACGGAGTGGAAGAGGTCCTGGAGCTGAACAAAGAGGATATTGAGGCCCCTCCCCGTTTCGGAAACCAGATAAATTCCCGGTTCATGAAGGGAATCGGGAAGGTGGAGGACAAGTTCATCATTATCCTCGATATCCAGGAAGTGTTCTCCGAGGGTGAATTATCCGAACTGGGAGGCTATTCGGAACAGTCTGATGAAAGTAGAGAGGAAGCATCAGAAGGAACCGTATAAACTAAATGCAAAAGCGGGAGCTGGAATTTTGCTCCCGCTTTTGCATATTGTTTTTAATTAGATTCCATCCGGAAATCCTTGAATTTCCGGGTTTAGAAATATCACGTTTCCAATTCGGAAATGGGATTTTTTTCTGTTTAAAAAGGAAATTAAGTAATTATGAGCGAGCGTATCTTAATAGGTGATCGAATTATTACGAAAATTGACGCCGTTAAAATGGAAAAGGGCCATTTCCGGATGGAAACTCGTTAAAAGCATCCAAAAAGATCAGGCGAGAAAAATATAAAAAATCCCCACACTGTGTCGTAGAACTTTTTTTTCTTACCCCAATACTCACTTCTTAGCATAAAAGGCCTTACTTGTAAGAAGCTATTGTCAAAAAACATCACTTTTGCTATATTCTATATGGATTGCCTTATGTGTTTTTTATCCAAGATTCGTAATTATTTATCACGGGAGGGATAAAATGTTTAAAATCAGTGGGTTGATAAAAAAAATAGGATGATGGGGCATACTCCGTGTTTGTTCCCTGGAAAAAACTAATATCAGCAATCTTAAAGACTTTATTTGGCGAAAAAACCCTGGTTCTAGAATTTAACCAATTCGGGGTTTTGATGTTTTGTATTTTTTTATAACCTTGAGGGGGACACATATGTTAAGGGATAAGAAAATATCCAGGATTATAAATAAAAGCGGAAATATATTAACCAGTATAACTGATCCCATGTTTTTGACAGATGAGAACCTGGTTATATGTTATGCCAATGAATCATTTTTAAACGCTATGGGCTATTCACAGCAGGACATTGTGGGTAAGGTTACCTGTGCCAATGTATGCAAAACCCCTCTTTGCAACTCCCCGGACTGTATTCTTAAAAATTGTATGGAGAAAAAACAGGCTATAACCAGTCAAACGGTTGCTGAAACCCGGAATGGGAAAAAGGTTCCAGTGCGGGCCACCTGTAATGCGATATATGATAACAAGGGCAACCCTGTTGGGGGCTTTGAGATATTTTCCCTGTTAAACAGTCTTGATGAGGGATTTTTGGCCAATATGTCCGATGCGACTTTCCGCACTGACAGGGATTTGGTTGTCCAGCATATAAACGATGCTGCTCTTACTACACTGGGCTACCGCCGAGAGGAAGTCGTGGGCAAGATGACTTGCGCGGATCTTTGCAATACCCCGCTTTGCAATACTTCCAGCTGCACGATCAAAAAAGCGATGCACAGGAAAGAGGCCGTAGTGGAGACCACGGTGGCCCATCATCGGAACGGCCAGGCATTGCCTATCCGGACCAGTTGCGGTTATCTGGAGGACGGGCAGGGGAATATCACTGGAGGGTTCGAAATCATTAATCCAGTGGACAACCTGGATGAAGGCTTTCTTTCCACTATGGCCGATGCCGCTTTCCGCACGGACAAGGATCTTGTGGTCCAGCATATAAACGACGCCGCCCTGAATGCCTTGGGCTACCGCCGGGAGGAAGTCGTGGGCAAGATGACTTGCGCTGATCTTTGCAATACCCCGCTTTGCAATACCTCCAGCTGCACGATCAAAAAGGCCATGCAGAAAAAGGAAACCGTGGTGGAAACCACTGTGGCCAGGACGCGGGACGGACAGGCCCTGCCCATTCGGACCAGCTGCGGATATTTAAAGGACGGACAGGGCAATATTACCGGAGGGTTCGAAATCATCAATCCAGTGGACAACCTGGACGAAGGCTTTCTGTCCACCATGGCCGACGCCGCTTTCCGCACGGACAGGAATCTGGTTGTCCAGCATATAAACGATGCCGCCCTCAAGGTCCTCGGGTATAGCCGGGAGGAAGTCGTGGGCAAGATGAATTGTGCGGACCTCTGTAAAACACCGCTCTGCAATACCCCTAACTGTACCATAAAAAAGGCCATGGAGAAAAAGAATACAGTTATCGGGACAACAGTAGCCCAGACCAGAGAGGGAAAAGCATTGCCTATTCGGGCCAGTTGCGGATATTTAAAGGATGAGCAGGGAAATATTACCGGAGGGTTCGAAATCATCAATCCAGTGGACAACCTGGACGAAGGCTTTCTTTCCATCATGGCCGATGCTGCTTTCCGTACGGACAAAGATCTGGTTATCCAGAATATAAATGATTCCGCACTTAATGCCCTCGGATACAGCCGGGAGGAAGTCGTGGGCAAGATGAGTTGTGCGGACCTTTGCAAGACACCGGTATGCAATACCGCCGATTGTACCATCAAAAAGGCCATGCGGGACAAAAAAACCGTGGTCGCTGAAACAGAGGCCAAAACCAGAATGGGGAAGAAATTCCCTGTCCGGGCTAGCTGCGGGTATCTTCAGGATGTACACGGCAATGTTACCGGAGGATTTGAGGTCCTTTCGGACAACAGTGCGTTCATTGATATGGTGGACAATATGGCCGAGGTGGAAAATGGTGATTTGACCACCCAAATAAAAGAGGAGCATTTAAACAGGGAAGATGCCGTGGGTAGAATGGCCATGGCTCTTAATAATACCATTAAAAAGCTAAGCGAACTTTTGTCTGAAGTGCAAAATGCCACGGAAAATGTGGCTTCGGGGAGCGAGGAGATGAGTTCCTCTTCCGAGTCCCTTTCCCAGGGCGCGACTGAACAGGCCTCGAATATCGAAGAAATATCCTCGAGTATGGAGGAAATGGCTTCGAACATCCAGCAGAATGCGGACAATGCCCAGCAAACCGAGAAAATAGCTCAACAGGCCTCCCAGGACGCGGAATCCGGTGGTAAAGCCGTGCAGGATACGGTGAAGGCAATGAAGGATATCGCGGAAAAGATATCCATAATTGAGGAGATCGCCCGCCAGACCAATCTGTTGGCCCTGAATGCGGCTATTGAGGCCGCCAGGGCCGGGGAAGCGGGCAAGGGATTCGCAGTGGTCGCCGCCGAAGTGCGCAAGCTTGCGGAACGCAGCGGGAACGCGGCCAATGAGATAAGTGATCTTTCCTCGAACAGCGTGGATGTGGCTGAACAAGCCGGGGATATGCTGGAGAAAATGGTTCCGGATATCAAGAAGACGGCGGATCTGGTCCAGGAGATAGCCGCGGCCTGCAGTGAGCAGAACAGCGGTGCGGAACAGGTAAACCAGGCGGTACAGCAGCTGGATCAGGTCATTCAGCAAAACGCTTCCTCGGCCGAGGAGATGTCTTCCACCTCCGAGGAACTCTCCACCCAGGCCCAGCAGCTGCAGGATACTGTATCCTTTTTTCGGGTAGAGGAGCATCAGTCCTATGACCAAAAAAAGGTGGAAAGGCTGAATAAAAAAGGTGGCCAACAAAGGAAGGCTGTAGACAGAAAAGCATCCCCAAAAAAGAAAGGTGTGGAACAGAAAAAGGAAATGGCCCTGGATATGGGCGACGAGGAGGATCAGGAGTTTGAAAGGTATTAGATCTGTTGGTTGTAGTTTTTATCTCCAGGGGATATGTGCGGTCGAGCGGGCAAAGTGAAGGAAATTAACTGCCGGGAACGGAAATAAAGACCATTCCCGTTCCCGGATGTATCCGGTACTATGGACGAAAACGGCAAAGACTACCTGCAAAGCCTTAAGGGCATTCAGCTGGAGCTACCCTACTTGCTGGATGCGGTGTCCGGTATGCAAGGAGATTTCTTTGAAAATAAGGATTTTTTAAAGAGCAATCTACACCGGGCCATAAAAATATTGCTGGCTTCAGAAGAAACCGGGCAGCTGGGGGTTTGGGTCCTTGGGTGTTCCACGGGAGAAGAGGCCTACTCCGTAGCTATTTTGCTTGAGGAATACCCGGAGGATTTCGATTATTACATCCTGGGAACGGATATCTCCGAGGAAGATCTGGATGTTGCCAGAAAGGCGATTTACGATGAAAAGAAAATAGATGTAATGGAACGGGATTTAAAAGAAAAGTATTTTCTTCGGAAAAAAGATCAACAAAGCACCCAGGTGCGCTTGATGCCGGAAATACGTTCCAAGGTGTCTTTCCGGCAGTTGAACTATGCGCGGGATTTCAGCCTGCGGGAGGAAATGAGTCTGGCTGTATGCCGGAACACTTTGAGCTATTTCAATAAGACCATACAAGAAGGGCTAATCTACAAGTTCTGCACTTTCCTTCATTCCGGGGCGTTTTTTTTGACCGGAATTTCCGAGGACATTTCCGGGATGCGGGTCCCGCTTGTTTTTGAAAGTGAAGGGCTTTATCGACGGGAATAGGGGCGCTTGGTTATGGAGGAAAAAAATCTGGATTCGGGTTTCCTGGAAAGTATCGTAAACAGCATCAAGTCAGCTGTTGTGGTGCACAGGCCGGATACCACCATCGCTTTCAGCAATGCCGAAGCCCGCAATCTTTTGGGAATGACGGAAAGACAGATGCAACACAAGGATGCTGGTGATCCAAAATGGGAATTCGTATTCGAGGACTTTAGTCCGGTTGCCGAGAAAGATTATCCGGTTAATCTGGTGGCGGATTCTCATGAGCCCTTGCGGGATTATTCCTTGGGTATGAATATGCATCCAAGTAAAGATACTATATGGGTTCTGGTCCATGCCGATCCCTTGTTCGCGGATGATGGCCGCCTTGTCTATATCGTTGTTACCTTTGTGGATATAACCAAACGCAAACAGGCGGAGGAGGGGCTGGTCAGGCAGGAAAGCAAGTTCCAGAGCACCTTCGAGAATATGCAGGAAGGTGTCTGTTTGCACGAGGTTGTTTACAAGGGTGACAAAGCGGAAGATTACAGGGTCCTGGAAGCCAATTCCGCCTATGAAGACATTCTGGGAATAGACAGGCAAGAAGCGCTGGGGCAACTGGCTTCACGGCTCTACGGCACCGGAAAACCACCTTATCTGGACATATATTCCACGGTGGCGGAAACAGGCCAGCCGAGTTCTTTTGAAACCCATTTCCCGCAGATGGAAAGATATTTCCGCGTTAAAGTCTCTTCCCCGGAAAAAGGGCGCTTTATAACCATTTTTGAAGATATAACCGATATTAAACTGAAGCAGGAGGAGATAAACCATGCTTACCTCCGTTCTTCCTGGATCAACGATATTTCCAAGTACGCCCTTTCAGGGAGATCGGTTCAGGAAATAATCGACTATACGGTGGTGCAGCTCAAGCGGTATTTCCCGGATTACCGAATTGTTTATGGTACAATCGATGGAAATGGACACTTGAGTATAATACGCTCGGTCCAACCGGAATCAATGCCGGATTTGACCGGGATGGAGACTGATTTGAACGTTGCCCCGGAATATTTGTTTGCCTTGCGTGGAGAGGACCCCGTTCTGGTTTCCGATGTGTCAACTGACCCCAGGATGTTTCCCCTAGAAGCGGAGATGAAAGCCGGAGAGACCAAGGCTATTTTGGACGTTCCGGTTGTCCACTTTGAAGAATTATGCGGTTTTTTGAGCTTTGATTCCGCAAAGGCCCATAAATGGCAAGGGCATGAAGTGGCCGCACTAAAGGAGATTTCCAGGTATTTGAAGCTTGTTCTTCAAAATGAGGACATATGGGCAAGGCTTAAAAAGAGCGAAAAAAAATTCAGAACCATTTTTAAAAATGCACCGGTAGGTATTTTCCAAACCACCTCGGATGGAAAAATACTGGATATAAATCCGAAGATGGCCAAAATGACAGGGTGTTCCACTCCCGAAGAAACCCTTGCCAATTACAAGGATCTCGGCAGCGATCTGTATCTATCTCCGGAGAGACGCAGAGAATTTTTGGAAATTATAAATCGGGAGGGGGCGATAAATTCCTTCGAGTACCAGGCTGTCCGTAAAGACGGGAGCATTGCCTGGTTTAGCATGAATGCCGCAATCAGGGAGAAGATGCCCGACGGGAGCTATCTTATTGATGGGTTTACTGTGGATGTTACCGAGCGCAAACGGTTTGAAGACGCCCTCGAGTCCTCAAAAAATGAAGCCCAGACCGCAAACCGGGCTAAATCCGAGTTTTTGGCCAATATGAGCCATGAGATAAGGACCCCTTTTAACGGTATATTGGGCATGCTTCAGTTGCTGCAAGGTACTGAGCTGAACGAGGAACAAAAGGAATACGTGGACATGGCCGCAAGTTCCTCCAATCGTCTGCAAAGGCTTTTGAGCGATATCCTGGATCTTTCCCGTATGGAGGCCAATAAGATGGAGATCCGGGAAGAGGAATTTAAATTGGGGGAAGTGGTCCAGTCGGTAAGGGAAATTTTTCGTCAAGCGGCCGAGAAGAATAAAAATGGACTTAAAGTATACGTGGATGGAAATATACCGGAAAATGTCTTCGGGGACCATACCCGCCTTACTCAGATACTTTTCAATCTCGTGGGCAATGCCTGCAAATATACCCAAAAGGGAGAGATCGACTTACAGGCTTATCTTTTAACCAACCATCCCCGGATCCTGTTTGCAGTAACCGATACCGGAAAGGGGATCCCGGATGATAAATTACACCAGGCCCTGGAGACTTTTACCCAGGTCAATGATAATAACTCTACATATACCCGCAAATTTGAAGGAGCGGGGTTGGGTCTGCCCCTTATAAAGCGTCTGGTCCATCTTATGGGGGGCAATGCCAGCATAGTCAGCCGGGAGAATGAAGGCACTACCGTCTATGTCAGCCTTCCATTCAATTTCCCGCCCTCCTCGAAAGATTCCCCGGAAATGCAAAAATCCAAGGGAAAGCAGCCAGAGAATAAAGCTTTCAGGATTTTATTGGTAGATGATGAAAAAGCAACCCAACTTTATATCAGGAATTTGCTGGAAAAATCCGGCTATGTGGTTACTGTAACCGAAAACGGCCAAAACGCCCTGGGAGAATTGGGAAATAACGGGTATGCTTGCATTCTGATGGATATTCAGATGCCGGTTTTGGACGGGGTGGAAGCCACTAAACGGATAAGAAATGAAATTCCCGGAGGAAAAGATATACCCATAATTGCCTTGACCGCATACGCCATGACTGGTGACCGGGAAAAATTCCTGCAGGCGGGCATGGATGATTATGTCGCCAAGCCTGTAAATAAAAACACATTACTGGAAGTGCTCTACAAAAACTTGCCCGGCGGTTGGGGATAGCCGGATTTTTTTCAAAATGAGCGGTAAACTGTACTTTTGCTCCTGCAAAAGATATATGGCTCCTCACACAAATCTGTGCAAAATTTTGTTTTTAAAATCCCGCAAAAGAT
>CAYNNQ010000054.1:7071-10492 GCA_964398785.1 uncultured Desulfovibrionales bacterium | reverse complement strand
TGATTCCCTTTTTGGTCTGGATACCATGGACGAGTTCTTCCAGGATGGCTTTGGTCGCTTCGGTCTGGTAGTACCCGGCTTCACTGGTAGCAATGGAAAAGGGGTTGGACTTGAGGCCCAGGATGCTGAAAATGTCTTCAGGCAATATTCTCTCCCGTAAATCTATGATTTTTAACTAGCTTATAAATTAAATGAGAAGTAATGGCAAGACCGAAGCAGGCTCCAGGGCCTTTAATGATGGCGGTTTCACTCTGATTGAAATGGCCGTGGTCCTGGTCGTTTTGGGCACGGTCCTGGCCATTGGGGCCGTATCCTGGATGTCTATAAAAAGCGGGTTTGAGGTCTCGCACACCAGATCTAAATTAAAGGCGGTCAAGTCCTGCTTGATAGAGAGGATGATCTTGAGTGACAAGTATCCGGATTTTACTTCGAATTTGCAGGAAGATGAAGACGATAATTACCAATGTGTGAATAATAAGCAGACCAAAGCCGTGGATTATTGCCTGTGCAAGTCGGAATACAAGGATGCCTGGGGGCATAGGATCAGGTTTTTGGGGGGGATTTACGATAATGGCACTAACTGGGTACCGATAAATGGAAAAGGGATAATGAATAGTAATCGTACGTCTTTTAATGCAACGAGTTTCCCGGGTGATAAATCCAATGCCACGGATAAGGACGGCGGAAGCGTGAAGAATATTGCTTTTATCTTGCTTAGTAAGGGCAGCAATGGTGAATTTGATCGCAAGTCAACCAGGAATTTGTTTGCCGATAAATATACTCTTGCAGGAAGTCTGGAAGATGGTACGCCTAATTTTGAATTTGATAACAAAGACTATGACGATCAGGTGCTTATAGTGACCGGTAATCAGCTAAGCATTTTGTTGCCGTGATGCTTTGGTAACTTACTCATGAAAGAGGCATCTGCAAAAAGTCCAAGTCCGGAGTTAAATGTACAGGTTAAATTGTGTAACCATCTGATTTTACTTAAAACTTAACACTTAACAACTTAAAACTGCCTGCAAAAAAAATATTTTTTGCAGGCGCATCATGAAACCCTGTCATAAAAATATAAGGAAATTTGAACCACGAAGATCACGAAGGGCATGAAGGAAAGTGTGTTTTTTGGTTGGGACACTGCGCAAGGAATTTACTCGGTTGGGCCTGGTATCCAAACTTTGGTTCCCAATTCCTAATGTCGAATTGGTAAACGGGGTTCGTAAGCTTAGAATGGCAATAAAGTGACAAGTAAATCCGATAATAAGAGTATGCGGAGCAGTTATGATTAAGAACAGAAGAGGGTTTACCCTTATTGAAATGGCCATAGTCCTGGTGGTTATCGGCCTGATTGTGGGGACGATTGTGCCCTTGCTGGTTACTCAGAGCGAGACGGCGAGGCTTAAAGAGGCCAAGGATGTTTTGCGCACGGCCAAGGATGAGATTGTCGGGTATGCGTATCAGCATGGTTGTCTGCCGAACAGTACCGACTTGATCAGTACCAGAAAGGATCCCTGGGGTAAGGAAATTTTTTATAGGACTGCTTATATTGGGACTGGAGAAAGTTTAAATTGTACAAATCCTTCAAATGATCCATGTGATGGGGTTATAGAAAATAGTTCTAATACGACGTTAACTATAGCCAACAAAAGCAATATTGATATGGCTTTTGTTTTGGCCAGCGGGGGGGCGAATCATAATAAACAGTTTGATTGGGATTTTAAAGATGCTACTAAAGTAGGTCAGTTAACTACTTATGCATTTGGTAAAACGATTGATTCATACGGTGATGATTTTGATCGCCCCTCTGATGAATATGATGATTTGGTGGAATATATGAGTTTTGATGATCTTTCTGGAAAAATAGACAACTTGTGTACTTCGCAGGCCACCTCTAAATTTGATCACCCCGTTAAAAATTATGATTCCGGGACTGATAAGGCCCATAATTATGCTACGGTATCCGACAATAATGCCGTAAAGATCGAGGATACCGGAGGAGGTAACGAGCATATAGTTTTGGGCGGGGCCAATAATGAGAATTCTTATGGGTGTTCGTGGTTCAAAGGCGATGAGAACGGGACTGTTTGTCCGGATGGAGAATGTACTTTTGGAAGAGGCCTGCGGGCCTTTTTTTCCTTTAAAACCGATTACGATGACACTTTTAATAATGACACTTTGACTTATGACGGAGGGTTTACCTTCGCGGTGGTAAACGCTTCAAATAGTATTCAAGACTGCGGAGGAAGGGGGAGCCATCTGGGATATGCCGGAATAAATGAAGATAGTGGATTTTTGCAGCCTGCTAAAATCGGAGTGGAGATAGATTATTATCCTTCGGATGAAACATGTGGGAATACAGGCAGCAATAATGGTAATAGTGGTAATGCTGGTAATAGTGGTAATGCTGGTAATAATGGTAATGGTGATAAAACTTATTGTTTTTATAAAGCAGACGGCCCCAATAATCACGCAGCCGTGATTTATTGGGGGGAAGACGAAGATGAATGTTATGTGAAAAAAAATAAAGGTGATGCATGTAATAAAGAATCTAAATACGGTGATGACAACAGGCATGGAGCTGGCGGTAACAATACTCCTCAAAATCCCGGAACTAATGATGCGGGGTATGTCAATTCCACTCAACCGGCTTGGCTGGAGGATACAGACTGGCATGATGTCCGTATAGAAATGTATAAGGATGGCGATTTCATTCAAGTTTTCGCTTGGATAGACTCTGATAATGAGGATATTTCGGATTTGGATGTGAATTTTTTTGAAAAATACGGTAATCCGGATATAGAAGATAAGGCTGAATTCAGTTTGGATTATATCCGAGTTGGTTGGACAGTCGGAACTTCGGATACACCGCAAGAAACCAGTATAGAAAATTTCGGGATTAAATTTGTGGAGGATTAAATATGCGCACAAAATTTTTATTTATATTTTTATTTATATTTGTCTGTAATATTTGCATTGCGCAACAGGCTCGGCAGATAAAGGCCAAGCCGGTAAGCTTGGAAAAAAAAGTCGGCATCCAACTGGATTCCTTGCAGTATGCTTCTGCCCAAAGAGGAGATGTCTTTACAGGGGAGGTAACCAATACAAAGAAATTTGAAAAGACAGGACTCAATTTGCCGGATGGCCACAGGATTAAAGTGGTCTTTTTGGGCAATAATAATTGGAGCATTTTGCCGTACACGGGCAGTAAAACTTTTGGATTTGAACATTCGTCCGAACGGTGAGGGGTGAATTTTTAAAGGATTTCCCCGTTTGTCTGTCTGAGAAAGCGTTTCGCGACCGTATAATCTTCATGTGCAGCAGATGGGTAGACTGCTTTGAATTTTGTCCGGGTCACCATCGCCAATTCCTCCACACTCGTCATTCCTGACCCCGATCAGGAATCCAGGGATGGACAGAATGG
>CAYNNQ010000054.1:0-6971 GCA_964398785.1 uncultured Desulfovibrionales bacterium | reverse complement strand
GCCAAACCATGCTATGTCTGCCCGGCTCTGGCTGAGATTCTTCGGTCGGCGGGGGCTCCCTTAGAATGACACTGGCGGGAGGGCATAACCCGGCGGACTAATCCCTCTGTGTGCAGCGGATTAGGACCCTATCCTGAATTTTGTCCGGGCCAATAACGTCAGTCCCTCCACACTCGTCATTCCTGACCCCGATCAGGAATCCAGGGATGGACAGAATGGGGCCTGACTCTGGGGGGGGGTGATTCTATCCTCGCTTGGACTGCCCACCTGAAGCGGGTAATGACGAAGCAACTCGCCGAAAACGTACATAACCGCCAAACCATGCTATGTCTGCCCGGCTCTGGCTGAGATTCTTCGGTCGGCGGGGGGTCCCTTAGAATGACACTGGCGGGAGAGCATAACCCGGCGGACTAATCCCTCTGAGTGCAGCGGATTAGGATACTACTCTGAATTTTGCCCGGTCACCATCGCCAATTCCTCCATACTCGTCACCCCTGACGCCGATCAGGGGTCCAGGATGCAACGCATTGAGCCAGCCTCCGGAGGTTAATCACATTTTCGGTCCTTGGATTACCCGGTCAAGCAGTACGGATGCGCCTGCAAAAAATAAATTTTTGCAGGCAGTGTTAAGTTTTAAGTTGAAAGTGTTATGTAAAATCAAAGAGTTGCAAATTTTAAGCTGTGCGTCTAACTCCTTCCTTCGACTTTTTGTAGATGCCTCTGAGCAGGCGGCTGGATACTCCTTTGAGGCTATTGGCTAGCCTGGATACCGCAATTTTGGGATTTTTCCGTTTTGTATGGAACAGGGCCATTGTGCAGTAGGATAGCCTGTTCAAGGACGAAAGCTACAAAATACTGTCTAGAACCAAGCTATAGGTTTTGTATTGTTTTTTGCATTTGATTTGACCAGAATTATCACTTATGTTTGGAAAAATGTTCGACATAAGACTGGATTGATGTGCCGAAAAAAAAAATATTTTTGCAGGCAGTTTTAAGTTGTTAAGTGTTAAGTAGAATCAGATCGTTGCACAATTTAACCTGTACATTTAACTCCGGATTTGGACTTTTTGCAGATGCGTTTTTAATAGCAAACACTAGGAGGAGATTATGCGCGCAAGAGATATTCTTTATCTGGGTTTAGGGGCGGCCTTCATGACCCGGGACAAGGTGGAAAGAGAGCTGGACAACCTGGAAAAGCAGGGAGAGATCAGCCGGGACGAGGTCAAGAAGTTCCTGCAGGAAGCCAAGGAACGCGGGGAAAAGGAACAGCAGGAAGTGGATGAGCGTATCCGGACAAAAGTAAGGGAAGCACTGGATGATTTCGGTGTGGCCACCAAGGAGGATGTGCAAGAACTGAAAAAGATGCTCAGCAGGGATTGATGCTCAGGCATTTTTCTCCCTGGCGGGTCTGGAAGGTGTTCAGGTTTGTTTTGACCATTTTCCTGGCCTTCAGACGCAAGGAACGCTTCCTACTTATCTCTCCGCTTCCTCCCGCCGAAATGAAACAGGCCATTTTGGACCTGGGCGTCAGTTTCATCAAGCTGGCTCAGGTCCTGGCTACCCGGGCCGATTTTTTCCAGGAAGAGTATCTGGAAGAGTTGCGCAGGATCCACGATGAAGTGGAGCCGATGTCTTTAGGGGATCTTAGGGCGGTTTACAAGCGGGCCTTTGTTGCCGGTGATCCTTTCCGCTTTTTTGACGAGACTCCCCTGGCCAGTGCTTCGGTAGGCCAAGTGCACCGGGCCGAGCTTGAAGACGGCACTCCTGTCGCAGTTAAAATCCGCCGCCTGGACATAGAAAAAAAGGTCCTGGACGATATCGCCTTGATGCGCAGCTTCTTAAAGGTGTGCCGTCCTTTTTTCAGCAGATACACTAAGCATTCCCTGGAAGCGGTTATAAGCGAATTTTCCTCCATGATTGTAAAAGAAGTGGACATGTCCGTGGAATTGGACAATCTGGAAAAATTCAAGAAATTTTATGGCGAACAGGAGGTCTTTTTTCCCGAGACCTATCCGAATTTTTCCGGCAGGGACGCTTTGGTCATGAGTTATGAGCGCGGGATCCGGATCGATGACAAAGATGGATTGACCGCCCTGGATATTTCCTATGAGAAATTGATGCATACCCTGGTGGGTTTTTATACAGAGCAGATGCTCATTCAGGGAATTTTCCACGCCGACCCCCATCCGGGGAACATCCTGGTAAAAAAAGACGGCAGCTTGACTTTTCTGGATTTCGGGATGGTCAAACGCTTGCCCAATACTACCAGAATGGCCATGATAGAAATGGTCAAGTCCGCCAATGAACAGGATTATGAGCTGTTTATAACGGCCTGCAAACGTTTGGGAGTAGTAGCGGCCAACGCCCCGCAGGGAGAGATGGAGGATTTTGCGGAACGTATGTTCGACATCTTCGGCAACGAGAATCTGAGCGCGGCCAGCATGCAGGCCCTGGCCTTTGATGTCCTGGATTCCATGAAGGAGCTTCCCTTCAAGCTTCCGCAGGAAGTCATCTATGTAATGCGGGTAAGCTCACTTTTGGAAGGTCTGGGCACCACGTTTATAGATAATTTTAACGGGGTTAAGGATATCCTGCCCTTGATCCAAAAGGATATTCCCCGGGCCCTGGGGGCCAGGGCAAAGCTTTTTCCCACTATTAAAGGGGAAATAAAGGACTTGCCTTTTACTGCGCGCAGGCTGAGAAATATAATTCAGGACTTAAGCGAAGCCAATCTGAAGGTTAAGCTCTCCGAAGAGACCCTGGAGATAATGGGGCAGCAGGTGCGTCTTTTCTTGCGGCCTCTTGTATCGGGGTTGCTGTTTATAGTAGGCGGTTTTTTCGCATTGGGGCTCGAATTTGCCGCGCATCAGGAAGTCGCGGTTTGCCTTTTTTTTATAGGCGCTATCAGGATCTGGGTAAGTCTTCGGTAGTTTCCAATTCGGAAATGGCCCTTTTCCATTTTAACGGCGTCAATTTTCGTAATTATTCGATCACGTATTAAGATACGTTCGCTCATAATTACTTAATTTCCTTGTTAAACAGGAAAAAAATCTTATTTCCGAACCTAGAGCTTGCTATTTCTAAATTCGGAATTTTTTGAGTTTCCGTATAAGAACCAGGTAGATAAAGCGTTGGCGAGGAAAATTCCCAGGTAGCACCGGTAACTGAAAGAAATGGTTTTTTCAGTACAATTCAAAAATAAGCTGGAAATATATGAGTATACTGATAAAGAATGTCTTGCTGCATGATCAGATAGTGGATGTTTATATACAGGGGAATCGTTTTCGGGAAATAGCCCCGGATTTAAACTATGCGGCCGATCTGGTTATTGATGGTACGGAAAAGGCGATACTGCCTTCCTTTTTCAATTGCCACACCCATGCGGCCATGACCCTGCTTAGGGGATATGCCGAGGATATGGAGCTCTACAGATGGCTCAATGAATTTATCTGGCCCTTGGAGGGTAAGCTTAGCGAAAGGGACGTATATATAGGTTCCAAGCTGGCCTGTTTAGAGATGATAAAAAGCGGAACCACTTTTTTCAGCGATATGTACTGGCATATGCCCGGCACTCTGCAGGCGGTCCGGGAAATGGGCATGCGGGCCGCTCTTTCCTCGGTGTTTATTGATCTCGGGGACGGTTCCAAGGCAAAGAAATTCCGTTCCCGCGCCCGCCGCATGGCGGATGAAACCGACACATGTGGGGGTCGAGTATGCTTCCCTCTGGGCCCGCATGCCATATACACCGTCTCCCGGGATTCCTTGGCCTGGATAGCCCAATTCGCCAGGGAGAAGGGCATGCTAGTCCATATTCATCTTTCCGAAACCGCCCGGGAAGTGCAGGACTGTCAGCAGGAACACGGTATGCGGCCCGTGGAGTATCTGGATGAGCTTGAATTTTTGGGCCCGCATGTGCTGGCGGCGCATGGTATCTGGGTGAACGCAAGGGAAAAGGAGCTCCTCGCCCGAAACGGGGTGACCATAGTCCATTGCCCGGCTTCCAACCGCAAATTGGCCTCGGGTACATTCAATTATAGCGGCATGCGCGAGGCCGGAGTTCGGGTGGCCCTGGGCACGGACGGTTGCGCTTCCAACAATAATCTGGATATGCTGGAAGAGATGAAACTGGCTTCCATGCTGGCCAAATCCCAGGGCCATGATCCTACGGCGATGCCTTCGGAGGAGACTTTTGATTGCGCCACCCGGAAAGGGGCTGCTGCTTTCGGCATAGAGGCCGGGGAAATTGCCCCGGGTTATCTTGCAGACTGCATTCTGGTGGATTTGACCCATCCCCAGATGGCTCCCCGACATAATTTGATTTCCAATACGGTCTATTCCGCGAATGGAGGGTGTGTGGACACAACTATATGCGACGGCCGAATTTTAATGCACAATCGGCATGTGCCCGGGGAAAAGGATATTATTGCCGAGACCAGGCGGACAGTTAAGGAATTACTCGGGAAATAATATGATAATAGTTTATACCGGCAATGGTAAGGGAAAAACAAGCGCGGCAACAGGTCAGGCCGTGCGAGCTCTCGGATGGGGGGCCAGGGTCTGTTTCGGCCAGTTCATGAAAAGGGATGGTCAGGCCGGAGAACAGTTTATGCTGAAAAAGCTTTTGGGCAATGATTTTTGTCCCTGCGGCCCGGGCTTCTTTCTGGAGGAGAATCAGCGCCCGGAGCAACGCAAAAGTGCCTTGGAAGTACTGGAATGGAGCAGCGCCCGGACACAATCCGGTGTGGATATGCTTGTTCTGGACGAAGCCATTTATGCCCTGAACCTGGAACTGATTTCCCGAGAGGAAGTGGAGAAAATTATAAAGGTCTGCAGAGAGTCTGGGGCCCATTTAGTCCTTACCGGCCGTTATCCGCCGGAATGGCTCTTGCGGGAAGCGGATTTGGTTTCGGAGATACAGGTGACCAAGCACCCCTTTCAGGAGGGAAAGCAGGCCACACAGGGTATTGAATTCTGAGTGGGGATAGGAGCAAATATTGGGTACTCGACGTTTGCTGTAAATTTTCTCCGCCTGATCTTTTTTGATGCCAAACTACCGGCCCGGTGTTTTCTAGGCCCCGCCAGAGGGGATACTTGCCCCTCCGGACTCTTGTTGATGCGCCTCAAAAAATATGTTGTTGTAGGCCTTTTAAGTTGTTAAGTTGTTAAGTTTTAAGTGTTAAGTTTTAAGTGTTAAGTTTTAATTAAAATCAGATGGTTAAATGATCCGGCCGGGCATTAAACTCCAGACTTCGATTTTTTGCGGAGGCCTCCCTGTTTTGGGGGGAGAAAATGTTTTGTTGCATTCAAGTTGGTATTGTTGCCTGTCTGCATTCAGTGTTGTTTCCTGGTCCGGATTCCCCTTTTTGGCGGGAAGAGAAACCACACAGGCCTGTCGTTAAAGGCATCCCCAAAAACAGACGGCGGAAATCCACAGTTGGTGACAGAAAACCAATACCGTGATATTTTAGTTTTTTAATCCAGCCCTGTTAAACCGACTCCGGCTATTTCCTTGCCGCATTTACCGCATTGGCCTTTGTCAATCCCCTTTTTCCTGGCGGAAAAGCCGCTTCTGTTAATGAGCATCTCCCCGCAGGAGGGGCAGTAAGTATTTTCCCCGTCATGGCCAGGTATGTTCCCGGTATATACATATTCCAGTCCGGCCTTTTTCCCGGCTTCCAAAGCCTTTTCCAGTGTCTCCACAGGTGTGCTTGGCCGGTCGAGCATTTTGTAGGTGGGGTGGAACCGGGATATGTGCCAGGGGACACTTTTCCCCAGTTCTTCAGCTATGAATCCGGCCATGTCCTGCATTTCCTGGGGGGAGTCGTTCAGTCCGGGGATGATCAGGGTGGTTACCTCCAGCCACAAGCCCATTTCGCGAACTGTTTTTAAATTCTGCAGGACCGGCTGGAGTTTCCCGCCGCAATATTCGCGGTAAAATTCTTCACTGAACGCCTTGAGATCGATGTTTGCCGCGTGGATGTACTCGGACAGGGTTTCCAGGCATTGCGGGCTCTGGAAACCGTTGGTGACCAGGATGTTTTTTATTCCTTCCTTTTTGGCCAAGGGAGCAGCATCCAGGATCAGTTCAGTGAATATCGCGGGTTCGGAATAGGTATAGGAAATACTTCCGGCAGCGGACTGCAAGGCTGCATCAGCTATGTTCGCACCGGTCAGCTTTTCCCCGCTAACTTTGCCTGTTTCTTTCGGCGTCTGGGAAAGGGTGCTGTTTTGGCAGAAGGAGCAGGAAAAATTGCAGCCCATGGTGCCCACGGAAAAACTCTGTGTGCCGGGTAAGAAGTGGAAAAGGGGTTTTTTTTCCACCGGGTCCAAGTTGGCCGCGGCCACACTGTCGCGCACATGTGTGAAGAGTTTCCCTCCCTTGTTTTCCCTGACACCGCACTCTCCGCGTTCTCCGGGAGATATGAGGCAGAAATGATTGCAAAGCCGACACTGTATCTTGTCCCCCTTCAATTTTTCCCACAAAAAAGCATGCTGTAGGCTCATATTTCCCCCTCTTGGATACGCCAGCAAAAAATGTTTTTCGCTGGCAGTGTTGAGGTTTAAGTAAAATCAGAAGCTTGTTGGATTCAATATAAACGTTTAACTTCCAATTCCGGCTTTTTGCAGTTGCGTTTTCTCGGCGAAAGCTCGTTTTCAACCCCCGGCAAACAATCCTGGGAGACCGGGTGGATTTTTCGGTTCTGTATCCGGGCCAGGAAGAATCTTATTTGTTGACTTTTTGTCCTTTTTAACTCAAAAATTTTCTATGAACAATAAATATTTGGGCTTT
This sequence comes from uncultured Desulfovibrionales bacterium, assembly GCA_964398785.1. Lineage (GTDB taxonomy): Bacteria > Desulfobacterota > Desulfovibrionia > Desulfovibrionales > Desulfonatronovibrionaceae > CAYNNQ01. The sequence continues at coordinate 181 of CAYNNQ010000054.1, read as the reverse complement.
TTCAGTTCTTCGTTCCGTCCATGGTGGGGGGCGCTATATAAGTGCGGTTGGAGGGAACTTTGGGGCTAAAGGTCTAACTAGTTCTTTTCCGGAAATTCAAAAATTTCCGGGGGTAGAAATATCACCTTTCCAATTCGGAAATGAGATTTTTTCCTGTTTAACAAGGAAATTAAGTAATTAT
>CAYNNQ010000053.1:0-11251 GCA_964398785.1 uncultured Desulfovibrionales bacterium | reverse complement strand
ATATAAATTAGAATAAACTTTCAAAAAAATCAATTTGTTCACACAAAATCCATGCATTTATAGTTCCTTGACGTTACGTGTGGATTTTATTCTATTCGAGTGATCCTTTCTGATGCTTCCAACGAAAGGTTCGCATGTTTTCTTGCCCCGCCAAAAGGGGGAAACCGGACCGGGAAGTGTTGCAAGGCAGTGGTAAAAAGACCGTAAACACCGTAAAATATGTTCCCCCAAAATATGAGTCCGGGGGGGCAAGCCTCCCCCTTCGGCGGGGCTTAGAAAACAACGAACCGAAAGTTACGCATCAAAAGGATTAGAAGAATAAGGCAAATCCATGCCCTTCGTCGAAGACCCTCATTTATCCTATATTTGCCAAATACTACACGACAATTTTCTCCCTATATTTTGCCGGGTGTCCTCTGTGCATCTTGGCTTTACAAAGTCGACATCATGGAGATAAAATGAAATTATGTTATTGCGCTGGTTACCGTGGCAATTAATAATCAAGAAGGCGGCCAAGGCCTACGGGACGATCGACCCCATATCCTTTCTAGCCCGACTACGGCGTTTCTCTCAGCCCTCGGAGGTCCAGGAGCCGATAGAACTCCTGCGGGCAGGGATAATATTCCACGCCAGGGGACTAATAAACACCAAGGCCATCCAGCACAACCTGGACTGGATATGGCCCTACTGGGTACAGCGCCAATTCAATCCTTCGGATGAGTCATTCATCCCCCGGGCATTTTCCTTTAGCCATATCAACCTAACCCACAGGAACTGGACAGCCATTGGAAGGACAGACAGCGACCACTACCCTCTGGTGGACCCGCGCGGACTGATCACCCCTTTTTTCGATGGATGGTCCTTTGATTTCTGGCTACTGCTGCCCAACGGGGAGTCCATCTTTCCCAGCCAAGAGGAACAATGTGCTCAGACCCTTCAATTCGATCCTTCTCCGGCAATATACACCCGGTTCCCCAAAAACGGAACCAGGCTAAGATCGCGATGTGAGCTCATCCGCACCACAGAAAAGGGACTGCAGCTGAATGTGGATATACAGACCCAAGCCCCGCCGGGCTCCAAACTTGTTCTGGCTATTCGACCCTACAATCCGGAGGGGGTACAGTTCATAGAAAAAATCCAATACCTGCCGGAAAGTCGGGAAATAAAAATAAATAGACAAGAAGGCTTGCATCTCCCCTGCAATCCGGAAAAAATCCTTTTTTCCAATTATGAAAAAGGAGATGTCCTGCGCCGAATAGAAACCGAGAACCAGGGGAATTCCATAACATGCAAGGTAGGAATGGCCACGGGGGCCGCCGTATTTGAGGCCGGGGACAGGGACTATCCCTTTCATTTTTCCATGCCCCTCGCCGAAGAAAAACACGCGGTAAAAAGGGAAGATTGGGAAGAAATCACCGCGCACTCCTCCAAGCTGCACACCCCGGATAAAGATATCAACTTTCTGTTCCGGGCAGCCGAATATACGCTTTTATTGTTTTCGGCAAAGGATTTCGTCCCCGGGCCTTATACCTATAAACGCTTCTGGTTTCGGGACGCCTGTTTAATGCTCCATGCCCTGATTAAGTTGGGGCACACGGAAAGGGCATTGCGCATCCTGAATAGCTTCCCGGAAAAACAGAAAAAAACAGGTTTCTTTTATTCCCAGCAGGGAGAATGGGATTCCAACGGCCAGGTGCTGTGGATTATGGGTCTGTGGGCCCGGATTACCGGGGAAAAACTTCCTTCCAATTTGCTGCGTTCCGCCATTCGGGGGGCAAAATGGATAAAACGCAAAAGACAGTCTAATCCGGCAAATGATTCTGTAAGCGGCCTGCTCCCGGCCGGGTTCAGCGCGGAGCATCTAGGGCCGAATGATTTTTACTATTGGGACGATTTCTGGGCGTTGGGCGGATTAAAGGAAATACTCCCCATTGTCCGAAAAGACGGTTCTGTCAAAGATGCCCAGAAGATAGAAAACGAGGCTAAGGATCTAGAAAAATGCATTTTCCACAGCCTGGAACTGGTAATGCAGAGAATGGATCAGCGGATAATGCCGGCCTCTCCTTTGCGGAGGATGGATGCCGGGGCCATTGGCTCCCTGGCTGCGGACTATCCGCTGCAGCTCATGCCTCCCGGCGACCCGGCCGTGGTGAACACGATAGATTACCTCCGGGAAAACTGTTTCCACGACGGAGCCTTTTTCCAGGACATGATTCACTCCGGCCAAAATCCCTATCTTTCCCTAGCCATAGCCCAGGGGCTGCTTCGGAACCGGGGCTCTGGGCACGAACCCGTAGTTAGAAAAGTGGCCGATCTGGCCACTCCTACAGGGACATGGCCCGAGGCGATCCACCCCCTAACCTCCGGCGGTTGCATGGGGGATGGACACCACGGATGGGCCGCAGCGGAATGGATACTCATGCTCCGAAACATGTTCATCAGAGAAGAAGGGAATAAACTGGTACTAGGCAGCGGGATTTTCCCGGAATGGCTTGAGAGCCCCCAAAAGATATCCTTTGGCCCCACACCCACCCCTTACGGAGACATAAGTCTCCATTTCATTCCGGAAGATGGAAATTGGCACTTGCACATTAAATCCCAAAAAACTATAAACAAGAATATTTGCCAAGTCCGGGTTCCGGGGCTAAAACCAGTTGATTTGCCTCAAATAGATCAATCCCTGAGGATTACTCTGCACGAAACATGAAAATATGTATGTTTACCAATACTTATCTGCCTCACGTAGGGGGAGTGGCCAGATCAGTGCATACATTTGTCCAGAACCTGCGCAAAAGGGGACACGAAATCTTAGTAGTGGCCCCTCGGTTTCCCAATGCGGACCCCAAAAAAGACCAAGAAGTGTATCGGCTTCCGGCCATACAAAACTTTAATGGGAGCGATTTTTCCGTACATATCCCCGTCCCCTCTCACCTAAAAGAGATATTGGTCGATTTCAAACCGGCAATAATTCACAGTCACCATCCATTCCTCCTGGGGGACACTGCGCTCCGTGCAGCCAGACAGCACAATATACCCTTGGTGTTCACGCACCACACCCGTTACGAGAGGTACACACATTATGTACCTTTTGATTCTAAGCTCCTGAAACGCTTTGTAATCAGCCTTTCCACCCAATACGCCAACATGTGTACACGCGTAATTGCCCCCAGCGAGAGTATCGCCCGGCTGATCTCGGGAAGAGGAGTCCAGACCCCAATCTCCGAGATTCCCACCGGAATTGATTCCGGTTTTTTTTCCGAAGGAGACGGAGAAAAGAAGAGAAAAGAGCTGAACCTCCCGGAAGACTCCTTTGTTTTGGGTCATGTAGGGAGACTGGCCCCGGAAAAAAACCTAAAATTCCTGTGCCGGGCTGTCTCAGGATTTATCCGAAACCGGGAAAACACTTATTTCCTGATAACGGGAAACGGACCTGAATACCAGAAAATCCGGGACATATTCTCGGAAAAGGGCCTTTCCTCCCGACTGATCATGACCGGGACCCAAACGGGCCGACACTTGTACAGCATTTATCGGGCCATGGATATTTTTGTCTTTTCTTCTTTTACCGAAACCCAGGGGCTGGTAATAGCCGAAGCCATGGCTGCATCTTTACCGGTGCTAGCCCTGGACGCCTCCGGTGTCCGGGAAGTGGTGCAAAACGGAACAAACGGGGTACTCCTTTCCGCAAAGGCCACCACCCACCAATTCACCCAGGCACTTCACGATCTGTACGCCGCCCCGAATAAAAGAAAAACAATGGGTATTAACGCCCGGTCCACCGCCGAAAAATTCACCCAGGAAGAATGCACATCCCGCCTCGAGGACCTATACCAAGAAGCCATAACAAACTACCGTAACGAATCACGGGCCTCTGATATAAAAACCTGGGAGCACCTGCAAAAATCCCTGGCTACGGAATGGGACCTTTTAACCCAGAAAACAAGTGCTATTATCAAAGCGGTTTCCCCGAATGAACCGGGAAAGAATCAAGTCAGCTTCTATGAATAACTTTATGCGCTTTTTCTACGAAGGTTTCAAGGCCACCGGGAAAAAGCCCGGGATGCTCATATATCTCCTGTTTGTTCTCTTTATTATTGGAGCGGCCATATTCTGGAGATTTGTCCCGCTGGCCAATCAACTGGATGTTACCACTATAATGGAGTGGACAAGGAATATTAATACCTTTCCCCTTCTGGTCCTATTTTTTCTGGGAGCCTATTTCCTGGCCGGTCTGACCATGTTCCCCATCTCCATTCTCAACACTGTACTGGCCCTTATGCTCGGTCCATGGAAAGGCTTCGCGCTGGCCTATTTCTGTAATGTAATCAGTGCCATCTGCTGTTACCTCCTGGTCCGCTCCCTGGGAAGAAGACCACTACATGCGATCTCCGGGAAAAAAATGCAGCACATAAGCAGCAAGCTCGGAGAACGGGGGATCCTTTCCATGCTGGCTATGCGCAATTCCCCCATGGCTTTCGGAATGATCAATATGACCGCCGCACTTACCCATATTAAATTCACGGATTATCTGATTGGTTCCCTGGCTGGCATGTTGCCCGGAACTCTAGCTGTATGCCTGTTGGCCGGAGAAATAAAAAATCTGGTAACAGAGTCCAGCATAACCTCGGGCCTAATTATTGCCGTAGTCCTGCTTGCTTTGTTTCTAATCTACAAAAAGCTGCTGAACAAAAAAATCAATCAATAGGGTTGGTCTCAAAAATATATGCAAAACATTTTAAATTTCTGCTAAATCAATATCCTGGACCCGCACCCAAATCGAAATTTGGGTGCGGGGAAGGGGCAAGCATTCCCCTGTGGCGGGGTTTAGAAAACACCAAACCGAAAGTTCCGCATCAAAAGGATTAAGAGAATAAGGCAAATCCATGCCCTTCGTCGAAGATCCGTAACTTAAAAAGATCCGGCCATCCTAGCCCAAAAAGCCGTCCACAGCGGAAAAATCCTCATCCGCCCGACCCGATTCCATAGCCTGACGGTATATCTGCATTATGGTATGCGCAGTAGGAGTATCCGCGCCGGTTTCGAATGCAGTATCCACGGCAAACTTCAGATCCTTGGCCATGTGCTTCAAAGGAAACTGAACAGGATATTCCCTGTTTCGGAACATATCCTCCTTTATGCGGAACAGATCGCAGGAAAGCGGACCGGATAGAACGGCATCCAAAAGGGCATCCCGGGAGAGGCCGCCCTTTTCCCCGAAATTGAGAATTTCGGAAAGCCCTTCGACAAAAGTGCCCAAAAGTATATTCACAGCCATTTTCATCATGGCCCCCTGACCAATCTGACCGCAACGGACAACTTTTTTACCCATAGTCAAAAGCAACGGCTCCAGATTGTCCAAAGTCTTCTCCTCTCCCCCGGCTAAAATCACTAAGTTGCCCTCCTCGGCCGGCTTTTTGGAACCGGAAACCGGGGCTTCCACATATCCTGCTCCCAACCTCTGCACCCGGGAAGCCAAATCGATATTGCAGGCCGGAGCCACGGAACTCATATTGACTATGGTCTTGCCTTGTATATTCGCTGTAACAATGCCCTGATCACCGAAGATAATCTCCTCCAGAGCCTCCGGGCCAGTGACCATACAAATCAAAACATCACCCAGTTCAGCCGCCTGCTTCGGAGTTTCAGCCAAACGCGCGCCCTTTTCGCCTATATCACGGGATTTTGCCTTGTCCCGATTATAGACAGTAAGCCCATAGCCGGCATCCAGGATATGTGGAGCCATGCCACGTCCCATAATGCCCATACCTAAAAAGCTGACTCTCTCAGACATAATCTTCTCCTTCTTCTTCTTCTTCTTCTGTGCCTGATCCCCGTCGCAAATATACAACCCTTAAACCCATTCCTTGGACCAACACCTTAAGGGGGGGCATGTTTATATTATTCCAATCAAAACATTTCCTTTTCGTTTTCCTCTATAGTCTTTTCGATCTTTTCATGCAGTTCCCGAGGAAGACCCATGATATCCACATTCATGAATCCTCGGACAATAGTGGATGTGGCTTCATCCTCATCCAGCCCGCGGGCCATGAGATATTCAATTTCTTCCTGGGCAATTTTGCCCACCGCAGCTTCATGGGACAGATCCACCCCGGTCACTGCCCCCCGGAGTTCGGGTACAGCATGGATAATCCCATCACTCAGTATAAGCCCTTTGCATTCCAGGTGTCCCCTAGCGGGCACGGCATTGCCCTCGATCATGGCCGGAGCAACTATTTCTCCCCCTGTGGTTATAGTCCGGGATATAATCTCCCCCCGCGTATCCGGGGCATTAAGGACAATCTTGTTTCCGGAATCCACATGGGATCCCTCCGGGGCGACCACAATGGAGTTGAAGCGGGCAACACCCCTTTTTCCATTCAGATAGACCGTGGGATAGGACTGCACCGATTTAACCGCTTTCAATAGGATATAATTGCTGGAAAAAACGCCATCTTCCTCGACTATTCCCACTGTACGGGGCCGGACAACTACTTCCTCCCCCCAGTCGTGGACCATGGTGAAGGTCAGCTTGCCTCCCTTCTTTACATAAAACTCGGAAACTCCCAAATGCAAAGCGGAACTGACATCATGGGAGGTGGCACAGCCGGTAATAATATGCAGTTCCGAGTCTTCCTCGACCACTACAATGTTATGCACATTCTGTCCGACATTCTGGCCCTTTATATACAAACAGGATTGTACCGGTTCCTCTATCCGGGCCCCTTTTTCCGTGCGGATAAAATACCCTCCGTGCAATTTCTCGGCAGTGGCCCGGGTAAATTCGTCCTTGTCCTTGTCCACCGCCTGCCAGTAGTATTCCGGCAGACCATCATACTTCTCCAAAGCCTCGCGGATATCCAGAATCTCCACCCCGGATTTGCATGGTTCGCAGTGCACTCGGGAATGATCAACATGCAGAAATGTGCCGCTGCGCGTCTCCTCGCCCACATCCACTCCGGCCATACGCAAGCGAGAGCGGTCCTCCTCATTCAGGTCGCGCAAATCCTTTAGCCCATTTTCCTCGGCTTTAGAAAAATCGTATTTCCGGAGATCCACATCCTCTAGTTCAGACATCTGACACACTCCTTATAGCCGTATTTACTGATATGATCGAGAATATCCCGGGGACGCCCCTCGCAGCAAAGCCTTCCATCAAACATAACCTGCGCCCTGTCTGCATTTACATAATCCAGGATATATCCTGTATGGGTAATTATGAGACCGGATGTCTTCATCATGGACTTGAGCTCCTTCATTGATGCTTCCGGACTGGGTTCCAAAGGTCCGTCCAGTAGAGCCCGGGCCGTATTCCCAATTAGAGACATGTTTTCCAAGTCCACTCCGGATTCCGGTTCATCAAACAGGACAAGCCGGGGATCCTGAGCCATCAGCTGCAGAAGCTCCGAGCGCTTGATCTCTCCCCCGGAAAAACCGGCGTTGATATCCCGATCCAAAAAGCCCGTAAAATTGACCTGTTCGGCCAAAGAGTCCACATCGGCATCACGCCCCCGAGCGCACATCTGTACCAAATATCTGGTTTTCAGGCCGTTTATGGTCGGGGGACGCTGAAAGGACATGCCAATTCCTTTGCGTGCCCTTTCATGTACGGGCAAAGCGGTAATATCCTCCCCGTTGAACACTATCTTGCCCTCGGTCACCTCATACCCGGAAAAACCCATAAGGGCCATAAGCAGGGTCGTTTTCCCCGAACCATTGGGACCGAAGAGAATAAAAGTGTCCCCGTCTTCTATGGACAAGTCGATCCCCTTCAGGACCTCTTCCTCTCCTACATTTACATGCAGATTCTCAATTGTAAGCATTTTCTTCCTCCCGTAATAAAATGAAAAACGCCTTGCAAATGGCGCTTGTGTTCAGACACAATAAAATCGAGCCCGGGAAAAGTCCATGGTTCCGGCCACGCATTTATAACTCCCTATCAATCCGAAAATCCTTTTGCCGGGACTGCCCGGCTTGATAACAATAATAACATCTTTTTTCATCCTTAAAGAATCGAAGCAGAAACATCCCCAAAAGGAACCCGCCTACATGCGCCCACCAAGCCACGGCGCCTCCGGAAGAAGACGAAACTCCGACTTGCGAGGATACCCCGGAAAAAAACTGCATCAAGAACCAAAGTCCCAGAAATATTAAAGCCGGCAGTTCTATAAAAAGAGGTATAATAACCACCGGAATGAGAACAACTACTTTGGAATGGGGATAAAGTAAAAAATACGCCCCCATGACCCCGGCTATTGCCCCGGAAGCCCCAATAATGGGGACAGCCGAGTCCGGACTGAATATGAACTGCAAAAAAAGAGCGCCCAGGCCGCAAAGGAAATAAAAGCCCAGAAACTTGAACGGACCCATTATATCCTCGATATTGTCCGCAAAGATCCACAAGGTGAGCATGTTGCCCAGAAAATGCAACCATCCCCCGTGAATAAACATATAAGTCAAAAAGGAATAATATCCCTCTTGCGGATAGCCCATCCAGACGGCCCACTCCGGATGGGTGAACCTGGCCGGAACCACGCCCAAAAGGTGAAACAAGCGGGCCAGGGAATGGGGATCCATCTGCAGTGTGACCAGGAAAAACAGGGTGTTTACGGCGATTATCGTACGGACCATCACCGGGGTATGTACATTGGGTATGCTGTCGCGGAGGGGAAGCATTACTCAACTCGTTGTTTTTCAGTTACTCAAAGCCTGTCGCAGAAAAAGATAAAAATCCCTGGCACGCTTTTGCCTCTGCTCCCGCAACCGTTTGCCGAGCGAATGAGCGGATCGCTTAAGCCCTTCAATATCACCGGAATTGTCCACAACCATCTGGCATTCGCGGATCTTATCCCCCTGAGACCACTGCCAGGATTCCATCTCCTCTATTACATTCCTGTCCCATCCCCTTTCACGGAGCCGGTCAAAGCGCATCCTGTCCGGAGAAAAAATCCCTACGCACAAATCGTGCTCCAACCGCACCTCCATCCCCGCTTCAAAAAAAAGGGGCACCTCGGCTACGAGGAGTCTATTGTCTTTTCGAGCAAAAAACGCCTCCAAACCGGCCTGAACAAGGGGATGGATCAAATGCTCCACCTCGTGGCGGACATATTCATCCTCAACCATGGCCGCAAACAGGGCCCCCTTATCCACATCGCTTTCCTTGCTTGGGACAAACCTATCCCCGAATCGCTTGCGCAAAAGATCCCAACCGTCCCCGCCCTGTTCATAGAGACGAGCGACTTCGTTATCAGCACTCCAAACCTTGGCTCCGGTTTCTCCCAGGACATTAAGGACTTCCGATTTGCCGCTTCCCGGACTGCCTACAATAATAACCCGCTGGGGGGACCGGAATAAATAAAGGAGGGTACGGAGGAAGTCCGGCGGAGGAGATTGGTGCATTTGCAGCCTTTTTTCCCCACAGGGATGCTCAAAGTGCAAACGCCACGAATGCAATAGCTGTCTCCGGACCAGTTTGGAGAGTATCTTTTTTTTCTCCCGGAAAGGACTCAGGTCGGCGCCTCCGTAAAGGGCATCCCCCATTACCGGGAAACCGGCGTGAGAAAGATGCACCCTTATCTGGTGAGTCCGCCCGGTATAGATACGCACCCGAAGCAGACTCCAGCCTGCTGCCCGGTATATCACCCTGTATTCGGTGAGAGCACTGCGCCCCTCGCCAGGACGAACCGCCATCCGCGTCCTTATGTGCGGATGGCGTCCCAGAGGCTCTCGTATAAGTCCCCGTTCCTCCCGGGGGGCACCAATGCAAACACAGAGATATTCCTTATACACCCGGTGTTCGGAGAAATCCTCGGATAATTGATGGGCGGCGGTTTCATCCAGGGCCACAAGCATCACTCCGGAAGTATCCTTGTCCAGTCTGTGGACAATTCCGGGGCGCGAGGGATGCAGGTCCCGGATTCGGGGAAAATGATAAACAAGGCGGTTAACCAGAGTCGGCCCCTTCTCTGAGTCGGCGGGATGCACGGTGAGTCCGGGGGGTTTGTTCAATACCAGGACATGCTCATCTCTATAGACAATCTCCAGCGGTGCATTTTCAGCGACAATCCCCTCTTCTGCACTGTCCGCCTGGACACACACATCCTGTCCCACACGAATTCTGTAGCCGGGCTTGTATACCGGGCTATCGTCCACGCTCACCTTCCCCGCGGAAATCAATCCCTGCAAATAGGATCGGGAAAAGCCAAGGTCTGAAAGATTTTTTTGCAGAAAGCGGTCTAGACGGCATTGTTGCTCGGAGCAAGTAAAACTGAGCCCCCGCGTCATGTGTCCATATTCCGCAACCATGCTCAGGCCAATATCTCCGAGCCGATTCCGCCCCGGGTAAACAGTTCCAAGATTATGGAATTCTCCACCCGGCCGTCAATAATGTGCGCTTTGTCCACTCCGGAGAGTATTGCCTCCAAGCAGCACTTTATCTTGGGGATCATTCCACCCACCACTACTTCCGAATGTATTGCCTCCAGGGCCTGATCCCGGTTCAAGGAAGAAAGGATATTGCCTTCCCTGTCCATGATCCCGGCGACATCAGTGAGCAGGATCAGTTTTTTGGCCTCCAGCGCAGAGGCCACTGCCCCGGCCACGGAATCGGCATTTATATTGTACGTCTCACCCTGATCATCCACGCCCACCGGAGCTATAATGGGAATAAACCCCTCTCTTTGCAGAGAATGTATCAAGGAAACATTTATGTCCGTGACCTCGCCCACTTTTCCCAGATCAATGATTTCCGGCGGGGCATCAACTTTGTTGACCACCATTTCCATTTGCCGGGCCCTTATGAGCCCGCCGTCCTTTCCGGACAAGCCCACGGAATGTCCACCGTGCATATTGAGCAGATTGACTATTTCCTTGTTCACCTTACCCACCAGGACCATCTCCACCACATCCATGGTGGCCTGATCAGTAACCCGAAGTCCTTCCCGGAACTGACAATCAATACTCAATTGCTCCAGCATCCGGCCTATTTGCGGGCCACCACCGTGAACTATTATCGGGTTTATGCCTATGTATTTCAAAAGAACCACGTTCAAAGCGAAGCTTTTCTTCAAAGCTTCGTCTTTCATGGCATTACCGCCGTACTTTATAACCACGGTCTGTTTATAGAACTCCCGGATATAGGGAAGGGCTTCCAGAAGGACATTGGCTTTTTCCGATTCTGTCAACATGCATTCTCCATTTTTGAGGCATCTGCAAAAAGTCGAATACTGGAGTTAAACGCACAGATTAAACTTTA
>CAYNNQ010000052.1:0-12769 GCA_964398785.1 uncultured Desulfovibrionales bacterium | reverse complement strand
CCGCTCCCCCTCTTTGCCCCACAGACCGCGGGGCCCCCGCCCCGTTTGGTTAAGAGCCCCAAAAAAAAAATTTTTTTTTTGCAGGCGCCTCTGGCAAGGGCATCTCTTACTTCCTGCAATTTCCAGCAAGGCTCGAGTGCGCAAAAGTCAATGGCCGGCTTCCGGCCTTTTCCTGCGCGCGAAAAAATCGTTTCCAACGAACAGATGGACAGGCTCAGGGACGAAGAGGGGATTTGAATGCGCGCCCTCCTGGACATAAATAGCCTGATCGCCCTTCTGGATGCAGCTCACGCAAACCATTCCCAAGCCAGGAACTGGCTGGAAGGCTCGGCGCATTACGGCTGGGCCTCATGCCCTCTTACCCAGAATGGGTGCATTGGGGTCATGTCCAGTCCCGGATATCCGGACCCATTGCCTCCGGCCCTGGTAGCAGACAGGCCTGGCGAAGCCGCCGATTACCCCGAACACAGATTCTGGCCGGAGGACATAAATATTTTAAACGAAGGCATTATTGACTGGAATTATATTCTGGGTAATAGACAAATTACGTACATGTACCTCGTGGCTCTGGCTGTTCACAATCCGGAAAGACTGGTCACCTTTGATCGCAAAATAGACATAAAAGCTGTGAGCAAGGCGGAGAAAAAACACCTGCTGGTCCTTTCTTGACCGCGCTACGATGGAAAACCGCTTGCCGAGGGTTAAGCATTGTAGAACTGCGGAGCCGTATACTGCCGGATTATGCAGCTCCGCCAATGCGTGATTCGGCAACAACCACCGGAATTGGACTATGAAAAACGCAGCGAAAAAAATTCTGGCCCTTTATTTCAATACATGGTGGATGCCCGCCCTTTTCTTTTTGATCCTTTTAGGCTGCTTCACGCTCCCGGCTTCACTGGACCCGGAGCCCGGCATGGCCACGGCGGGGTTGTTGTGCGCCGCAGGCGCTGCATTTCTGGGGATCATCTGCGCATCCTTGTACAATCTGATACAAAAGAGATGGGTCAAGGGCATTATCAACCTGTTCCTTTTGTTTGCATGCGGGATCGCTACCCTTCTTGCCTTCGGCCTCTTCATAATTGACCCCCTGTCCGGACCCGGCCGGGACGATTTTGCCCGCAATCTCGAGATCCCAGCCGATGCAGAAGTTATTGAACCGGGCAAAGAGATCAAGGCGCAGCCCGGAGATAAAAAGGACGGACTCCAGGAAGCGATTCTTGGGGCGCTGCGGGTGCCGGGGAAAAGTGAGACCCATATCTCCGGAGATATCCGGCCGCTATTTAGGCTGGGGGAAAAACACCCGGACCTCCTGCGCCGCTATCTCGCTTCCAGCCCGGCGTGGAGAGTATTTGGGCGCGGCGGGAACCGTTTTGCCACGCGCAGATGGAAGATAGGCTCGCAATGGCGGTATAACCTGCACGGCTACTACACACAAAACGATCTCCCAGCCGGCACAAAAGCCGGGATACCGGACTTCCAATTGCGCTTAACCCTGGGTTTGTCCGGCAAACCCTGGGCTAAGGCGGATAAGGGCACAACATGGCTGAATCCCGGGGACAGGGCGCAAATCGCTGTATCCGAAGAAAACAGTATGCTGGAAAGCCACTGCGTTATTGAAGGCGGATCAATGCTCGTCGAGGTATTCGAACAGTCCGGGGAGCCGGAACGGCGCCTGACAAAAACTGCCCTGGACTTTTTACGGGCGGAGTTCGAGCCTTTGGCAAGGGAACCCTCCTGGGAAAAAATCCGCCGTATTCTGCCTGCCAAAAGCATTATAAAAGGAAAACCGCGGCTGGAAATAAGAAAAGCCTACCAGCCGGGGATCTATGACTGCAAGATTCGGGTTAATCCCGGGGAGCCGGGCAGGATATATCTCAAGGCATTCGAGGCCACCACCGAAACCCCGCTCTCGGTGAAGGAGATACAGGAAAAATCGAATGAATGGGTCGGCTGGTCCAATGATCCTGAAGAAAAATTCCTATCCACTACCCGCTTTACCATTTACGAGGGGGAGCCGGGCGAGCCGTATGCAGCCAGACTGGAAGTCTGGTTTGCCCCGGACTCCGGAGGCCCTGAAAAAAAGCTCCTACAAAAGATCTTCAAGATACAAGGCTGGCAGAGGTGACATTGTCTGATTTGCATAGAGACGTAAGCTGACTATTACTTTTCCATCCAAGCCTGCTTGATCAGAATGCCTAATTAATTTATACAGCCTCTGCAATACACTTAGGAAATAACGAAAGAGCCAAGGAAATCTGTCACGCCGCCCTATAGCCTCACCCTGGCATTTTATGCTCTCAAAAGAATCTCTGATTTACCTTGATACCCCACGTATCCCTTAGGAGGTGGATATGTCCAAAACCTCAAAAAACAATAAAACTATAAACTGGGACGCCTTCCAGGACCCCCAGGACATCCTTATGAACGCCCCTGTGGGCATATTTACATCCACACCCGAGGGCCGATTCATCTCCGCAAACCCGGCCATGGCCGAGTTGTTCGGATATGAGGACCCCAAGGAGCTCATGTATTCGGTCACGGACATCGCCGGGCAGATATACGCGGATTCCGCGGACAGGGAACAGCTCCAAAAGATTATCCAGGAACAGGGCGTGGTTCTTGATCACGAATGCCGGTTTTGCCGCAGGAATGGAAGCGTCTTCTGGGCATCAGTGAATATCCGGGTAGTTTTTGATAAGCTGGGAAATGTCATCCATTATCAGGGCGTTATAACCGATATTGACAAGCGAAAGAAAGCGGAAAAAAATAAGCTTGAAAGTGAGCAACAGTACCGCCAGATGTTTATGCACGCCCCTCTACCTTATCAGTCACTGGATGAAAAAGGCGATTTCCTGGAAGTAAACAAAACATTCCTGGATGTCCTCGGATATAAACAGAGTGAGGTCTTGGGAAAAAATTTTGAAAATTTCCTCCACCCGAACGGGAAGGAACATTTCAAGGCCAGCTTTCCAAAATTCAAGTCTATGGGAAAAATCATTGGCGTTGAATTCGAGATGGTCAAAAAAGATGGATGCACTATCCTTGTCCGCTTCAACGGCAAAATCCAGTACGATGCTCATGGACGCTTCCAGAGAAGCCATTGCATTTTTGAAGACATAACCAGACTAAAGGAAACTGAACAGAAGCTGCGGAAAAAGCTCCGGGAACTGGAGGACACCAAATTTTCCCTCTTGGCTGAAAAGCAACGCCGTCAAGCCCTTATGCACTGCTCCCGGGACGGGATTGTAATCATAGACCAAAATCATAAAATAATTGAGGCCAATCAAAGTTTTGCCAATATGCTTGGCTATTCCCTGGAGGAAGTGCACGGACTGCGAACCTGGGACTATGAAGCGACTTTATCCGAGGACAAGCTCCGGGAAAATTTCAAGGATATTTCAATAATTGGTAAGACTTTTGAGACCCGTCATAAACGCAAGGATGGCTCAGAGATCGATGTAGAAGTCAGTCTTTCCGGCACCCGCATTCAGGGTAAAAATTTGGTCATCGGTATATGCCGGGACATTTACGAGCGCAAAAAAACGGAACAAGCCCTCCAGGCCGCCAAGGAGGAAGCCGAGGCCGCGAACAGGGTTAAGTCTGAGTTCCTGGCCAATATGAGCCACGAGATACGCACGCCTCTGAACGGGATCATGGGGATGCACCAGCTCATGCAGAATACTGATCTGGATGAGGAGCAGGAAGAATATATACACATAGCCCACGATTCCACAAAGCGTCTGAACAACCTCCTGACGGACATCCTGGACCTGTCCAAGATCGAAGCCGGCAAGCTGGAGCTCAGTGAAGAGGTTTTCCGGCCGACAGATGTCCTGAAGTCCATAGAGGATATTTTTCGCCATTCCTGTCAGAAAAATAAAAATTCCCTGATAATCGAGCTAGAGGAAAAGATCCCTGAATCCCTGATCGGGGACCATTCCCGCCTAACCCAGATCCTGTTCAACCTGACCGGCAACGCTATCAAGTACACACACAATGGAGAGGTCCGGGTGGAGGCTTCCCTGCTGTTTGCTACCGTTCCGGAAAACTGTCGCATTTTGTTTACCGTAGAAGATAACGGACCAGGCATCCCAGAGGAAAAGCTGGGACAAGTCTTTGAGACCTTTACTCAGGCCAATGAATACGGGACTTCCTATACGCGGGAATATGAAGGCGCCGGACTGGGACTGCCCCTGGTCAAGAGACTGGTCCGACTCATGGGCGGGTCCGCCGCCATATCCAGCAGCAAGGAGGGGACCTCTGTATACGTCAGCCTGCCTTTCAGGATTCCGGATCAGCTGCAGAATGAGCAGGCCATTTCTGAACAGGCAGGGAACAATGCTGATGGATTCGGTGGGAAACGGATACTTTTGGTCGATGACGAAAAGGTGACTCAGATACATATAAGCCGCCTCTTGAAAAAATACGGCTTTCGTGTGGCTGTGGCCGAAAACGGGGAAGCGGCCCTGGCCGAGCTGGGGGAAAACGATTATGATTGTGTGCTTATGGATGTGCAGATGCCGCTTCTGGACGGGGTGGAGACTACCCGGCGCATTCGCGCAGCACAAGGAATGGGACAGGATCAAGAGGATAAACATCCCACCACCCAAAAATCCCAGCCTTTCAGAATCCCCATCATCGCCCTGACCGCCTATGCCATGAACGGAGACCGGGAAAAGTTCCTGGAGGCGGGCATGGATGATTATGTCCCCAAACCCGCGGACAAGGATGAGCTTTTGGCAGTGTTGGCAAGGAATCTGTCCGGGATTGGCAGCCAAGGAAACAGTATAAGCAACCATTAATATAACCCGGGAGTCTTTATGCTTACCAACCATGCCGGTCTGATGGGGACAATCGAGGACTTCACCAGGCGTAATCTGCTTCTGTTTCTGATCATTCTCGCCATAGGGGTGGCCGTGTACCTGCCGGCTCCGGAAGCAATCCTGGATAGTTCCTGGATAAACGCCGTACTCGTAGCGGCCATATTCATCAGTCAGGGGCTTAAAATGGACTTGTCCCAAGCACGCAAGGCCAAAAACTATTTGAAACTGGTGGGGGTGGCCGCACTTGTGGCTATTGTCGCCTATCCGTTTCTGGCTTGGATAGTGGTCAAGATTTTTGGTCTTTCCAGCGATCACAAGGTCGGTTTTTTGCTTATGACCAGTTTCCCCAACTCGCTGGAGGCGGCCATGGCCATGTCCGCCAGTGCAGGAGGCGACCCCCTGACCGCGGTGATCCTCTTGACCGCCCTAAACATAATCGGACTGGTGTCCATCCCTCTTAATCTGTCCGTATGGCTAGGTGCGGAATCCCCGGTTTCGGAATGGCAGGTTTTGCAGAATATGGTGTTTTATCTGTTTGCCCCGATTATCGCCGGTCAGATAATGCGCAAGATATTTCCCAAGCTCCCGGCGAAGATGACCAGCATAAATCACTATCTGCCCATGGTGTGCATAACGGGACTGGTATACATATCCTGTTCCAAGGAAGCGGATCTATTGCGCGAACTCAGGCTGCACGATCTTTTCCAGGTAGTGGCTCCCAGCGTGCTTTTGCACATGGTCATGCTAGGCGTGGCCTTTCTCGCCGCAATTTACTGGCTGAGGCTTGCGGACCTCTCCAAAAGGTCTTTTGTGCTCATCACTTCGGAGAAGCCCATGTCCCTTTCAGTGGCCATCTGGGCAGTGACCTACGCGGACCATCATCCGTTGGCCATATTTCCCATTGTGGTCTTTTATGTAAGCCAGATCGTTATCGACAGCTTTATTGTCTCCAAAATGGTTGCCCGGGACAATCCCCCTTCGGGTGCCGGTCCGGAGTAACATATTAACCTTTAAGTGGATATACTGACCAATAGAAAGCACATAATCTTCTGTTCTCTAAGTGCCTCTATCGACTCTAATTTTTTAACAATCCGAATCCAACTTTACTGGACTTTACTACAAGCACAAATTAAGTGATGATCTTCTCTTATTAATGGGTGATATTTTTCCCCACAAGTATTTTTTATTGAATTCAAGGAGTGTCCCCCAAGTGGCCATTTTTCACCCACAAATTACTTGTAACACTTATGTGAAGGACCAAAGCTTCAGCGCCTTGAACATTCACCAGGAATAACCGCAGGATGAGAAGCCCTTTTTTTAGTTCTTTTGTCCGAACAGCCCAGGCCACATGCCTTGTATGGATTTTTGTTCTTCTTTTGGGTTGCTCTGGGGAAGGATCCGGGATGGATGCCCCAAAAAAGAAAAAAGAGCCTGTAAAGATCGTTTACGTGGATTGGGCTTCGGAAGTGGCAAGCTCCAATGTGATAAAAGCCGTCATCCAAGAAAAGCTGGATCGCGAATGCGAACTCCTCGCAGTCAGTCTGAAAGCGATGTGGGAATCTTTGGCTGCGGGTGACCAGGACGGCATGGTAGCGGCTTGGCTACCTTCCTTGCAGCAAAAGTACCTCGAAAAGTACGGAGCAAAGGTGGAAAATCTCGGCCCCAATCTGGAAGGTACACGCACAGGGCTGGTGGTTCCGGAATACATGGGAATCGAATCCATCACAGAACTAAAGAATTATCGGGAAAAACTTAGTGGCAAAATCGTCGGTATTGACCCGCAGGCGGGAATAATGGGAAAAACCGCACAAGCAATAAAGGCGTATCAACTGGATAAATTCGAGCTTATCTCCGGATCGGGCCCCACAATGACCACCATTTTGGGCAAAGCCATCAAGGAAAAGCGCTGGGTTGTTGTTACCGGCTGGACCCCACATTGGATGTTTGCCCGGTGGGATCTCAAGTACTTGGATGATCCCCGTAACATATTCGGGGACAAAGAATACATCGGCACTTTTGTCCGCAAGGGACTAAAAAAAGACATGCCCCGGGTATACACGCTTCTGGACAATTTCAAATGGGATCCTGAAGATATGGCCCAGGTCATGCTGTATGCCCAAGACGAGGATACGGATCCCTACCATGCGGCCCTACGCTGGATAAGGGAAAATGAATCCCTTGTGAACAGCTGGCTGGACCGCTAATAACCAAAACGAAACGGCCATTACCTCTTTAATACGGGTGACACAGGTCACTATAGGCAAATGCAGGAAAAAGGTCGCTATTTTCATATTTCCCTAAAGCCAATCTATGACCCAACCTTTTAAAACCAGTAAACAAATACTCGGGCACGATACGGCCACCCGTCCGTGGTTTTATGCGTCCATTGCCCTTACCATCCTTATGGTGGGCCTTCTGGTATGGCACCTTGTTTATTCCTACAACCTCCTTACTTCCTTCAAGGAAAGGGAATTCGTCATTGAACGGTCCTCCTGGCAGGTTCGCTTGTATGCCGAAACCATGAAACTATCCGCCCTGGTAAGCGCCAGCAGCGGCGACCTCAAATGGAAAAAGGCTTACCAGCAAAGCCGGGAGAAATTAAACTCCGAACTAAAAAAGATCCGGAATCTGACACGATCCCCGGAAGTGGACCGACTGACCGAAAAGATTGAGGATCACCTGGGAACTATCACCAGCATCGAGAAAAAGACATTCTCGCTCGTTAGCCGGGGCAAGAAAGACGAGGCGTTTAGTCTCCTTTCCGGCTGGCAATACACGAAAAACCGCATGGAGTTCACTAACAAAATCCAGGAACTTGTGGAACTGATCCACGAACATCTGGAACGTAAAACATCCTTTGAAGTTACACGGGCTTCCCTCCTGATTATATTCGGGGGTTTCGTGGTCCTGATTTTTTTCTGGACCATTGCAGTAAAGAACTGGCGTGTTCAGAACCGCAGAAGACAGGAAGCGGAAAATGCCCTGCGTCAGTCCAAGAACTATTACCGGGCCATATTCGAGACTTCCGGCTCAGCCATGTTTATTATTGAAGAGGACACCACCATTTCCCTTGCCAACTCGTATTTTGAAGATCTGGCAGGATATACCAGACAGGAGATCGAGGGCAAGAAATCCTGGACTGAGTTCGCGCACCCGGATGACGTGGAATGGATGAAGCAAAACCATTATCTGCGCCGCCAGAGTCCCGAGTCCGCCCCGCACCAATACGAATTCCGCTTTATCACTCGCCATGGCGAAATGCGACATCTGTTTCTAGCCGTAGACACAATACACGAAACCAGCCAAAGTATAGCCTCCGGAATTGACATCACCGAGCGCAAAAATACGGAGCAGGCCTTACGTGAGAGTCAAAAGAAATACATCCAGGAGAACAATTATTTCGAAAAACTGCTGCAATATTCGGCCGACGCCATCGGCATCTTAAACCAAAAGGGCCGTATTGTAAGATGGAACATACAGGCTGTGGAAATGACAGGATACAGCTTTGAAGAAATTCAGGGGCGACACTTCTCTGAATTTTACGCCGAGCAAGAGGAAATGGAACACCTGCTTGCCGCTCTCCGGGAAAACGGCTCAGTGAAAGGCTGGGAAGTGAAGTTGCTGAACAAAAATGGCCTTACCATACCCTGCTCGGTTTCTGTAAGCGTATTGTGGGACGAAAACAAGGAAGTCATCGGTAGTATCAGCATCATGCGGGATTTGACAGAATGGAAAGAGACCCAGCAAAGGCTGGTAGAGCTAAGCCTCCACGACTCCCTTACCGGACTCTACAACCGCAACTTCTTTGAGGAGGAGATTCGGCGCATATCAGACGGGAGATACAACCCCCTGGGGATCATTGTCTGTGACCTGGACTGGCTGAAGTCTGTAAACGATAAGCAGGGACACCAGTCCGGAGACCAAATGATCATCAACGCCGGGGAGATACTTAAACAAAATTTTCGATCCAGCGACATTATAACCAGAATCGGCGGGGACGAATTCGCTATTTTACTGACCGAGACCGACACTGCAATAGTAAAGCAGATGTTGCAAAGATTGCGCCAAGCGGTACAGGACTATAATAAAAAAGACCCGGAGATCCCCCTAACTTTGTCCATGGGTTACGCCGTGAGCGAGGATGTCATGCCGGACATGCAGGCCCTTTTCCGGAAGGCAGACGACCGCATGTATCAGGAAAAAGCCCAAAACAAGGGATTCCCTGCAATGCAATAAAGGAAAGGCACAGCGGACCGAGGTGGACAAAATTCTTACTTTAAAAGGAAGTCCGAGGCCCTAGGAACAGCAGGCATCCGGGGTAAAAATCCTGCGCAGGAGGGGTACCCGGCTGAGCCAGCTGTAAAGTATGGCCTCCGCGCAGCCCACGCCCTGGCGCACCTGAATAGCTCCAGCCGGACAATTCAAAGCGCAGGCCCCGCATTCCATACAAGCGCCGGGATCACGGCATTCAGCCCTGTTCAGCTCCAGTTCAAATACTTGGTGCGGACAGACCTCAAGGCAATTCCCGCAGCCGATGCATTTCTGGGCATCGTAGTGCAGAGTGGACTCTTGCAGATAGCGAAATCCCTGCATGAACTCTCCCTCCCCTTCTTTTTTTTCTACACCCAGGACCCCACCAGCCAGATGAATACCGCGATAAAAAGCAGTCCGCCCTGCAGCGGCATAAAGCGCCGCATCTCCCGGTCCACTCCGGACAGAGAGGTAAAGGGGGTGGAGCCAGTATAATGCATGGCGAACCAGGAGGCGAAGGCACTGCAGGACGTGACCTGAGCCAGAGCCTGGGGCAAGCTGCCGGCCAAAAGAGCGGCTGAAAGAATTCCGGTAACTGCTCCGGCCATTAACCCCTTGGCGGCAAAGGAACGCACCGGAATATGGGGCAAAAGTGCCGGGACTAAAAAAACCCCGGTCGCAAACCCGATCAGGACAGTGACAAACGCTCCCAACCCGGTGCCCAGAATTCCCGTAAGGCTAAACCCGCCGGGACCGAGTCCGGCCAAAAACAAACAGGCCAAAAGCGCCCAGAGCAAAAATTTGCGCGTCCCGTACACTTCCACCAGGGCGACCTCAAGACGCTGGGAAAACGGGAACCGTACCCCGCGCATCTCTCGGGTGGCCTGCCTCCCGGAGTCCAGAAAAACAGGAAGGTCCTCGCAGCGCACCGGGCCAAATACCCCGGAAAAACCGCAGAGTTTACGAAGTCTGTGAGCGGCCACAGCGGGTGCGGCCAGCTGAGGCAGAATCAGTGTACGATGGTTGACCAACCTATCTAGGCCCGTGGACCGCACCCGTCCGGCCACTTCCTCGGTATTGAAACTCTGTTTGCCTGCCGCGCACCAGACGTTGATGCCGTAGGTTTCCACTACCAGAACCCAGCAGGATCGAGCGGCCAGTTCCCGGCGCAACTTATCAAAAGTCAATTTGAAATTGCAGGTGGCCAGTACCGGGCTGTTCTCATCCGGCTCCCCCAGGGCGTATAGCCCGGGAGATATACGGTAATTGTCCCGGCCTATTCCCAAGCGAACCAGGATTGCGTCAAGATGGTCGGATATTCCCCACTTGGCATTGACGCGGGGGACAAGCCCCACTGCAGTGGACTGCCAACCCTGCACGAAAGGCCAAGCCCTGAGCCCCGCTTTTTCCCCTGCCGCCTCCGGCGGCAGTTCGTTGCGGGGGCCTCAGCACGGGGCATCATCCCCGGCTTCGACCACATCCACCGAGGCCCCGCGCAAGTCGTGTAAAAAAGCGGTCCCCTGGCCACCTTCCGCACAAACTCCGGCAGCACTCGAGTCAGCCGCTTCTTCAGTCCCGCAACAAGAAGCTTCCGCAATTAAGGGCTGCTTTCTGTGGGACTGCTCATCCCCCCACACCCCCGGCGCGGGAGAAGAACACTCTCAGGACAAATCTGCCGGCTGGAATTGCGCAGCCGGAGTCGTATCTTGATCCGATTGTTTCATATGGATTTTCTCGTGGTAAATTCGCCTCTTATCCTTCCAGGTCCAGACCAGTTTAAAGGGTCATCCGGGTAATTACATCCAAATCAATCAGCTCCCGCGCACGCCCTTTTCAATGCGCTCGCCGATCTCCTCGTCTATATTGCGCCAATACTCGAATGCCCGCTTAAGCACCGGCTCGGACACGCCCTTTTTCAGATGCCCGACCACATTGGAGACCAGACGGTCCCGGGCCGCGTCGTCCAGGACCTCCCGGACCATGGTCCCGGCCTGGACAAAGTCGTCGTCCTCGGCGTGCCTGGAGTACGCGGCGCGGATAAAATCGCCGCTGGCATTCCAGGTAGCCGATTCCGGATAGCGCTCACCGTCCGCCTGCGGACCGCCCTTGGAATTGGGGGCGTATACCGGGTCGGAGACGTTCTCCACCCGCATGGCCCCGTCCTTGCTGTAGCTGTGCACCGGAGATTTGGGACGGTTGACCGGAATCTGCTTGTAGTTGACCCCGAGCCTGGCCCGGTGGGCGTCTGCATAGGAAAAAAGACGGCCAAGGAGCATCTTGTCCGGACTGGGACCGGTACCGGGGACGAAGCTGTTCGGCTCGAAAGCGGCCTGCTCGATCTCGGTATGGAAATCGCTCGGATTTTGGGTCAGGGTCAGCCGCCCGACCTCGTGCAGGGGATAGTCCCCGTGCGGCCAGACCTTGGTCAGATCAAAGGGATTGAAACGATAGTTGGCGGCCTCCTCAAAGGGCATTATCTGGACCATCAAGGTCCAGCTGGGATAATCCCCCCGCTTTATGGCCTCGAACAGATCCCGGCGGTGGTAATCCCCGTCCTCTCCGGCGATCCGGTCCGCCTCTTCCTGGGTGAGAAAATCAATGCCCTGATCGGTCTTGAAATGATACTTGACAAAAAAACGCTCCCCCTTGGCGTTGACCCACATATAGGTATGGCTGCCGTAGCCGTTCATATGCCGCCACGTACTGGGGATGCCCCGGTCGCCCATGAGCCAGGTGACCTGGTGCGCGGATTCCGGGGACAGGGTCCAGAAATCCCATTGCATGTCGTGATCGCGCAGGCCGTTGTCCGCCCGGCGTTTCTGGGAGCGGATGAAATGCTGGAATTTCATGGGATCGCGGATAAAGAATACCGGGGTGTTGTTCCCCACCAGATCGAAGTTGCCTTCGCTGGTGTAGAATTTAAGGGCAAATCCGCGCGGGTCGCGCCAGGTATCCGGACTGCCGCGCTCTCCGGCCACTGTGGAAAAACGGATCAAGGTGTCGGTCGTAACCCCCGGCTGAAAAACAGCCGCCTTGGTATAGGCACTTACGTCCCCGGTGACCTCAAAATGCCCGAAAGCCCCGGAGCCCTTGGCGTGCGGCTGGCGTTCCGGGATCCTCTCCCGGTTGAAGTTGGCCATCTGCTCGATCAGATAATGATCCTGCAGCAGAATGGGACCGTCCGGTCCAACGGTCAGCGAATATTCGTCGCTGGATACGGGAATTCCCGCATCATTGGTGGTCGGATTGCGATCGTTGCTTTGCATGGTGTTCTCCTTTGCCTGAAGGTTGCTTGCCGGCTAATGCACATTGTCATTCGGGCTCGGCAATGAAAACCCCACCCCTTATCGGATGGAGATGGATATTGGGTTCCCTGCCAGCAAACCACTAACAAGAACCATTATCATTATTGATATTATTTCAATCTATTCCTGTCAAGCAAAGAATACTGAACCAACTGAATTTAAAGCTTTTCAATTGCACAGATTCCTGAGACGAACCTATTACATTTTCCGGTTAAGTACAATGCCCGGGGCAGGAAAATTGGCGGTGCAAGACATACATTTCGCTCAAGAATTCGGTTTTATTGAAAAAAATATTTATTTTTTTCTGTTAGATGCTTTAACGAGGACGGGAAAACGGGACGTACTCGTTAAAAAATTCACCTATAAAGTAATCGCATGTAGATCGCCTGG
>CAYNNQ010000051.1:0-12825 GCA_964398785.1 uncultured Desulfovibrionales bacterium | reverse complement strand
TATAAAGTTTAATCTGTGCGTTTAATTCCAGTATTCGACTTTTTGCAGATACCTCTTTCCATCCAAGAGTTTCAATCCACTGCCTCCGGATGCAGTATCTCCGCAAGCTTCTCCACCGCCTCCACGCTTCGCGGTCCGGGCCGGGAAAAAAGCATCTCGTTGACTACATAAACCTTGCCGTTTCTGACCGCCGGAAGGGTTCGGAAATGCCGCCTGGAGGCTACCGGGACCGGGTTCGGATTCATAGGGCCCTTTTGTATCAGATAAACCTGCGGCCTTTTCTTGACCAACTCCTCCTCGTTCAGGCGGACAATCTTGTGCTTTGCCCGGATACAATTCTTTCCCCCGGCCTTGTCTATCACCTCGGTGACCATGTTCCTGAGTCCGGCGGCCAACAGATTCGGATACCTGACTTCAAAAAAGACACGTGGCCGCTTTAAGCCTCGGACATTATCGCGTACATCCCGCAGCCTCTGCCTCATATCCCGAACAAGACGGGCCGAGTTTTCCGGTGCACCGAGAAGCCTTCCCACACGGTCTATTACCGAAAACAGGCTGGTAAATGTGTTGGCCCGGAAAAAGGCCGTCTTTACCCCGAAACGCTCCAGATTGCAGACACTGCGCTTGGCCCGGGAACGGCCGCCCATTTGCAGGACCAGATCCGGCTCAAGCCCCAAAACCCGCTCAATACCCGGGCGCATATGCGTGCCGATGCACGGCTTGTCTTCCATCCCGGGAATTTCTGCGTCCTGGGAGGTGCGGGCGACAAGCCTCTCCTCAAACCCCAGGGAAATGACGATCTCACTCAAAGCCCCGTAAAGGGCGATCACTCTTTCGGCGGGCTCATTTACACAAACCCTGCGCTCCATGTCGTCCACAATGCACAAATCCCCGGCCGAGGACTCAAGAGGAGCCGCCAGGAGCATCAGGAACAAAAAAAGCCTGAGGTACGCCCGCTTGCGGATGGATAAACACACTGACCCGGACCTCAAAAACCCGGGACAACACCTCCGCGTTAAACACCTTTGAAACCGGTCCGTCCTGGACAATTCCGCCTCCCTTCAAAAAAATGAGCCTGTCGAAATAAAGCGCGGCCAGATTCAGATCATGCACTGCGGCCAGGACGCTCAACTCACTGCTTCCGTTTCGGCGCAAAAGGCCGAAAATCTCAGCCTTGCGGGCCACATCTAAATTGGAAGCCGCCTCGTCCAAAAGAAGCAACCCTGGATCCTGGGCCAGGGCCCTGGAAATGAGCACCCGCTGCAGCTCCCCCCCGGAAAGGGTCCGGGAGGAACGGCTGCGAAGTCCAAGCGACCCGGTATCCTCCAGGGCTTTTTTTGCCTTATCCCGATCCTCCCTGGAATATCCTCCGAATACCCCCACATACGGATAGCGGCCCATAAGGACCAGGGAAAAAACCCGGACATCGAACGGGGTATGTATGTCCTGGGGTACGCAGGCCATTTCCCTGGCCCTTTCCTTGTGCCGCATAAACGGTATCTCCCTGCCATTGAGCCGCAAATCTCCGCCTACAGGGGCAAGACACCCGGATATGGTCTGCAACAATGTGGTTTTCCCGGATCCATTTGGACCAAGCAGGGCCGTTTTCTCCCCCCGCCCCAGCTCTAAATTCAAACCTTGCAGCACAGCCCGGCCCTCATAGCCGCAACTCACATCTTTCAGAGCTATCAAATCTCACCCTTTTTGGAACGTAATTTCAGCAGATAACAAAAAAACGGTCCGCCCATGAGAGCGGTTATCACCCCCACCGGCAATTCCGCTCCATGGGGCATGACCGAACGGGCCAGGACATCTGACCACAAAAGGAGTACCCCCCCGCCCAGGGCGGAATTGACTATGAGCTGCCTGTGTTCCGAACCGCTAATCATCCGGATGAGATGGGGGACCACCAGACCGACGAATCCGATAATCCCGGAGACAGAGACGGCCGCACCGGCCAGAAGACTCCCGGATATCAAAAAAAACAGCCTGGCCTTGGAGGCGTTCACCCCCAGTTGTCGGGCCTGAATCTCACCCAGGGAAAGTATGTCCAGCTGTTTGGAGATGGCGAAAATGACCGCGCCAGCAAGGAAAAAATAAGGCAAAAGCAAAAATACGTGTTCCCATGAACGGCCCTGAAAACTGCCCATTATCCAGAACACAATTCCGGCCACGGATTCCTCGTTCAAAGACTTAAAAAGGGAGATAAACGCCCCCAGAAACGTGGCCACAACTATGCCGGACAAAACCAGGGTATCCCTGCGGATGTATCCCCGCTCCCTGGACATGGACACAACCACGAAAAGCGACCCCAAAGCCCCGACCAAGGCGGCCAGAGGGATGGGATCCAAGCTGAGTCCAGCCGCTTCAACTGCTCCCCATCCCAGGTAAATGGCCACAACCGCTCCGAAAGCGGCTCCGCTGGAGACCCCCAGGGTAAACGGGTCGGCCAAGGGATTCCTGAGTATACCCTGATAAACGGTCCCCGAGACCGCCAGACTGGCCCCGACAAGCCAAGCCAAAACAGAACGACTAAGCCGAAGTTCGCTTACCACAAGCATAACTCCGGAATCCGGCCGCTTTCCACCCAAACCGAACTTTTGAACAACCGAACTCCATACCTGGGCCGCAGGTATATCCACCGGCCCAATGAGCAGGGAGGCATACACGGAAACCAGGGATATGAAAAATAGCAGCCCGGCTAGAATATACGGCCGGGCTTCAAACACACTCATCGGTGATGCTTAACCTCGTGCAGGGCATTTTCCAGATGATCCAGCCAAAGGGCGACAAAACGGTCCTCCTCGCCCAGCCCCTTAAGCACCGTGGTCGTATCGAAACCTTCGGCCTTCAACCGGCTTTTCCAGGATTCGTCCTCAGGCCCGGCCATGTCGTTTCTGGCATGATCCCCGGCCACGGACATAAGCGGCATCAGGGTGACCTTTTTCTTTTTCGACGCCTTGAGATCCTTTATTACCTGTTCAAGGGTCGGTGCCCCTTCCACCGTACCTACCAGTACCGAATCAGAATAGCGGGCAATATAATCCTGCAGTCCGGGATAATAAATATTGCCTGCGTGATGGGTTCCATGCCCCATAAAGACCACTTCCCGGTCCTTTTTCAGATACGGCTCGGAGACCTCCATGACCGCATCAGTCACCTTTTGCATATCATGGTGATCGTACATCAACGGATGTCCGAGGGAAATCCCGGCCTGCGGGGCAACTTTTCGAAACGCTTCCACCTTTTCCATAAGTCCAAAATACTCCGACCCCGGAATCACATGCAGTGATTGCACCGCAATGCGATTAAACCCATCTTCCAGCATATCGGACAAGGCCTGGGCCGGAGAGGCTATCTCCCTACCTCCATTTGCCAGCCTACGTCTGATTATGCTCGAGGTATACGCCCATTTGACAGGAATACCGGAAAATCTCTTTTTGGTCTGCGCTTCGATATTTTCCATGGCCTTTTCTGCCTCGGGCACGCTGGTTCCAAAGGAGACAAGCAAAATACCGGTCTTGGGTTCCTCTTCCTTGTGCCCGTGATGGCCGTGCGCGCAGGCTACCCCGACAAATGAAAATACTAATACCGCACACATAATCACAATTTTACTCAAGTTCATGCATACCCCCTTAAAGATCTAGGGACATGGTAAATTAGGCAAAAAAAAACCCTTTTGCCTTGGAGAATCAAGACAAAAGGGTCCCGTTTTCGCCCTCATTTTCCCGGACAAATGCCCCGTTGTCCGCGAAAATCGTCCATCCATACCAGGCAGGTCTTCCGGCTCACCCCTTCCGGTTTCCTCCTTCCCGCCCCGCACTCACTTTAACTGAAATATCTATTGCGGCTAATCATCCTTAAGGATCTAATCCAAGCAATTAAATCAGCTGTTGCCTATAAAGTAAGTCCGGGAATCAGTGGACTTTCGCGAAACCGGAATCAAACAGGACTTACGGCGGCGGGTCCGCTCCTGACTTGCACAGGATTCCCTATTATGCCCCAAAGGACACCTGACTAAAAAACTGCTATTACTATACCCTGCCTTTGTCAATGCGCGTGGAAACAGCCTTACAAAAAAGACAGAAGACTAAACGCCATAACAACCATCCCGCTTATGACGCCGATAATCGCCAAATGATGCTCGCCGTACTCCTCTGCGGAAGGCAAAAGCTCGTCAAGGGAAATAAAGACCATTATCCCGGCCACACCAGCAAATAGGGCTCCGAAAGTAATGGAATTGAAAAAGGGCATGAACAGCAAAAATCCGATCAAGGCCCCGGCCGGTTCGGACAATCCGGAGAGAAAGGACAGGGAGAAGGCCTTTTTCCGGCTAGCAGTGGCATAATACAGGGGCACGGAAACGGCCACTCCTTCGGGAACATTGTGTATGGCGATAGCCACGGCGACCGGCATTCCCAGAGTGGGATCATTCATGGTGGCGGTGAAAGTGGCCAGGCCTTCCGGGAAATTATGGATGGCTATGGCCAAAGCCGTAAGGACGCCGGTACGGTACAGTCCGGCATATTCCAGTTTTTGCTCCTCAAGGCCCACGTATTCTATCCTGTGTGCTTCATGCGGATTTTCATAGGAAGGCACAAGCTTGTCTATTATCCCCATAAGGAACATGCCAGAAAAGAAGGCCGCAGCCGCAGCCCAGGCTCCAGGGACTTCACCTAGGCCTAGCTGCATAGATTCCCGGGCCTTGGGTAGTATCTCCACAAATGAGACATAGGTCATCACCCCGGCGGAAAAACCCAAAGCCAGGGCAAGCACCTTTGGATTCGTCCGGCGCATGAAAAAAGCCAGGGCACTGCCGATGCCGGTTGACAGACCGGCCAGCAGGGTCACCCCAAACGCAAGTAAAATACTGTTTACATCCATGATTGCATTGCCTATACTTTGATGATTATAATTCGTATTTAAAATCGTTTTCGGGTACTGCTAAATACGGAACAATGAACAAAGGATACAGGACCATGCTGGGAAAACGACTTTTCTTGTTAATCTCCATTCTGTGGCTTATGGCTGTATTTCCCGCGCCCGGAAATTGCGCCGGGGACAGAATAATGGTCATGGTAAGCATCCCCCCGCAGCAACAATTTGTCCAAGAGATAGGGGGAGAACATGTGCGGGTAAAGGCCATGGTCAAACCCGGTGCCAGTCCGGCCACCTATGAACCTACTCCCAAACAGATGGTCAGTTTAACCGAAGCCCAGGTGTATATGGCTATCGGTGTACCCTTTGAAAAATCCTGGTTACCGAAGATAAGCGAAGTAAACCCCAAAATGCTTGTAACCAAAACCCAGAAAGGTATCGCCAAAATGCCCATTCAGGGATCCAGAAAAAAAAACGGGGAAAAAGTCCTGGATCCGCACATATGGCTCTCCCCAACTCTGGTGCGCATCCAGGCCCAAAATATACGCGATGCCCTTATCCAGGCCGATACAAAAAACAAAAAGGACTATATCCGCAATTTCAAAAAATTCGCCCACAAACTACATAAAATCGACGAAAATCTTTTGCAGTTGCTTTGCAAGGCATCAGGAAAAAAGGATTTTATGGTTTACCATCCCTCTTGGGGGTATTTGGCCCGCAGTTATGGACTGAACCAGATACCTGTGGAAAGAGGGGGAAAAAGCCCCAGCCCCCGGGAGTTGTCCAGTCTAGTGTATAAAGCCCGCAAGATGGGATTGAAAACGGTATTCGTCCAGCCGCAGTTCTCAACTAAAAAGGCAAAGGTAATCGCCGATTCTA
The DNA here is from genome assembly GCA_964398785.1 of uncultured Desulfovibrionales bacterium. GTDB lineage: Bacteria > Desulfobacterota > Desulfovibrionia > Desulfovibrionales > Desulfonatronovibrionaceae > CAYNNQ01. The sequence continues at coordinate 7,068 of CAYNNQ010000051.1, read as the reverse complement.
TCCAGGGTCAAGTAGTCAAAATCAACCCGTTAGCCGAAAATTGGTCGGAAAATTTGATTCAGGCAGCCCAAAAAATAAAAAAATCTTTGCAATAACCATGTCCGAGCCCCAAAAATTGCCGGTGGTCCAGGTGGATGAAGTATCCTTTTCCTACGGACCTACACAAGTGCTGGAAGATATCAACCTCCATGTACAACAAGGGGATTTTCTGGCAGTTATAGGGCCTAACGGAGGAGGGAAAACCACCCTGCTCAAGATACTGCTCGGTCTGTACCAGCCGGGGAAGGGAAAAGTGCGGATTTTCGGATATCCTCCCCGGGAAATGGTTCAGAACATCGGCTATGTGCCGCAGCACAGCAATATCCACCCCGGATTTCCCATAACCGTGGAACAAATTGTCCTTTTGGGCATGCGTAGAGATGGGAAAAGAGGTATGTCCTTTACCGACCGTGAACGCCAAGCCGCCCGATCCAGTCTGCGCACCGCGGGAATTGAGGACGACTATTTCCACCGCCGGATGGATCGACTATCCGGGGGACAGAGACAACGGGTTTTTATTGCCCGGGCTCTGGCGGACAATCCCGATTTGCTTATATTTGACGAACCTACTTCGAATATAGATCCGGAAGGACGTTTCTGTTTTTTTGAGCTCCTGGGGCAGCTACATAAGCGGTTGACCATCATTGTTGTCAGCCACGACCTGAGCATTACCGCTCTGGATATAAACAGTATAGCCTGTGTCAACAAAAGATTGATCCATTCCATGGGCAAAAACATAGATGAAGAAATGCTTTCCCTGATTTACGGAGTCCATCACCACTCCTGTCCCATGGACAAGTATATCCAGGACGTAAACGCGGCCTACCCTCAAAGACAATAGCCAACTCGGATATGCCGGAGATACTAAACCTGACATTCATCCAAAACGCGGTATTGGCGTCCATTCTGGCCAGCACCGCCTGCGGGGTCATCGGATCGCTGGTGGTAATCAACCGTTTGGTGTTTCTCTCGGGGGGAATCGCCCATACTGCCTATGGTGGAGTAGGTCTGGCCTTTTTTCTCGGTCTGCCGGTTTTGCCCTGTACTTTGGGCATAACTGTCTTGGCCGCCTTGATCATGGCCGCCGTTACCATCCGGGACATGGAACGCGCGGACACGGTGATAGGAGTACTCTGGGCCACAGGAATGGCCTTGGGCATAATACTCTTGGATATCACTCCGGGGTACAACGTAAATCTCATGAGCTATCTGTTCGGGAGCATCCTGACCGTGCCCCGTTCCGACATCTGGATCATGCTCATACTAATATCTTGCATACTCCTACTTACTTTCCTCTTTTACAAGGACTTCTTGCTCATGTCTTTTGAGCCCGAGTTCGCCCGAACCAAAGGAGTTCCCGTTACCCCTCTGTATTTCCTCCTCTTGGCCATGATCGCCGTATCCGTGGTTATGCTCATACAGATAGTGGGGCTGATTCTGGTTATCGCCCTTTTATCCATACCTTCCTATCTGGCCCAGTCCGGAAGCGTGTCCCTGGGGCGGATGATGTTCAAGGCCAGCGTATACAGTACACTTTTCTGCCTGGTGGGACTGTTTTTATCCTACCGTTTCAATCTCACCTCCGGAGCCTGCATAATTGCCGTGGCCAGCATTGTTTTTTTTCTTTCAATCCTCAAAAATACTTTTCGCACACAAAAATTGTAACATATTGGGAGACTAGCAGGTTTTATCATGACTACAATCACGGGAATCATTCTGGACGTTAAAAACAAGACTCAATTCCACGGGGAGCTAACTGTCGAATCCGGGAAGATAACTTCGGTAAGGGAAAAGGGCGGGGAAGACACACCATCAAGATACATCCTTCCCGGCTTTGTGGACTCCCACATGCATATAGAAAGCTCCATGCTGACTCCTTCCCAGTTTGCCCGTATCGCAATCCGGCACGGGACTGTAGCCACTGTTTCCGACCCGCACGAAATTGCTAATGTATGCGGCACGGAAGGGATGGAATTCATGCTTGCGGATGCCCGCAAGGTCCCTTTGAAATTCAGTTTCGGAGTGCCTTCCTGCGTTCCGGCCACTCCTTTCGAAACCTCGGGGGCCACCCTGGACGCACAAAAAGTTAGAGAGCTCCTGGGACGGGAGGACTTCTTGTATCTGGGAGAGATGATGAACTGGCCGGGGGTCTTAGATGGAGACAAGGAAGTAATGGCCAAGATCAGGGCCTCTTTGGCCCAAAACAAGCCGGTGGACGGACATGCCCCCGGCCTGAACGGGGAAGCAGCCCAAAAATATATTTCCGCGGGGATAAGCACGGATCATGAATGCTATTCCCTGAAGGAAGCCCTGGACAAACTGGAATACGGGATGAAAATCCTTATACGGGAAGGGAGCGCCGCGCGGAATTTCGATGAACTGCTCCCTGCCCTGGAGCTCCATCCGGGGAAAATTATGTTCTGCTCCGATGACAAACACCCTGACGATCTTATACAGGGACATATAAATCAACTGGCTGCCCGGGCTACAAGTTTGGGGTATGATTTACTGGACACTCTTCAAGCGTGTAGCGTGACCCCTGTAGAGCACTACGGACTTGATGTCGGACTTCTCCAGGAGGGGGACCCGGCCGATTTCACCATTCTGGAAAATCTGAATAAAATGGAGATCAGCGAAACATGGATAAAAGGAGAACGTGTTTTCGACGGGACAAAAGTACATATTCCGGAAATAAACACGCCTGCTGTGAACAACTTTGCTTTTCGCACGCTCTGCCCGGAAGACTTTCATCTAAAAGCGCAGAATGAAAAGTTCCCTGTGATAGAAGCCGAAGAAGGCTCCCTTCTGACCGGCAAAAGCTATCTCCCTCTTGAAAAAAAAGGAGAAAACCTGCAGCCCGATGCAGAAAAGGATATCTTGAAAATAACCGTGGTCAACAGATACAAGATAGCCGACCCCGCAGTGGGATTCGTTCGAGGTTTCGGGTTGCGCGAGGGGGCGATCGGCTCCTCTGTGGCTCATGATTCACATAATGTCGTGGCCGTGGGCACTTCTGACCATTACTTGAGTCGGGCGGTAAACCTAATCATGGATTCCCGGGGGGGCATAACCACCGTGGATAAGAGCGAAGAAGCCGTCCTCCCACTGCCGGTAGGGGGAATAATCAGCGACAGACCGGGGGAGGAAGTCGCCCGGACCTATGAATATCTCACCCGAAAAGCAAAGGAAATGGGCTCTTTTCTTCAGGCGCCGCATATGCTCCTTTCCTTTATGGCTTTGCTGGTTATCCCCAGCTTAAAGATAAGCGATGCCGGTATATTCGATGCGGACAAATTTCAGTTTATCGCGTAGATCCATATTGTGGCCGCCCCCAAATACATACATATGAAAGGACTTACTATAAACAAATACCAGGAACTAGTGGACTCTTGGATCAAGGGATACGGGGTACGCTATTTTTCCGAGTTGACCAATCTAGGGATTTTGATGGAAGAAGTCGGTGAAGTGGCTCGGGTCCTGTCCCGCATGCACGGCGACCAGAGTTTCAAGAAAAAGGAGGGTCAGGAAGATCTGGGAGATGAACTGGCCGATGTCCTTTTCGTTTTGACCTGCCTGGCAAACCAACACGGAATCGATTTGAACAAGGAAATGTGGAAAAATCTGCGCAAAAAAACAAAGAGAGATGCCTCAAGGCACCAAAACAATCCCAAACTGAGATGACTCATTCAGCTTTCACCTAGCTCTCTGTCACGAACCATGGATTGCCTTCGCCTGATCCTCTTGGGGATTTTAACGACAGGCTCGTATATCTTTTTTTTCCGGCACTCAAAATCAAAATTTGAGCACCGGCAAGGATCAGGCGAAGGTCTTATCCAGAAAGCTTATAAACTTCCCAAGTAGATAAAGCGCAGTACAAAAATCACTGCCAGCACCCATACGGTGAACTTTACGTCCCTTACTTTACCGGACAAAAGTTTCACCAGCGGATAAAAGATAAAACCCAGGGCTATGCCCGTGGCTATGCTGTAGGTAAAGGGCATGGAGATCATGACTATAAAGGCGGGGAGCCCCTCGGAGAAATCTTCCCAGTTGATCCTGGAGACCACCTTGAGCATGAGCATCCCCACTATGACCAACGCCGGAGCAGTAGCAAATGCCGGAATGGACTTGGCCAAGGGAGCCAAAAACATGCTCAAAAGAAATAGTATGCCTACCACCACCGCGGTAAGACCGGTTTTTCCTCCTTCGGCCACACCGGAAGCACTTTCAATATAGCAGGTAATGGTCGATGTTCCCAGGAAACTACCCAGGACAGTGCCCCCGGCGTCCGCGGAAAGGGCTTTGTTGACACGGGGAAATGTCCCATCCTTTTTCAAGAATCCCCCTTGTTCGGCCACTCCGACCAGGGTGCCCGTGGTGTCGAAAAGATCCACAAAAAGGAAAGCGAAGATTATACCGAAAAATCCGATATCCAATGCAGACATAATGTCCAGCTTACCCAGGACGGGCGCCATACTCGGAGGAAGTCCGAAAAGGCCCTCAAAACTGGAAAGTCCAAGTATTAACCCCACAAGCCAGGTAAACAATATCCCGATCAGGATGGCTCCCTTTACCCTCCTGGCCATCAAGGCTCCGATAACAATCACGCCCATGATAGTCATAAGCGAAGAGCTGTCCGTAATATCCCCCAGGGTGACCATAGTCGAGGGATGACTGGTGATTATCCCCACCTCCTTGAGTCCGATAAGGGCGATAAACAGACCAATACCTCCGGCTGTAGCCAATTTCAGCGAATCCGGTATGGCATAGACTATCACTTCCCGCACACGGATCACAGTCAGTATCAAAAAAATCACCCCGGAGACGAAAACCGCTCCCAAGGCGGTCTCCCATGCGTATCCCATCTGTTGAACCACGGTAAAGGTAAAGTAAGCATTCAAACCCATCCCCGGGGCTAACGCAAAGGGATAATTGGCAAAAATGCCCATAAATATAGTGCTGAGGCCCGCCGCAAGAACGGTGGCCATCATCACTGCCTCAAAATTCATGCCTGTCTTGGAAAGAATGGCCGGATTTACAAAAATGATGTAGGCCATGGTCATGAAAGTGGTCAGACCGGCGGTGATCTCGGTCTGTACGTTTGTTCCGCTTTTTTCTAACCTGAAGTATTTGTCCAACATACAAGCGTCCCTCTTTCGGTTAACAGATAATTCCAGATTTCTCCCCTTCCTCTCGAGCAGAGGCTACCCTACGAAAAGACATCCCCCTTGCAACCCGGCTCCATGATCGAAGCAAAAAATGGAAGTTCCACCGCAAGGGATCTTTCGCCCCACCGCCTCATATTTCCGGCATATTTGTTTGTCCAGCCAAACTCGATTTTAAAAAAAACCCTTTCCGGAAAACGGGTTTGGGCGGTTTAAAAAGCGGGATAAGCACATTTTTTTATGACAATTAAGAATTGGGCTTTCAGCGAGCAATAAGACAGTCGTATCCGTGCATATTAAGCAAGGCAAAGAGGTAAGGATTGGCTTTTTCCCCGTTCAAAACAAGCCGGCCCTGCTTGTCGGCGGGCAGTGACAAGTACAAGGTCATTTTGTGCTTTGCTTGCTGCAAAAGTGTGAGCCGCACATCTTTCCGGCTCAATTCATCCCGGGGGAGCCTTTTTTCCGATTGGGAGCCATCCCCTCCATTTTGCACTACTCGGTATCCCCGGGCTTTTTCCGGGATAAAGATACTGGAAAGAGGGAGTTTTTCAAAAGTGGAGCGAATATCGCTTGATTTCCGGATCAAGAATTCCGAATAAGCTATCCCCAAGCTGCGCAGAAGATTCTGGACCATATCCCCGGTACTTCTTTCCAGGGAAGATACAAAATTTACTATATGCAACCCCCGCCCCCTGATTTTGGCAATCAAATCCGCTTTAAACTCCAGACTTAGATCACCTAGAGAAACAGAAAAAGGGCGTTCATGCTTCCAGATATGAACAGCTTTCCCGCTCTTGTTGCCCACCCATTCCAGTATCTTGTTTATATTCCAGTCAAAGGCGGGGCAAACTGCGATATCAGTATTTGCAAGCTCCCTTTTCCACCTATTCACATGCTTCTTCTCACTGAAAAGTATCTTTTGGCCAGAATACCCCTTGATTACCGGAGTGGCCTGCAGGTCAATACGCAGCCAATTGCCGTCCTTTTTGGGCAAAAACATGCTTTCACCCTCAATCTCTTTCAGTCCAAGGACTTCCAGCGCGGACAGACATCTTGCCTGCAGGGGATTTGGCCCATCATGTTTTTCGTCCTTTTTTTCCTTTTTCTTGTCCTCCACAGCTTGTTTGGAAACAGATTTTTCTTTTGAGGGGTTTTTCGTCTGAACAGAAGTAGATGCTTTTCCGCTACCCTTTTTTGTGTCCTTACCTCCAGCAGATTCCCTTTTCAATTGCTTAGTACCATTATTGGTCTTATTGGTCGCTTGCGGGGAATATACGGGTAAAGTCACGGATTGCCCGGGTTTCAGCCTGTCAATATTCTGGATGTCCGGATTGAGGTCCCGGAACAGATTGAGGTATTCGTTAAAAATAAGGTGGTGTGGCACCTTACCTATACGGCGCAGCATGGAGACCAGAGATTCTCCCGCCCTTACTTTGGCCTGGATAGGCTCGGCCTTCCAACGCTCCATTTGTTTGGAGACAGCCTTTCGACTACTCTCAAGAACCGGTAAAACAAGTTTTTGACCCGGCTCGAGCCGGGATAGATTCTCTATATGCGGATTCAGCTTCCTTATTTCCGGCATTAGGTGGGCAATTTGCTCATTGTTCAAGCCGAAACTGCGCATTATCTGATATAAATGCTCATTTTCCCGCACTTCATAACGCAGTAGATCCTCCTTGTGCATGCTGATATCTTTTTCAAAAACCAAACGAGGCACCTCGGCCCGGAGCAGAGCCGGACAGAGGACCGCCAATATACAGAAAACACACATTTTTTTTGCCATAATTTAATCAGGGGAAAGATGAATTAGTTCTTATCCGGAAATTCAAAAATTTCCGGGTTTAGAAATATCACGTTTCCAATT
>CAYNNQ010000050.1:0-12960 GCA_964398785.1 uncultured Desulfovibrionales bacterium | reverse complement strand
ATATTTCTAAACCCGGAAATTTCTGAATTTCCGGATAAGAACTAACGAGAGGGCCGCGCGTTTTCTTGGTCCGGCCAAAAGGGGAAACCGGACCGCGAATCGGGCTCTTGATGCAGACTGGCAAAGTTACCAACTTGAATGCTGCCAAACTTTTTCTCCCTTTCAAAACTAGAGTCCGGAGGGGGGGCAAGCTTCCCCCTTTGCCGAGACCTAGAAAACACCGGGCCGGTAGTTGGGCATCCCAAAAAATCTGGCGGAGAGAATCCACATCAAATGTCAAAGACCATATATCCTTACCCTTTGACGCACACAAGAGGCTCCAGCCGGGCCACTTTCCTGGCCAACCCCGCTCCGTGCGCGGATTCGACAACTTCGCTTCCCTTTTTATACGCAGCCGGGGCCTCCTCAGCCAATCCGCGCATGGAATGCCCCCGAATCTCGATCCCTCTGTTTTTAAGCTCCCGGACAACCTCCCCGCCCTGCCAGTTCTTCTTGGCCTGACTCCTGCTCATATTCCGTCCCGACCCGTGGCAGGCAGAGGCGAAACTGATCTCGCTGCTTTTTTCTGTACCGACCAGGACATACGAAGACGCGCCCATACTTCCCCCTATAAGCACCGGCTGCCCGACGGCCCGGAATTCACCCGGAAGATCGGGTTCGCCCGGCCCAAGGGAACGGGTCGCGCCCTTGCGGTGCACGAAAAGCGTTCGTCTTTTCCCGTCCACCTCAAACACTTCTTCCCTACAAGTATTATGAGACACATCGTACAAAAGGCTAAGGGAGCTGCCCGGGAAGATCCGTTCAAAGGCCTCCCGTACCAAATGGGATATTATCTGACGGTTGGCCAGGGCGCAATTTATCCCGCAGCGCATGGCCCCGAGATAGTCCCTGCCCGTCTGCGAATGAATCGGAGCGCAGGCCAGTTCCCGGGTCGGGAGATGAATGCCGCTTTTTGAGGCGGCTTGGACCATTTCCCGCATATAGTCGGTGCCGATCTGGTGACCCAGTCCCCGCGAACCGCAATGTATGCTGACCACGCAATCGGACATCCGAAACCCGAACGCCCGTGCGGCTTGTTCATCGAATATCTCCCGTATGGCCTGGACCTCCACGTAATGATTACCACTCCCCAGCGTGCCCATCTCTCGCTTCTGCCTCTCCCGGGCTTTTTGGGAAACGCATTCGGGCCGGGCTCCGTCAGCCCAGCCCTGTTGTTCAATACGGTCAAGATCGGACTTTGTCCCGTATCCCCTGGAAACAGCCCAAAACGCCCCGCTCTCCAGCATGGCCTCCATTTCCTTGCCTTTAACAGTTATGCCCCCCTGCGAACCGAGTCCAGCCGGGACCGTTCTGAAAAGCTCATCCGCCAGCTCCCTGCCCCGAGCGCGAATCTCCTCCTCGGGAGTAAAGGTAAGCAAGCTACGTACACCGCAGGAAATATCAAACCCCACCCCGCCGGCGGAAACCACACCGCCCTGTTCAGGATCAAATGCGGCCACTCCACCGATAGGAAAACCGTATCCCCAATGCGCATCCGGCATGGCCATACTGGCCCGCACAATCCCTGGAAGTGCAGATACGTCGGCCACCTGGTCCAAAACTCTTTTATCCATTTCTTGCAAAATCTCCGGGCCGGCAAAGATCATACCCGGGACATTCATCCTTCCCTGCCGGGGAAACTCCCATTGCCAATCGTTTATTTTTTCCAGCTTATCGTATCGCATGACTCTATTGCCCTCGCTTATCTTTTTGTATCGTAAGACCTTCTCCCTGCTTCCCTGTCTGCACAGGAATGAATTTGCAGGGGCAGACAGGGGAAGGGGGAGGATGTCAAACATACGCCATACTGTAACCGCCCCAAATTTCGCTTTTCCCCCTCCCAATCACCCGGGGGCTACTCCCGGCCACCCATTTACATCGCGAAAGACCAGAAAATCCACAAATAGCTAAAAAACTGCCTTCCGAAGTAGCAGTCTAGGCTATGTATAATTTACCATTTTCGCTTTCTGGCCTCAAACTGCTATTGACAACAATCTTAACAGTACATATGAACAGTTGTTCAACCATTCACAAATACAGGAGATAAAAATGGGGATAAAAAATTGCGACGATGTATGTGAACATACATATGTACATGAAGAAAACGTCCGCCAGGTTAGTTCCCGGACCCCAGACGATGATACCCTCTCGGACATGGCCGAGCTGTTCAAAATTTTGGGAGACCGAACAAGAGTACGCATACTGCACGCCCTTTCCCAGCAGGAGCTGTGCGTGTGCGACATAGGAGAAATCCTGGAGATGAATTCCTCCGCGGTATCCCACCAACTGCGCATTCTGCGGGCGGCCAAGCTGGTCCGATACCGCCGCGAGGGCAAAAATGCTTTCTACTCCCTGGACGACGCCCATGTCCAAACCATTTTCGAACAGGCACTGGAACACATCCGGGAATAACTTGGTGACGCAAACAAAAAAATTGAAACAGGGTATATTTATTGATGAATAGCACACATATCCAGTCCGCTCCGACATGCACCGAAAAAGGATGCTCCTGCTCCGGAGGATGTGGAGATATCCAAGCGCTCCCGGACTCCTCCCCGATTTTAAAAAAGGGATTCTTGCCTTTACTGCCGGGTGGAATTTTATACCTGCTGACCATATTCACAACGCGTATAATATCCCTCCCCCTGCCCGAGTATCTGCCCCCGGCCCTCTATCTTTTGAGTTATTTCCTGGTGGGGGCGGACATACTCAAAACAGCCCTTATAAGCGTATTCAAAGGACACCCCTTTGACGAATTTTTCCTGATGACCCTGGCCACTGTTGGGGCCTTCGCTGTGGGGGCATATCCCGAAGCCGTGGCGGTCATGCTCTTTTTCAAGATAGGGGAATTGTTCCAGGACGCGGCTGTAAACCGTTCCAAACGATCGATAACATCCCTTTTGCGGCTTCGCCCGGATTTTGCCCGGGTAGAACGCGGCGGGACCTGGCAAAAACTCCACCCAAGCGATGTTGAGGTGGGGGAAACTATCGAAGTCCGCCCCGGGGAAAGGGTGCCCCTGGACGGGGAGATCCTCCAGGGAGAAACTTCCGCGGACACTTCCGCTTTGACCGGGGAATCCCGCCCCGCGTCAATCAAAGCCGGAGAAGAAATACTATCCGGAATGGTCAGCAATTCAGGGCTTATCCGCGTCCGGGTAAAGAAACCCTTTTCCAAGTCCACCATAAGCACCATCCTGGAACTGGTCCAAAACGCATCCCAGCGCAAGGCGGAGACTGAGCAATTTATAACCAAATTTGCCCGTTATTATACTCCTTCGGTGGTCCTGGCAGCCGCAGCCATAGCTTTTGGGCCTCCTCTTTTGTACACCGTTTTCCCCACGACTCCATTTTTCACCGGACAACCCGCTTTCTCGGAATGGATATACCGGGGTCTGATATTTTTGGTCGTTTCCTGTCCCTGCGCCCTGCTCATCTCCATTCCCCTCGGTTTTTTCGGCGGGATAGGTTTGGCCTCCCGAAGGGGAATCCTGATCAAGGGTGGGAATTTTTTGGAAGGACTGCAGAACGTGCACACGGTGGTCTGGGACAAAACAGGTACCCTCACGCAGGGGCGGTTCCGAGTAACAGAAATAACTCCAGCCCCGGGATTCAGCCGGGAGGGACTTTTGGATTTCGCGGCCCAGGCCGAGAGCAGGTCCTCCCATCCCATAGCCCTGTCCATTCTGGAGGCCCGGGGTCAGACTCCCGCCACGGAACCCAAGGAATACGAGGAAATCCCCGGGACCGGTGTACGAGCCATATATGGAGAACAAACCATACTCGCCGGAAACGAACGACTGATGGAGAAATTCGGGGTAAAACCACTCCGGGAAAACAATTTGAAAGATGAAAAGGCCCAGGTTTCCACTGTAGTGCATGTAGCCTCAAACGGGGATTATGCCGGGAAAATCCTAATACGGGACGAACTTAGGGAAAGGGCCGGGGTAACCGTGGCCGAACTGAAAGAAAAAGACATCCGTCAATGCATGCTCACTGGGGACAACGAAAAACATGCCCGTTCCATAGCTGATGAACTGGGGATAGACGAAGTACATCCCGGCCTTCTGCCTCCGGAAAAGGTTGACCGGCTGGAAGAAATCATGCGCGGGAAAAGGAAAGGGGGACTGACCGCTTATGTGGGAGACGGGATTAACGACGCCCCGGTCCTGGCCCGGGCGGATATAGGCATCGCTTTGGGCGGTCTGGGGTCGGACGCGGCCATACAGGCCGCGGACGTGGTACTTATGCAGGACAGACCGGAAAAACTGATCTCTGCCATGCATATAGCCCAAAAGACCCGGAGCGTTGTCTGGCAGAACATCGCCCTGGCCTTTGGCATCAAGCTTTTCGTCCTCGCCCTGGGGGCCATGGGCATGGCCACCATGTGGGAAGCAGTCTTCGCTGATGTGGGAGTGGCCCTGCTGGCCGTGCTCAATTCCTCCAGGCTGCCGTTCTTTTCCGGAAAAAAACGGGCCGGGAAAGAGTCCAAATCTCCAGCCCCGGCATGAGCGCCTCCGGCAGATCGGGGCAAAACAGATTTTTGGGGATTGGTTTGCCGAAAGTTTTTGGGCCCTTGACGTTTGATGTGGATTTTCTCCTTCTGATCTTTTTTGATGCCCAACTACCGGCCCACTGTTTTCTAGGCCCGGCCAAAGGGGGATGGAAGAATTGATAGTTGAGCTTGTAACAGAGAACCATTTTTATGCCACGCTCCCACTGACCAAATATCCGGCAAACTAGTTCTTATCCGGAAATTCAAAAATTTTCGGATTTAGAAATATCACGTTTCCAATTCGGAAAGGAGATTTTTCCTGTTTAACAAGGAAATTAAGTAATTATGAGCGAGCGTATCTTAATACGTGATCGAATAATTACGAAAATTGACGCCGTTAAAATGGAAAAGGGCCATTTCCGGATGGAAACAAACTAGAAACCAAACAAGTCCATCCCGGCTTTTACGTATACATCCTTTGCCCCTCGGCAAGGCGCAGCCAACCTTTAACAATGCGGTATATCAACCACACTGCATTGGCGAAAAGGACTACGTATCCAATAAGTACAATCACAGTCAAAAAACCGAGTACCGACAGTAAAATACTGAACCAGAACGTCCGGATCTGCCATCGGAAGTGCGATTCCAGCCACGTCCCCCGGACATCCTCCCTTTTCACGTAATTGATAATCACCCCTAGAATCAGGGTTATTCCGGATATGAAAGATATAGCCTGCAGGGCATATACCAGAGTAGCCAAACTCTTCGCGGAGATCCCCTTTTCCTTCTCCCTGGAACCGTTCCCTTTTTTTCCGTTATCCACCGGCTGTGGCATTGTCTTCTCCTTGGCGCTATTTATACGTTTAGATGCCACCGTATGCGCAAAAGAAAAACAAAAATCGGGAGATAAGGCAAATCCTGTTTGACCTACTTTTTTGGTCCACGGCCGGGACAGACACAAAGCCTTTGCCCCTGGACACAATGGATTTTTCAAGATCTATTTACCGGGGTGAGTAAACTATCCCTGCCTCTCTCGGTATTGACACCTGGCAGGGACACTTATAAAGTATATGCATAATTACTTAAATAGAGAAAAGGTGTGAACGAAGCAGAAAAACTCTCTCGAATTTTCAAGGTACTTTCTGTGCCTGCACGTGTGCGCCTCATCCAGACTCTAAAGGGGCGCTGCCTATGCGTAAACGTGCTCTCCAGCACCCTGGGGATGTCTTCCGCTGCGGCCTCACAGCATCTGCGCGTCCTGCGCGAAGCGGATCTGGTAGTTCCGGAAAAGCGGGGTTATTTCGTGCACTACCGGCTAAACGAAGACACACTGGATACATGGCGGGAACAAATAGACAGATTGCTGAATACTGAGTTGGATACGTCCGACCCGGACTCCTGTTTCAGCTGACACGAAGTAAATATGGCCGAACGTCTCAAATTCAACCGAATGGAGTTTTCCGGTTCCCTGGGCGACCTGGGCACGCTTCTACCCATTGCCATAGCCATGGTCCTTTTCAATGGACTGGATCCCTTGGGGGTCTTCTTTAGCGCAGGGATTTTTTATATAGTCTCCGGACTGTACTTCGGAGTGACCGTTCCTGTTCAGCCGATGAAAGTCATCGGAGCGTATGCCATTGCTACTTCCATGACCCCGCCCCAGATTCTGGCCTCCTCTCTGCTCATGGCATTCTTACTGCTCATTGTTGGGGCCACCGGAGCCATTGACGTCATCCGGAAGGTAACCCCCAAGGCAGTCATCCGCGGTGTACAGCTCTCCACCGGGGTACTACTGCTCTTGAGCGGACTCAAATTCATCGTGGGCACCTCCAAGTTCCAAGCCCTTCGGGATGCAGTAGAGCCCCATCTGGCCCTTCAGTCCATAGGGCCCATTCCCATAAGTATGGTCATTGGGGTGGCCGGAGCTATTCTGACCCTTTTTTTGCTGGAAAACAAACGTTTTCCCGCCGCCCTGATAATCATACTGGCCGGAGTTGCCACGGGAATACTTTTGGGAGGCAATCCGGGGAATGCAGCACTGGATCTTGAACTCCCCTCCCTGCTCCCCTTCGGGATACCGGGCAAGGCGGATTTTACTTTCGCCCTGCTTACACTCGTACTGCCCCAAATCCCGATGACTTTGGGCAATGCAGTAATGGCATATACAGACCTTTCCGGGGAATACTTCAAAGAGCGATCTTCCCGGGTAACCAACCGCAGAGTATGCATAAGCATGGCCCTGGCCAATCTTTTCAGCTTTTGCCTGGGAGGAATGCCCATGTGCCACGGTGCGGGAGGCCTGGCTGCGCATTACCGTTTTGGTGCACGAACCGCGGGATCCAACCTGATGATCGGCATAGTCTTTGCCGGAGGGGCCCTGCTTTTTGGGGAAAACATAGTGGGAGTACTCAATCTGTTGCCCATGTCCATTCTGGGGGTACTCCTCGCCTTTGCCGGACTGCAGCTCGCCCTGACCATGCTCGACCTGGACAACCGGCGCGACGGATTCGTGACAATCCTTGTACTGGGTCTCACCCTGGCCTCCAATCTGGCCGTCGGATTCCTGGCCGGGATGGTCATTGCCCATCTTTTGCGCTGGGAAAAGCTTTCCGTATAATACCAATGGCCTTCTGAAAAATCCGGGACATCCCTGTAGCTGTTACGGGCTACCCGCTTTTACTCCATTTGGAATCATGCTTTCCTAAAAAAATCTTAATTTTATCGCCTCCACGATAGAATTTCCTAATTTTCTTCCCTAAAAAACAATTAAGCTTGAGGTATATCCAGAAAAGATGGAAGTACTATCAGCTTCCGTCCGTCCATATATAGGGGAGTGTAAAAAAAGAAAATCACAAGGAGGGGGATAGACATGTCGCAAGAAAACAAAAAAGACAGCGCCTCGGCCCAACAGGAACTCCAGGGGTGGTCGGCTATTGTCGGGGAAAAAAATGCAGGCAACTACATTTTCTGGGCTGCGGTCATCATACTCGTTGCTGCCCTTTTAAAGGAACTCATAGCACCGTCTTGGGTCATGGAATGGTCCAGTCCGAAATGGGGAACGGCTGTAGTGGCCCCGGTAACCGGTATAGGTGTGGGCCTCGTGGCCGGGTTCATGGGGGGTATGGTTGGTGCCTTCATCAGTCTTTTCTCCATCCCCCTGTATACCATCTGGCTGGGACTGCCCATGAAAATAGCCTTGGGCACCAACGCCCTGGCTTCAGCCATAATCGGCCTGTTTGCGGCCTGGGTCCATTTCCGTAAAGGGACGCCCAATCTGAAGATTGCGGCAGTCATGATGGTCTTCGGCCTGCTTGGGGCTGGAGCCGGTGCGTACATTTCTCTTGGTTTGCCTTCCTCGCAGCTCAAGCTTTACTTTTCCGTAGTGGTTTTCGGGGCTGCGCTGTGGATGATATACCGCGCCTTCCGCCCCATACCTTTCCGCGGGGCCGGATGGGTCAAAACAGATAAGGAAGGTCTGCTTTATGCCGGAGGGGATTGGCGTGGGACCAAATATAACACGGACATCATCACCCCGGGAATAGCCAATTTCTTCGTGGCTATCCTGGCCGGCATACTGGGTGTCGGAGGGGGATTCATCTTTACCCCCATGCTGCACGGAGTATTCGGTCTGCCCATGGTCGTGGCCGTAGGCACCGGCAACTTCGTCAAAGTGGCCAATATCGGTTCCCAGTTTATCGTCCGCGGCATAGCGGACACCGTCATTTATGCCCTGGCCGTATTCGCCATGGCCGGTGGCTACTGCGGAGCCAGACTGGGCAGAAGAGTCTCTTTGGCAGTAGATCCCAAATATCTTCGTCTGGTTTTCGGTATAGCGCTCATTATCGTGGGACTGCGCTTTTCCGGCATCAAATTCTGGTAATCCCAAACACCAGCAGCAATAATTCGGGAAAAGGAGAATTAAGATGGCAAATATAAGTGCAAAGAGAGCAACCAAGGACATCCCGCAAAACAAGGAAGAAGTTGATACCCAAGTGGTGGACTGCGACCTTTTGATTATCGGCGGCGGCAATGCCGGCTGTTTTGTGGCGGTAGAGGCCAAAAGGCTCCGTCCGGACTGGAACGTAGTGGTCATGGAAAAAGCGGAAATCCACCGCTCCGGAGCTACTTCTGCCGGCATGGACGCCATAAACACTTACATTCCGGAAGGAAAGACCCCGGAGGACCTGGTTCGATGGTCCAGGGCCCAGGTTGGCGGGGGCCCGCTCCGGGAAGATCTGGCCCTGTCCAATGCCCGGGAACTCAACGAAGCGGTGGACGACCTGGAAGAATGGGGTCTGCCCATCCTAGTGGAAAGGTAACACCAAGGGACTGATTATTCTCTCGATTCAATATCCACAGATCTGACCAGCCCATTACCCCCTTTTAAGAGCCAAGTACCACCAAGGGACCCTGTACAGGGAAAACACCTCAACTTACAGGCAGGGGATAAAATCGAGCAAAAAGTCCTGCCCCGGCCTCATGCTTTGGAAGAATAGGAGGTCATCTCTTCGTTAAGTCGTTCATCTGTTCCAAAAAGAAAATGCTTGGACATGTCCGGAGAATAACGGCCAGCTGGTGTTTCTCTCCCCACGGATTCGGCCACTGCACGAATCATGGCCGGAGTGGCCCCGCAGCACAGTCCCAGATAGCCTATACCCTCCGAATATGCCTCTTTCGCCCATTGGGCCAATTCGTAACGATTGCAGTATAGAGGTTCCAGCGCAGTAGGGAAGGGGGTCGGGTGAGGCAGGGGTGCTGTATTCCCCGGGTCTGGGAGGTTGAAGAAAGTGGGATGCTCTTCCGTGGTACGGTAAGGGACTGGCAAACCGGCCACCGGTCCGTCCACTTCCTCCCGTATTCTTCTAAGATAAGGCATCATGGTCGCAGGACCGCGAAAACAGTTCATTCCAACCACCTCAGCACCCAGCTCCTTGAGATCCCTGCAGGAGTCCTGTACCTTCCAGCCATCGCGCAGGACATTCTCGGCCATAAGCCCCATGGTGACTATCACTGGAAGCCCCGCCCCCTTAGCCGCCCGCAGGGCAAGGCGGGCCTCCCCGTGATAATACATTGTCTCCGCAATCATGCAGTCTGCCCCCTCTTCCGCGGCCCATGCGCACATTTCTTCAAACATAGCCTCTACCTCGCTGTGCGACTGTGGATCATCGGGGTGATAAATATTGGTATTGGAGATATTTCCCGCAACAAGGGCTGGCTCCGGCTCGGCTAATTCAGCAGCTTCCCGGGCTATACGCATCGCCTCGCGGTTCAGGGGTTCCAAAAGATCTTCTTTTCCCATAAGACGCATCTTCTCCCTGTGTCCATTATACGTAAAGGCCACAGCAATATCCGAACCACAAAAACAAAAATCGCGGTGTAGCTGAAGAAGCGCCTCCGGGTGCTCCATGGCCACTTCCGGGATAAAGCTCCCTGCCTGGACATAACCCCGGCGCTCCATGGCAAAAAGATACCCTTCGGCACAGATAATCGGCCCGGCCTCCAATCGTTCCCGCAATGATCTCTTGCGCATACCTCTCCCCCTTTAAATTTTTCGCGGGTATGCCAACGGCTCCGGTGTCTCCCGGATCCGCATAATTAAAAAATACTCAAGCAAATAATTCAGTTAAATATATGTCTTGACTTTAGGGAACACTATCTGAAAAAAAAATACAGGACAATGCGGATGCCTTTGAATTACCGAAAATTTCTTTTTTTCAAACATCAAGAGTAACATGCCTGTTCTATCTACTCCGGAATACAAACCTCCGTTTCCTCTTCGTAATCCCCATATACATACAGTGTACCCCGTGCTTTTCCGTCCGGTACCTCCCGCATCTCCTGTCCCGGAACGCCTTGAACTTCCGGATGGGGATTTCCTGGATATTGACTGGCACAAAAACGGAAGTAAAAAAACCGAAGATCTGGCTATAATTTCCCATGGCCTGGAAGGAAATTCCCGGAGAAAATACCCCCTCGGGATGGCCCTTCGGATAAATCTTCTGGGCAAAGATGCGGTATGCATCAACTGTAGGGGGTGCTCCGGGCCTCTCAACCGTCTCCCCCGGCTGTACCACAGCGGAGTAACCGATGATCTGCACTTTGTTGCCCGGCATTGCATAACATGGGGATACAAAAGGGTTTTCCTCGTAGGATTCAGCATGGGAGGCAATCAAAACCTCAAATATTTGGGAGAAACCCCTGAGGTGGTACCAGCTGAGATTTGCGGAAGCGTCAATTTTTCCGTGCCCTGCAATCTAAGCGAGGCGGAAAAAGAGTTGAACAAGCCCCGCAACCGCATCTATTTACCCTATTTTTTCAAAAGCCTGCGCAAGAAAGTCTATCACAAAGCAGAGACCTACCCTTCTGCTTTCGACCCCCGTCATCTAAAAAGGATAAGGACATTCCGGGAATTCGATGAATGCTACACTGCTCCGGTACACGGATTCCGGGATGCGGAAGACTATTACCGCCGCACATCGTGCCGCCAATTCCTCAGGGATATCCGTATTCCCTCCCTCCTGGTCCAGGCGGCCGACGATCCTTTTCTATCTTCTTCCTGCTACCCGCGCAAAGAAGCCGAGACCAACCCGAAACTGTTTTTGGAAATTCCTCGCTATGGAGGCCATGTAGGCTTTTATCTTCCCGGGAGGGACAATATCTACTGGTCCGAAAACGTGGCCGCCGGCTTTTTACAGCATATCTGCCGCTAGTTCTTAGGATTTTTGTTGACTGTTTAATATATTCAGGTAATTATTGAACAGAATCAAGCACCCCCTGCTTTACTGAAGAATGCCTGTAAACAGGAAAAGAGCTTGTTAAACTACAAACCCAGCTGCTAATATATATTATTGATAAAAAAAACCAGGAGGAACATTATGAAATGCTTGTACATTATCAGCAAGGGGTTTGAGAAATCCGGAGGTGCAACCCGGGCCATGCAGTTTGCTGCATTGGCTGCGGAAGCAGGACACGAGGTTGAGGTGGCCCTTATAGACGACGCCATTCACTGGGGGCAGTTGGGAATGGCCGAGGGTATCCGGTCCACCACCGGAGAGGACATGAACGAAATGATCGGGAAACTGACTCAAAACGGCGGCAAGCTGCACGTGTGCAAGGCATGTGCGGACAAACGATATATCGACCCCGACGACCTGATAAACGGGGCAAAGATAACCAGGGGGCCGGAGATAGTCGAACTTATGACCCACCCGGATTTCAGGGTCTTGAGTTTTTAGCCGCTAATAACAGTATGCGGATGCCCTCCCGGGTTCATAAAGACCAGGAAACGCTTTGGAAAGGGCCCCATTTCCGGATGGAAACTCATTAAAGACGATTTCCAAACTATCCCTGAGGCTTAATATATACTACCCAGACCGGTGGAAGGGTTGTACGCAAAATCCAGTTGATTTTATAAGGAATTAAGGAAAGTACATGTATCCGCTTAAATTCAAGTGCGTAATACTTTGCTGTGTACTCCTGTTCGCGGCCTCTTGTGCCAAGGCTCCGCACACCCAGCGTTCCCAGTTCATCATGGTCCCCAAATCCAGGACAGTGGCCATGGGTCGCAAGGCGGCAAAAAAGATAAAAAAAGACAAGCCGATACTGCACGATTCGGAAAAGGTGGGCAGAGTGCGGCGCGTGGGTGGGAAAATAGCCCATTATACCGACTCTGACTACAAGTGGGAATTCAACGTAATAGACAAGGACAAGGTAAACGCCTTTGCCCTGCCTGGCGGGGAAGTATTCGTGTACCGCGGACTTCTGGAAATGACCGATAGCAACGGTCAGCTGGCCACGGTTATCGCCCATGAGATCGCCCATATCATTGCCCGCCACGGAGCGGAAAGGATGTCCATGCAACTGGGCGCAAACCTGTTGGGCCAGGCAGCGGGTGTGGCCTTGAATCTCGAGGACCCCACGGCTGCCCGGGCTTTCCAGCAAGCTTACGGGATCGGTGCCCAGGTGGGCCTACTTTTGCCGTACAGTCGGACTCAGGAATACGAGGCCGACCACATCGGCCTTATCCTCATGGCCAAGGCGGGATACAATCCGGAAGCAGCAATCGCCTTCTGGAGCAAAATGATGAAAAAGGACAAGGGTGAGCACCCACCGGTGTGGCTCTCCACACACCCCTTGAGCCAAGAAAGATTAAGGGAAATAAAGGAGGATATCCCAATAGTAAAATCCAGGTACTACAAATAAACGCCACCCCCCAAATTTTGCTTGGGCATGATAACGTCCCGTATCAAATAAACTGGCTCTTGGACACAGCGTGTGGATTTTTTATATTTTTTCCACCTGATCTTTTTGGATGCTTTTAACGATTTTCCATCCGGAAATGGCCCTTTGCCATTTTAACGGCGTCAATTTTGGCAATTATTCGATCACGTATTAAGATACGCTCGCTCCTAATTACTTAATTTCCTTGT
>CAYNNQ010000049.1:0-13174 GCA_964398785.1 uncultured Desulfovibrionales bacterium | reverse complement strand
CTGCTCGGCCAGATCCCGGTTGTTTCAATTCACGCCCCCGCGCAGGGGGCGACCGCAATTTCTGTTCTTGATCGACCACATCCTGGATGTTTCAATTCACGCCCCCGCGCAGGGGGCGACTCATGTTCATTTTTTAATCCCCCATTAAGTTAAATTGTTTCAATTCACGCCCCCGCGCAGGGGGCGACCATGTTTCCTCCGCTTTTTCTGTTGTATTTATGATGTTTCAATTCACGCCCCCGCGCAGGGGGCCAAAGCAGTCCCCGTAAGGTACATTGTAAAAGCTGGCTGTACCATCCTGCATCCTAGCCTTTTGGCTGCCAGCCAAAACCGTGCCATCAACGGCAGGAGATACTGAAACAGTGAGACTTCCCTGCAGAAATTTGTTTGCCTTTTTTTTCACTTCGGAATTCTTTTGGATAAGGATCTCCGCCTGTCCAATAATTCTACCCTCGGCTGAAGACACTACTTTGGCAGTTACATCCAGAATTTGACCCAAATCTCGAACACTGCCCACTATCAAGCTGTCCGTGCCCAGGGTCTGGCCGAATTCTTCCACGGTTTTTTGGTCATAACGGACACCGAATTCTTTGTTGTGGGCAATTTGTATCTGTCTAAGCTGCCTGCGCTCTAGAAATGCTTCAAACTTACCGCTTTTATATAATGCCCCGCTTAGCTTATCCGCAAAGTACTCGCCGAACTCGCTGATTTTTTCGTTTGGACCTTGGAATCCAAGCACACCGACTCTGCCGGCATCATTCCCCCGAGTTGAAGCGATTAGCTTACGGGCTAGCTTTTCAGGTGCATTGATAAAGGATACTGCCTGGGGATATTCGGAACTGGTTTGAGGGGATTTTTGAGAAGTGGTGGGAGAACAACTGATAAAAGAGACAAGGAAAAAGATCAAAAAGAGGATGCCAAGATTCATTAATTTCACTATTTATACTCCTTGCCAATAAATGAACAAATTTTAGTTAAAAACTGCTATATCTGACTTACTCTTCTTATTGCGGCATAGTCAAAATCATATTGCCTTTCCCGGTCAGTTCCGGATACTGCGGTTTGCCCAGGGATTTTTTCGACACCGAAGACACCTTGTTCTTAGTCCAGTCAAAGGCCTCTTCTAGTGTGATCAGACCGTCTTCATTCTGATCCACGCCTTTTTCTCCGTTTAGTGCCTGTACCAGATAATAGGTAAACAGGCCTTGTTCTTTTTTAGGAAAGGAATTGGCAAAGTTATCTCCGCTAGTAGATGTTAGCCAATAGGAATCACTTTTTTTCTCTGGGGAAACTTTGTAGTCCTTGGGCACAACTGCAATACTCTTGACGTCTTCATCAATAAAGCTGCGCCCTTCCTTACCGCTGAAGCAGGCATCCAGTATGACTATCCAGTTACCCTGTGTGTCTGACAACATCTCTTTTAAATTCGATATTCTTATTCCGGAATATTTGATATTGGTTGAAGTAACGTCATAGGGCATAAGTGCTGCATCTACTATTTTGCCATCCTCCAATATAGGAGCTCCGTGTCCGGAGAAGTAAAAGATAGCAGTTTCGGATTTGTTGGTTGTAGCCATTTTGAGTTTGGACAAGGCGTCCAATATATCACTTCTGCTGGCCTCGCTGTTGGTAAGGCAAGTTATATTTTCCTGAGGCACACCGCTGGAATTTATAAATGAGGTAATGTATTGAGCATCTTTGGTAGCGTAGTTTACTTTAGGGATGGTTGAATCTTTAAATTGGCTGATCCCGATAGAAACTGCTCGTGTTTTGCTTGGAGCTCGCCATGAAGAAGAAAAGTTTTTATTTACTTTTTGTTCGAGCTTTTTTATATGGCTTTCTTTATCAATTGTTTTTTGTTTTTCAGGTTCTAATTCCATATTTAAGCTAGTAGGTATCCAATCTGTTGGCGGAGCACCTTTATCAAGTTCTTTTATGGTGACATGATCACTATAATATCCTTTTTTCTTAGCTGAAATATGAAATATATTGGTATCCATATCATCTTCTAGCTTTAATATAGTCGGAGTAGTACCTTTCCATTGATCATTTAAATAAATCTCAGCCTTTTTGGGATCTGATGTTACTTTTGTTTTAACCGTACCCGTACCACATCCATAGCAAGATGTTATCAACACTATAGCAATTAAGCATATGTAACTTTTATTAAACATTGTCTGCATAAACATACTCCACTAAAATTGATAAATTTGTTAGGTTACAATGTGTTATCTCAGAATATATGTGAATATATTTTATTTACTTAAGTAAAAAACCGAATAAATGTCAATATCTGATACAAATTGTTCAAATCAACTCTTTGCCAAAAATTTACCATGTACTACAGCAGTTATGCCTTAAATATTATCACCTGTTTAATAGACCAGAAAGCGCACAATGCCACTGTGTGCTTCACATTTGAATTTATTAGGCTTGTCCCGACATAGAGTCGGCTTAAACATTTTATTTTGATTGTGCGGCAAATGTGAAGCATTTAAAAGGACAGGGAAGTGCGAAACTTCTCTTATGATACCATTTGGATGATCACAATACTTTTACATACTGACCTTTCTGGATCGTTATCTTCCCCTGGGCAATTAGTTTATATACTGATGGATACCTTGGATCATTCAATTGCATCCGCAAGAGCTTATCGTAGTTACGCAAAACCCAGACAGCTTTCTTCCTCCACTCTTTGCCTAACCGGCTTATACCATCGAGTTTTATCTGGTTGTTTTTATCTATCCAGACTTTTAGCAGGAGCCGATGCTGCAGGAAGTATAATGGATCGAAGAGTTGCCAGGGAGTAGCCATATCAATAATTTCATTATTATTTGATTGTATTACTTTAATTTATACCCGTATTTTTTGAACCATCTGTTTAGTTTTAAGTATAACTCTATAAGATCCTTGGCTTTAATATTATTTTTTTCTGGAGGCATAGGAGTAAATTGTGGATAAATACCCTCAAATGTTAGTGTCATTGTTATTGGCTGCTTTCCGGAATCTTTAATTTGGATATTATATCTATATTCAAGTTTTTCTTCTTTTAACTTTGGATCATTGTATTCAGCTACAACCTCGTGATTTTCTTGATATAGAATATTTGCTTTGGACATGTATATTAACCAGAAATATTTGCTTTGATTTCAGAGTTAAGTGGGTTTTCTACAATTTCTCTTTCACTTATACCCCGGAATGTTGCCAATGGAAATGTTTACTCGTTTCAATTCACGCCCCCGCGTAGGGGGCGACTTTTTTGAGTGTGACAAAACATGACTTTGGAGAGGTTTCAATTCACGCCCCCGCGTAGGGGGCGACATGCGCCAGGTTAGCGGATGGGGTGATTTTAACGTTTCAATTCACGCCCCCGCGTAGGGGGCGACCCGGGCAGGGTCCGGAGCGCAGCGCCACCGCCATGTTTCAATTCACGCCCCCGCGTAGGGGGCGACTCAAGACCCAGGGGCACGACGTGTACCAGGCCTGTGTTTCAATTCACGCCCCCGCGTAGGGGGCGACCCCAATAGGTTGGGCCATCATCACCGCCGAATAGAGTTTCAATTCACGCCCCCGCGTAGGGGGCGACAGGGCGACGCGGGCTCTTTCCACATCTTCATGCGTTTCAATTCACGCCCCCGCGTAGGGGGCGACTTGTTCCTTTTCATCTAAACACTTATGTAAGTTTTTGTTTCAATTCACGCCCCCGCGTAGGGGGCGACTAGTACAGCCTGCCCCTGGTGTTTGCGGTCTCGTTGTTTCAATTCACGCCCCCGCGTAGGGGGCGACGTGCGCTCCCGCTCCATCTGCAACTTATATTCCTGCGTTTCAATTCACGCCCCCGCGTAGGGGGCGACCCAGGCTTCAACTTTCCCCCGTGTAACATTAAAAGTTTCAATTCACGCCCCCGCGTAGGGGGCGACTAGAGATTGGACCCCTGGCTGGTGCGATAAGCAAGTTTCAATTCACGCCCCCGCGCAGGGGGCGACTCACTCAGGTCATCTTCCTGATAACCTACGATCACGTTTCAATTCACGCCCCCGCGCAGGGGGCGACCCGGACTGCAGAACCAGGGTCCCGCTGGGATTGGCGTTTCAATTCACGCCCCCGCGCAGGGGGCGACTCGTTTACATGGGCCCTGGCCTCTTGCTCGTTCGCGTTTCAATTCACGCCCCCGCGCAGGGGGCGACCTTATTTCCGGGTCCTGCTTGATGGACTGGGGCAGTTTCAATTCACGCCCCCGCGCAGGGGGCGACGTCCGTGTTCGCCAATGTCCCGGAAAATCTGAGACGTTTCAATTCACGCCCCCGCGCAGGGGGCGACACACGTCCACGGCATCGTTCGCGGCAGCGGCCCGGTTTCAATTCACGCCCCCGCGCAGGGGGCGACGGGCCCTGGCCCTGGTGGATCTGGACGACACCAGGTTTCAATTCACGCCCCCGCGCAGGGGGCGACACAGATATTCGGGGTCGTATTCCAGGATGAAGTGTTTCAATTCACGCCCCCGCGCAGGGGGCGACTTGCCGCGGGCCGCACGGTGCCGGCGCGGAGTGTGTTTCAATTCACGCCCCCGCGCAGGGGGCGACTTTATCCAGGCCGCGGCCACGTCGTGCAGGGAGACGTTTCAATTCACGCCCCCGCGCAGGGGGCGACCTTCAGCCATGTACGCCGGCGGTAGCAAGCTCACCGTTTCAATTCACGCCCCCGCGCAGGGGGCGACTGCTGTTCTGTGAGGCCCCATACATCAAGGTCCTCGAATGCTTTTTCCGCGAAAATACTTATGCTGCCACTGTGTATAGAGGGTGGAAATAAGGTTTGATTGTATCATACTAAAATTACCTATTTTTTTTATCCGCGAAATCCCCCGGAATATTCTGTACGCTTCCGGATCGCGGAGAGGTTTCAAACCACAAGAGGTCCTTCCGGATCATAGCCGGTATCAAGTCCAACATGCTCGACCCGCCGCTTCCAGTTTGATCCCAGAAAATAGAACCTGATGCTGTCCCTGTCCTCTTCGATCTCCTGCACCAATTTATGCCGTAAGGCAGTCCATTCTGCGGGTTCAACCAAGCATTCAAAAACACTGTATTGAACCCTTTGACCGTAATTCTGACAAATCTTGGCCACTCGCCGCAGACGTTTCTGTCCTTCCGGATCCTCGGTGCTTACATCATAACTTACCAGCACAAGCATCACGACCTCCAGAGGTAGGGAGGATATTCTTCCAGATCCCCACGGATATATCTAGCCAACAGGAGGGCTTGCGCAAAGGGAAACAGTCCCAGGGCGATCTTCTCTTTGAGGAACGGATGTTCCACCTCCTGCTGCTTTCGCTTCTGATAGGCCACCAGGACCTCCTTGCGCGTATCCTCATCCATGGTTACCGCACCGGCCCCGGAAATCTGGAATCCTTTCGACTTCACCTGCCCTCTATTAATAAGGGACAAAACAAGCCTATCCGCCACCGAAGGGCGGAATTCTTCGAGCAAGTCCAGGGCCAATCCCGGTCTGCCGGGACGATCACGATGCAAGAATCCCACTTCTGGATCCAGCCCCACACTTTCCATCGCAGAGCGAATATCGTGCAAAAGCAGGGTATAAACAAAGGACAGGAGACAGTTTACCGGATCCAGAGGAGGCCGCCTGTTCCGGCCGGTAAAGGTAAAAGCCTCTTCATCTGAGGAAAGAAGATGATCAAACACACCAAAATAGGTTCGAGCCGCTTCCCCCTCCAAGCCCCGAATGTCTTCCAGACTCTTCGCAGAGGAGAGACGTCTAAGAACAGAAGTAAGGGAATTCGCTGATTGTTCCAGCGCAGCACTGTCGCTTTCCTGTCTGTCTCGCCCTGCTCGGCGCAGCATAGTGCGGGAATTAACCAATTTTCCGGTTAAAACAGACCTGGCAATGTTCAGGCTATTTTCCGGATCATCCGCCATCCGGAACTGATTCCTGCGTAAAATCACATTGCCGGACACAGGTCCGGTTGCCTTGGCCAAAAAACGGCCATTCTCGGTTAGGAAACTCACACTTACATCCTGCTCCGCACACATACCCAACAGAAAAGGACTGGCCGAAACTTGGCCAAAACAAACGACCCCATCCAAATTGCGCACGGGAATCTGAAACTTTTTTTCTTTATCCGCCCGTACTACCAGGGTCTCGCCCTCCTTGGCGAGATAGGCACCCTGAGTGGTAACGAACAGGGTGTTCTGCAATTTTTTCACGATTCTTCCTCTATTCCCGACAGATAGCTTTTTATGGATCTATTTCCTATACCGGGCAAACAGATATCGAGCAAGGAGCACTTTTGACATTTCTTCCCCTGCTTTGCAGCAGGCAATATCCCGGAAGATATAATCTCCCTTGCCCTGGTCACTGCTTCTTGCATCCTGGAGCGCAGCCGCTCATCGAATTCCACCCGCTCCCGTCTTCTGGGTTGATCATAGTAAATAGCCCCCCGGGGCACTTGCAAGTCCAGCATCTCCTCCAAACATGCCGCCTGGGCACAGAGCTGCACCCGGTCCCAATCTTCCGGTTTGACTCTGCCTCTCTTGTACTCCACTGGGTAGGGTCGCCAAATCCCCTTGTCTTCGCGGTGGAACTCCACAACATCTGCCTGTCCCATCAGACCCAATCGAGAGGAGCGCATATATACGCCTGTCTCCGTGCGGACCTCACCTCTGGACTCTCCTCCGGACTGATGCACCCGATCGTGCACGATGCGGCCCTCGGCAGTGTAACGGTTCTCGGTCCATACACCGTCCACATGGATCAGGGCGCACTGGCGATCGCAATACAGGAGATGCTGCAGGGCGGAGAGGGGAACAAGGTGTTCTTCCATGGTCAGCTCCCATCCAGCCCTCTTGAGAGGGCTGGACCACGAAACATGCAAGAGTTGTTAAGCTCGTAAGCAAGAAGTTAAGAGTCATAATCTCTTTTTTCTTGCTCAAGAACTGATCAGCTTAAGAACTTAATAACTCCTTTTATATCAAACCAATTCCTGCATGGTGACGCCTTGGGGAAGCCCCTCTTTGTTCAGGCTGATCCTGTAGTCCTCAATCGAACGTGGAGGGGACTCCGGATCAGTGGCTCTATCAACCCCCACCAAATCGAAAAGCTTATGGGAGGGGGAGTTGCCCAATTTGGAATCGTGCTTGAACACTATAAGCTTCCTGGTGGCCATCTCTCCCCGGGAAGAAGAGTGGTCGTGATCAAACATCTGGGAAAGGGCCTGCCACAAAAGATCCAGGTCCTGTTCCCCGAAGCCGGTCTGCTGGGCAAGTGGGGCGGAAATAAAGCCGTGACAGCGATAGAGGCCGTAGGGAACTATGGATTTGCGCCCCATGGTTCGGTTGTCGCCTTCCTGGGCCTGGGCTTCCCTTTCAGTGGCCACCGCCATGCGGGTAATGGACAGATCCAGCGGTACTACCGGGTCGAGGCTGCGGGCAAAGGAAAGCTGCACCGGGCCGCGTACCTGACCGCAGTTGTATCCGCCCTCTTCCAGGGACATGACCGCCCCGAAAGTCCGGACATCGAAAAAATTCTTGCACATCCACTCGCGGGCCTGGGCAATCCTGTCCTCCCTTTTCTCGGTCTCCTGCAGTGACTCGTGGGCCCTCTGGTGGTGTCTGATGAGCACCCCTCTCTCCCGGACATAGAGTTCGTAGGGCGCTTGATTTTCACGGGCCAACTCCACAAAATTGCGCACTTTTCGCTTGAGGCAGACATCCGTGACCAGCCCCTGACTGGTCTCCGGATCCAAACGGGGCAAATTCCCGGCATCCGGATCTCCGTTGGGATTTCCGTTGGTCACGTCGAACAACAATACGAAATCGTAACGATTCTCCACAGGCTGCATATAGATTCTCCTTTATGTTTGTTGCTCGTTTTCAGATTTTTTCTTATAAAATGCATTACGCTGGTGATAATACCCCAGGGCGAAACGCGCCTGTTGTTGCATGTTCAGGTGGGCCGGGATTTCGGAGATTCCGTCCAGCACTTCCTGCAGCCTCTTGTCCGCTGCGATTGCGTAACTATCGCTTTCCTTACGCAGCTTGGCCAGATGGTGCTGCGACAGGGAAAGCAGCCTGGGGAACACACTTCTCGGGGTCGCGGAAGCTGCTCCGTAAAAACGCTCCCTGATGGTTGTATTCAGGTTTTTTCCGTGGGCGTCTTGCTGGGCCTTTTCCAGCACTGCAAAGAGCCGCCCCAGCCGATAACCTTTGTCAGTTGACTGTGTATCGAGGCTCATGCTTACCTCCGTTGATATATTGTGGTTGCGGGAATAACGGACCAATATGGCCTTGAGGAGTGCCGCCTTGAAGGTGGTCACCTCGTTCTCCGCCCGAATTCTAGCCAAAAGTTGAGCCATTAGGCTCCGGGGATAGTCCCCGCCTGTAATCACGGCCCGCATCAACTCCCCGGCCAGCACCGGCGAGATATTGTCTGCCTTATGCAAGGCTGCGGTCTCCAACAATAGCCGCCGAATGCCCGGATACTCGGGTTCTTTGGGGTAACGTCGCTCAATCTGCAGATCGCTGAAGTGCCGGGCAAGGTTCTTAGCCATTCGACCTACGCTGGAAACCTGCCAAAACCTTACAGCCAGGCGGGAAGCATTCCCGGAAAGCCCCAGGATATAGAAAGGAGTTTCCGGGTCATCGTCCCATTTTGGCGGTTCCCGCCCCTTGCTCATGGCAGTCAAAAGTTCCCTGAGGTCCTTGATAAGTCCCGTGTTATGAGCTTCCTTGGATGCCGCCTCAGTTTGACCTCCCATAACCGCGGCAAAGAAGCCTTCCATTTTCGTGGGCCGTTCAGACCAGAATACCGTGGTTGCATCGCCCACTTGTACTTTCTGTTGGCTGTCCGGACGCAGCAAGTGGTTGAGGGTGGTAGCATAGGCAAAGGCAACCTCTTGGGAAACAGGCGCATTGTTTCCCTGCTTCTTGCCGTAGGAGGAAAAGGCATCCATGTTGAAGGAGACCAAATACGCCCCTGAGGATTGGGCTCCGCGAACTCCCTTTATGGCGGGGTGGAGCTTGGCGATTGGGACATATTCACCGGTTACCATGCATACACCGTAGTTTGCAGATTCGGAATGGAAATAATCCATCCAGGCCTGTTTCGCTTCGGGTCGCTCGTGTACGTAGTGAGTTTCCCCCTCCAGACGGAAAACCACGTTCAACCCGGCCATTTCCTGCCATAGAGGCAAATCTGGAGCCCTTTCCGGGTCCCAATACTCCAGGAAAGTCAGGACCGCTTGAATGCCCTTGTCTTGACTCTCTCCGGCCACCTCCCGCTGCCGGGCACGGAATGCATCGAAATGCCTCTTGTATATCTTCGTCTCTTGGGAACCGTCGGCACCGAGTACATATTTGGTCTTGTCCCACAGGAAATACGGATGGATGGCTGATGTCCTTCCCTTGTCCTTGGGAACGGATATTTTTCTGGCCACAAGCTTACTACCCCTTTCCGGCGGCAACTGGATGTTGTTCACCTGCAGGAGTTCGCCAGAGGCAGAAATAACAAGCTCAAAATGGATATTCTCCTTGCTGAATCCCGGCTCGGGCACATCGGTATCTGGATCTTCCAACAATCTCTGATAATACGATGTTAACGCTTGCAGCATCATGCTCGCGTCTCCTCAAATGCGGGGACCTCGATCACCCCGTCTTGCATTGCGGCCCGGAAAAAATGGGGCTTCATGCCGTTGTCAAAATCTATATCGTGTAGCATCCAGCCCAGGTCTCGCTCACCGGAAAGATCCGGATGGGGACGTTCTCCGTCGTCTGGTCCAAAATCTGCAGGGAATTCCCGGCAGCCGAGATAAGGGCGATGAAAGCACTGTCCCTTGGCAATACGCCTGTTAAAGATATCCAGATGCTTGCCCTCGTTGTGGTCTTCATCTCCAGCAAACTCAAAGTGGGCCTCGATGAGATAGGCGGTGTTGCGCAGCACCAGCCCGGCCCGCTGCTGCCTCCTGTCCTGGATAAAGGTTTCCACCGGGCTTTGCCCGTCCCGCATGGCCCGCCTTACGTTGTTCATGGGGATTTTTACTCCCGAATCCCCTTGGGCGGCCAACTCATTCCGACGCAAGTTCTCGAATCTAATAGGCCGCAGAACGGTAATCCGGTCAATCACCCAGCGTATGGCCGGTTTCCAGTAAATGGCAGTCAAAATTCCCCTTGCAGCAGAAGGGGTCATGACATCGTAGGACACCCTCTCCCCTTTAAATTCCGGCCTGGTATAACACGCATAGTCTCCCCAGACCTTGCATACCACCCCGTAGGGCATAGTACCTCCTAGGCGATAAGATTTTCCGCTTTCCGAAACCCCGGTTCCTCGGGACAAAGCCCCAAGTCGGGACTGTAAATATCCATATTGAGCAATACCGGCACACTTTCCCTGACAATTTCCACAGCTCCCCCGGAAACGAGATGATGGAACCATCTGCCATGCACCTGTACGATATAGGGCTGCAGGCGACGCAACAGTGCACCGGGATGATTTACATAGCGTAAGGATTGTACCATTTCCTCCGCCTCATTGTCCATGGGAACCACGATGGATTTCTTTTCCTCCTCTATCATCTGAAACAAGGAGTCTATCTTGCGAAATGGTATGTTGCCGTTTCTGGCATCTTCTTCAAGTAAATACAGAATCTGGTTTTTGTCCAGTTCTTGGCCAGCTTGCCAGAAAAGATGGCGGAAATACATCTCCACGGCTTCCGGGTCCAATACATCCTGGTACTGCCGCAGCACTTCCCGGGCAATGTCTGCTGTGATACGGAAATGGCCAGGTGGAATGCCCTTTTCCGGATAAAATACATAGACCCGTCCCGCGGCCGATCCGTACTGTTGTGTAAGTTTTCCCTCCCTATCGCAACGTCCAGCGGCCTGGGCCATGGAATCAATCCCGGTGGCTGCCCTGTAGACCACCGGAAAGTCGATATCCACCCCGGCTTCCACCAACTGGGTGGACACCACTCGACAACATTCACCCGCTTGCAGGGCATGGTGTATTTCTGCCAGCTTTTCTCTGCGGTGCACCGGGCACATAGTGGCGCTGAGATGGTACACCGAGTCCGCCTCCCGGGAAAGGATCTCATAAATTTCCCTGGCATGCCCCCGGGTATTGGTCACGCACAGGACCTGTTCATGACTTGCCAACTGGTCCGCCAATTCCGCGTCAGTCAATTCACCCAAGTTTTCCACCTGAACCCTTTTCAACTCGGAATGCAGGGCTTGTGGGTCGGCCACGATCTCCCGTACACCATTCAGGCCCTGCACAAAATCCTCCCGCTGGGAGAGCGCGGGTTGCGTGGCTGTACAAAGCAGCACACTCACCCCATAGTTGGCGGTCAACTCTTGTAATACCTCCAGACAGGGAATGAGCAAATGCCTGGGCAACATCTGGGCCTCGTCCAGGACGACTACACTACCTGCCACATTGTGTAGCTTGCGGCACTTGCCCGGTCTTGCCGAAAATAGCGACTCGAAGAACTGTACTGCCGTAGTGGCGACAAGTGGCGCGTCCCAGTTCTCCGCTGCCAGCTTGGACCAGTGGGCCGCAGAATCTTCTTGTTCTTCACCGGCATCGAAATCTAAAGAGCTGTGATGCTCCAGCACTGCGTCCTCACCCAGAAAGGAGCGGAAAACAGCGGCATTTTGCTCGATAATGCTCATGTAGGGCATAACATATATGATCCGCCTTTGGCCGAAATTTTGAGCGTGCTTCAGGGCAAATGCAAGGGAAGAAAGTGTCTTTCCCCCGCCAGTGGGCACGGTCAGGGAAAACAAGCCCGGATCCAGTTGCGCGGATTCCATGCACTCATTAAGGATATTTTGCCGCAATCGATTCACTCGGGTGGAAGTGGCTTGGGAGATCAGTGTCTCCAGCTTGGGGAAAAACCTGGAGGCGAGGTCGGCCATATTCAAATTGTGGTCGCGGTGTGCAAAACGCTGGGGGTCCATGAATGCCTCTGTATCCAGGCGATCCGCATCTACAAGACAGGAAAAGAGCATGCGAACGAAAAAAGATAGTTGGGATCCCAAGCGCCTGGGATTGCCCGAGTCGTCGCAATCAATCCGAAAACTATGGCTGTTTGGCACCTGCACTCCTTTGGCCAACTCAAAAGCACAGTCGGAAATTTCCTTGGTCAGCCGTTTTTCCAGGCTGGGTCCACCTCCGCTGCCGTTCGGTAGGCCGGCATGGTGCCCGGCTATGACATAGGCAAGGATCTTGCCCAAGTAGGGGGCCTTATCTACCGCTACCCTGGCCCCGGCACTGGAATGATCTATGCCACTGGGTCCCTGATCCGCATCCCGAGAAACCCGCTCTAGATAGTCCTGAAATGATTGTATGCACTTCCCTGTATCATGGAGTCCGCCAGCTGCGTTTGCCCACTCCTGTCCTTGAAAAACAGTAGCAAACTTGGCGGCCATTTGAGCCACGGATGACAGATGATCTTCCAGGGTCTGCCATTTATCTCTGGGAAGCTCAGGGTGCGTATGGGCATATTGCATTACAATTACAATACATCTTTGATTTTATAGTTCAAATTGTAGTTGGTAAATGACCGTTGAACAAAATAAACATGAAAGATTTGACACAAGGTAACACCTCCTTTGGGTTTTGGAGTGTATGTCATCTTCCCAAATTAGTGTCCAAACTAATTGTAACCCGGACCAGGGCGGATTTATCGGGGATTTGCACCAAGTTCAGGGCCAGATAAATCCGCCAGCCCGCGTCCGGGGGTTCATGGGCCGGGGTTTTGGTCATGAATATGAGGTTGGCTGAATTGTACTTTGCGAATTGCGGCCAGAGGCGGGCGAACTCCCTTTCCTCCTTCTCAATCAGGTCCTGGCAGGAATATGAATACAGCATGTGCTCGTTCCTGCTCATTACCGGCTGATCCGGCTCCGGGCATTCTTGAATGCATTCGAGGTAGTCTTCATAGGTAAACGCCCCGGGCACACCGCGCACCGCGCTGAAGTCCGCCGTGTTCTCGAAATCGTCGGGAAACCGGAAAAGCGGATAGTCGGCCATTTTCTGCTCGCACCACCTGATACACATTGTCAATAGATGTTAATAAATTTGTTTGATTGTGTGTACCGGCCAACAGCACAGAGGCATCTGCAAAAAGTCGAATACTGGAGTTAAACGCACAGATTAAACTTTA
>CAYNNQ010000048.1:0-13875 GCA_964398785.1 uncultured Desulfovibrionales bacterium | reverse complement strand
CTGGCACAAGTTTTTCGAGATCATGAAATAATTCCTAAGGGCGTAGTCGGTGCTTAAGGAGGGCTCCAGGTTGGGGTTGGCCGTGGCCTGAAGCAGTACGGACATGAAGCCGCTCTTGTCCATCCGGGGCGGTCCTTCCCAGGGCACGGCCACTATTCCTTCCCAAACGGCCAGCATGGGGATGCTCTGAATATTATCCAGACCGACCGTCTTTCCGGAAACCGGATTTTTAAATCCGTCTTCTATATCCAGGACCCACCACTGCATGGCCACAGATGTCTTCAGCTGCTTCCCGGTCATGGGGGCGAAGCTCTGGTTTTTGCCGAAATTAAACATCTCCTGGACCGATTTTTCATGCGCGAACCTGGTTATGTCGTGCAGGGTGCGGCAGTTCGCCGGTTTGAAATCCAGACTGTCCGGATCGAGGAGATTGAGCGGAGTTATGTGCGAGGCCGCTTTTTTCAATGTCTCATGTACCGGGCTGTTTAGAATCGGGCTCCTGGGCTGCTTGTTTTTTCCCAGTATTTCCGGGATCTCTCCGGCATAAATGCGCTGTTTGTCCGCATCCAGGGTCAAGAGCTGCTTGTTTTCCAGGCGGGAAAACGCATCCCTTACTCCGAAAAGGGCCGGAATCCCGAATTCCCGGGCTACATTGGCCAGATGCCCGGTGATGCTCCCGTGCTCGGTTATTACCCCGGCGGAGCGGGGCAGGACCGAGGCCCATTTGGGCGAGGACTGCCTGGAGACCAGGATGCTGTTATGGGGAAAGCGCACCAAATCGGCGTCTTTTTCCACCTTGAACACTTTTCCTTTCGATATTCCCGGAGCGGCGGTGATTCCCTCGGAAAAAAGCGGCTCTTGCACCGGAGCCGACTCTTCTTCCCCGGTCTTTCTTTCCCCAAGGGAGTTTTGGGCCAGGGGCCGACTCTGCAGGATCCATAGGTCGCCGTTGTCCATGCTCCATTCGATGTCCTGGGGAGCGGCGTAGTGTTCTTCCAGGCTTTGGGCCGCCCGGGCCAGTTTGATAATTTCTTGGTCCGTAAGAGAACTCTCTTTGCGCATTTCCGGAGGGATTTGCTTTCTGGAAAGCCCCTCGGTCTCGCAACAGTAATACCCGGTGTTTTTTTCGCCGATTTCCCTCTTGATTATGGACATGTCTTTGGAGCGGGAAACAATGAACTGGTCCGGATCAACCCCGCCGTCAACGATCGCCTTGGCCAGCCCCCAGGTGGAAGATATCCTTATGCCGTCGTCATTCAGATCCAGGGGATTGCGGGAATATATGACCCCGGACTTCCGGGCCGGGACCATGGGCATACAGGCCACGCACATGGCCACTTCCTCGTCCTTCAGGCCCATATAAAAGCGATAGCTGACCGCCTGCGGAGAGTATTTGCTGGCCAAGATAAGTTTGTACACCTGCTCCAGATTTTCCTTGTCCACATTGAGCACGGATCGGTATTGACCGGCGAAAGAAGCCCGGGCCAAATCTTCTCCCAATGCGCTGCTGCGCAGGGAAAGACGCGGGTTTTCCAGGCCGCTTTTTTCAGCCAGCCCATCATATCCGGTCTTGAGCGCGTCTACTATTTCTTTGGGTACGGCCGCCCGGGTTATCATGGTCTGCAGTCCGGAACATAGATCAAACAGCTGGTCGATGCGGTTTATCCTTGTCGCCTGTATCCTCCTGTCGATCTCGGTCTGCAGGTCGTTTTCCCGGATGAACCGGTAATAAGCGCTCCGGGTAAGGACAAAACCGTCCGGTACGCAAAGACCCAGTTTGTTTCTCATTTCTCCCAGGTTGGCCATTTTCGGTCCGACTATGTTCGAGAAATCCCTGTCGATATCCCTGATCTCGAGCATGACCGGACCGGAGGTATCCACGTTCTCCGGGGCCAAATCGTTTTGAATGCGTTTGCATATTTCCCGGTACACGGAAGGGAGGTTTTGGTATTTTCCCGGGGCCAGCTTTAGGAGATTGTCTATGATACTATATACGTTGGTGGATACGGAGGTGCATCTGGAGCGGATAAAGGCCATGCTGAACGGCTCTTTTGCCTGCATGGCCTCTTCCATCTCACTCATGGCTTCCAGGGAGCGGTTATTGGCGGCCAATAAAAGCTTGAATGCGTGATAGCGGGTTTGAAACAGATTGCGGGCCTTTTCCTCGGCTTCCGGATCTAAAGAAGGGGGCTTGCGGCGGGATGTAAAAAATTTTTTTATTGCTTCGAGCACTTGTTTTCCATTTGCACTTGCACTTGGATGAAAGTGCCCCGGATTAACCCGGGGCACTTTTAACATTTGAACTAGACTTCCTTTTTTTCGCCGGAACTCATTTGCAGTCCGAATCCCTCAAACAGGAAGAATATGGCATATCCCCACCACAAAGTATAAGCGACGTAAAAGACCAGGGCAAAGGTCAGGGTTCCGGCCCTGCTCTGGGCGCTTTGGGCGGATACGCCATAGAAATTGTATCCGACCTCCACCCCGCGTTTTACTACCTCGGACAGAAATTTGGCCGCCTTGAAGTCCTTCTGCATTTTTAGCTGTTTTTCCGTTTCCTTCAGGATGTTCCACCAGACGTAAAGGGCGTTTTTGCCTTCCATGGCATATTTTTGAACCAGTTCCTCCTTATTATTGTTGAACATGGCCCGGGCGTCAACAAGCGCGCCGTCAACGATATTGTTCAGGTCCCCGCGTACATGCAGGGCGCCGTCCACCGGCTCGGCCTGGATATTGTTCTTCCCGAGTATTGCGCTGGCCCGGGAAAGCATATCTCCGGGCAATTTCAGGCTGACGTCCACGCTGTGTCCGGCATATTGCTCGTTTTGCTCCATGAGCATGGGGAAATAATCCGTGGAATCCTTGGCGATGGAGTTGAACAGCCCGTCCGAGGCGTGGAAGGCGTTTTGTCCGTTAAAGGAGGGAGAGAACATGTACGCCAGGACCCCCGCGAAGACAATAGTCATTATTGCTCCCATCCAGAAGTGTTTTTTGTCCGCTATCAACATTTTAGGCCTCTCCCTTGAGTGTTTTCAGGTTCGTGAAGAATTTGCTTATCACCCACACGGAAAATATGCCTATGACCACGAAAAAGGCCCAGTTGCCCACCGAAGCCCAGAAAGCCGCCGCGGAATCGGACATGGACAGGTAATTCATGTCGCTCAGTTTGCCGGGCAGGGCGAACAAGCGGTTGACAAAACCGGCCAAAATGGCGGTGGCGTAAAAGCCGCGGATGTAGATGCCTTTAACCACCTTGGTGGTCAGGGCGCCGAGCTGAATTCCCAAAAGGGACCCCAGGAGCATGCCCATGGCCAGGGTATAGAAGATGAAGCCGTAGATGGCGTACTGGGTTATGGAAGCGAATCCGGCGGTGAATATGATCTGCAGTATGTCCGTGCCCACGGTGGTGAATGAGGATACTCCCAGGATGTATACGAACATGGGGAAGGTCAGAAAGCCCCCGCCCACGCCCATTATCGCGGCCACGAATCCGACTATGCCGCCGCACACGGCCACGAAAAACGCGGATATGCGCTTCCCGCCGGGGACCAGGTCCTCGTCGAAACGGATCATGGGCGGAATCTTGGCCTTCTGCAGCTTGGCCGGCAGCCCGGGCTTATCGCCGGAGGGCGCCGACCCGTGCGCCCCGCCCCCGGAATCGCTTTTGCGCAGCTTGAGGAAGTCGGTCATGGCGTAAATTCCCAAAAAGCCGAGCAGAAACACGTACACCAGACTTATGAAAAGATCGCTCATGACCGGATTAAGTTCATATATGAAGCGGTTCAGGATACCTCCGCCCAGTACTCCGGCGATGGAGCCGACCAGAAAGGCTACGGCCAGTCCGACGGAGACGTTGCCCAGCTTTTTGTGCACGGCGGTACCCATAATGGCCTTGGCAAAGATGTGGAAAAGATCGGTGCCCACGGCCAGTATGCCCTTGATACCGGCGCTCATCAAGGCCGGGGTGATGATGAATCCGCCTCCGGCACCGATGCACCCGGTGATGAGTCCGGCGGCCAACCCGATCAGAATGGAGACCAGAAAAATGGCCGGGGTGTAAAAGGCCGGTGCATAGGCTTTGTGCCCGCCCAAAACATCCGGGAGCTCGGTGGCAAAGGCTACCGAGCCCAGGATGATCGGCACAAGCATAAGCCCCAGGATGGCCAATCTTTTTTTGCTGCGCAGGATGTTCATGGACATTTCATAGTCCCATTTGGCGTGGGCCCTGGATGCGGCCATAAGGCCCTCGTAAAAGCGTCTGAACATGGTGTTAGTCCTCCTCTTTTTTCTGTTTTCGGATGTGGTTTTTCATGGTGTTTATTTTTTCCTCCTGCAGAATTTTCCGCTTATAGGCATCCTCGATCTTGAACATGAGCTCATCCAGGCTGGCCGGCTTGAGGACATAGTCGAAAGCGCCGATTTCCATGCCTTCCGCGGCCACCTCCATATTGGCGTGTCCGGTCAGAAGGATCACCTCCACCAGCGGATATTTCTGTTTTATCTTGTTCAAGACGGTTATTCCGTCCATTCCGGGCATCTTTACATCCAGGATGACTATATCCGGGCTGTTGTTTTCCATGTACTCCAGGGCGTCTTCCCCGCACGTGACCGCGTCCACCTCGACCTTGCGCCGTCTGAGGCGTTTCTGGAAAGTGTTCAGGAAGTCCTGTTCGTCGTCGACCATGAGCACCTTGTATTCGGACATCACGTATCCTCTTTTTCTTGCGGCCGGGGAGTATCCTCCCAGTCAATCACGGCCGAGTTGATTGTCTGGACAAGGTGTTCAAAGTCACAGGGTTTTATAAGATAGTCGAACGCCCCCAGGGCCATTCCTTCCCGGGCCGCCTCCTCCGATCCGTGCCCGGTGAGCATGATGACCGGCATCTCCGGGGTCATTTTTTTGAAGATCTTCAGTATTTCCAATCCGTCCATGTCCGCCATCTTCAGATCAACTATGGCCGCATCGAAATTCTTTTCCCGGAGTTCCTGGATGGCCTGACTGCCCGTGGATGTGGTCCGGACCGCGAACCCCCGTTTGCCGAGCCGCCTGTGCATAACATCCAGAAAACCGGGTTCATCGTCCACGATCAGGATGGCAATGTCGGTATTCATGGTCCTCTCCGCGTGTTCATGCATTCTTTTGCTGCACCGGTATCTTGATGTGGAAAACCGTGCCCGATCCGACAGTGCTTTCCACGGTGATGTCCCCGCCCATCTTTTTGATTATCCCGTAGCAAATGGACAGGCCCAGTCCGGTCCCCTTGCCCACCGGCTTGGTGGTGAAGAAGGGATCGAATATCCGGGGCAGGTTGGCCTCGGGTATGCCTTCCCCGGTGTCCGAGACGTCGATATATATAAAACCCCCCTGGCGCATGGTTTTAATGTTGATCACTCCCCCTTTTTGCGGGTCCATGGCGTCCAGAGAGTTGTTGACCAGGTTGAGCAGGACCTGCTGCATTTCCGAGGGGGAGATACTCACTTCCGGCAGGCCGGGGGAAAGTTTTGTTTCCAGCTCCACCTTGCTGTACATGGCTCTTTTTTGGGACAGAGACACGACCTCTTCTATAAGTTCGTTTATTTGGATATGTTGTACCTTGGTGTCGATTTTGCGGGCGAAACTGAGCAGTTTGTGGGTAATCTGCTTGCATCTTGAGCCCTGCTGCCGGATTTGCTTCAGGGCCCGTTTGAATTCGTCCAGGTTTTCGCTTTCCTGAAACTCTTCTTCTTCCAGAAGATCGCCGATCCAGCCGGCCTCCTCGACCATTATGGCCACCGGATTGTTTATTTCGTGGGCGATTCCGGCGGCCAATTCCCCCAGGGAGGCCAATTTGCCGGCTTCCACCACCTGTTCGTTCATCATTCTTTTTTCCTCGTCTGCTTTACGGACCTGCTGGACCATATTGCGGGACAGGAGATAGGCCACCCCGATGACGGCCAGGGCTCCGATGACAAGCAGGATTACACTCAAATGTCTGGTTAAGTAGATATCGGAAAAGGCTTCCTTGGCCGATTGCTGATAGACCAGGAACCATTTTCCTTTTTTGAGCGGGGTGAGCAGGTAGATGTTTTCCTTGCCCTTCTGGTCTTCGGCCTTGAATACATGCACGAAGTCATCCCGTCGGAGCTGGGAGGCCATTTTTTTGAAGAATTTTTTATCCTTGTGCAGTTCCAGGCGGGGTTTGGTCTGGAATTTGCCCTCGTCGTTTATGATATAGGCCAGACCGGTTTCCCCGATGCGTATGTTTTCCACCAGGTTGTTAAAGGACATGAAATCTATGGTCGCCCGAAGTATATATTCCCTGCCGTTTTCATCCATGCGCACGGCCACGATGAAATGCGGCAGGCCGCGCAAGCCCAGAAAGACATCGCTTATATATATTTTGTTTTGCATGGATTTTTTGAACCAGGTGGCGTTGGAGTAATTGGCCTTTTCCAATTGAAAGGGACCGGCGTAGGCTGTCTGTATCCCCTTCTCGTCGACCAGCCCGAGGTCCACGTAGGTACCGTGGTATTCCTTGCTGAATATTTTCAGTTTGTGGCTCAGAAATTTTTCGTCGGAGAGTTGGGAAACCGAGTAGGATTTGGACAAAACCAGGATGTTGGACAGTTTTTCGTCCAGAAAGACATTAATGTTCTGCTTGTGTTTTTCCACCATTTCCTTCAGGTGGGCGATTACCTTCGCCTTGTATGAGGTGTTGAACTTGTAGGCGATAATCCCGTTTATAAGCAGAAGAGGGATGAACGAGGCCAGAACGATGGAAATGATCATCGTTCGATGCAGGCGACGATAGTAATTTTCATCGTGTATGGAATGGCTCATGGTTGAACGCCCCTTTTTTCCCGGGTGGGGTTTAAGTAGTTACAGCAAAGTATGTACCAAAAAAAATTTATTTAATTTCTTGAAATAACAGGATTTAATTTTTTCATATAAAGTGATGCGGGATTTTTTTTGTAAAGATGTTTTACGAAGTGTTAAATTTGCTGACAGCGGAAGGAGCGAATATGAATTTATTGCTTTGATTTAATGCAGGTGGGCGGGGAGGGGGTTCTACAGTTCAAGTTTTTCTATTTTGCTGATCAAGGTGGGGCGGGATATGCCCAGCTGCCGGGCCGCTTTGGTCCGGTTACCGTTGTGATGCTCCAGGACCCGGCTTATCACCCGGGCCTGGAATTCATCCGTAAGATCGCCAAGAAGATTTTCCTGGTCCGGGCAGAATATTTTCCTTTGCGCCCAATGCGGCAAATCCCCGTTTTCTTCCTGCATATCCTCTCCGGGGGAGTGGATGGCCCGGCGCATGTCCTCGGCCCTTATGGGGCATCCCCGGCTGAAGATAAGCGCTTTTTGGATGACATTGAACAGTTCCCGGACGTTGCCCGGCCAGGAATGGTTCTCGAGTTCCTTCAGGGCCTCGGGAGTGATGTCCGGTTTTTTTACGTCCATTTCCCGGGCGTGTTTGCTCAGGGCGTAGTCCGCCAGGAGGTTGATGTCTCCCGGCCGTTCACGCAGGGGGGGCAGGTGCAGGGTGACCACTTGCAGGCGATAGTAAAGATCTTCGCGGAACGATCCTTCTTCCAGGGCCCTTTCCAGATCGCGGTTGGTGGCGGCAATGATGCGCACATTCACCGCTATGTTTTTACCGCCTCCCAGACGCTCGATGCTTTTTTCCTGCAAAAGGCGCAATATCTTGGCTTGTATGGGCAGGGGCATGTCCCCGATTTCATCCAGGAAAACTGTGCCCTTGTCCGCCTGTTCTATTTTGCCGATTTTTTGCGTCCGCGCTCCGGTGAAGGCGCCTTTTTCGTATCCGAAAAGCTCGCTTTCCAGCAGGGTCTCCGGTATGGCCACGCAGTTGATGACCTGGAAGGGTTTCTCCGGGCGGGAACTGTGCTGGTATATGGCCCGGGCGACCAGTTCCTTGCCGGTGCCGGACTCCCCGCGGATAAGGATGGTCGCCTCGGTCGGGGCTACCCGGCCTATGGATTTGTATATGTCCTGCATGGGCACGGATCTGCCGATTATAATTTCCGATTCCGGAGCCTCTTCCCGATTTTCACCACCCATTTCCACTTTTTGGCGCATGAATTTCCCGGCTTCAATGCCTTTCTGGATCAGGGCGAGCATGTCCGGGATTTCGAACGGCTTAAGTATATAGTCGAAGGCCCCCATTTTCGTGGCCTCGATGGCGTTTTCCGTGGTCCCGTAGGCGGTCATGATGATAACCGGCATTTTGGGAGCGATTTTTTTGATTATCTCAAATCCTTCAATCCCGTTCATTCCCGGCAGGCGAAGGTCCAAAACGGCCAGGTCGAATTCTGATTCCCTGAGGGTTTTGATTCCCGCCTCGGCTGAAGAGGCGTTGACCACTTCGTAATTCTCATTTTCCAGGACCCGGACGAAGCTCTTTCGGAGTTGCGGGTCGTCGTCCACTATGAGGATTTTGTCCATAGTTTCTCCTTTTCCGCGGGCAGGGTGATGGTGAAAACGGTGCCTTCCCCGGGCTTGGAGTTCAGATTGATCCAGCCGCCGTGGTCCTCGATTATCCGTTTGGCAATGCTCAGTCCCAGACCGGTGCCTTCGTCCTTGGTGCTGAAGAAGGGCTTGAAGATTTGTTCCTGGACTTCCCCGGGGACTCCCGGGCCGTTGTCCCTTATCCGGATGCGAACCACGTGTCCCAGGGGTTCGACAACCCCTTTCTGCAGGGTTATGTGGACGCTGCCGCCGTCCTTCATGGCGTCGCAGGCATTTTCCAGAATGTTTACCATGACTTCCTTTATCTGTTCGGAATCGATTCTGGTTTTGATCGGCTCATTGTTCTTTTCCTTTGTAATGTTTATGCCGTTGGATTCCAGGCGATGGCGCATCAATTGCACGGCCATGTCCACCGCTTCCGAGGGATCGACAAGAGCGGTTTGCAGTTTGGGTCGCCGGGAAAATTCCAGGAAATTGGTCAGGATGGTATCTATATGCCGGATTTCGTCGGAAATGACATCAAAATCCTCTTGCTGTAGATCTTTCAACTTGAGGGATCTTTCCAGGGAAAAGAGGCGCATCTTTACCGAGGTCAGCGGAGTGCGCACGCTGTGGGCCACTCCGGCGGCCAGCTTGCCCACGCTGGCCATTTTTTCCGTCTGCTGAAGGTGTTCCCGGCTTTCCGCCAGCTTATTCTGGGTTTGGTCCACGTTGTCGATCAGATTGTGCACCCGGGAGCTTAAAGTCTCCACCTCATTGTAAAAGCGGTCCAGGGAGACTTTGTTTTCCGTGGCGTAAACCAGCTGTCTTATCGGCGTGAGTACGTTGTGAAAAAGGAGATAGGCGAGCAATCCGCCCAGGATGAGCGAGGCCAGGACCATCAGCAGGGCCAGGGAGTTTACCATGACCCGCTGCTTTTTGACCCGGGCCACGGAATGATCGATATGATTCTTGCACAGATTCTTGTATTTCGTGCACAAAGAGGCGATCTCAAAAAATTGGTCGCGAACGTTCCAGTGCTGCCGGGCTCCTTTTTGCCGGTTTCCCTCCTTGTACATGTTGATTATCTCGTCCCTGGCGTAGGAGTATCTTACGTATTTACCCTCGATCTCGCTCAGGATCTCGAAACCCCGGTCCATGCTTGTGCTTTTCCGGGCCCGGTTCAGCCAATGCAAAAATCGGTTGTTGTATTTTTCCAGTTTCTGCAGCCATTTTTCGTCTTCCTGCAGAAAATAGTAAGTGACGAATCCTTTTTGCATATTTAGGGAGTTTAAAAGTTCCTCCGCGGCGAACAAGGATTGGATGTTTTTGTCCACGGTATGTTCGAACATGGAGTCGATTTTATAGGTATACCAAAAGGTCACGCTGCTCCCGCCCAGGGTGGTGACCACCAGGCAGGCCAGGATCAGAAACAGTTTGGTGCGCAGGGTAAAATGATGATTCACGGTTAGGTCCGTTAAAATACAGCGATTTTGGGGTAGCGGCCCTGTTTCGGCAAAAAAACAGGGCTCTTTTTAGAAGATAAGAAAAAAATTTTGTTGCTTATTGGGAGAAGAGTTTTTGCAGTTCCGGGTGATTCCGCAAGGAGCGCAAGAAAAGCGTGGTCCTGTGTTCCATACGTTCCTTGAAGGTGCGCATTATTCTGTACATGAATTGATAGCCCAACTCCGGATTCCGGTTGAAAATTTCAAGCAGTTTCTCCGCAGGCAGGCTCAGCAGCTCGCAGCTTTCCCCGCACACGGCGCTGTTTTGACTGACGCTTCCGGGAATCAGGCTGGAGAGGGCGAAGCAGGTGCCCGGTTCCAGGTTGTCCAGGGTTATGATTATGTCTTTTGC
Source organism: uncultured Desulfovibrionales bacterium (assembly GCA_964398785.1). Classification (GTDB taxonomy): domain Bacteria; phylum Desulfobacterota; class Desulfovibrionia; order Desulfovibrionales; family Desulfonatronovibrionaceae; genus CAYNNQ01. Next base: position 3,569 of record CAYNNQ010000048.1, on the reverse strand, counting down.
CGGCTGTACTTCCAGAAGGACCGTTCCGCTAAGGAGCATATAGCATTTGTCCATGACCTGCCCCTGGCTGAACAGGGTGGTTCCGTCACTGAAGATCTTGAGTTCACCGGCTTCCCCGAGCATGTCCAGCATGTGGTCCGGCATGTCTTCAATCAATGAAATCCTGCGCAGTTCGTGTTTGTCCACCATCAGCTATTCTCCTTTGAAAGCCGCTTATAATTTTTCGGTTTGTTGTCCGGGTCTTTCAAATTTTAACGTTCGCATTTCAGCTTAAGAGAAAAACCAGTCCGATGAACAGGGTGGAAGCGGCCGCGCCCAGCCCCACCGGCAGGGCCCCCTGCAGTACATCCGAATACAGTTTTTTCTTCTTCAATTCCAGATGCCGCCCCCGGTACCCGGCGATAAGCCAAATATTGACCATTACGAACAGGGCGATCCTGGCCGGGGCGTCGGCGAAAAATCCGGCCGCGGTACGGACGACGCCCATAAGGCATTTTTCGCATATGTAATTCAGGCCGTTCCCCGCCTTGTCCAAAAAGATGTAGGCCAGCTTTCCTCCCTTGCGGTAAAACCAGTCCGTATCCAGGGAGATGGTTTCGGTGCGTTTGAGCAGGGGGAGGAAGAGAAAGAAGACAAGGGCGGAGAACATGAGCAGTTGCAGCTGGGTCACCAGATGGGAAGGGGTATAAGCGTGATACGCCTCCATGGAATAGGGGAGCAGCGCATACAGAGGATCCGGATACACTCCCAGAAAAATGCAGAAAAAGGCCAGAACTCCCATGGCAATGAGCATGGTCCGGTTGGTTTCGCCGGGACGAAGTCCCTTGTCCTTGGCAAAAAACACGAAATAGGGAAATTTTATGCCGGCGTGCAGGAAGACGCCTGCGGAGGCGATCTCCAAGACCATCCACGCCCAAAGGAGATGTTCGTGAACCGCTCCCTCGATTATGAGGGATTTGGTGGTGAAGCCGCTGGTCAGGGGGAATGCGGATATGGCCAGGGCTCCCACCGTACCCAAAATCATGGTCCAGGGCATGGTTTTATATAGTCCGCCCAGATCGGTGCATTTGCTGCGCCCGGTCATGTGCAGGACCGCTCCCGCGGACATGAACAAAAGCCCCTTGTAAATGATATGCGCGAAGGCGTGCGCCGCCGCTCCATTGAGTGCCATGGCCGTGCCAATGCCCACTCCGGTGACCATGAAGCCGACCTGGTTGATTATGGAGTAGGCGAGTATCCGGCGCATGTCGTTTTCCAGCAGGGCGTAAAAAATGCCGTACAGGGCCATTACACACCCGACCACGATAAGTATTTCCCATCCGGGAAAGCCCCGTATCAGGGTGTAAACCGCGGTTTTGGTGGTAAAGGCGCTCAAAACCACGCTCCCGGTGACCGTGGATTCCGGATAGGCATCCGGAAGCCAGGCCGAAAGGGGGGGGGCCGCGGCATTGACCAGAATTCCCACCAGCATGAGATAGTTGGCGGTATTTTGGGCGGTGAAGGCGGAAAATTCAACGCTGCCGGTGGCGTTTATGTGCATGAGTATCCCGGCCAAAAGGCACAGTCCTCCGAGGATATGGACCAGGACATAACGGCATCCGGCGGCATACGAAGCCCGGTTTTTCCGGGCCAGGATGAGCATGACCGAGGCCACGGCCATGATTTCCCAGTAGAAATACAGGCTGATAAGGTCCCCGGAGAAGACAACGCCCAAGGCGCTTCCGATATAGAAAAGGGCGGAAACATGTTGATTGCCGTCGCGCATGTAATAGGAATACACCGAGGTGACCAGGGCATAGAGGGAAAATATGATCCCGAACAGCCTGCTTAGCTTGTCCACCCGAAGCAGGGTCAGGTCATGGCCGAAAAAGTTTACATGCCAGAATGTGCCCGGCTCCAGGGCGGTCACGGTATACAGGGTCAGTCCGGTCAAGGCAATAACGTACCAACTCCGGTATTTTCCGGTGAAATAGGGAACCAGCAGTGCACCCAACAGAAGCAACCACGCGGGCGGAAAACAAGACATTGTTTTTTTAGTCCTCTTGGTAATAGTTTTCTTTGCGTTTCAAAAATATCCCGCCGAATTTGGCTATGAGGATGAGAAGAGCGCAGGAAACAAAGCCCAACAAGGCATAGAATCCGAAAAAACCGTCGAATCCGAAATGCGGCTTTCTGGAGATAAAAAGTTCCAGGATTACGGTCAGGGCGCATGTGGCATATAGAAGAATCCAAAGCATGCGCAGGGTGCGCGGCTTTTCTAGCCAACCCTTCTGAATGTCTTTATTCGATTTTTTGTGGCTCATGTCGCAGTACCTATCGGCCAAGGGCCAGATTAGTCAGGTTCAAGAATATATCCGGGTAGAAAAAAAGTATTATGGAAATACCGGCGGTAAATACCAAAGGGATAACGCAGCAAAGGGGAGCTTCTTTGATTGCGGTATTTTCCCGCCCCTCCGGAGACGGTTTGAAAAAGCCCCGGAAGACAATGGGCAGAAAGTAAATGGCGTTAAGAAACGAGCTGCCCAATAGAACAATCATGAATACCAGTTGATCCGATTCCACCGCACCCAAAAGAAGGTTCCACTTGCTGAAAAAACCTCCGGTGGGAGGCAGTCCGATAACACTCAAGGATCCTATGAAAAAGGCGAAAAAGGTAACGGGCATGATCCGTCCCAGGCCGGACATCTGGCTTATGTATTTTTTGCCCGAGGCCACCATTATCGCCCCGGCGCAGAAGAAAAGGGTTATTTTCCCGAAGGCGTGCATGGCAATGTGGATGATCCCTCCCAGCATTCCATGCGGGGAAAGCAGGGCCACCCCCAAAACTATGTATGAAAGTTGGCTTATTGTGGAAAAGGCCAGCCTTCTTTTTAGTTCGTCCTGGGAAAGGGCTATAAGCGAGCCCGTGATTATGGTGATTGAGGCAATGGTGGCCAGTGCGGGGCCGATATGCAGATCGGAGAGCAGATCGACCCCGAAAATGCCGGTGGTTATGCGGACAATGCTGAAAACCCCGACCTTGACCACGGCCACGGCGTGCAAGAGAGCGCTTACCGGAGTGGGCGCGACCATGGCCGCGGGCAGCCAGGAATGAAACGGCATTATCCCCGCCTTGGCAAAGCCGAATATGAAGACGAAAAACAGGGTGATCAAAACCGGAGTCGGGGCTTGTCCGGCCATTATTCCCGCGGCGGTGAAATCCAGGGTCCCGGCGTAATGGTAACATATTAGCATGGCCGGAAGGACAAGGCCGACCGAGGTGCCCAGGATAAAGGTCAGGTATCTGCGTCCGGATATTTTTGATTTCTTGTCCTGGTGATGCGTGACCAGGGGATAGGTGGCCAGGGACAAAAGTTCGTAAAACAGATACAGGGTGAACAGGTTGGCGGAGAAGGCCACCCCGATGGTGCTGGACAGGGCCAGGGCGAAGAAGACGAAGAATCTGGTCTGGCCGTGTTCGTTCAGGCCGCGCATGTATCCGATGGAATACAGGCTGGTGAATATCCATAAAAACGAGGCCACAATGGCAAAAAGCATTCCCAGTGCGTCTACTCTGAGCTGAATGGGAA
>CAYNNQ010000047.1:0-15500 GCA_964398785.1 uncultured Desulfovibrionales bacterium | reverse complement strand
TCCTGCCTTGAACGCAACCGAATTTTGGCCTTTTACAAACGGGTAATGCTCCCAAGCTGGTCGATTTTACCGAGCCGTATCTAAGCGGAATTTCAGAGGTGGTGATTACCCGGAAAAACGGTGTTTCCGTCGAAGGTTTATCCGATTTGAGCGGCAGGCAGGTAGCTGTACGCGAGAGTAGCAGTTATTATCAAAGCCTGCAGGGCTTAAATGAGAAATTACAAAATCAGGATCTAGAGAAAGTGGAAATTGTTAGATTGAGCGAAGAATTGGAAACGGAAAGTATCCTTGAAATGGTGAATTCCGGGGCATTGGACATAACGGTCGCGGACATCCATCTTGCCAAGGCCTGGAAAGGGGTGCTTCCGAACATCGTGGTGCATGAGGATGTACAGCTACGCAAAGGGAGCGAGATCGCCTGGATGGTCCGCAAGAACAATCCGCAGCTCAAGGAAAGTCTTAATCGGTTCCTGCAAACGCACAAACAAGGGACCTTGCTTGGAAATATTTATTTTCGCCGGCACTATAAAAACGCCGCAGCCTTGAGGGACCCCACCGATCTGGAAAAATGGGAAAAACTGCGCAAATACAAGGATGTCATCCGCAAATACGCCGATAAATACGAGTTTGACTGGCTGTTAATCCTGGCTCTTGCTTTTCAGGAGTCCGGTCTGGACCATTCAAGCAGGAGTCAGGCCGGGGCTGTGGGCCTCATGCAGATCCGACCTTCAACTGCCAGGGATCCAAAGGTTGGGGTTGAAAACGTTTATGATGTGGAAAATAATATCCATGCCGGGGTAAAGTACCTTGATTTTCTCCGTGAACGCTATTTCAGTACGGAAGACATTCGGCCACGGGACAGGGTTCGCCTGGCTCTGGCAGCATATAATGCCGGTCCGGCCAGGATACGCAGGGTTAGAGCCCGGGCCGAGAAAATGGGGCTTGATCCGAATAAGTGGTTTAGAAATGTGGAACTCGCGGCTTTACGTGATATCGGCCAGGAGACGGTGCGCTACGTGAGTAATATCAATAAATATTATGTGCTGTATCAGAGTCTCGTGCGCTAGATCGTTTCCATCCGGAAATTCAAAAATTTCCGGGGTTAGAGATATCCCGTTTCCAATTCGGATACTAGATCAGTTTCGGTTCATGCCCTCTTCGTGTCGTGGGGCAGTTTATTTCAATTATACCCTGCAAAGGATATGTTTTTGCAGGCAGTGTTAAGTTTTAACGAATCTGGATCATCCGTTTCCCAGTATTGAATTTCGCTAACAGAGCCCGAAATATCCTACCGTCTTTTTTTTCTCCCGAAAATAAAAAAAACAAGAAGGCCATTGACCTTGGATAAATCGATTGATAACATTTAAATATATGTTTGTTATCATGGAAAGATTTTATCCATGATCTCTATAAAGAGGCATCTGCAAAAAGTCGAATACCGGAGTTAAACGCACAGATTAAAATTTATAACTTTTTGCTTTTACTTAAAAATTTCAACTTAAAACTTAAAACTTAACACTGCCTGCAAAAATATATTTTTTGCAGGCGCCTCTATAAAGGCACTGGAGTGTTTTTTTATAATAACCCAAACTAAAAACCAAACAGGAGATTTAGCTATGCAAATTATGTCTACTGTACAAGGTGCATGGGATACTTTTTCAACCCAAGTAACCAGCTTCCTTCCTTTATTGCTTGGGGCTATTATCATCTTTGTTGTGGGCTGGATCATAGCCAAATTGGGCAGGAGGATCATAGCCAAGCTACTTTCCAAGCTCCAATTGGACCGGGCTACTGAAAAGACCGGCCTGCGGGAATTTATGAGTAAAGGAGATATTACCCAACTTCCCTCTGATATAGTAGGGGCCCTAGCCTACTGGTTCATCATGCTACTTACCCTGGTGGCATCTCTGGATGCTTTGGGGCTTCCTATAGCTTCTGATCTCCTGAACGAGATCTTCTTGTATATCCCCAATGTAATTGCTGCAGTTCTGGTCCTTATCCTGGGTATCTTTCTGGGAAATCTTCTCGCATCCTTTGTGCAAACCGCCCTGGCCAATGCGGGATTTTCCAGCCCGGAATCCATGGGTAAGATATCGATGTATGCAGTTGTCTTTTTTTCCGCTACCATCGCGCTTAACCAGTTGGGAGTGGGGGACGAAATAGTGGCTGCTGCCTTTATCATTGCCTTTGGAGGGATATCATTGGCTTGTGGGCTGGCCTTCGGTCTCGGGGGCAAGGAAGTAGCTGCTGAATATTTGCAGAAATGGTTAGAAAAAGAAAAGAAATAGTGATAGCAAGAATATCGAGAAAAAATTGTTTAGAAACGGACGCAACTGCAAAAACTCCAGGTCTGGAGTTAAACGCACAGATTAAATCTTGCAACTTTCTGATTTTAATTGAACTTTAACACTGCCTGCAAAAACAAATTTCTTGCAGGCGTTTCAGAAACAACAATCTTTTGAAACTTGCCGGCATCTTTTGAGGTGCTGGCAAGTTTACATTCCAGCGAGGCATAATTTTTTACTCCTTTCTCGGGTTAGCCACAGTTTAGTTATTCACTCTCATCGGGGTCTATAGTCACCAGCAAGTCGATTGCTTTAGTTTCCGGCAACTCTTTTGATTCAAGAAAAAAAAGAATGTTGAAGTCAACTTTAAAGCTAGCTATCCGCAATTTTTAGGTGTTACGAGGTCTATGCCACAATAGGGAGAGCGGAATGGAAATGATAAACCTGATGAAGCCCAATAATGAGGCGGAAGCAAATGCAATCAAGTCAGTCTTGTTAGAGCATGGAATATATGCGGAGATAAGGTCTTTTTACGATACTGCATATGACGGTCTTTTTCAGACTCAATACGGATGGGGAGTAATCAGGGTATATGAAAAGGATTTGCCGGAAGCGCAAAAAATTGTCCAGGAATGGAAGGATGCCGCTCCGGACAATATTCCGTGGAATAACAATTCTGCCGAAGAATAAGAATAAATTACCGGAGCTCAAGGGAAAAATTTGCTTTATCCTTTACTTTGCTTCTGTTGGGGGCAACTGCAAAAGTCGAAGGTTGGAGTTAAATGTATAGATAAATGATTCTTGCGTTGCCCCGCGTAGCCGTGGCGGTCCAAGACTCCTCTTATTTTATTTGGGGGTTCTTTTTGTGGATTTGCTGCTCAGTGAAGTAATTTTGGGAATCTTTGCGAAGATAATAAATTAAGGTTATCTCCCGCAGGGACGCAGCGGCGCGGCGCTAAGAGAAAATCGATCCTGACATTTCACATTTGACAAAACGGTTCTCAAGTAGCGGCGGTTCCCGCGATTCGATGTTTAAAACATAGCTGCTGTCCTCTGTGTCAATGAGATAGAAATATAACCGAGGCAGAATCTTGGCGCTCGAAATTTCCGGATACCGTATCAGCAAAAAGTTATATGAGAGCTCCCGTTCCCTAGTATACAGGGCGCTTCGGCAAAAAGATAGTCTGCCTGTAGTGCTCAAGGTACTCGCCAGGGAATACCCGGAGCCGGAAGAGACCGCTGCATTTGAGCGCGAGTATCGCATAACCCGAAACCTTGATGGCGCGGGCAGCATCAGGGCTTACGCTCTGGAAAGATTGCGCAATACTCAGTTTATGGTCCTGGAAGACTTTGGGGGCGAATCCCTGACCCGCCTTTCCCGGGATACGGAAACCGGGGACTTCTTGAGCAGGCCCGGATTTTATGACCTGCCCGCCTTTTTGGGTCTTGCTTTGCAGATTGCCGATTGTCTGGGCCGGATCCACGACCAAAATATAGTGCACAAGGACATCAACCCGGACAATATCGTCTATAATGTGCAAACCAAGCAGCTAAAGACCATCGACTTCGGCATCTCCAGCGAACTGCCTGAAGAAAATCCCCAGATCCGCAATCCCCAAGTCCCTGAAGGGACTCTGGCCTATATATCTCCGGAGCAGACCGGGCGTATGAACCGCGCCCTGGACTATCGCAGCGATTTCTATTCTTTGGGTGTCACCTTGTATCGCCTCCTAACCTCTGAACTACCCTTTACCAGTATTGATCCCATGGAAATGGTCTACAGTCATATTGCCAGGGAACCTGAGTCTGCTTTGGACCTGATTTTACAGACAAATGAACTTGAGCAAGGTCTGGCCGGGGATTTACAGATGATCTCCGACATTATTCTCAAGCTGCTCTCTAAGGCCGCGGGCAGGCGCTATCAAAGCGCCTTTGGTCTGAAACACGATCTAAGGCGCTGCCTTCAGGACTTAAAATCAACAGGCAGAATAAATGCATTTGAAACTGCCTCCAGAGATATCTCCGCGCGTCTTAGTATTCCGGAGAAGCTCTTTGGCCGGGAAAATGAACTGCAGATCCTGCAGCAGGCCTTTGAACGGGTCAGCCAGGGGCAATGCGAAATGCTGCTGGTCAAAGGTTATGCCGGAGTGGGCAAGTCCTCACTGGTGGAAGAACTCCGCGGGCCGTTCAGCCAGGGGCAGGCCTACTTTATCTGCGGCAAATTTGAGCAGCTTAAGCGGGATAAGCCCTATCAGGCCCTGGTAGAGGCCTTTAGGGATATGGCGGAACAGATACTGGCCGAAAGCAGCGAGCGCTTTGCCTTTTGGCGCACAGAGCTGCAAAATGCCCTGGGCCAGAGTGCCGTGGTCATTTGCGAGTTAATTCCCGAAGTGGAGCAAATCATCGGCCCGCAACCCGCTGCCCCTGAACTGGACCCGGAGGAAAACCGCAACCGCTTTCAATATCTAAGCATTAATTTTCTTTCCGCCTTGACCAGCTCCGGACGTCCCCTGGTCCTTTTTCTGGATGATCTGCACTGGGCTGACCTGCCCTCCCTGCAGCTTCTGGAGGTCTTTATGGCCAACCCACCGGACAATTTACTGCTCATCGGGGCTTTTCGGGAAGATGAAGTCGGACCCGGACATCCCCTGCTTCTTGCCCTGGAAAATCTGCGCCAGGCTGGCCTTGAACCTGAAGAGGGTGCTAGCATGGGGCGGGGGGATGAAGTGCAACTGGACAGGCCGCGGATAGGGATTATCTCCCTTCAGCCTTTGGATCTTCAGGACATTAAGAGTCTATTGGCCGAGACCCTCAAGACCGAGAGGCAAAAGGTACATAACCTTGCCGTACTCTGCTTGGAAAAGACCGCTGGCAATCCCTTTTTTCTTAACCAGTTCATCAGCATTCTGTACCAGGAAAAACTGATCCGCTTTGAACGGCAAAGGGGCTGTTGGGAATGGGAAACCACCAGGATTTCCGGGCTCAATTTCACGGACAATGTCATAGAGCTCATGACCCGCAGGATAGACAGCCTCTCCACTGCTGCAGTGGAAATTTTAAAACACGCGGCCTGCATCGGCATAACTTTTGACCTGCAGACCCTGGCCCTGATCACCGGCGAGTCAAAATCAAAGGCCAGCCAGTTGCTCTGGGAAGCCTTGCAACAAGGGCTTGTTAAGCCCCGGGACGCTAGCTATAAGCTGGATGCTTCTGCAAACCCCGGATTTTATTTTTTGCACGATAGGGTACAACAGGCTGCCTATCTTTTGATTGCAAAAGACAAGCGCAACAGGCTGCATCTAAAGATCGGACGTCTGCTGCTTAAAAACCTGTGGTCCGGTACAGGGGCAACAACCCTGCGAGCTAACGACACCCGGCAGAGCATGTTCGACAGGGCGGACAGTGCACTGTACAGGTCCAAAGCCCAAGGTAAGAATACCTGCAATTTAATATAGTCTTGAACTCAACCCATAAGTGCCAAAAAGGCCGCCTTGCCCGGAAGAGGGCAGGGCGGCCTTTTATCTCGGTTTATATTCCTATTTAGTAAAGGGAGGACTTGAAAGTGGGCAGGGCGGGCTTGCCGTCAATTGTCTCCACCCCTTCAAGCCACTTCTTGTAGCGTTGGGGATGGTTTTTGACCCATTTCATGCCTGCTTCGGCCGGTTCCAAATTATCGTTTTCTTTCAACATGGTCATGATATCGTTCATCATGGAAATGGGGAATTTGAAGTTTTTCAAAAACTTGGCCACATTGGGATATTCCTTGGCGAAACCTTTGCGCAGGTTGGTGTATACCGTGGCGGTTCCGTCGTTAGGGCCAAAAGTCTTTTTTGTGCTTCCTTCTAGATACTTCATGTCTATTACTTTGTTCATGTAATGCGGGGACCAGCCCAGAAAAACGACCCATTTCTTGTCCCGAATAAAAGACTTCACCTGGGAAAGCATGGCCGATGAGCTGGAAGGGATAAGCTCGAAGTCTCCCAGGTTGTGCATGTCGTTGTTGATCATTTTCAGGATGACCTGGTTGCCGTCGTTACCTTCTTCAATACCGTATATCCTGTGGTCCAGCTTGTCAGCGAACTTATGGATATCGCTGAAGCTCTTGAGCCCGGCTTCATAGCAGTAGCTGGGCACGGCCAGGGTGTACTTGGCATTGCGCATGTTTGCCACATATTGGACGACAGAGCCCTTGTCGAAGTATTTGTTGGCCATGGTTTTTTGTGTTGGCATCCAATTGCCCAAAAAGAGATCGGCTTCCCCTGAATCCATGGCTTTGTAGGCAATAGGCACGGAAACCATGAGGTTCTCCGCCTCGTAGCCCAGGCTATCAAGGATTTTAACCGCTAGTTCCGTCTTCACTGTTACACCGGTCCAGCTCACGCTGGCAATCTTGATCGGTTTTTTGCTGTCAGCCAGTGCTGATCCGGAAAAAACCAGCATAAACGCACACATGCAAATTCCCAGAAAGCTCAGTTTCCTTCTCTTTAACATTTAACCTCCTAGTTTAAGGGTTCGGATTTCAGCTTATTCCGCGGGAAAATGTCCGCTAAAAGCCGAAATCCCTACAATTTTATTTTAATGCACCGTAAGACCCCTGCTCCCCTGTCTGCACAGGGGTAGGGGATATAAGGTGCTTTCCTGATTTGAAGCGCCTGCAAAAAATGTGTTTTTGCAGACAGTGTTAAGTCCTAAGTTGAAAATTTTAATTGAAATCAAAGGGTTGCAGGATTTGATCTGTGCGGTTAACTCCAGCATTCGACTTTTGGCGGTTGTCTCTGATTTATTTCCATCTTGATGCGAAATGCAACAATACGGCATAATTATATATATTAATGGAAACAAGGACCAAGTTTTCATGTCTTTGTATAGTGAAAAAAATTCTTCGACGAAACAAAATCCCCATTATACATTGAGGAGTCGGGATTATTCATTCCCGAACCAGTTAATTACCTTATTGTTGTGGTTTTGGTAGATATGTTTAATCTCCGTGTATTCTTCAAGGCCGGTTTTGCCCAGTTCGCGGCCCAGCCCGGATTGTTTGTATCCGCCCCACGGGGCCTGGGTAAAATAGACATTGAAGTCGTTTATCCACACTGTACCAAAACGCAGCTTTGGGGATACCCGTTTTATACGATCTGCATCCTTGGTCCAGAATCCCGCGGATAGACCGTATACGGTCGCATTGGCCATCCGGACCGCTTCCTCTTCTGTGCGGAATTTTTCCACGGTTATGACCGGACCAAATACTTCCTCTTGGACTATGCGCATATCCTGAGTACACTGGGTAAACAGGGTGGGGAGGAAATAGAAGCCGTTTTTTAGTTCCGGACTATCCGGCCTTTTTCCGCCCAAAAGGAGATTGGCACCTTCTTGACTTGCGAGATGGACATATTCCTCTACCTTTGCCAGGTGTTCCGCGGAGATAAGCGGGCCCATTTGTGTTTTTTCCGCGCGACCGTCCCCTATCCTTATTTTAGACATCCTTTCCCGTAAAGCATCAACGAAGCGATCGTGTATATCTTCCTGGACCAACACGCGCGCTCCGGCTGAGCATATTTGTCCCGCATGGAAAAACACGCCGTTTAGCGCATGATCCAGAGCCAGGTCAAAATCGGCATCGGCAAAGATTATATTCGGATTTTTTCCGCCCAGCTCCAAGGCAATCTTTTTTACATTTTCACTGGCGGACTTTATTATTTTCTTCCCGGTGACAATTCCTCCGGTAAAAGATATCAGATCCACTTCGTGGCTTTCCGAGAGTTCAGCCCCTACGCTGGATCCGGGGCCCAGGACAACGTTGAGAACACCTGCGGGTATCCCCGCCTCCTCGGCCAGTTCAGCGGCTTTTAAGGCGGTCAGGGGAGTTATTTCACTCGGCTTAAGTATTACAGTACATCCTGCGGCCAGGGCAGGAGCCAGTTTCCAGGCGGCCTGAAGAAGAGGGTAGTTCCACGGGGATATCTGGCCGCAGACTCCCACCGGTTCCCGGACGGCCACGCTGGTTGTGTCCGGTACTGGAGAAGAGATTGTTTCACCATTTTCCTTGTCCGCAAGCCCCCCGTAATATTTGAATATACCGGCTATATCCTCCATGTCCCAACGGCTTTCCTCCACGGTTTTTCCCGTGTTCAGAGTTTCCAGAAAAGCCAGTTCCTCTTGGTCGCGTTCAATGAGTTCTCCCATTTTATAGACTAGCTCGCCTCTTTGTTGACCGGTAAGTTTCGGCCATTGTCCATTGTCGAAAGCCTCGCGGGCAGCGCGAATCGCTTCCCGGCAGTCTTTTCGGTTGCCTTGGGGGGCTTCGGCCACGGTCTCCTGGTTGCAGGGATTTATCACTTTGGATGTTTCCCCGGAAAGGGCCGAGGTCCATTTTCCGTCAATATACATCAATTTTTTTTGCATAAGTCTTACTCCATTTGCAGGGCCCGATTTACGGGCCCTGATTTATATCTATCCGCTTTTTTCCGCTCTTTTGGATCGGAGTAGCGGAGTTAAGATACGCCTGCAAAAAATATGTTTTTGCAGGCAGTTCTAAGTAAAACCACAGAGTTGCTGAGTATAACCTGTACATTTGATTCCGGATTTGGACTTTTTGCAGGTGCCTCTATGGTTGGTGATAATCCACATGCAACGGCTGCTCCGAAGTATTGCCCAGGATAATATCCGCTGCTTTCTCCGCGATCATCATTACCGGGGCGTAGATGTTTCCGTTGGTAATGGAAGGCATGATGGAGGCGTCCACCACTCGAAGGTTTTCCACTCCATGTACCTTGAGGTCGGAGTCGACAACACTCATGCGGTCATAGCCCATCTTGCAGGTACAGCAGGGATGATAGGCGCTTTCCCCGTCGCGGGCCACAAAATCGAGGATTTCTTCATCGGTCTGGTGGTCGGCACCAGGGGCTATTTCCTCTCCTCGGAATTCGTCGAAAGCGGCTTGTTCCACAATTTCCCGGGAACAGCGTATGGCTTCCACCCATTCCTTCTTGTCCTTTTCCGTGGACAGATAATTGAACTGGATTTTCGGATAATCCCCGGGATCAGTGGACCGGATTTTTACATGCCCCCGGGCGTCGGAGTACATGGGGCCAACGTGCAGCTGAAAACCATGCCCGGCGTTGGGTGCGGTACCGTCGTAACGGATGGCCAGGGGCAGGAAGTGGAACTGCAGGTTGGGATAATCGACCTGGTCATTGCTGCGTATAAAGCCGCCGGCCTCGAAATGGTTGGTCGCGGCCGCGCCTTTTTGTCCAAAAAGCCATTGCATGCCGATCCATGGTTGGTTGTACCACTTAAGGGCCGGGTACATGCTGACCGGTTTTTTGCAGGCGTACTGCACGTAAAGTTCCAGGTGATCCTGTAGATTCTCCCCCACGCCGGGAAGATCCTGGACCACGTTTACTCCCAGGGCTTTAAGTTCATTGGCATTTCCAATTCCGGAGAGCTGCAAAAGCTGCGGAGAGTTTATTGCCCCGCCGCAGCAGATTATTTCTCCTCCGTAGGCCTTGTGAGTCTTTTTCCCTTTGGTGTATTCTACACCTATGGCCTTCTTGCCGCCGAAAAGTATCTGGTTGACCAATGTCCGGCATTTTATTTCCAGGTTCCTTCTCTTTTTGACCGGATGGACATAGGCCCTTGCCGCGTTCCAGCGCCTGGATCTGTATATTGTGGCATCGAATTTAGAGAATCCTTCCTGTTGATAACCGTTTACGTCCTTGGTCAGAGGATGGCCTGCCTGCTGGACTGCTTCGAAAAAGGACTGGAAAAGCGGATTGGAGCACTCCGGAGTGGTCAGGTACAAGGGACCGGAAAATCCCTGGTACTCGTCAGCCCCGCTCTGATGGCACTCGAATCTCTTGAAATAGGGCAAACAGTGGGCGTAGTCCCAATTTTCCAGTCCTTCTTCCCGGGCCCATTTCTCGTAATCCATGGCATTGCCGCGGATATAAATCATTCCGTTAATACAGCTGGATCCACCGAGCACTTTGCCGCGGGGCTGGTAGACCCGCCGGTTGTGCATGTACGGCTCAGGCTCGGAGTCGTACCACCAGTTGTAGGTCGTACCTTGCAGGGGGTAGGTCAAGGCAGCGGGCATGTGTATGCGGAAATCCATTTTGTAGTCCGGACGACCGGCTTCCAGAACCAATACCTTGTTCTCGGGGTTTGCGCTCAAGCGGTTGGCAAGGACACTCCCTGCGGATCCTCCACCGACAATAATGTAATCATAGTTTTTCGCGGGCATATTAACTCCTGGATTGTTTATTCTTCGTTTTTTGTTTTTTGGGTATTGAACAGTTGATTTGCCTGGTTGGGTGCGAGTTCCTCTTTTTCCTGGACACACTTATAGAGCATCAGGTAATGGTTGCCGATATATCTGAGGGCTTTTAGCGGTTCTTCAGCGGCAATCTGCCTGGCTGTTTCCTTCCAGTTGGCCACCGTTTTGTTCCGGTAGTCCGAGTCCTCATACAGGGCGTAGTCAAATGAACTGAATCCCTGCTGAATGGCGTGCATTACCCATTCGAATATGGGGTTTTTGGCCATTTGGGCCAGCTGGATATTCAAAGCCCGGTCCAATTCCCCAACCGTATGCATATCCGGATTGTTACCGGAAAGATATTTTTCGAGTTCCCGGGTCTTTTGCACCAGAGAGTCCTTCTCTTCTTGGCTGCCGCGGGAAATAGCGAGGGAAGTAATGGCCCGGTCCAGGCTTTCCCGGAATTCAATAAGGGATTCCGGGTGGATGTTTTTCTGTTTTAAAAACATGGTAAAAGATTCGCTGACATTGGCCACTTCCATCTGTTTCACGAAAGCTCCCCCCTTGGAGCCTTTCTTTATTTCGATCAGCCCTTTTTGCCGGAGTATCTGCTGGGCTTCCCGGACCACACCGCGCCCGCACCCAAACTGTTTTTGCATGTCCCTTTCGCTGGGCAGCTTTTCTCCGGGCTGAATTTTGCCTTCGGTGATTGCCGCCTCTATTTGCAGGGCAATGTCTTCACTGACCCGTCCGGGTTGGGCTGTGTTAAAATTTAATTTGTTGTTTTCCAATTTGGTCCTACATTTTTAAAAGGTGTTTAAAATGATTTATATAAAAAAACCTATTATTAAAACAGGTTACAACTAACAAGTTTTTGACTTGGTTTTTATGTGGCCTTTTTTCGCCCCAAATGGTATGACCATTTCTAATGACGAATTGCTTGATGTGTCAAGAGGGAATTATTTTTTTGTCTATGTCCTGTGATGTCGGATACTTGGCATCGCGAGTGGAGGGAGAACCACTTACAGTGGAGGGAATTTATGTTTATGTTCGTTTTGGTCCGGGATGTTTTTATTCTGGTGGCCGGAGTCTGGTTTTTTGAGTTTTTTCTGGACTTTAGGCTGCCGGAAGAGGATAACCTACTTTTGTATTTCGTGGCCATTCCCATTATTTGGGCCACACTTAGCCAGATTTGGACCTCGGTTAGTTACAGGGAACAAAAAAATGGGTTCATGTATGCCGCCACCCACCTTTTGGGAATGCTGATGCTGGTAAGTACGGTCTTTCTTATTAGCGCAGTACTGAACTCAATAGAGGCCAGCCTTTCCCTTGTTGGAAATGTGTGCTTCCATTTTGTGGGTTGGACTGTGCTTGTCGCTTTTATCTTCTATGATTTGGTGGATATCCTAAGGATGGAAAAGAAGTAGTGTCCTCCGGGGATGGTATTTTGTGAATCGCTTTGCTCTGAATCTTTCGCTTCAAGACTGTTTTGCCGGGAAGACCCTTTGTTTGGAGGGATCGCGCGGTCGCAACACCGGGCATCTTTCAGCAAAAATGAATAACAAAGCCCGTGCGTTGCCTATCCACAAGGTCGACACCAAGAGTAAATTTAGGTAAATTTTTCGGGCTAAATCCCTTTTGGTAAAACAAATGACGAGGGTCAAGATATGGAACTCTCTTTTTATGATGCTGTTTCCGAGTTAATGAACACTTTGGATCTAAATCTGCGCATCCAGTGGGCCAATAAGAAGGCGGGAGAATCGGTAAACGAGAATCCGGAAAATCTTGTGGGTAGGTATTGTTACCAAGTCTGGCACGGTAGGCAGATTCCCTGTGAGAATTGTCCTGTTCAACTTACCATAGAAACCGGAGAGCCACAGGAAAACGAAATTAAATCTCCAGATGGCAGGTTCTGGCACATCAGAAGTTATCCTTTGTACTCGAATAACGGTAATCTGGAAAGGGTAGCCGAGTTAACTCTGGAAATCACCGAACGTAAACAGGCCGAGGAAAGACTGAGAAAAAGCGAGGATCTACTGAATAAAACGCAAGAAATATCTCAAACAGGGAGTTGGGAACTAGACCTTGTTGGGAATACTCTGACTTGGTCGGATGAGGCATATCGTATTTTTGGTTTTAAGCCCCAGGAGTTCGAACTCAGTTATCAGGATTTTTTGGATCTTGTCCATCCCGATGATCGCTCAAAGGTGGATGCTGCATACACTTCCTCATTAAAAGAAGGAAAAGATAGCTATGAGGTGGAGCACAGGATTGTCCATAAAGAAACAGGGGAAGTTGGGTACGTACGCGAAAAATGTTTTCATGAACGCGACCAAGAGGGAACGGTTATACGTTCCATAGGGATGGTTCAGGATATCACCGAACGCAAACAGGCTGAAGAAGCCCTGCGTGACAGTGAAAAAAATCTGAGTCAGACCCTGCATTCCATTGGTGATGCTGTAATCACTACTGATGTAAATGGCTGCATTGTCAGGATGAACCCTGTGGCTGAAGGATTGACCGCACGGAGTCTGTATGAAGCACAAGGCAAGAGCTTGACCGAGGTATTTACTATTGTCCAGGCAGAAACCAGAGAAAAATGTGAGAATCCGGTGGATAAAGTATTATCAAGCGGTAAGATACAAGGATTGGCCAATCATACCGTTCTGATTGCCAAAGACGGCGAAGAATACCAGATTGCGGATTCAGCCTCTCCGATCCGAAATGATCAAGGTGAAATAACCGGGGTGGTACTGGTTTTTCGCAATGTGACAGAGGAGTATATTTCCAGGCAATTAACCGAAAAACGCTTGGAACTCATGGAATATGCGGCTTCACATAGCATGGATGAGCTTTTGAGAAAAATGTTGGATGAAGTGGGCAAGTTTGTGTATAGCCCTATAGGATTTTATCACCTTGTACATTCGGATCAGAAAAACCTGACCCTGCAGCAGTGGTCTACGCAGACACTTCGGGAGTTTTGCAGTATTGAGGCCAAGGGGATGCACTATTCCCTTGATAAGGCCGGTGTATGGGTGGATTGTGTAAGGCAAAAACGAACTTTGATCCACAATGACTATTCTTCATTGCCTCACCGGCAAGGACTGCCAGAAGGGCATCCTGGAGTGACGCGTGAACTCGTGACTCCGGTAATGCGTGGAGACAGGATCATGGCTATCATGGGAGTAGGTAACAAGCCAGCTGATTATACGGAAAAGGATCAGGAGATAGTGTCCTTTTTTGCTAATGTAACTTGGGAGATTGTGCAGCACAAACAGGACGAGGAAAAGGTGCGTGATCTCAACCTGTTTTTTGATTCCACTTTGAATAGCCTGTCTTATCATATTGCAGTGCTGGATGAACATGGAAATATAATTCTGGTAAATCAGACTTGGAAAGATTTTGCCGAAGAAAATGACATTCCCGCAAATTACGTTTCAGAAGGCGTAAACTATCTTTCCATATGTGACAAAGCTGCGGGAGAGCATGCAGAAGAGGCCGAGCCTTTCTCTCAGGGGATTCGTATGGTTATTGCCGGCGAGAGGGATTCCTTTAGCCTGGAATATCCATGTCATTCACAGGACAAGTTCCGGTGGTTCATAGGTCGAGTCACTCCTTTTTCAGAAGCCCCGCCAAGACGAGTGGTAGTAGGCCATGAAGATATTACCGAACGGAAGAAAGCCGAAAAATCCCTGCGAAGGTCGGAAAACTACTATCGGGCCATATTCGAGACCTCCGGCACTGCAATGTTTATTATTGAAGAGGATACCACCATCAGACAAGCTAATTCCAACTTCGAGAGCATCTCCGGATATTTCAGGGAAGAGATCGAGGGGAAGAAATCCTGGACCGAGTTTGCGCACCCCGATGATCTTTTCTGGATGAAGGAAAGCCATGATCTAAGACGCCAGGAACCTGATGCCGCTCCAAGCCAATACGAGTTTCGTTTCATCAATCGCTACGGTGAAGAGTTGAATGTTTTGCTGGCTGTAGACATGATTCCCGGAACCAATCAAAGTATAGCCTCTGCAATTGATATAACGGAAAGGAAGCGCACAGAGGAGATGTTCCAGGAACAAAAAGCATTTATCAAGTCAACTTTGGATAATCTTCCTGTAGGAGTAGCCATCAATTCAGTGGACCCACAAGTACAATTTAATTATATGAATGACAATTTTGTTAAATTTTATAGAACTACCAGAGAGGATCTGGCTGAAAAAGATTTTTGGGAAGCTGTGTATCAAGAGCCGGAATTCAGGGAAAAGATAAAACAAAGGGTACTTGAGGATTGCGCCAGTGGTGACCCTGAACGGATGTTCTGGAAGGACGTGCCTGTTATTCGACCTGGGCGGGAAACATTCTATATTACCGCCCAGAATATTCCGCTTCCAGATGATAATCTGGTGGTATCCACTGTATGGGATGTAACTGATCGCAAATTGGCTGAGGATGAGTTGCGGTCTGCCAAGGAACAGGCAGAATCCGCTAATAAAGCCAAATCCGAATTTTTGGCAAATATGAGCCACGAGATAAGGACCCCGATAAACGGCATTATGGGAATGCTGCAATTGTTACAGATGAGTAGCCTGGATGATGAGCAAAATGAATAT
The DNA here is from genome assembly GCA_964398785.1 of uncultured Desulfovibrionales bacterium. GTDB lineage: Bacteria > Desulfobacterota > Desulfovibrionia > Desulfovibrionales > Desulfonatronovibrionaceae > CAYNNQ01. The sequence goes on along the minus strand of CAYNNQ010000047.1, from coordinate 351 downwards.
TTGAATAAGGCATTGCAATCTACGCAAAGACTTAACAGGCTTTTGAACGACATCCTGGATTTGTCCAAGATAGAAGCGGACAAAATGGAAGTCCAGGAAGAGGAAATCAATTTGTCTGATATTTTTCAATCTATAAAAGATATTTTCAAACAGACCGCAGAGCAGAATGGAAATACCCTGCATATCGAGCTTGATGAAAACCTCCCACAGATATTGATTGGAGACAGCACCCGCCTAACCCAGATTTTATTCAATATAGTGGGCAACGCCTGTAAATATACCCAAAATGGCCAGGTCTATATTTATGTTTCCCTTCTGCCCGTAGCAAAGTCGGATAATTACAGTCTCTTA
>CAYNNQ010000046.1:0-16235 GCA_964398785.1 uncultured Desulfovibrionales bacterium | reverse complement strand
TGTTACTCATCGCAGGAAAAATTACAACTGAATAAAAATCGCTCGATTTAGGTTTCATTCAGATAAGCCAGGTTTTTTTCCAGCCCGGCCTTGATGTCGTTTATTACCGTCTGGCGAAAGAGGGCATATTCCTCTCTTTTGAATGTGGAAACTCTGGTGAAATAGGAACTCAGGTGTTCCAGATAAATGAGGATACCTTTTTTCAAAAGCACGCAGTCTTTCAGTACCAGGAGGATAAGTTTTTCCAGGCTGCTGAAATGGGCCAGATCGACAATGACTTCCTTGGTGTCCAGGGAGATGAAGACCGGGTATGTTTCAGGAAAATATGTGTCCAGAGCGATACCGCAGACCTGGGCGTTTTCGCTGATCTCCCATTTCTCCCAGGCCACTTTACCCTGGTTCCGGCTCTGGTTTTTGAATTTATAGGGGAGATGAAGATTGACCTGATCGTCCGTGTACAGTCTTTCCCTGCTTTGCACCCAGGAGGGGATGGCTATGCGCACTCCGTTCCGACTGAAATCCTGGATGATATATTGGAAAGGCTGGTAGTCTGCGTCCCGGGAACCCAAAAAAGGCAGAATCGCGGTTTCAACCGGCAGTCTCTGTTCGTGTCTGGCGTCATGAGTGGTCATTGTTTATAGGCGCTGGGTTTGACGTTATTGTATTAATTCAGGGCAGCGAGGTTATATCATCTAGTACAATTAATACATTTTACCTGTATGTAAAAGGGAAAAGGGTTTTCTTCTGTTCCTGGACGATTGGGAGCACTTCCCTGGGGTCAGCCTTGACGATCAAGTTGAAGTGTCCGGCTTTATTCAAATTTAAACGAATGATTTGTTGGGCTTTTTTTATCTGTCCCTCAATCTCTGCAAAAGGAAGTAACTTTTTTTCATAAATCACGCTTAAGGGTAAAAGGGCCATGGCCCGAACCGGCGGTCCGGAATCGGAGTGCAAGCAGAAATCAAGGCTCCTTTTGCTCATTTCCAGAGCAGCGTTTTCCTCTGGCTCGCAGGCAGCCAGATTGTATAAAACAAGCTGCCAGGGATGGCGCATGTCCGATATAGCCGCCGTTTTTTTCAGTTCATCAAGCAGACCCGGGACAGGCTGCTCCCCTTCCAGGAGCCAGCGGGCAAAGGCCAGAGCCGGGAAAGGCTCATTTTCCAGCTGTTTGCTGTTCGGAATGTGGTCCGGACCCAGGCGTCTCAAATAGTCCCGGGCTTCCTCCAAGCGGCCGGCATCCAAACAGGCAAAATAAAGGTAGGACACGCACCTTCTGCAGTCCTCGATATCATCCCTGCCTCCAAAGGCTTCCCAGGCCGCCCAAGCGTATTTTTGAGTTTCTTCCAGGTATTTCGGACCGCAGAAGGCGAAATTTTGAGCAATTGTCCCCCACAATGCTCCCAGATGCTTGCTGGTTGGGGATCCTTGTTTTTTTCTTTCCCGGTAATAATTTTCAGTACACCTAATCAGGTCCTTTAACTGCGGCTCCAGGGTCTCGGGTAGGTCGGGCTGGAAAATAAAGGCGTTGTGGCGTTCCCGGACCAGTCTCCCGGCGTGAAATTTTACGGCATGGGCCAATCCGTTGAAGTCGCATTCTTCCATATCCAAAACCCTGTTTACTGCCTCTTCGCTGAGTCCGGCCCATTCATCCCCTTCGCGCAGAAGTCCGGAATGGTTTTTAAGCATGTATTGAAGCCAGGCAAGGCGAAAGAGTATGTCCGGGGGGATGGCGGCGTTTTTAATTACCTCCGGTTCGGGGAAAAAGGAGAATATGGCCTGCATGCGGCGCATGGACCAGTTCGGCGTCTCCATTTCCTCTTCCAGCCTGGAGAGCATGCTGCGGGTGTCCTGCGGGGCCTTTAGAATGGCACTTAGGAAGGTTTTGCCTATTTGCCTCTGATAGTCGCGGGCAAGTAGCTCCAGGCAGTTTACGTTCAGTCGGGGAAGCTCCAGAACGGTTTGCCCGGGGTCATGTAAATGCGCCAGAAAATGGTGAATAGTCTTCCGCAGCCGGGGAGAATCGGATTTGGCCAGTAAAAGGGCCTGCTCTGGGGTCTGTACCGGAAACAGAAATTTATTTGAGGAATGTTCCTGATTCGGGAAGATCAGGCCCGAATACCCGTGCTCCAGGGCTGTTTCCTTTTTTTGCGAGATGTCTGCGATCGGGAGAAGATGCCCGTTTTCTCCGATATCCCCGCTCAGTAGAAGATTGGGCATTTCCCAACCCTCGGCTGCTGCAGTAAAGGCCGCATATAAAGGCAAAGCCAGGGACCGGCCCTGGACAGGGGACATCCCAACCCCGCCTGCCCGCAGGCAGTACAGCGTCCCTGGGTGTTTTTTCTGAGTCAGAGTTGCCGCTGTTTTGATTGCTTTCCGGGTTTCGTCGGCCATCTCCCGGAGTAAGATTTCGGATATTTCGAGTCTATTATTCCCTTTGCACCATCCCACCAGAAAAGTCTGTACAGCGGTTTTCGCTCCTGCGGTAAGGGGAATTGGGACAGGGCACCAGGAAATTTCAAGCGCCCTGTCCCAGGAGAGTTCAAGCCCTGTTTCCCGGAAAGGGATACTATCTTGAATTGCTTCTGCGGATTGCGGTGGACACTTGTGCGGGGCTTTAAGATAGGCATTGATGATCGTCAGCTTAACCGGAAGCCGGAATTCTTCCGGGCAGCAGTCAAGTATTTCTTCCAAAACATGGCCGTCGTTTTCTTTTTGCCACTCTATCCGCCTATTTTGGAGAAGGCTTTCCAGATGCGCGTATTTTCCCCTGGTGATCCGGCTGAATAGCTGAGAAAGGTTCGGGTTAGTCATCTTTTTGTTCGAGCACTAAAAGTATCACGTTTCCGTTTTTGTATTCCTCCCGGGAGACGTCCGTTATTTCGATGTCGAACTCTCCGGTATCCGGGTCCAGATCCGTTTCCCGGGCCGGTATTCTGTGCCCGGAAAAAGTACTCCACCAGGCAAGGAAATCACAGGTATGTGGAATTTGGTCATTGAGCGTGCCGCTGACAAGGATCGTTCCCTCCCGGTATTTGTTCAAAATTATCCGGGCGCCGCTTCCGGTGATAGAAAGGTCGCCGGAGCCGGTTTTGACCCAGTTGACCGGGTGGATATCCCCGGTGCTGGAGGCGGCCATATTCAGTTTTTCCTGCGGGAGCTGAAACAGGGCCAGGGCCAGCAGAGGGTCTTCTGCTACAGCAGTTTCTCCCCGGGGGTATTTTTCTTCAAGGACCTGATTCACGGTCTCCCCGGAGGGGAATAGTTCAGTGAGTTGAGCACTTGGTGTCTGGGGAAGAAGCCCGGATATGGATTGAGAGGAAAAAAAGCTACCGGTTTCCAGCTCCAGGAGTCGGAACTGGTAAAGTGTTGAATTTTCGTCTATGTGTTTAAAATCCTTTTTTTCTATCCTTTCTTTTGTCCTTTGAAGATGTCTTTCCCCCACGGACCCAATAAAATTTCCCAGGTCGTTTCTGTTAAGGGCGTAAGTGTTCCAGGTTTCCGCGAATCCGAATTCCCCCAGCAAGACATCATCCGGCCCCATCAGGGCGGTATCTCCGTATATCTGGACGGTCTGAACCACGTATTCGTCCGTTAAATCGTAAACCAATACTTGGGGTGGGTTATAGTGCTTATCTTCCTGCCACCCGGCGAGTTTGTCGCTGATTGTCCATACTTGTCCGGGGGCTATCCGCGACTGGGGATCCGGCAGAGGGAAATATTCAAGTATTTTGTCTCCCAGACTTGACCATTCCGGTTCAGCTTCTTTGCTTCGTTCCCGGCAAAAGGGACAGGCCTGGATATGCTTTCTCACGTTCATGTCTTTCTCGTTAAAAATTTTGTCCGGCGGGCAGGTCCGCAGGCAAAAGGCTTCCTGCCAGGCCAGGATGATTTCGTGGTTGTCCATTTTTGACCCCTGTATCCCTAATTACGGTCTAATGTCCGGCTTTTGCAAAATTCGATTACAATATCCAAAAATTCCGCCGCCATTTCTTGGTCATGAGATTCTCCGTCCAGGCCGGGCCAAAGGCTGCAGAATCTGCGGATTTTTTCCAGGAGCTTGGCTAAGGGATAGGCCAGTCCCGCGGCATGAGAATACCCCAGTTCTTCAGCTGTTTTGGATTTGGTCATTTGCCTCCCGTACATGCAGTCCAGGATCATTTTTTCCTTGTCTTCCAACTGTTGGGCAAGATCTCGGGCCAGCTCCCTCAGTCTCGCCCTGGTTTGCTCATGCTCCGCAGAAGTTTGTTCGGCCCGGAAAGTATCCTTTAATGATTCATTTTTGTTTTCTTCAGTTTTGGAAAAAGCCGGACTTTCCGCTGATATTTGCTCCCGGTCCGCGCATTCCTGCGGAAAATGGTGGGCCAGAAAATCTATGAATATGCGCAGGGCCAGATGATGTTTATCCCTTAAAAGAAAGGCCAGTCCGTGCCAAAAGTCCAGCCCGCTTCTGGAGATAGTTTCGATTTTCCTGATGTCTTCCATGTGCACAGGCGGAGGTGGAACTTCCTTCCAGAATTCCGGATTGAGTCTGCTCAGTTTGGGCATGTTTTCCGGCTCGGACATAGGGGAATAGAACGAGCCCTGCTTTTCGGCCAGAAGCCGAACATCGGCGTGCTTGCCGAAAACGTTTCTGGCCCGCCTGTAGCAGGCATGCCAAGCGCTGCCGTCCTTTTTTCGCAGTTTGTCCAGGGCTGCTTGGCGGTATTTATTGACAATATTTGTTTTTAGCGTGGAAAAATTTTGTTGCCGGATCTGTTCCAACCAATGTTTTTTTTGCGGCGAATCGTTCAGTTCAAACAGAAATATCCACAATCGGGCCTCGATTTCCCGCAGGCTGTCCTCTTCCCTGGATTGGCGCATGTGCTCCGGATCCGTGAGTCTTCCGGAGCAAATAAGCCTGTGTATTCTGCGGGCGCATTCGTTCATGATCCGGAGGCATTCATCGCTTTTAAGCCATTGCCGCCACTGCTGGTCCTTGCTGTTTTCCTTCACTTCGGCTCCTTGAAGCATTCATGCGGTACCATGCCGGTGTAGCTCAGGTCCCTGCGGAATCGCTCCGCCTTTTTGACTGTAAATCCATATTTGATAAGCACATAGGAGGTCCTGGATATTACTCTTCGGGTGTCCGGCAGTTTGCATCCCTTTCGGATGCGCGGAGTTCCAAAATGGATATTTGTAGTGCACGGACAGAGTTTGGCCCCAAGGTTGGCGATTTCTTCCAGGACATAGACCGGGTGGGTAGTGCAGACAACTGCCGGGAAGTGCCGGGTCATGCTTTTGAGATGGTGGTCGCAGGCCCCGAAATAGAGCTGTCCGGTCCGGAACTCCGTGTCCGCGTGCTGTTTTTCTCTGGCTGATGCGGCTCTTTGTTCCCGCCACAAATTTTTCAGAAGTTCCTTGCCTTTTTTGCTCATCTGTGGGTCATGCCTTGGTTGCAAAAATTTTTTGTTCTTGGATTTACAAATCCGAAATCTAATGCCGTATAAAAAGACTAAAGGCAAGTGCTGCCTTAAACCCTACGTTTATGCAAAAAAACCTTGAATCAATAAGTGTAGCTTTATTGACTCGAATATAATCTAAAGCTAGTCTGCATAAAATTGTTTTTTTGGAGTTTTTTAGATGCCTGATTTCTCTTTTTTGAGTTCAGCTCTCAGCCTTTCCCGTTTTCGCTTCCAACTTTGCGCAGAGGACTCATTTCCGAAAGATTTTTATCTGGGCTCCACTTTGCGCGGGGCATTGGGTTGGCAGATCCAGAGATTGGTATGCCCGTTTGAGGGACGTAAAAAATGCGACTCCTGTCTGGTGGCAAACGATTGTCCCTATTATGAACTGTATCTGAAAAAGTCGGACATGCCCGGGCTTATGGATTCGCCCCGGGGTTATGTTTTTTATGTCTCCCCGGACAGTGAGCCCGGGCTTATCAGCCTGGATATAACCCTGTTTGGCTCCTGCACCCGCTTTGCCCCGGTCCTGTCCGAGGCTATTTTGCGGGCGGCCAGAGCCGGCTTGACCCGGCGGAGAATAGGCTTTTGCGTCCGGTCCATGCAACAGCTTCTGCCCGAGGGGAGCAAGTATATTGATCCTCATGCCCGGTTAAGCGACCAATTGAGCGAACCCTTGCCCCTGTCTGCATGGATGCACGAAACCCGGGATGCACGGGTGTTGGATTTTTCCCTGATAACCCCGCTGCGATTGCGCAAAAACGGCCACTATCTGAATCATCTGGATATGGATTTTTTCCTGCAGAATATCCTGCGGCGGATGGAATCCTTGGGATGTGTTTTTGGAAGTGGGAGGCCATTGGGCAAGGAGAACTGGGATCGTTTAAAAGAGCAGATTCTGCCTGCAGAAGTGCACCGGTGTGATTCTCCGCAAGACTTGAACGGCTCCGGATTTTCCTATTATGCCAAAACTTCTTGGGATGACTACAAGCGTTATTCCAACCGTCAGGGGAAAAAGGTTCCTATGGGCGGGATTGTTGGTGATGTTCGGCTCAAGGGAGCCGACGAAACCGTCTTGTCCCTGCTCCGGACCGCCGAGCTTTTGCACGTGGGCAAGGGCGCGGCTTTGGGGCTGGGGCGGGTGGAAATACAGGAATAGGGACACGACACTTTCTTTTTTGATTTTGCGAATAATAGTTTTAAATAGTTTGTTTTTTCAGGAGCTAGCATGACAAGTGAGAAAAGGATTTTTTTCGCCACAGTAGGCGGCAGTCATCAACCGCTAATCGAGGCAATAAGATTTCTGCACCCCGACCATACCGTCTTTATCTGCACCGGGGGTAAGTCCGGTTCCGAGGCGATGATAACCGGGGAGGGTAAAGTAATTAAATCCAGCAGGGAAGATAAAAAGCCTTCTCTTCCCAACATTCCCACTCAAATGGATATGCAGCCCGAGGATTTTTCAGTTCTGCTGGTCCCCGGGGACAACTTGGATGAAGCAGTGATCAAGATCAGCACGGAAATGGAAAAATGGCGGGACGAAGGTGAATTGATTGCTGATTATACGGGCGGGACAAAGACCATGACTGCAGCCTTGGTCCTCGCTTCTCTGGAATTGGATGTTCAATTGTACCTGGTAAAAGGGGCGCGAAATGATTTGGATAAAGTAGTGGATGGCACCCAATGCTGTTCGCGAGCGGCGGTGGGCAGGGTTCGCTTTTCCAGAGAACTTGCCAATTATTTAACCGCCTGGAAACAATATGGCTACAGTCAGGCTCTGCAGGGGCTGAATAGGATGTCTCCTCCTGCGGAAGAAACCATACAAAAGGAATACTTACTGGCCAGGAATTTGAGTAAGGCCTTTGATGCTTGGGACTGTTTTGATCATAGTCAGGCATATAACCTCTTATCCGCCCATAGCAGGGAAGTAGGAAGTTTGTATGGTGCTTATATTCAAACAGCTGCTATGCTTGCCAACGAGGATACCCCAAAGGCAAAAGGGGGCCGGATTTATGATTTGTGGCTGAATGCCAAGAGGCGTGTGTTTCAGGGGCGTTATGATGAAGCCGTGGCCAGAGCGTACCGGATAATAGAATGGATAGCCCAATGGGTTCTGTATAAAGATTGTGAAATAAACACTTCTGATATCTCCGAGGATCAGATTCCAGAAGAGGTAGAGTTATTTAAAAATCACAAAGGTAAATATCAGGCTTCTTTGCATAAGGCTTGGGAGCTGGTGGACGCCAAGACCAATGGCGAGGCAGCAAATTTTATCCGAGCCAATAAAAAAGATCTGCTTACATACCTTGATATAAGAAGTACATCCATTTTGGCCCACGGATTCAGACCTGTGGGCAGGGATGATTGGAAAAAAATGGAAAGTTGGATGGAGGAGAAGTTAATTCCGGTTTTGGAGAAGGAGCTCGAACTAGTGGGAATGAAGTCTTTGCCCCGGCAGTTGCCTTGTGAATATAAACGGATCGAAAAATCCGAATAAAAGGGGACAAGCAATGGAAGAGAAAACAAAATTGGTAGTCTTGGCAGCTTTGCTCCATGATATTGGCAAGTTGCTTGAACGTGGGAAAAAGTTCAGCGAGGTCCGGGATGATGAGACCTATTTGAGTTGCTGTCCTTTGAGCAAGGACAAAAGCTATCGTTCCCATCTGCATGCCGCTTATTCCAAGAGATTCTGCGACTACCTCGAGGAAAAATTTGATTGTCTCCGGAATTTGGATGCGAATTTAAAGGAATGGAAAAATTGGTGCGGAGTTCATCATAGGAATGATGAGATGGCGCTGGAGTCTGCCGTGATCCGGACTGCAGACAGACTCTCCTCCAGTGAAAGGGAGGAAGGTACCTATTTCAGACACAGGATGCATTTTCGGACTCGGTTGGAGCCGGTACTGGAACGGGTCAATTTTACTGAAGGAAATGACAATCTTGCCACATACCACCGTTACCCTCTTTTTCCTATGTCTGTAGACAAGGAGAAATTGTTTCCCAAGCATGGTGAGGAGCTGAAAGTAACAATTCAGGAAGATGCTGAAGAGGCCATTTCTGACAGGAAGTCCTGGAGCCATTTGCTGTCCGACCGTGATCTGGTGGAGGAGTATGAGGCTTTAAACTCTGGTATGTTTGCCGATATTGAGGCTGTTGCAGAAAATTATCCACAAATGCCTCTTGAGCAGATGCTATCAACCATGACCAGTATTTTGGAAAGGTATACCGCTAATGTCCCGTCGGCCACAAATGTCAGACACCCGGATATAAGCCTGTTTGATCATTTGCGGACAAGTGCGGCCATTGCCCAGGCCCTATATCTGCAACAGATACATGAAGATAAGGGTACCCGGGATTTGGCTAATCAAAATTATCCCAAATGGATTTTGGCCTGCGGTGATTTTTCCGGAATTCAGAAATTTATTTATAATCTGACGAATAAAGGCGCAGCCAGGGGGCTGCGGGGCCGTTCGTTTTATGTGCAATTCTTTTGCCGCATAGCCGGGGAGTACATCCTGCGCCAGCTTGGTCTTTGCAAGCTTGCTTCGCTTTATGACTCCGGAGGCAAGTTCTATCTCCTTTTGCCTAAATATATGCAGGCTGAATTGTACAAGGCCAGGGATTATATAAACCGTTTTCTCCTGGAGGAGTTTGAAGGCAGCGTATATTTGGGCCTTGGAGTGGCTGAAATAACAGCCGAAATGTTTGCCCAAGGGAATATGCACAAGGCCTGGAAAGAAACAGCCGAGGATCTGGAAAGGGATCGGTTGAGAAAATTTTCTTCCTTGTTGGACAATAGGTTTTTTGAGCCTCAGGATGTAAATCCGGCCAAAAGCTGCAAGGTTTGTGGAAGCAGAAGAGTGAACAAGGGCAAGAAATGTGCTATGTGCCTCGATTTGGAATATCTGGGCAGCTGGTTGCGGGATGCTCAGGCGATAATCCTTGCGTGGGATGAAGCTCAGGCAGAAAAAATTTGTGCCCTTCTCAAAACGGACAGGGTAGTGACCTTTGATTGTTTTGGGTGTCGAGCAATATTGGTTTCCAAAGGAAAATTCCGCGATCTTTCTGCTGTGTCTGCAGTGGATGCGGAATGTTTGTTTATGAATGAGTTTTCCGAGAAGCCGTTTAAAGAGCTGAGTCTTCCTGCCTGCGCCATCTCCAGGGAGTACATTGGTACCTGGAGTGCGTTCCAAAGTGATAACCCGGAAGTTGCCCTTAATTTTGACCAATTGGCCAGTAGTAAGAAGGGCATTGAAAGGTTGGGCGTTTTGCGCATGGACGTGGATAATCTGGGTCTGGTCTTTATCCGGGGGCTGAATTTTCCCCAGCGGGAATCCATGGGTGAGGAATATAGCGAAGGCTGGGGTGCGGTTGTTCGTGAGAGCGGGAAGGTAGTTAAAAAGCCCATGGCCTCCATCTCCAGAATGGCCACTTTGTCCAGACAGCTGAACCAGTTTTTTTCCGGTTATGTTCCCTACCTTCTGCGAAAGGAAGAATTCGACAGATGCCGGATAGTATATGCCGGAGGCGATGATCTGTTTGTTGTCGGTGCATGGAGTCAGCTTCCTCTGCTCGCGCGGCAAATCAGAAGGGATTTTTCTGACTTTACCTGCGGCAACCCGGATTTGACCATTTCCGGGGGTATGATCCTGCAGAAAAGTAAGTATCCCATTTTTAAAGGTGCACACCTAGCTGGCGAAGCTGAAGAAAAGGCCAAAGAGGTGCGCCAAAAGTGGTTGGATGTTTCGGAGACCAGCAAGGATGGTTTCTGTTTTCAGAACGTGGCAATAGTATGGGAGGATATGCGCCATGCAGTAAAGATCAAAGAATTATTGGATGAAGAAGGTCAGGACAATCGGGGGTTGGCTGCCTTTCTGGCCGATATGACCGCGAACAACAAAAATATGGTGCAGGGTGTAAGTAGACGTAAAGGTGTTTCCGAATCAAGGGCGTGGATGGATATAGCCTTTGAATCATGGCGATGGCGCAGCGCGTATCAATTGAAGCGGCGGTATTCAAAACCCGAGGATGCGAAAAAGAAGGTAAAATGGTCCGCATTGCTTTATTCCAACACTCTGGATGGGGACCAATCCACCTTGCCGGTAATATCCTGGCTGGAATTTCCGCTGCGGTGGTCTGATTTTGAACAAAGGGACTAAGGAGGTGGACTCATGGCTACTTGCGAGTTTAAAAGCCAGATTGATGAGATTATTTTAAAGGGAGACAAAAAAGTTCTGGTAGATGTTGCCCAAAAAATAGCGCATGAAATGATATACATAGATAAAAAAAAAGGTGGTGTAGATAAGAATAGGTCCGTTTCTACTTCACAGATTCGTAATATTTTTGGGACAAGCAAAAAGATAGAGATGAATCTTGACCAGGAAAATCTGGAGCAGGCCAACGGCAAGCTGATAATGCTTAAACCGAAAATGGCTTATGCCAATGCTCGATTTAATAAAGATGGAAAAAAGATTCCTGGTTTTAAGGTCCTTGTGGATTGCCTTTCCTACGCTATCGATAAAATTGAGGGTAAATATGATCGGATGCAGTCCTTTTTTGATTTTTTCGAGGCTATTCTTGCCTATCATAAAGCTGAAGGAGGAGAGTAGGTATGAGTGGACAGGTTAATTTCGGATTTCAGGAGCGTGTTTTTATTTCCGGCAAGCTTCAATCCCTGACCGGAATGCATATAGGAGGCAATTCCACGGAAATGGGCATTGGAGGAGCGGATTCAATAGTGGTTCGTGATCCGGTGACCAACTGGCCATATATCCCGGGATCTTCCTTGCGCGGGAAAATGCGTAGTCTCATGGAACGCTTGCTCGGCGAAATGACGATCAAATTTAGACAAGAGCGAACCCCGGTCGATTCCATTGAAGAAGTCGCCCCGTTCATGGAGCAGGGCAAAAGAATTGAGTCTGCCGGTCCAGCCTCCAAACCAGGTCAGGCCAGCACCGAACTTTTCGGCATTTCTGTTGACAGGCAGCAAAAACAACAGGATGAAGCTCCGGTCCCGCAGAGATTGGTGGTGCGAGATGCTCATCTTGCTAACTGGCAGGTCTTGGAGAGTGCGAGAAACACGGAAATGCCCATGACCGAGGTAAAAACGGAAGTTGTAATTGACCGGATTACTTCCGGTGCTATGCCACGACAAATTGAACGCGTTCCGGCGGGAGCAGAATTTGATTTTGAATTTGTACTTAACCTTTATTCCCAGGATGATGAGCAGGATTTCCTGGGCCATGTCTTTCAATGCATGCAACTTTTGCAGGATGATTATCTTGGTGGACACGGCAGCCGGGGATACGGTCGGGTGCTTTTCAAGGATATAGAGCTTAAAAGAAAAACATTGGAAGATTATCGGGAGAATAGAACTGCTCAGGCTATGGATGTTGAATTGCCCGAGGCCCTTCGCAATTAAACAGGGGGGAGAAATGCGTTTTTTTAAGCTGAAGTTTAAATCCGCTTTGCATGTGGATTCAAAGGGAAGCGGAAATCAGGAAAGCCTGGATGAATTTATCCATTCCGATACGCTTTCGGCCGCGTTGTGTATTTCCCGCAAAACCCTATATCCTGAGGATACAAACCAGGATTATTTTTTGAACCCTCCGTTCACAGTTAGTTCTGCATTCCCGTATATTGGGGATGTTTTGTTCTTTCCCTGTCCGGCATGGCGGATATGGGGGGATATAGACATTGCCAAACGGAAGGAAATAAAAAAAGTTCGTTGGATATCCAAAGGCTTGCTGGAAAAGGTGCTTAATGGAAACGAGCTTCAGTATGCTGATGTTAAAGCACTTAAAGGCGGGGTAGCCGTTTCCAGGGAAGAATATAAGGACTTTTCGTTGGGGGAAGAAGAGTACCCCTGGCAATTTGCTGAACGTCAGAGAGTCAGTGTTGACCGTGTGGGGTGCGGTGACGGACAAACTTTCTTTTTTGCTCTACAGTTCTTTGCTCCATCTTCCGGATTGTTTTTTCTGGTTTCCGGAAATGAGGATGAAGCGGAAAAATCCCTGCATTTCCTTGCCGACTCCGGTATTGGAGCGGATAGGAACAGCGGCCTGGGGCATTTTGAAGCCTGTGAGTCCGGAATAATAGACATTAATGCTCCAAAATCGGCCGATGGGGCATATACCCTCTCCCTATTTAATCCGTCCGCAAACGAAGATGTACAAGAATTGGTGTCCACCTCTGCATATTTATTGCAGTCCCGTTCTGGGTGGGTGCATGGTTCCACGGCAGGCAGGCCTCCTATACGCGTATTTGCCGAAGGGTCCTATTTATCCGGAAAGCCGAGTGGTAGGGTCGTTCCCATGCTGCCCGAGCATGTTCGGGAAAGATATTCTCTTGATGTCGGGCATTCCGCGCCGAGGGATTTCAGGGCCTTTTCACTTCCCTGTAAACAACCCGGATGTCTAAAAGAGGTTTGTCATGGATAATGAAGTTACAGTTTGGAAAATAACTCCCCTGACTCCTTTACATATAGGAGACGGAAACGAACTGCAGGCCGATATGGACTATGTGCGAAGTAAAGAAGGGTTGGCAGTCCAAAATGTGGACTCTATCCTTGAGGAGCTGGCAAGTATTCCAAGGGCTGTGAACGAAGTCGGGCGCGGTGGATTCGATCTTGGGCGCCTGATAAAGGACTATGGTTTGTCCACAAAAGCCGCATATATTTTGCCTTATTCGGGTAAAAGCGTGCCTTCCTGTCTGCGCAGTGTGATTAAGGATGCTTACGGCAAGGTTTATATCCCTGGCAGTTCACTTAAGGGAGCCTTGCGCACCGCCTTATGGGTTGGGGCTGTAAAAGACGGAAAGCTACCTAAGCCGGCCGGAGATTATAAAAGAGATTATCGTAACAAGGTAACCAAGCTGATGTCTCCGTCTCCACATAGGGATTTTCTACGTTCCTTCCGGGTTAGCGACTCTACCGCTATCTCCCCACAAGAATGTTTGTCCGCATTGGATATACAGTATTTGAATGTGTTGTCCGGAAACAAGGCGGGGTGGATTGATTTCGGTCGGCCTAGAAGGAATGTCGATGATTACAGCAAAGCCCATGGGATAGTAATTGAGGGTATTAAGCCCAAAAGCGAATTTTTTATTCGTATTGAAAGGAATACTTTTTTGCAGAAGGCTCGGGTGCGGGAAGCAGCCGAAATACCTGAATGTAAAATGTTGGAAGATATGGCCGGGATTTGTCATGCAGTGAATAGACATGCTTTGGGCATGATTACCAGGGAAAAGAGCTTTTTTGACCAATTCAAACAGGTTGTTCCCAATATATCGGAAACTTATGCCAAGCTGAAAGATATACTTTTAAAAGAAATTAGCGCTGACAAAGAGATGGTGGTCAGGCTTTCTTGGGGTAGCGGATGGAAAGGCATGACCGGGGACTGGATGGATGATCAGCATCTGGCTTTTGTCAGGAGCAAGGCTAGACTAAGCAAGAAAGAGGCATCTATTTTCCCCAAGACAAGAAGACTAGCCTTGGATAACGGAATTCCCGCTTTGCCCTTGGGATGGGCCAGATTGACTTTGTGCGATGATAGTTTCCAGTTTGTCAGGGAGGCTAGCAAGCTTACGGAGGTAACACTGACAAAAAAAGATAGCTCTGAGGTAGTTCCTCAGGCGGAACCTTCCAAGGCTCCGGAGAAATCCCCAGAGGAAAGAAAAGAAGAAGTTTTGGATGATTTTGTACAATATCTTTCCAGATTGCCCAATATTGCCAGTGAGATAGATGGTATAGAGTCCAGGGTCCGCGAACAAGATGATGCTGAGTTACAAAAACAGATGGTGCAAAAAGTGTTTTCCAAGGCCAAAAAGGCCAAAAATTATAAAAAAGCGCGGAGTGCAGGTAAACCATGGGTATTGCGGATTGACCAGTTGGCGGAAGAGTTCCTTTAGGAGGTATTGTCTCTGGCCAGAGGTTTATTTCCAAAATCGGGGTCAATTTGGTAACACCCTGGAAAAATTGTCTTGGTATGCAAACTACCTCTGGCCAGGTTAAAGATAGGTATTTTAGGTGATTATGATTAAAATTGCCGTTTTTTCTGGTTCGGAAAAATTTCCGGCAGCCGTTTTGGGCCGCTACCTCGGACGCGCCTCTGGCAGCGTATGAATGACAGGGGGTCTCAGGCTAACTGTCGGAAGGATTGCCCCGGTTAGAGGGGTTTGAGACTTAAATCCTTGACTCTTTCTGCTGCCTTCATTTTTGTCGGAAGGATTGCCCCGGTTAGAGGGGTTTGAGACTTGTCTGTGACTGGTTCCAGCATTTTTTGATTTGTTTGAGTCGGAAGGATTGCCCCGGTTAGAGGGGTTTGAGACTCATAATCCACATTTCCCGCTCCCGATCATTCAATCTGTCGGAAGGATTGCCCCGGTTAGAGGGGTTTGAGACTCTCTCAATTGAGTCCGTACGCTCTTTGTTTCTTTCTTGTCGGAAGGATTGCCCCGGTTAGAGGGGTTTGAGACCCATTTGGCTGGAGTTTCCTTGTGGGAAGGCGCTAGGGTCGGAAGGATTGCCCCGGTTAGAGGGGTTTGAGACTGTATGCCGCCCGTGTCTTAGTAGCGGGCTTGCGTGGTCGGAAGGATTGCCCCGGTTAGAGGGGTTTGAGACCTGCGCAAATGAGCGCATCTTGTTCCGTTGTAGTTTGTCGGAAGGATTGCCCCGGTTAGAGGGGTTTGAGACTCCAGGCGGGTCATAAACCCGCCTTTTCTTTCATTTTCGTCGGAAGGATTGCCCCGGTTAGAGGGGTTTGAGACGTTCATGTTCCAGATTGTCCCCGGCGGGTACGTCTGTCGGAAGGATTGCCCCGGTTAGAGGGGTTTGAGACAGATTTTTGCCTTTCTTTTCGTTTTTCTATGTCTTTGTCGGAAGGATTGCCCCGGTTAGAGGGGTTTGAGACCCAACGGGATGTTGGTTTACGATACGAAATACGAAGGTCGGAAGGATTGCCCCGGTTAGAGGGGTTTGAGACTTCCCCGCATTTGTATCCTTTCTTTATAAACAGGTGTCGGAAGGATTGCCCCGGTTAGAGGGGTTTGAGACTTTACGGCTTCTTGATGCTGCTCTGCCTTCTCCCGCGTCGGAAGGATTGCCCCGGTTAGAGGGGTTTGAGACTGGCTGTCATCTAGAGCCGTAGCACACTCTGTCATCGTCGGAACGATTGCCCCGGTTAGAGGGGTTTGAGACTGTCCGCCATCCCGTTGAAGACGGACTGATAGGTAGGTCGGAAGGATTGCCCCGGTTAGAGGGGTTTGAGACTTTCTCTGGGGTAGACAACTCCCCGTAGCTGTCTGTCCAGTCGGAAGGATTGCCCCGGTTAGAGGGGTTTGAGACTTCTTCGGCGAGTGATTGTTTAGTCATCGGGAGTCTGTCGGAAGGATTGCCCCGGTTAGAGGGGTTTGAGACTGCATACTCATCAGATACCATTTCCCTCTGTTTAGTCGGAAGGATTGCCCCGGTTAGAGGGGTTTGAGACGCCAGGGAGGGCTAGGTTAGGCTAGGCTAGGCGTAGCGTCGGAAGGATTGCCCCGGTTAGAGGGGTTTGAGACGTTTTTATACTTGGGCTTTTCCGGCTCCGGCTCGTCGTCGGAAGGATTGCCCCGGTTAGAGGGGTTTGAGACTTTATACTCGATCTCCCATCCTCCTTTGTCGTCTGGAGAGTCGGAAGGATTGCCCCGGTTAGAGGGGTTTGAGACTTTGGAAATTCTTGCAGGGCAGCATCAAGAAGCTTTAGTCGGAAGGATTGCCCCGGTTAGAGGGGTTTGAGACCGGACGCCGCTTTGCGG
>CAYNNQ010000045.1:6139-17071 GCA_964398785.1 uncultured Desulfovibrionales bacterium | reverse complement strand
GAAAAGGGCCATTTCCGGATGGAAACTCGTTAAAAGCATCCAAAAAGATCAGGCGGAAAAAATATAAAAATCCACACGCTGTGTCGGAGAGCCGGATATATATAATGAGCTGAATAGATACGCCTGCAAAAAAGTGTCTTTGCAGGCATGAATAGGGAGACGAATATGAAAATAGTTTTTGTGGGCGTTGGCGAGGCCTTTGACGAAAACAGGGCGAACACTTCGGTTCTTTTGCAATCGGGAGGGAAGTATCTCCTTTTGGACTGCGGATTTTCCGTGCCCAATAGTTTCTGGAATCTTTGCCCTGATCCACTCAATCTGGACTCGGTCTGGATATCTCACCTGCACGGTGATCATTTTTTCGGGTTGCCCCAGGTTTTGCTTCGATTCTACGAGCAGGGACGGGAAAAGGATCTGACCGTGGCCGGAGGGCCTGGGTTGGAAAAGAGTGTGAAGACGGCCTTTGACTTGGCTTATCCCGGAGTGTGGAACAAAATGAAATACTGTGTCGAATTTCTGGAGGTTGCACCCGGCTCTGATTTTTCCCTGGCCGGTTTTTCCTGCCGGGCGGCCGAAGTTACCCATGCGGTTCCCGCGCTGTGTCTGCGTGTCGGGGACGGACGCGCTTCGATTTTTTACAGCGGCGATGGCCGGGTCACGGCGGAGTCCATAGCTTTGGCCGAAAAGTGTGATCTGATAATCCACGAGGCCTTCGGTCTGGAGCCGGCCAACCCGGAGCACGGCAGCGTGCGGGAAAGCATTGATTTCGCCGGTCGGGCAAAAGCGAAAAATCTGGCCCTTGTCCATGTACAAAGGGACGTCAGACGGGAAAAGGAAAATCGGATACGGGAATTGCTCGACCCGGATTACCACCTCGAAATCTTGCTCCCCGAAGAGGGAGAGATGCTGGAGGTATGATGTGTCGGGGGTGATTTGTTTCGATTTTTAAACGACCTGCGTGATAAGGAATTTGTATGCAGTCGACTATAGTGCGCTTGATTGACACGGTTTACAATTGCCGGGTAATCTTTATTTATGCGAGCGACATCCAACGTCGAAGATCCAATTTTATGGTATACCCGCTTGCTTGAATCGGAACAAAAATGAGCATATTTGAGCTAGAATCCAGATACACCCCGCAGGGGGACCAGCCCCGGGCCATAGACTCCATTTGCGCCAATATGGGGGCGGGCGTATCCGATCAGGTCCTTTTGGGAGTGACCGGTTCGGGCAAGACCTTTACCATGGCCAATGTCATAGCCCGCAGCAGCCGGCCGGCGCTGATCATGGCCCCGAACAAGACTTTGGCCGCACAGCTGTACAATGAGTTCAAGGAGCTTTTCCCGCATAATGCGGTGGAGTATTTTGTCAGCTATTACGATTATTACCAGCCCGAGGCCTACCTGCCGCATTCGGATACATACATTGAAAAAGACGCCTCCATAAACGAGGATATAGACAAGCTGCGCCATTCCGCGACCCATGCCCTGCTCACCAGGCGGGACGTGGTCATCGTCTCCTCGGTTTCCTGTATTTACGGCCTGGGTTCCCCGGAATACTACTCCAAGATGGTCATCCCGGTGCATGTCGGACAGGAGATAGGCATGGACGAACTCATGGAACGGCTGGTGGAGGTCCATTACCAGCGAAACGACTATGATTTCCATCGCGGCACCTTTCGGGTGCGCGGGGATGTTTTGGAGATAATCCCGGCTTACAGGTATGAAACAGCCCTGCGCATGGAGTTTTTCGGGGACGAGATCGACGCGGTTTACGATACCGACCCCCTGACCGGGGAAATAAAAAGGAGCCTGGACAAGACCATTATATTCCCGGCCAGCCACTATGTCTCGGACCGGGAAAACCTGAAACGCGCGGTGGAGGATATCCGCGCTGAGTTGCGCGAGAGACTTGCCTGGCTTAAGGAGCAGAACAAACTGGTCGAGGCCCAAAGGCTGGAGCAGAAGACCCAGCTGGATCTGGAGATGATCGAGGAAATGGGATACTGCAACGGGATCGAGAATTATTCCCGGCACCTGGACGGACGCAGCCCCGGAGCCCCTCCGGCCTGTCTTCTGGATTATTTCCCGGACGATTACATCCTTTTTCTGGACGAATCGCATATCACCGTGTCCCAGATCGGGGGGATGTACAACGGGGATCGCTCCAGGAAAAAGACTTTGGTGGATTTCGGTTTTAGACTGCCGTCCGCCCTGGATAACCGTCCGCTTTGTTTTCAGGAGTTCACCGCGCGCATGAATCAGACCGTGTACGTTTCCGCCACCCCCGGGGACTGGGAGCTGGAGCGGTCCGGACACACGCAGATAGAGCAGATAATCCGCCCCACCGGCCTGGTCGATCCCCAAATCGAGGTGCGCAGGGTAGAGGGGCAGATGGATGATCTCATGCACGAATGCGATCTGCGCCGCAAAAGGGAGGAGCGGGTACTGGTGACCACGCTTACCAAGCGCATGGCCGAGGATCTGACCGAATTCTTGAATGACCGCGGAGTGGCGGCCAAGTATCTGCATTCGGACATAGACACCCTGGAGCGGGTGGCGGTGATCCAGTCCTTGCGCAATGCCGAATTTCACGTCCTGGTGGGCATAAATCTTTTGCGCGAGGGCCTGGATATCCCCGAGGTCTCCCTGGTGGCCATTCTGGATGCGGACAAGGAGGGTTTTCTGCGCTCCGCCCGCTCCCTTATCCAGACGTTCGGCCGGGCCTCGCGCAATGTAAACGGCCGGGTGATCATGTATGCGGACAAACGGACCGCGGCCATGTGCCGGGCCATGGAGGAAACCGAGCGCAGGCGGGAAAAGCAGGTGGCCCACAATGAAAGGCACGGAATAGAGCCCAAGAGCATTGTAAAGAGCGGGGCCAATGTCCTTTACGATTACAAGCAGGAGATAGAGCGGGGCAAGATGCCCGTGGCGGCCGAGGAAGCGGCGGAATACGGCGGAGACCCGGAGGCCGTGCGCAAGGAGATAAAGCGGCTGGAAAAGGAGATGCGCGCTCTGGCCAAGGATTTGGAGTTTGAAAAGGCGGCCCGGGTCAGGGACAGGATGCTGGAACTAAAGGAGATGCTTCTGGTTTGAGGCAGGAACGAATCGGTCTGCTCGGAGGCAGCTTCAATCCGGTGCATAACGGGCATCTGCGCATGGCGGTCCAGGTATTTCAGGATCTTTCCCTGGACCGGGTGGATCTTGTTCCGGCCAAATTCCCCCCGCATAAGAATATAAGCGGCCTGCTCCCCTTTGATTTTCGCCTGCGGATGCTCCAAAAAGGCATCCAAGGCCGGGAATTCATGCGGGTTTCCGATGTGGAGGGCAAGAGGGAAGGCCCTTCGTACACTGTGGACACCTTGCGCGGCTATCGGGAGAAGGAGCCAGGGAGCAGGATTGTTTTTATCCTGGGAGCCAATGATTTGCTGGCCCTTTGCGAGTGGCACAGGTGGAAGGAGATATTTTCCCTGGCCGACATCGCGGTTGTGGAAAGAAAAGGGCTGGCCGGCCCGGGGATAGAGGATTTTTTGCAAGAAAATTTTCCCCGGTCCCTGCGGCGAAAAGAAAGCGGTACCTGGCTTGCGGTCGAGTCCACGGTTAGGCTGGTGTCCATGCCCCGCATGGATTTGAGTTCCTCTCTTTTGCGCGGCATGTGGCTAAGCGGGTACAAGCTGGATTTTCTGCTGCCCGACCCGGTTCTGGATTTTCTGCGGGATAACCGGGACGTGGTGGACCGGGTGTGGTCCGAACAAGCAGGCTAATAACCAGACTTCTTAGCGTTTAAGGCGTTTTTTCTTTGCCCGATCTTTTTTGGAGTGAGTATGAATGTAGGAAGGTATATGTATGAGGGGTAAAATCATCTCTTATCTTGAGATGTGTCAAAATGAGGGCACAAGCTTACAGAAGGGGATGAATTTTCGCTTAAAAGGCAAGCACTCCGTAATACTGATGTCTGTCCGTGCAAATGCTCCATATAGAGATGAAGTCAAAGAAGATGGGGAAGTGCTAATTTATGAGGGGCATGATGAGCCAAAAACAAAAGGCGTTGCGGACCCGAAGGCGCTAGATCAGCCCCTAATTCGTGGAAGCGGATCGCGGACCGAGAACGGAAAATTTCATAGAGCAGCCCAAAGCTATAAATCTGGGGAAAAGGCTCCTGACATTGTTCGAGTCTACGAAAAGATAAAACCCGGAATCTGGTCGGATAACGGTTATTTCCAACTGGTCGACTCATGGCAGGAGCATGATGGGAGTCGTAGCGTCTTTAAATTTAAGTTGATAGCTATTGCAGAAGTGGAAGATTCCTCAGCGGTTGAAGATGTTCGAGATACAAAGGCTGAGCGTAGCCGTATAATTCCTACGAGCGTTAAACTTGAAGTGTGGGCTCGTGACGGCGGCCGTTGTGTCATATGTGGCGCAACAGATGAGCTGCATTTTGACCACATAGTCCCTTTTTCCCAAGGCGGAACATCGTTGCGGGCTGAAAATATTCAGCTTCTTTGTGCCAGGCACAATCTTCAGAAAAGTGCTAGAATTCAATGAGAACACAAAACACGAACATTAAGGTAATTGTTGCCTTATGTGTTGAATTCAAGATTAGATGAGTTAGCATGCTGCTATCTCAATGTCCCGAACGCCGATAAATCTAGTGGGCTCCTCTGAAGAGTCATCTTCCAGGCAAGCTCCAATAGCTTCTGTTATATTTTCAATTGCCTCATCAATAGTGTTTCCATAACTATGACAACCCGTAAAATTTGGACAGGTAACGAGAAAGACACCATCTTCGTCCTGCTCAACAATTATGGAATAATGTTTTTTGGGCATAATTCAAGAAACCTCCTGCTTGGTATCCTTTTTAGCTCCTCGCACAAATCTGTGCAAAATTTTGTTGTCAGAGTCCCGCAAAAAAATCCTGAACCAACTGAATTTAAAGGCTTTTAATGAAATACCTTGAGTTGACCAATTATTGTCGTTTCCTGGATACCTGATCTGGGTCAGGTATGACGGGGTGGAAATTCCAAACAACTTGGTTCAGACCTCGAAATACGGGCTACCCATCATTCGTCATTACCCGGCTTGGCTGGGTAATCCAGTATAATGTTTTGCACAGATTTTTGAGACGAACCAAATATTTTAAACAAACAATCCCCAGAGCCTACTCCCTCTTTCCGACGCTACGTTAGCATGGTTTGTGGTCAATGTTAGCGGTAGGCGGAGGAAAATTCATTTTTTCCGTCTGCCGGCTAAAGATTCAACCCGAAGCGCTGTTCGTTTACCTCGGTTCCCCACTGTCTGCCCGTTCTTTCCTTTACCAGCTTGAACCCCGCTTTTTCATACAGGTGCCGGGCGGCATTCAGCCCGGCGAAGGTCCACAAATAAACCCCATTGTAGTCTTTGTCCCGGCAAAATCGCATGGCCAAATCCATAAGCCGGTTCCCGAGACCCTGCCCCTGCAAGTCTTCGCCAACTATAAACCACCTCAAGTGGGCTCCCAGGTTGTCCGCGTCCAGGCCGTCTATGGCGATCGCCCCCTGGATTCGTCCCTTTTCAATGACCGTCCACAAACCGTCCCTTGCCTGATCATAGCGGTCCATGAACTCGGCCATGTCCCGGGCTACCTTGGACTCGAAATAGCTTCCAAAATTCCAGTTGGGTTGGTAGTAGCTTATGTGCAGCTCCGCGATTCTCCCGATTACCCCGGGAACGTAGCCCTGTTTTATCTCCGGCGTGGACATTTTTCTTTACCTTTTAGTTTGCCGAGGGTGTAATATGTGCCTAAAGACAAGAGGGTTTTTGACATTAAAAATCATTATCATTAGCCTGTTTGTATAGTTTTCCATGCGACTCAGTCAAACACTATAATTGTAAAATTCAGGTTCTTCAACAAAATGCTGAAGAGCCTGTTTGTCCTGCAAAAAAGGGAGAAAAAATTGCAAGAACATTCTCACGGTTCCCATGAGCATTCCGGACACGAACAGCCCGGGCATGATCATAAGAGCCATCATCAGCACATGGTCCGGGATTTCCAAAAGAGGTTCTGGGTAACCCTGGTTCTGACCATACCGGTTCTTATTCTTTCCCCGACCCTGCAGTCCCTTTTGGGGATGCCCGGGGCCGTGTCCTTTCCCGGGAGATATGTAGTGCTTTTCCTCTTGGGCACGGGTATTTTCTTCTATGGAGGCTGGCCGTTTCTGACCGGGCTGGTGGACGAAGTCGGCAAAAAACAGCCGGGGATGATGACCCTTATCGGCCTGGCCATTGCCGTGGCTTATGGATATTCAAGCCTGGTCGCCCTGGGCCTTCCGGGAAAGGTTTTTTTCTGGGAGCTGGCCACGCTAATCGCGATCATGCTGCTGGGGCATTGGATCGAGATGCGCTCGGTAATGAGTGCTTCCGGGGCCCTGGAAAAGCTGGCCCGCCTTATGCCCGGACAGGCGCACAGGCTGGATGATCGGGGCGATGTCTCCGACGTTCCCGTAAGCAAGCTTGCAAACGGGGATAGGGTCCTGGTTCGCCCGGGGGAAAAAATTCCCGCGGACGGCGAGGTTACCGAGGGAGATTCTTCGGTGAACGAGGCCCTGCTCACCGGGGAATCCAGGCCGGTGAGGAAGAGACCTGGAGATGAAGTCATAGGCGGGGCCGTAAACGGCGAGGGCTCCCTTACTTTGCGCGTCACCAGGACGGGCGGGGATTCTTTTTTGAACCAGGTGATAAATCTGGTTCGCGAAGCCCAGGAAAGCAAGTCCAAATCCCAGGATCTGGCCAATACGGCGGCCATGTGGCTCACCTTTATCGCCATCGGTTCCGGGGCGATAACCATGTTTGCCTGGCTCGCCTTTTCCGGGCGGGATTTTCTTTTCTCCATGGAGCGCACGGTAACGGTTATGGTTATCACCTGTCCGCACGCCCTCGGTCTCGCGGTTCCCCTGGTTGTCGCCGTGTCCACTACTCTGGCCGCGAAAAACGGGTTTTTGATCCGCAGAAGGACTCCGTTCGAGGGCGCGCGTAAAATCCGTGCGGTGCTCTTTGACAAAACCGGGACCCTGACCACCGGAGAGTTCGGAGTGAGCGAGGTGGAGGTTTTTTCTCCGGATTCCAGCCGGGAAGAGATCCTGCGCTTGGCCGGAGCGGTGGAAACGCGTTCCGAGCACCCCATAGCCCGGGCAATAGCCGAGGCTGCGGATAATATCCCCCCGGCTTCCGATTTTCAGTCCATACCCGGACGCGGGGCGCAGGCCGTTGTTCAAGGCCGCAGAATTATGGTGGTCAGCCCTGGATACGCGGAGGAAAACGGTTTGCAGTTTGACCGGGAGCGAGTGGATCGGCTTTCTGAAGCGGGCAGGACCGTGGTTTTGGTCATTGCCGAGGACCTTCCTCTGGGAGCGGTAGCCCTTTCCGATGTTATCCGCGAGGAGTCCAAAGAAACCATTTCCCGCCTTAAAAAGCTGGGAATCAAGGTAATGATGCTTACCGGGGACAACAAGCGGGTGGCCGCTTCCGTGGCCGAGGAGCTCGGACTGGATGAATTCTTTGCCGAGGTCCCTCCCGAGCGCAAGGCGGATAAGGTCAAAGAACTGCAGAAAAGCGGACTGCGGGTGGCCATGACCGGAGACGGAGTGAATGACGCTCCGGCCCTGGCTACCGCGGACCTGGGCATCGCCATAGGCGCGGGTACGGACGTGGCCGCGGAAACAGCGGACATAGTCCTGGTCCGCTCCAATCCTCTGGATGTGTTGAATCTGATCCGGCTTTCCCGGCTTACCTTTAAAAAGACGGTGCAGAATCTTTTCTGGGCCACCGGGTACAATGCTGCGGCCATCCCCCTGGCCGCAGGGGTTCTGGCTCCGGTGGGCATCATTTTGAGTCCGGCGGTGGGAGCGGTTCTCATGTCCCTGTCCACGGTGATAGTGGCCGTGAACGCCAAGATCCTCCGCCTGGATTGAGGCCGTCTGCATGCCGCAGCGCGAAAAAAGAATCCGGTCCTTCGGGGTCGGATTCTTTTTTTGCTTTGCAAAATCCTTTCCCCGGGTATATGTGTTTAATTATTTGGGCTCTTCAACAGCGTGTGGTTTTTTATATTTTCTCCGCCCGATCTTTTTGGATGCCAAACTACCGGCCCGGAGTTTTCTAGGCCTCGCCAAAGGGGGATGCTTGCCCCCTTCCGGCACTCAAATCTTAGGTTTGAATGCCGGATTTCGACTTAATATTGAAGGACCAGGAAAACGCGCGAACCTCTCCTTAAAAGCATCCAAAACGATCGGGCGGAGAAAATCAATATCAAACGTCGAGGACCTTTATTTGCAAGTATGCCGGCCGGGAAAGGGGCCGGAGACGGAATCGGCCCGCGAATTGTGCTTGTTGAGTGAAGTTTTTGCGGAGGAAATAAGAAAAATCCATATCCTGTATTTGGAGGTCGAAATTTTAAACCTGTAATCAGTTTAGCTTCAGGGGGGCGGGACTGTGCAGAGAATAGATTTTTCCGCGATTAAAGGGATAAAGGTTGGTCATGCCCAGAACCGGGAGGCGGGCACCGGGTGCAGCGTTATCCTTTGCGAAGGCGGAGCGGCCGCGGGAGTGGATGTCCGGGGAGGAGCCCCCGGGACCAGGGAGACGGATCTGCTCCGGCCCGGGAACATGGTCGAGGAGATTCACGCCCTCGTCTTGGCCGGAGGGAGCGCATTCGGTCTGGATGCGGCCGGCGGGGTGATGCAGTTTCTGGAGGAAAAAGGGATCGGGTTTGATGTCCGGGTAACCAGAGTCCCCATTGTCTGCGGGGCGGTGCTTTTTGATCTGGTTGTGGGTGACCCCATGATCCGGCCGGACAAGGGAATGGGCTACTCCGCCTGTGTCAATGCCGGGGAAAAGGGGCGTCAGATTGAGGGGTGTATCGGCGCGGGAACCGGGGCCAGTGTGGGTAAGATTCTGGGCATGCAAAGGGCCATGAAGAGCGGAGTCGGTGTCTTTGCCCTGCAAAAGGACGATCTGCAGGTAGGCGCCCTGGTGGCGGTGAACTGCCTGGGGGACGTGATCGACCCCTTTACCTGCAACAAGCTGGCCGGCCCCCTGGATGAGAGCGGGCAAAGCCTGCGGGACACCGAAGAGATCCTCATAGACATGCATCCCGGCTCCCGGGATATATTCCGGGGCAATACCAGCATCGGGGCGGTGGTCACCAACGCGGTCCTGAGCAAGGCCCAGGCGGAAAAGCTGGCCTCCATGAGCCATGACGGCTATGCCCGGACCATGCGCCCCGCGCACACCATGGTGGACGGGGACACCATTTTCGCCCTGTCCACGGGCGAGGTGGAGGCGGATCTGAACGTGGTCGGCCTCCTGGGCGCAAGGGTTATGGAAAGAGCGGTCGTGGAGGCGGTCAAGACCGCCCGGACCATGTACGGATTAAAGGCGGCTTCCGATTTGCCAAGCTGACGTGCCTCGGGCCGGATTAGACTGTCCATGTGGGGTCTTCTTTATTCTTCGTGGAGCCACCTTTCCTCGAAGCGTTTTAATTCGCGTTCATGTTCCCACTGCGCGGCCGCTTTTTCGTTTGCCTCCAAGAAAGCCGTACAGTAAAAGAGCAAGATCATCCAAGAAATAAAGCTGCTTTTTGCTACTCTTTCTTACACGTTGAACCAACCATAATTCAGGAGGAACGAATATGGCGGAAAGCAGCATTGCGGAAAAATTGGCTGGGGGCATGGTTTACGGCTCGGATGGAAGCAGGGATGTCTCCCGGTGCGAGTGGAATGCCCACCCAAAATTCAGCGGAGTCTCTCTTAAGCATGTGATAGGCGCGGCGCAAACCGATGGTCTTTTCAGCTCGCATTTGGTAAAGGTGGCTCCGGGCTGTGTCTTGGACACTCACGTTCATGCGGATCAAATGGAACTGCATGAAGTCATCAGCGGTCAGGGCCTATGCCGTCTTGTAAGCAGGGAAGTTGCCTATGAGCCGGGAAAAATGGCCGTGATCCGCAAGGGGGAGAAGCACCGGGTCGAGGCCGGGGAAGAGGGCCTGGTCATAATGGCCAAATTCTTTCCCGCCCTGTGCTGAGAGGAGGTGCTGATCCGGATCACCGTGGCGGCTTTTTGTTTTGGGATTTCAAAAATGAAAATAGACAGGGAAGACATTAGAATCATTCCGGTGCCGCTTTTGCCCGGTGCGGAAGCGATAACCGGTCGGGGAATCAGAAACGACTTCCGCCGCCATATTCACAAGACCTTTATCATCGGCCTGGTGGACAGCGGGGAGAGGTTGCTCCAGGTCGGGGAAGATCTGATCCGGGTACTCTCCGGAGAAATGTTCATTATAAACCCCGGTTGGGTTCATTCCTGTGCTTCAGGCGGACCGGCCGGGCATTCATATCGAATATTGAGCCTGCCCTCCGGATATATGCGGATTTCCGCCTCTCAAATTTCCGGCCGGAGCGAGGAGATGCCCTTTTTCCCCCGTTGCCGGTGCCGGGACAGGGAGCTTGCGGAAAAATTTCATCGCCTGTTTGAAACCATCCGCAGGCCGGATTCGGATATTCAAGTGCAAACCCGGATCTGTTCCTTTCTTTCCGGGATGTGTGTTCGGTTGTCCAAGGCTCCGCCGCGTGATTCGCACGCAGGGCAGGGCAAATGGGCGATTGAAAGGGCCTGCGAGTATATGCGCGACCGGTTCGGGGGCAATATCTCCCTGGATGAACTGGCTGAGGTAGCGTGCCTGAGCCCGTATCACTTTCAGCGGGAATTCAAGCGGTATCTGGGCATAACCCCGCATGAATACCTGATGGACTTCCGGGTGGCCAAAGCCAAGGAAATGTTGTCTAGACCGGGCGATATCGTGGATATAGCCGCGATCCTCGGCTTTTTCGACCAGAGCCATTTTACCCGGATCTTCAAGAAAGCGGTTGGAGTTTCCCCGGGAAGGTACCGGAAGCAAAAT
>CAYNNQ010000045.1:1783-6039 GCA_964398785.1 uncultured Desulfovibrionales bacterium | reverse complement strand
CGGGGCCTTGTTGTTGAAATGCAGGTCGTATATTTTTTCCCAGAATTCATAGGGCGGGGTCTGTCCCAGGGCGTAGCTGTGCAGGTCGGTGGTGATGGCGTTGAACATCTCGATATTGCGGATGGTCAGCGGAATGCCGTTTTGGCGCATCAGATCCCCGAACATGATGGTGACCATGTTCCAGTCCGGCTCGAACAGGTGCCCGTGGGTCATGAGGGCGTAATCGCCCGGTCCTTTTTTCAGGAAAATATGCGGATAGGCTATGTGCACCGGAGTGGACGCATCCAGTCCGAGCAGGGGCGAGGCCAGATTTTGCAGCGGAATCCTGGATTTTTCCGCGGCTGGGTCAGGACGGATTTCCCCGCTCGAGGCGTCCAGGGTAAAGGAGACAACGCGGGGCATCTCCAGGGGAGCAAGGCCTTTTTCCAGGCGTCCGGTGACCCAGTACCTCTCCTGGGTCATCTCCCAGAAATGGTGATCGTGATTGCCGGGAACGTAAATGACTTCCTCGAACAGATCCCCTATCCCCAGGCCCTGCTTTAGGTCTTTCAGCTGACGGAAGACCACCGAGGACAGGGTAAAGGTGCTTTCCTGATTGTTCATGGCCATGTCCCACATGTCCCCGAGGATAATCAGGTATTTGGTCTTGCCGTGCTTCTGCTTCAGGCTTTTGCAGTATTTAAGGAGGTCGATGAATTCGCTTCGTACGTAAGGTGTTTTCGGATCGGACGGATTCAGGCGGATATATTTGTCCGGATGCCCGGGAGTACGACTTATTCCGCCGTACTTCTCCCCGATATGAAAATCGCTGATGCAAACGGCCAGGGGCTTTTCCCCGCTCCCCCCGGCAAACCCGGCCGGGAGCTTCTCGCCCATGGCGGTGCAGGATGCGAGCAGCCCCCCTCCGGCCAAAACCGATCCGTAGGCCGCATACCTTAAAAATTCCCTTCTGGTTAGTTCGGACATGGCAAACTCCTGTTTGTTCGAGGGCTTCGAGGCACTGGTTGAAGAGGTTTTGAGCATTAATAGATATTAAATTATCTATAATTTTTCCCCAAATCAACATGAACTTATTGTCCGAGGGCAGACTTTTTCAAGGATACGGGAATTGTTTGCCTCGGATTTCCCTTACCCAATTGCTGTTGCCGAAAATGGAGAGGCGCTGGATATGCGATTAAGCATGCTTTTGCCAGCGCCTTGCTTTTGTAAAAGGAAATGAATTGCAACAAGGCCTCGGTGCTGGCGGCCATGGATTCAAGTATTTCCAGAATGATATGGTTGTTGTCTATCCCCGCCTTTTTGGTCTGGCTTAAAAGGGTCCCGGAAGCGGCGACTTTTTTGTCGATGTTTGCACAAAACCGTTTTTTAAAAGGGTTGTTTTTTTACTTTGTTGTAACTAAGTGAATCAAATCTTCTAGCGAGTGTCTTTATCCAGTAAGTATTCAAGGATGCTTTCCATCAGGCCGTTTATTGCCTCATAGCGTTTTTCAGCCGGAGACAGGATCTCTTGTTCCGACTGTACGTAGTCGCCCCCTGTCAATTATTCCCGGCAGTTTTCCACCATGGCTCGAGTGGAAAAAGGCGTGGCTTCCATATGGAACTGGAGTCCTATTGTGCGAGTGCCGATTTGAAAGGCCTGATTCCCGCAGACAGAACTTTTGGCCAAGCGAACCGCATTTTCGGGCAGAGTGAAAGTCTCTCCGTGCCAGTGAAGCACTTTGATTTCTTCGGGAAAGCGGAAAACATTCTTGTTTTTCCGTGAACCGGCCGCCCGGACCGGGAACCATCCGATTTCCTTTTCCGGTGCCGGAAATACCTCGCCTCCCAGGGAGCACGCTATGAGCTGCGCCCCCAGGCAGACACCCAGCGTGGGCCTTCCCGCTTGTATAATTTTTTTGATGAATTCTTTTTCTTCCTTCAGCCAGGGGTGTCTTTGTTCGTCGTTGGCGCTCATGGGACCGCCCATTATAATGAGAAAATCCACGTCCTCCGCCTCGGGCAAAAGCGGGGAGTCAAAAAAGCGGGTCCCGCTTATTTCATAGCCGGCATTTTCCAGCCAGAGCTCGATACTGCCCAGGCCCTCAAAGGGTACATGTTGCAGATAGTGTGCGCGCATAATTTAACCTTGTGCGGGCATAATCATATTGGTCAGTGGATTTGCCGTTTTTTGTCTACGGTAAATCCGAGCCGAAGGGCTGCCTGTAGTTTCCGCTATTGACAAATTCCAACTAAGGAAACAATAATAAATGTGATAAAAAAGGCAATCCGAGATTTTCGGGAATGCAAAACGGAGGTTTATTATGAAAGTCGTGGCTTTTAACGGAAGTCCCAGAAAAGAGGGCAATACCGCTCATCTCCTGCAGGCTGTCCTGGATTCGGTGCAGGCAAACAACATAGAAACCGAGTTTGTGCAGGTCGGAGGCAGGCCTCTACAGGGATGTACCGCTTGTATGGAGTGTAGGGATAATCAGGACAAGCGTTGCGCGATAACCAAGGACAAACTCAATGAATATCTGGAAAAGATGATCGAGGCGGATGGGATTGTCGTGGGTTCCCCCACTTATTTTGCGGACCTTTCTCCCGAGAGCAAGGCCCTGCTCGATCGATGCTGTTTTGTGGCCCTGCAAAACGGCGGCCTTTTCCGGGGTAAGGTCGGTGCCGGAGTCGTGGCCGCACGCCGCGGCGGTGGATCTCATGTATTGGATTCGATTCTCAAACCCTTTCAGATGTCAGAGATGTTTATGCCCGGATCCAAATACTGGAATATGGGGTACGGCCATGCTCCGGGAGAATCCGTCCAGGACAAGGAGGGCATGCAGAATATGCAGAATTTGGGGTCTCAGATAGCTTACCTGCTAAAAGCCCTGGAGCTGGCCCGAAAAGAGAATATCAGTGTAAAATAGTCTGTTCTATCGCGTAATTTTTCCGGAACGGATCTCGTAAACCGGGATCTGTTCCGGAAATGGCCAGGGTTTGCGGTATGGCGATCCACTTTAATTTTTGGACAAAATTCTATTCACTTTTTATGTCTTTTGTCTCCCAAAAATCCCCGGGTTTCTTTTTGTGCCCGGTGCTTACCCAGTCAATGAATTCCTGCATCACACCTTTAATTTGGTCACGAATACTTCTGAACCGGGATAGCTTTTCCTCTTCAGTTCCTTCCACTTTGGCCGGATCGGCAAAGGGCAGGTGCAGCCGGTGAGTCATGCCCGGAAAAATCGGGCACTTTTCTTCCACGGATTCGTCACAGACCGTGACGGCGTAAGTGAAAGTCCGGCCCTTTTTGAATAATTCAAACGCGGACTGTGTGGACTTGCCGGACAGATCTAAGCCTTCTTCCCGCATTACCTCAACAACAAGAGGGTTGATCGTTGTCGGCTGGAATCCGGCGCTTTCCACCTGGAATTCATCCCCGCCAAGCTGCTTGAGGTAAGCTTCAGCGATTTGGCTGCGAGCGCTGTTGTGGACACAGATAAACAGAATTCTTTCCATTGCCGTACTCCTTTTTGTGTATTTGTTCGCCAAATTATTTTCCTATAAACCGGATTTAAGGAGCATCAGCGCATCAATTATTACTTGTAGGTTCCTGGCAACAATATTTTGCACAGATTTATATGGGGACCCCTTTTTCCTTGCCTCCTCCCTGATCTTTTTCCGACCCCGGAACCCGATACTTCTATATCCGTAGGTTTTTGAATTTGCGCACGAAAATTATCCGGATTTATAGATTGGCGGCAATGTAGGCCGGAATGATTACAAGAAAATCTCCTTCGGGTTACAGGAAGGAAAAGAATGCGCTTTTTATGCTTCCAAGTTGATTTTTATTAAAGCCGCCTTTACTTTTTAATGGGGCGAAGGTAATTTGACAATAAAGTATAATTTATTTGTTGAATCCAAGAGCTGAAAAATGGTTTTCCACTTAAAGAAAAGGGGGAGGGGAGGTTATGGAAAAAAACGAAGGCCACGTAATAATCGTGGACGGGTATTCAACCGGTAAATTTTACATAGATCTTCTTGAGGAAAGAAAGATCCCCGCCGTGCATGTCAGATCCTTTCCAAGGACAGAAAACGTGGAAATATCCGATATGGCCGATGCGGCCATTGCGGAGACGGGGCAGCGGTACGCGGCCCTTGTCAACGGATGCAAGGATATGGACCTACTCATCCGTGAGCTGGAGGAATATAACCCGGTGGCGGTTTTGCCCGGCTGTGAAACCGGAGTCGAGCTTGCGGACGCACTCGCAGCCAAATTCGGA
>CAYNNQ010000045.1:0-1683 GCA_964398785.1 uncultured Desulfovibrionales bacterium | reverse complement strand
AGCAGGGGCCGGCGCATATGGAGGTCATGCTCACGGAGGACGGCCCGGTACTCATAGAATGCGGAGCCCGGCCCATGGGTGCCGGATATCCCCAGGAGCTGCTCCGGGAAAGCCTGGGCTATACCCAACTCGAACTCAGTCTGGAGTCCTATCTCGAGCCGGAAACTTTTAAAGCGAGGATGAATAAGCCGTACTCTTTGCGTAAGCATTTTTTCATTAAAATCCTCATTTCCTCCCGCGAGGGCGATATTGAATCCGTGCCCGGGGTCTCGCTCCTGGCCTCCCTGCCCTCGGTCAGAAGCGGCAATCTGCTTTCCTGCCTCGGTGCCGATACCCTCAAAAGGACGGTTGACCTTTTGTCCGCCCCGGGCACCATTTTTCTCTGCCATGAAAATCCGGAGATTCTCGCGGAAGATTTGAATATCATCCGGGCAATGGAGGAAGACGCCCAGAACCTGCTGGTCGCCCTCTCCTCCCGCGAAATGCGTTCGGACAAGGACTGGTTCAAAAAGATCCCGGATGAGCAATGGCTGAAATCCGAGGAAGAGGCCGAAGCCGACGCCATGATTGTCCTAAAAATCATAGAGAAGCATTCCCGGGGGACGGAATTGCTTGATTGCCCCTGCGGGAGCGCCGGAGTCAGTGTCCACCTGGCCGAAAAAGGCTACAAAGTCACGGGAATCGACTTAAATTCCAATTTTATTGAAAAAGCAGGGGAGCGTTTCCGTCAGGCCGGGCTTTCCGGGGACTTCCGGGTCCTGGATATGCGGGAAATAAACATGCCCCCGCAATTCGACGTGGTCCTTAACTGGTTTAACAGCATCGGCTATTTCGACATCGAAACCGATTTCGACATCCTTAAACGCATGGCGGGCGCTCTTGTTCCCGGGGGCATCCTCGTCCTTGAGGCTCCCAACCGGGCCAATGCCCTGGCCAACACCCGGGCCAAAAAGGGTGAAGACGGCAGCGAGCTTCAGAAATACTGGGATGAATTGAGCGAAAAGATGTATATTCCCATGAGAATCGGCTCGGGAAAAGATTCCACTGTTATTGTCGGAGCTTATCTATATTCCCTGGCCCAGTTCAGGTTGTTTTTCCGACTGGCCGGGCTGAAGTTGGAAGAGGTCTATGACGAAAATCTAAGGCCTTTTGAGCAGTCGGCAAAGAGAATGATCCTTGTAGGCAGGAAGAGTAGCTGATTTATTCGGTTTCCATCCGGAAATTTTTGAATTTCCGGATCGTAAACTATTCAGCCCAGGCGGCGGAGGTAGGCAGGTCGGCCACGAAATCGCGTATCTCGTCCCTTATCCGCCTATAATATGGAAGGGCTTCTTCCTCGTCCGTGGCCTCCCGGGCCAGAAGCGGCGGGTCCTCGAACCCGGCATGGATTTTTCGGGCCGCTCCGGGGAAAAAGGGGCAGTTTTCCCGGGCGCTTCCGCACAAGGTTATCACATAGTCGAATTGGACGTCCGGGGGCAGATCGTCCACGGATTTGGACTTGTGTCCGGATATGTCCACTCCGGACTCGAGCATGGCCTTTATCGCCAGGGGGTCCACGCCTCCGGGCGCGGTCCCCGCGGAATAGGCCTCGATCTCCTTGCTTTTAAGATGTCGGGCCCAGCCCTCGGCCATCTGGCTCCGGCAGGAGTTGCCCGTGCATAGAAAAAGTATTTTCAGCATGAT
>CAYNNQ010000044.1:0-17784 GCA_964398785.1 uncultured Desulfovibrionales bacterium | reverse complement strand
TATCTTGATTCAGCAAAAATATAAAATGCTTTGCACAGATTCTTGAGACGAACCTAAAAAATAAACCCAATAGGGAGGGCAAAATGAGCAGGCGACCAGTCGTAGCCGTAGCCGGAGCCACCGGCGCGGTAGGCAAAGAAATGTTGGATATACTGGAACAAAGGGATTTTCCAGCAGAACAGGTTATCCCCATGGCATCTTCCCGTTCTGCTGGCTCCGGTATTACCTTCCGGGGTAAGGAGTTGACTGTTCAGGAAATTACTGAAGATTCTTTCCAAGGGGTGGATTTGGCTCTTTTTTCCGCAGGGGGAGCTGCTTCCGAAAAATTTGCCCCGCTCGCGGTAAGTTCCGGGTGCGTGGTGGTGGACAATTCCAATGCCTGGCGGATGGATGCCCAAACTCCCTTGGTTGTTCCTGAGGTGAATCCCCAAGCACTGGAAAACCACCGCGGACTTATCGCCAATCCCAATTGTTCCACCATCCAGATGGTAGTAGCTTTAAAGCCCTTGTATGATGTCTCCAGGATAAAAAGGATTGTGGTTTCCACATACCAAGCGGTGTCCGGTTCAGGTCAAAAGGCCATCAATGAATTGGAGTCCCAGGTACGTCACCTGTTTAACGGGAAGGAACCGGAATGCGAGGTTTATCCGTACCAGATCGCTTTCAATTGTCTTCCGCACATAGATAAGTTTATGGACAATGATTATACCGGGGAAGAGATGAAAATGGTCAATGAGACCCGGAAGATTTTTGAGGATCCCCATATGGGTATTTCGCCTACCACGGTGCGGGTACCTGTATTTTACGGGCACAGCGAGGCGGTGAATGTGGAGACGGAAGACAAGATTTCCGCACCAGAGGCCAGGGGAATACTTTCCCAGGCCCCGGGTGTTACTGTCTTGGATAATCCCAAAGAGGATTCTTATCCCATGGCGGTTTATTCCGCTGGGGAGGATGACACATTTGTGGGAAGGATACGCGAGGATGACACCATAGAATGCGGTCTGAACCTATGGGTCGTTTCCGATAATATTCGCAAGGGAGCGGCCCTGAATACGATTCAGATCGCTGAAACCCTCTTGGAAAACGATCTGTTGCGGGTTTCGGCCTAAACGGAGTTTAGAATGCCCAGAATAGTTCAGGAAAATGAGTATGTAAAATATCTGTTGGATAAAAAACGTCCCAATGAACAGGATTACCTTGCTTTTTACGAGCACAGACTGGGGCTTATCTGCCGGGATCCCAGATTGATTCTCCTTCCTTTGGATGATCATCTTGTTCATCGCGGGGACGGTGTCTTTGAGACCCTGAAAATGGTCGATCGCCGTATTTATCTTTTGGATGCCCATTTAGAAAGATTGGAAAAATCCTGTCGTGGTCTGGGGATCTCTCTTCCGGCTTCCAAGGAGGAGATCCGGGCCCTGATTACGGAAGTAGCCCGGGCGGCTGAAGAAAACAACCTTATTCTTTCTGTTTATGTCGGCCGAGGATTGGGCGGGTTCACCACGGATGTCCGGGAATGCAGCCAGTCCAGTTTGTATATAGTGGCCCGGCGGATGCATTATCGTCCGGAGTCCTTTTGGGAAGAGGGTGTGACTGTGTTCAGGACCGAGGTCCCGGCCAAACAGGGTTATTTGGCTCGGATAAAGACAGTCAATTATTTACCCAATGTGCTTATGAAAAAAGAGGCCGTGGAGAAAGGATATGATTTTCCTTTGTGTTTTGATGAGAACAATTTTCTGGCTGAGGGTTCCACGGAAAACGTGATTGTGGTGGACAAGAACGGGAAATTGGCGATTCCCGATTTTGTTAATGCCCTGGCCGGGACTACTCTGATGCGGGCATTGGACCTGATCAAGCACGAGAGGAATTTTGTTTTTCGGCCGATCAAGGAGGATGAGCTGTATTCGGCTAGGGAAATAGTCATGGTGGGAACAACTTTGGATGCAGTGGGTGTAGTCCGCTACAATGATCGACCAGTTCACGATGTACGGCCGGGTCCAGTAGCCAAACGATTGCGTGCACTCCTGATTCAGGATTTATACGAAAGCAAAACGGTGCTCTGAGCAAAAGATGAAAGTACTCCATCTGGATCTGGGCCCGGAAATGCGGGGAGGGCAAAAGCAGGTCCTGTATCTGTTGGATTATTTTTCCTCGGATCCGGAGATTATCTCCTATTTAGGCTTTCTAGAGGGTTCTCCTCTCGAGGAGGCGAAACCAGCGGAGGTCCGGGCAATAGCTTTGCCTTCCAGACTGGAACTGGACTTTCGCAATTGGATAAAGTTGCTTTTTTTTCTCCGCCAGGAGGGGATCGATTTGGTGCACACGCACGAGCCGCGTGCAGCCTCTCTGGCAGCCGGACTGCGCATCCTGCGTGCCTTGCCGTCACGTTTGCTGCATACCAGGCGCGTTTCTTATCCATTGCGCAACAGATGGAGCAGAGCCAAATATGCGCGGGGGGACTGTGTCACCTGCGTCAGTCGGGAAATATATGAGATATTGCTCCGGGAGGGACTGGATAAGGGGCAGCTGGAGATCGTGCCCAGTGCCATAGACGTCGCTAGCTATATAACTTCAGAAAGGCAAAGTGCCGAATGTCTGTATTTGGGGATTATCGGGGCATTAACTCCCCAGAAAGGTCACAGTTTTTTGTTCAGGGCCTTGTGTGGACTTTCGGATATGCACTTTTATTTATATGTAGCGGGTAAAGGTCCGCTTTTTTCCGAACTGGTTAATGAGGTGCGGGATTTGGGGTTACAGGACCGTGTGGAGTTTTGCGGGTATGTTCCCTCCCGGGAGCTTCTTCCTGGTCTGGATATGCTGATAGTGCCATCAATGGATGGAGAGGGTAGCAGCGCTGTGATTAAGGAGTCCTGGGCCTCGGGAGTTCCCGTTCTGGTATCCGACCTTCCCTCCAATACCGAACTCGTTCGGCACGGCTATAACGGGATGGTCTTTTCCAGACAGAACCCGCAATCTTTAACTGATCAACTTCGGGAAGTTGTTAGAGACAGAGAACTTGGGGACAGGCTTGTCCTAAACGCCGAGCATGAAGTCCGTGACTATGATATTCCTGTGATGGCCCGGGCTTACAAGGAAATCTACAAAAAATTGGTCTCGGCAGGCTAGGTGTGAGCATATGGCTGAAATCAGGGTTTTAATGGATAATGACTCTGCCCATTCCGGATATTTTTCCGAACACGGGCTGAGTATTCTTATTAGTCTGGATAGTGGTCAGAAGTGGTTGTGGGATACGGGGCAAACCGGAAGTTTTTTGCAAAATGCCGCTATTATGGGCATTTCCATGCAGGATTTGTCTGGATGCGCTTTGAGTCATGGGCACTATGATCACACTGGAGGGCTGGATTCCCTTTTCTACGCTGCGAAAAAATCAGATTTTAATATCTTCTCTCACGCGGATATTTTTAGTGGACATTATGTTACTCGGCCGGGAGGGGGCTGCGAGGAAATTGGGCTTAGAACCGCCTCAAAGGATTATGTCCGGAGCAAATGGACAGAGGTCAAGGAGTCTATTTCCTTGGCTTCGGATTTGACTATGCTTACGGATGTTCCTCGTCTTTCGGAAAATTATCAGGCTGTGGACAATTTTTATCGGGACAGCCAGTGCCGAGAAAAGGATATTGTCCAGGATGATGCTTTTTTGGTTCTCCAATCGGCCTCCGGACCGATACTTATTCTTGGGTGCTGCCATAGTGGCCTGGCCAACTCCTGTGAATGGGCAAAGACAGTCTTGGGGATAGACCGTTTTTATGCCTTGATTGGAGGAACACATCTAGCTGGGGCAGATTCTCCCGCTTTGCAGCAGGCGGCGCAGACCATAGATCGTTTTGGCTTTACCCGCATATGGGCGGGGCACTGTACTGGAAGTAAAGGACTCGCGTTTCTGCGGGACAAGTTCCCGGACAGAAACCGGCCGATGGGTTCCGGTTTGTCCATTAGTTTCTAGCAATGATTTTTGGTTCTCTGAGTATGGGTATGCATTTTTTAAAGTTTCCCTCGCTTGATTCTTTTTAATGCCACATTTTGCGTTCAGTATTTTTAAATTCACGCCAAATGGGGATGCTTGTCCCCATTCCGGACCCAAATTCTTATTTGAGAGCGGGGTAAAGGCCAAGAAAACGCGCGGACCTCTCGCTAAATGCCTCCAGAAAGACCAGGCGAAGAAAGTAAGTTCAGGAACCGTATTTTTACAGTTTCTGTTCACGGGTTTCGAAGCAGGGTAGGCAGAAATATTCCCCATTCAGCATTCGCGCCCGGGACTCCATGACTTTTTCCCCGCACAGGGCGCAGGTTACATTGCCCAGAATTCTTGCCTTTCTCGGGATGTTGCGTTTTACTGCTCCTCTTTGGAAGATATCCTCCAGGTCGCTTTGCAATATACACCGCGTGTACTCTTGGCGAAGATTCTCCAGTTCTTCAAATTCATCTTGATTTAAACGGGATGCAGTCCCTTTACTTTGCAGTTCATCCATCCTTTTTTTTCCCGGAAAGTCGATATCTTGGCACAGTATACGCAGGCTTTTACCGTGGTCACGGTTATAAAAGGAAAATGCGTTTTTCCCAATATCCCAGTGAATAAGATTTCCTTTTCCATAAGTACACCCAGTGAGGAACTGGATGGCGTCCACTGCGCACATGTCTGTTTCAGTGATACAAACCACTTCTTCATCGTAAGCAGTTCCCAATTCATTCGCACTTATCTCGGCTGCCCGGATTCCGATTGCCAGCCCCGGGCAGGAGTGGCCATGGAATGAAATAGTATCCTGGATAGTTTTTTCCGAAAAAGTACAGGCGGACATAAAGCCCCCAATGTCATAAAGATTGTTTTGATTTTACTTAAAGCACCTTTTGTACAAAAAAGTATTATTAAGTTTGTCCGGAAAGTATGTCAACATGTTGCTTGGTACCAGTCGTTTTTGCTTTGTTGATTACATGCGCCTAAAAAGGAATGTTTTTTCAGGCAGTTTTAAGTTGTAAATTAAAATCAAAGGTTTGCAGAATCCCACCTGTCCATTTAACTCCGGACTATGGCTTTTTGCAGATGCCTCTGATTAGTCGGGTTATTAGTGGGGAGATACTATATGTGTGTAGTTATTTACCGTTTATTTGTGATTATTGCCGCCTATAGAATTTATGTTGAATTTTTGAGGAAAAAGAGATGACATTCTCAAAAGAATTGGTTAAAAATATTATAAGTATAAAAAATCCATACAGGGAAAAATGAGGTGCTTTATGGGAAAGCGGCGCGAAAAAAACAAGTTGGTTAAGGGAAATTACATTGATGCGGCCCAGAGGGTTTTTATTCGGCACGGTTACCGGGGAGCGACTACGGCCCAGATCGCGGTGGAAGCCGGGCTGTCTGAGGGCAATCTTTACCGCCATTTCAAGTCCAAGCACGATCTTCTGGTCAAGATCATGCACCGGATTTACGATCTGTATAAGGATATGCTGGAAGAAGCTTTGGAAAAAGTGGATGAACCTCTGGAGGTTGTGGAGGCTATTTTCAAGGCTCATGCCGATTTTATCCGCAAATATCCCTTGGAGGCACAGATCATCACCCGGGTCTGTCCTTTCTTGATAGGGGAAAAGGATATTCCGTGCAAAGCTATATTTGCGGAGCAAAAGAAAATGGTCAATACCAAGCTTGAGGAGTCTATTGACAAGGGAGTACAGGAAGGTCGGTTTACAGACCTGAATCCCAAAGATACTGCCCAGGTTATCTCTTTTATGCTGCATGGCTACATGTATCAGCAAGTATTTTCCCGGGACCCCAAAGCCGGGGCGTTAAAAGGCAAAAGGCTGGCTGTGGATTTTTGCAAAAAAACGCTGGGGGAAGATTAGCAATCAAGAAAGGCTCTGGACTTCGTCTCAGTTATCTTCGGGACTAAAAAAAACCCCGGTTATCCGGGGTTTTTTTATGAGATTTAAAAGCAAAAAGGTTAAATCATTTCTTTTTCTTTTCGCTGTCGCCTTTTTCTATATTTGAGGCATCGTCCAAGTCTCCATGTGTGGCCATGCCAGCCGCGGCCATGGAGTTCTCCAGCTTGTTGGCCACTTTTCTCAGATAGCCCCAAAAGTTATCCATCTCTCCCTTTTCAAAATAAGCGGAGTCCATGGCTCCCGTGGCTTCTTCCACCTTTTCACTTCCGTATCCGGTCAAAAGGATAGTATGCAGTGAAGGATCTATTTTGCGGATTTGCTTTATAGTCTCCAATCCGTCCATGCCGGGCATCTTGAGGTCAATTACCGCAGCGTGGAATTTTTCCGATTCCAGGATTTTCAGTGCTTCCTCGCCACTGTTGGCCAGAACAGGCTCA
Organism: uncultured Desulfovibrionales bacterium; assembly: GCA_964398785.1. Classification (GTDB taxonomy): domain Bacteria; phylum Desulfobacterota; class Desulfovibrionia; order Desulfovibrionales; family Desulfonatronovibrionaceae; genus CAYNNQ01. The sequence continues at coordinate 11,446 of CAYNNQ010000044.1, read as the reverse complement.
AAGCCTTTTATTTTGACCCGTTCGGAGATGGAATTCAAGAATTCCTGTTCATCATCCACCAAAAGAATTTTCAGCTTTTTGTTCATAATCTACTCCCGGGTTGAAAATTCCTCTTTTAATGTCCTCCGGTACCGAGGATACCGGAAGCAGCCAGACTGAGCACGATGACTTCCAGAATGCAGATAACAGCAAACGTGTAGTTTTTCCGTGCTATGTAGCCTTTGAGTAAGATTAGATAACAAAGAATAGTCAACAGGGCAAGAAGGGCAATACCTATGAAGTTCAAGTAGTCACCTGTGTTCAAGAGGAAAAGCCATTTCCAGCCATCTGGGGCCCCCGTGATTTTCATGAATTCATTAACTCCCTTGTCCCAGTTTTGGGCGACAAGGTTAACATCTATTTGAGGGGGCATAATACCGGTGACATACAGTATGTAGGACACAGTCATGATCCCGATTCCCAGCCAGGAACCTATCGCCAGGACGTTGGCATATGTGATTTGTTCCTTGCGGGGAGTTATTTTTTCTTTTTTTGTCTCTTCAGCACTCATATTTACCTCCTAATGTTTAACCCAAGAGTCCGAGTCCCAGGCCTTTGTCCATAGCCTTGAGTCCAGCAAAGAGTAGGACTACGATAACAATAATCCGGACTACTTTCGGCTTGGTCTTGGCCAAGAGCTTAACTCCGACCAGAGATCCGAGCATGAGCCCGATAATGGAAGGGATGGCCATAAGCGGGATTACGCACCCCTTGTTCATATAAATCCAGGCTGCGGAGGTGTCGGTTATGGACAAGAGAAATTTACTAGTGGCCACGGAAATCTTCAAGGGTGCACCCATAACCAGATTAAGCACCGGTACGTTGGCCCATCCGGCGCCCAGTCCAAACATACCGGCCAGCAATCCAATGAACACGAACATGATAAGACCAAGAAGGGTACGATGGGTCTTCCATTCAATTATCTGTCCCGAACTTTGGTCCTGAAAAGCCCCGCGCATACCCAGAGCATGTCCTATGGCATCCTGTTTGGTAACAATGGGCAGTTCAGAGTTCTTGGAAAAGGTAAGCAAAGCTGCTATACCCACAATGGTTACACCGAGTAAAACCTGTACCAGATCCGGGTTCAATTGAGAGAGGTAAATGCCCAACATAGCTCCGGCTATTGAGCACGTTGACGCTACCAGGGCTACCGGTATAGCTAGTCTAAGACTGGCTAGATTTCGGCGTAGCAATCCGGGTCCGGCGGCTAGAGCCCCGGCTAAAGCGACCATCAGCCCGGCTCCACGGACAAAGTCGATATGGAAGGGGAAAAAGCCACTTACAAGAGGGACATACAGGACTCCGCCGCCGACCCCGGCGAGCACGGCCACAATCCCCAGAATAAAACAGAATACCAACAGAACAAGGGGCCAAAACCACCACGGCTTGGTTGCTCCTCCCCCTGCTGCGGCATCTTCAGCAGCCATTACCGCAACGGGAGAAGAGAGGACAGCAGCACCGGCACCGGCCAGGGCTGATCCAAGTGTTGCTTTTTTCATGGTCACCGTCCTTTACTTTTTAGGTTCTTTTTTGTAACTTTAAGTTGCTTTTTGTAACAGCCGAACTTTTTTTATTGGCTTGTGAAAAGAATGTCAAGAATGAGGTAGGGTATGAGTAAAAAAAAGGTTCTTTTGGTCGACGACGAAAGTGACTTGGTGGACACTTTGGCGGAAAGGCTGGAGATCAGAGGATTCTCCACGCGGGTTTCCTATGACGGGGAGTCTGCTCTGTCTCTGTTGCAAAGTGAAACGTTGGACATGATGGTTTTGGATCTTCGAATGCCAGGGATTGACGGGGTGGAAGTCTTGCGGGAGGTAAACCGGAATTATCCGCATATTGCAGTGGTTGTACTTACAGGCCACGGGAGTGAAAAGGACAGGGAAGAATGCATTCGTTTGGGGGCATTCGACTATCTGAACAAGCCGACGGACATTCGGGAATTAGCAAAGATACTGCATAAAGCCGAGGAAGGAATGGAGTAGCAAAAAATGGATATAAAGGGTATATTGTCCTGGTTACGCCCTGATTTTTGGGACTTTAAGATTGAATCCCAGACTTATGAACCGCTTTTTAATTATCGTCGAATATGGGTCCTGTCCGTGCTAATGCTTTTTGCTGTATCTCTGGTTCCCCTAAGTGTTCTTTTCGTAGTGGATTTTCAGTTGGGCAAAAAGACGATCAAATCGGAAAGTGTCCTTAGAACGGTGCGGCAGACCTCCAATACTCGAAGAACACTGACTTATTTTATACAGGAGCGGATGGACGCCTTGAGTTTTATTGTCCAGGAAACCGATTTTTCTTCCCTAAACGATCGGGATAAGCTGGAAGACATGCTGGATAGTTTGAAGGTGGGATTTGGCGGTTTTGTTGACGTTGGCGTGCTTTTGCCCAACGGTGAGCAGGTCGCTTACGCCGGACCCTTTGAATTACGCGGCAAGAATTATAGCGAGAAGGACTGGTTCAAGAAGACGGTGAAAAACGGGGTGTATATAAGTGATGTTTTTTTGGGCTACCGCAACGTCCCCCATATGATTGTAGCCATAAAAGGGCATAGATCCAACGGGGACACTTTTATTCTGCGGGGGACTCTGGATATCAAGAAACTCATTAATATCATTACCGGCCTGGAATTGAGCGATAGCAGTGATGCTTTCATTATCAATCAGGATGGGGTGCTTCAGACTCCTTCAAAGTTCTATGGGCAGGTCCTGGACAAGATTGATTTGCCGGTTCCGGAGTTTTCCAAGCATACTCAGTCCTTTGAGGCCAGGGATGTCCGGGGGAAGAAAGTCTTGGTCAGTTATGCCTACATTGCGGATTCCCCGTATATACTGGAAATAGTGCGTCCCCTGGATAAGATCATGCACACCTGGACGACCTTGCGCCAGGAGCTTTATTGGTTTTTTCTGGTCAGCATATTGCTGATTATATTGGTTATATTGGGCATCTCCACTTATATGGTAAACAAGGTCTTTTATGCGGACCAGACCAGAATGGGGACTTTGCATCAGGTAGAACATACCAACCGCCTGGCCTCCATCGGCAGGCTGGCGGCCGGTGTGGCCCATGAGATAAACAACCCCCTGGCGGTCATCAATGAAAAGGCGGGACTGCTCAAGGATATATTAACTTGGCGTAAAGAGAACCAAGTGGACCCGCGGGTTGTAGAAATAGTGGATGAGATTATTTCTTCAGTGGACCGTAGTGGAGCGATCACTAAACAGTTACTCGGCTTTGCCCGGCATTTGGAAGTGGAAGTGCAGGAGGTGGATTTATACAAGCTGGTGCACGAAGTTTTGGATTTCTTTAAAAAGGAAAGCGAATACCGGAATATTGTCCAGGAAGTGGATATAAGCGAGGATGTTCCCAATATCGTCACCGACCGCGGGCAATTGGAGCAGGTGTTTATGAATCTGGTAAACAATGCATACCAGGCCATTGGGCAGGATGGACGGTTGATTGTACAGGCCAGCGCTGGGGAGGATGATTGGGTGGAGATCCGGGTAGAGGATACTGGGTGCGGTATTCCTAAAGAGGATATCAAAAAGATTTTCGAACCTTTTTATTCCACAAGGAAAAAGAAAGGCGGGACCGGTCTGGGATTGTCTATCACCTACGGTTTGGTTAAAAAGCTGGGAGGCAAAGTTTACGTGCAAAGCGAAGTAAATGAGGGAACGGCATTCAATATAAAGCTGCCGGTAAAAATGGAGGGCCAGGATGAAGGTTCTTTTGGTGGATGATGAGAAAGAATTGGTTTGTACCCTTTGCGAGCGTTTGGAGATGCGCGGTATCCAGGCGGAATGGTCGACTTCCGCTAACCAGGCTTTGGAAAAGGTGGAAAAAGGGTTTGATGTCGCTGTCTTGGATGTAAAAATGCCCAATGTGAGCGGGTTGGAACTAAAAAAGCAAATGGAGGAGAAAGTCCCGGGAATGCGGTTTATCTTCATTACTGGACACGGATCTCAAAGGGATTATGAACGGGGGTCGTCCGAAGGGGAATTTTATTTAGTCAAACCGGTGAGTATAGATCTTTTACTCAAGAAATTGCATGAAGCCGTGGGTTTCGAGAACACCTAACTGTTGGAGGCGGCTATGGACTCAGGCATGAAAAAGCTTGGTGCGGATGGACTGGTATTTTTTGGTCAGATAAATGCTTCTATTTCCCATGAACTAAAAAATGTGTTGGCCACGGTATATGAAACCGCTGGTTTGCTGGATGATTTGGTGGAAATGTCCCTGGAAGAAAAAGAGGAGTTGGATCTGGAGTATACCCGAAAGCTGTGTACCAGGGTCTTAGAGCAGATAAGACGGGGAAACGGAATAATAAAGAGAATGAATTCCTTTGCCCACAGTGTGGATGAATCCGTACGTGAGGTGGACGGGAAAGAAATGGTCGAATTCATGGTTTCTTTGTGTGAACGTTTTGCCTCTATACGGGAGTCCTCTTTGGATTGCGGGGAAATAACTTCGGTACAGATAAAAACCGATCCCTTTTTCCTGGAGCTTTTGCTTTACAGATGTATTCTTTTTTCTTTGGATCATGTGGATAAAGACAAGTCACTTGCAGTTAGTGTCCGGCCAGAGGCACAAGGAGCATGTTTCCATATCTCCGGCGTTGGAGACATCCAAATGGAATTTCCGGAGCCTGCCATGCTTGAATTAAAGGAAGCCTTGCAGGCAGAGCTCTTTTGGGAGGAGGACAAAAAACGTATTTGTCTTTCCTTGCCGGGTAGATTGTCCAATCCGCCGCGAGAGGTGGAGTAATTTGGCCCCTTGTTTATGAATTATCCCGCCTGTCCAGGGAATAACCGGTGGAAAAGAGTTTATATCTGTATATTTCCTTGACAGGAACCCGTGAATACGAATACAAGATTTTCCCTTTGCCCCCGTAGCTCAGCAGGATAGAGCACGGGATTCCTAATCCCGGATAGCCCAGGTTCGAGTCCTGGCGGGGGCACCATGGCTAAAGGGCTTTTGGGTGCCCCTTTGGAAAATCGTTTTAAGAGGTAAGCAAATAGTAAGCAGAATTTTTCCTAGTAATATATAGCCCTGTAGAATATTAGCATAGCCCCATCCTTGGCTTCGTTTCCCCGTAGCGATCCTTGGGTTGGGGCTTTTTTTGATTCTCTAGCATAAAAAATGTTGATCTCCGCCTTTATTTTGTTTATATTTAGATAAACAAGGAGGGGCTAATGGCATCTGTTGATTTCCAGTCATTTATGCACCGCGTGGCCCAATCCACTGGTATCCAATCCCAATCAGAGCTAGCGGAAGTGCTGAATATTACTCGTTCCACCATTACCCAAGCCAAAAACAGGGGGCGGGTACCGGAACAGTGGATAGCCGCTATTAATGAAAATTTCAATGTTGATCCGGATTGGCTCCGGGAAGGTCGGTCCAGCCTGGATAGATTTGTCCAAGTGCCTGTGGTCGCCGCCAGACTGGGAGCCGGAGGGGGATCTCATGTCGTGGATTCCGGGGTTCAGGGCCACATGGCTTTTCGCAGCGGGTGGCTGCAAAAGAAAGGGCGATCCCGGGACATGGTTCTTATGCAGGTAATCGGGGACAGCATGGAGCCCTCTATCCATGAGGGGGATTATGTGCTTATAGATCAGTCCAAGCAGGAGATCTATTCCGGCGGCACATACGCGCTGGGTCTGGAAGACACCATCATGGTCAAGCAGCTGGACAAGCGCCCAAATGAGCTGGTTATCCTCAGTACCAACCCCAGGTACTCGCCCATAGTCTTGAGTGGTGATGAGCTGGATACAATGCGCCTTATCGGTCGAGTTATCGGCATATGGCGCGATCTTTATTAAAACAGCCCTGGATAGCCCAATGAATAGTGCCCATCCCAATCTTCCCTCGCACAGTACCACAGGATTTTCCGCTGCCGGTGGAGATTTCCGGGGGAAGCGCCTGAGTCTGGACTCCCTGCTGGAGACCAACCCGGCCTCCACATTTTTTCTGCGGGCCGAGGAAAAGACTACCCTCGGTGGAGGCATATACCCCGGAGATGTCCTTGTCGTGGATAAATCAGCTGAAACCAGCAGTGGTTGTTTGGTAGTAGCCGTGATTGATGGAGAAATGGTCCTGCGACAAGTGCTGCATGATAAGGGGCAGATTCGCCTCTGTTCCGAACGGTCTGGGGGAGTGGAAGATGAATATGGAGAAGCCCGGATTTGGGGGAAGGTGGTCTATGTCCTGCATCCGGTCCAGCCCTAAGCAGTTTCTATTTGCCCTGGTGGACTGCAATAATTTCTATGTCTCCTGTGAGCGCGTGTTCCAACCTCATTTGGAAGGCAAGCCGGTAGTTGTCCTCTCCAACAACGACGGCTGCGTGGTTGCCAGATCCAACGAGGTAAAGGCCCTGGGCTTGCCCATGGGGGCTCCGGCCTTTAAATGGAAAAATTTCTTTAATCGGCACGGGGTAAAGATATTCTCCTCCAACTATGCCCTGTACTCGGATATGTCCGACCGGGTTATGAATGTTTTGTCCTCCTTTGCCCCGGACATTGAGATCTATTCCCATGACGAGGCTTTTCTCTTCTTTCCCGGGAATTGGCGCTTGGACCTGGAAGATCATGCCCGTTTCATAAGAAGGGAAGTAAAGAAAAGAACCGGGATCCCCGTGTCCATTGGCCTGGCACGGACCAAGACATTGGCCAAGGCGGCAAATAAGTTGGCCAAGACTATCCCAGAGTTTAATGGGGTCCTAAACATAGATCGCCAGGATAAGGACCGTCTTTTAAAGTCCGTGCTCGTGGAAGATATTTGGGGCATTGGCCCCAAATATGCAAATAAATTGCAAACAATCGGTATTAACAGCGGCTATGACTTGAAAAACGCCGATCAGTTTTGGATTGAAAAAAATCTGACCATAAACGGCCTGCGGACTGTTCTGGAATTAAGGGAAGAGACCTGTTTTGAACTGGAAAGCCGGCCTCAGCCGGCAAAAAACCTGCTCCGGTCCCGGTCTTTTGGCCGATATGTTACGGATCTGGATGATCTGCGTGAAGCTATAAGTATGCATGTGCACAGTGCCGCCCACCGTCTCCGTTCAAATGGACAGGTAGCAGGGACATTGCACGTGTTTCTGCATACCGATCGCTTCCAGGACAAGCCGCAGTATTTCCCTTGTCTGTCCTTTTGTCTGCCAACAGCCACGAACCATACCCAGCCTTTACTTGAAACGGCCATCAATCTCCTGAAAAGAATGTATAAAGAGGGTTATGCCTTTAAAAAGGCAGGGGTACTATTGACTGATCTGAAACCGGTCGGGGCCAGGCAGCTTACATTGTGGGAGGCTGATATTCAGCGCCATAAGAGCTCCAGGGCCGTGATGTCGGTCATGGACAGGGTCAACGCCAAGTACGGTAAGGATACTTTGCAGTATGCCAGTTCCGGCTTGAGGAAAAACTGGGAGATGCGCAGAGACAAGATGTCCCCGCAGTTCACCACCAGATGGGCGGATATCCCGGGGGTGAAGGCGTGAAAATTTCTATCTTTTTGTATCGCAAGATATTTTTTCCCTGTTCCCCTGTGGCGGGCAGGGGAAGGGGAGGATGTCAATCCGAAAAAAGCCCTTGCAGTTCCGGGTGGTTGCGTAGAGCCCGCAAGAAGAGTTGTGTACGGTGTTCCATTCTTTCCTTGAAGGTCCGCATGATTCTGTACATGAATTGGTATCCGAGATCGTTATGTTCAGTAAAGAGCCCATTCAACTTATGGGCGGGTAGACAGAAAAGTTCGCAGCTTTGGGCGCAAACCGCGCTATTTTGGGTGGTGCTTCCGGGGATGAGACTGTTTAGTCCAAAACATGTTCCCGGTTCCAGGTTGTCCAGGGTGATGATTAAGTCTGATACTGGATGGACTTCCAAAAGAACCGTGCCACTTAAGAGCATATAGCATTGTTCAAGGGATTCCCCTTCATTGAATAAGAGGGCGCCGTCGCTGAAAATTTTCAGTTCCCCTATTTTCCCGAGGAGTTCCAGCATGTCATCCGGCATGTCCCGGATTAATGAGATCCTGCGCAGTTCATGTTTGTCCACCATTTATTTTGCCCTTTTTCGTTTTTTTCAGGTGCTTACAGTTCACAAGCTGTAAAGATTCAACTCAAGATATAGACGAGTCCGATAAACAATGTTGAGAAGGCTGCGCCCAGTCCCACTGGGAGTGTTCCCTGGACAATATCCGTATATAGCCTTCTTTTTTTCAGTTCCAGGCTTTTTTTGCCTTCCTGCATAAGCCAGAAGTTAACCATTAGATAGACAGCCAACTTTCCCGGAGCGTCGGTAAAGAACTTGGTCATTGCCCGTACAAAAGCCATGATGATCCGTTCACAGATGATATTGATTCCGTTGCCTACTTTATCAAAGAAAACGTAGGCTATTTTGCCACCTTTGCGATAGAACCAGTCCGTATCCAAGGAAATGGTTTCGGTCCTCTTGAGCATGGGGAGGAAGAGAAAGAAGACAAGGGCCGAGAACATAAGCAGCTGTAGTTGGGTTACCACATGTGAGGCTGTGTAAGCATGATATGACTCCATGGAATAGGGAAGAAGGGCATATAGCGGCTCGGGGTAAATTCCAAGAAAGATGCAGAAAAAGGCCAGAATGCCCATGGCAATGAGCATGGTCCAATTGGTTTCACCTGGCCGCAATCCCTTGTCCTTGGCAAAAAACACGAAATAGGGGAATTTTATTCCAGCGTGCAGAAAGACGCCGGCGGAAGCAACTTCCAAGACCATCCAGGCCCAGACAAGATGTTCATGAACAGCCCCCTCTATTATTAAAGACTTAGTGGTAAAACCGCTGGTTAAGGGAAAAGCGGATATGGCCAGTGCCCCGACTGTGCCCAACAACATGGTCCAGGGCATGGTCTTGTAAAGTCCCCCTAAATCCGTACATTTGCTGCGTCCGGTCATGTACAGGACAGCTCCGGCGGACATGAACAAGAGTCCTTTATAGATGATATGGGCAAAGGCGTGTGCCGCCGCTCCATTGAGTGCCATGGCTGTGCCTATACCAACTCCGGTAACCATGAAGCCCACCTGATTGATTATGGAATAGGCCAGTATGCGGCGCATATCGTTTTCCAAAAGGGCATAGAAGATTCCGTACAGGGCCATTACGCACCCCACAACTATAAGTATCTCCCATCCGGGAAACCCCCTTATTAGGGTGTAGACCGCTGTTTTGGTGGTAAAAGCGCTCAAGACCACACTCCCGGTTACAGTTGATTCCGGATAAGCATCCGGGAGCCAGGCCGACAAAGGTGGAGCAGCGGCATTTACCAGAATACCAATCAGCATAAGATAGGTGGCTGTATTTTGTACGGTGAAAGCCGAAAATTCTACGCTTCCGGTGGCGTTTATGTGCATGAGTATTCCGGCTAACAGGCATAAACCGCCTACAATATGGACTAGTACATAACGGCATCCGGCCGCATAGGATATTTTGTCTTTTCGGGCCAGGATGAGCATAACAGAGGCCACGGCCATTATTTCCCAGTAGAAATAGAGGCTTATGAGGTCACCGGAAAATACTACACCCAGGGCGCTCCCTATATAGAATAGAGCGGAGACATGTTGTTGCCCATCACGTAGATAATAGGAATAAACTGATGCCACCAGTGCGTAGAGAGTAAAAATAATGCCGAAGAGCTTGCTTAATTTGTCTACCCGAAGAAGGGTCAGATCGAACCCGAAAAAGTGAACTATCCACGAGGAGCCCGGTTCAAGCATGGTTACGGCGAGTAAGGATGCTCCGGTGAGCAATATCACATACCAGTTCCGGTATTTGCCGCTAAAATAGGGGACCAATAATGCACCGAGCAAAAGAAGCCACGCAGGTGGAAAGCCAGGCATTTTTTCTAATCCTTTTGATAGTAGTTTTCTTTACGCTTCAAGAATATTCCGCCCAGTTTGGAAATAAGGATAAGCAAAGCACAAGATATAAATCCCAACAGGGCATAGAATCCGAAGAAACCGTCGAACCCGAAATGGGCCTTTTTGTGGGTGAAAAGTTCCAGAATAACAGTCAGTGCGCATGAAGCATACAAAAGTATCCAAAGCATACGCAGTGTACTCGGCCTTTCCAACCAGTCAGTTTGAGCGCTCTTGTTGTAATGCTTTTTACTCATGTTTTAATCACCTACTGACCAAGGGCCAAAGAAGTTAGGTTTAAAAATATGTCCGGATAGAAAAACAGCAGTATGGAAATCCCCGCTGTGATACCCAATGGTATGACGCAGCAAAAAGGGGCTTCCCCAAATTCGGAATTTTCCTGGCCTTCCGGGGAAGGTCTGAAAAATCCGCGAAAAACAATAGGCAGGAAATAAATCGCGTTCAGAAAGGAACTGCCTAGCAGAACAACCATGAAAATGAATTGATTTGATTCCACAGCACCCAAAAGGAGGTTCCATTTGCTGAAAAATCCGCCGGTTGGAGGCAGACCTATAACGCTCAGTGACCCAATAAAAAAAGCAAAGAAAGTAATGGGCATGGCTCGTCCCAAGCCAGACATTTGACTTATATATTTTTTGCCTGTGGCCACCATTATCGCCCCGGCGCAGAAAAACAGCGTGATCTTGCCGAAGGCGTGCATGGCAATATGTATGATTCCTCCCAGCATGCCATGCGGGGAAAGCAAAGCGACTCCGAGGACAATGTATGAAAGTTGACTTATTGTGGAAAAGGCCAGCCTTCTTTTTAGTTCGTCCTGGGAAAGTGCTATAAGAGAGCCAGCGATTATGGTTATGGAGGCAATAGTAGCCAGGGCCGGACCGACTTGTAGATTGTGGAGCAAGTCGACTCCGAAAATTCCGGTAACGATTCGGATTATACTAAAAACTCCTACCTTGACCACGGCCACGGCATGCAAGAGTGCGCTTACAGGAGTAGGCGCCACCATGGCCGCGGGTAGCCAGGAATGGAAGGGCATTATGGCCGCCTTGGCAAAGCCGAATATAAAGATAAAGAATAGGGTGATAAGTACGGGTGTCGGGGCTTGTCCTGCCATTATGCCCGCCGTGGTGAAATCCAGGGTACCCGCGAAATGGTAACATATGAGCATGGCCGGAAGAACCAGGCCTATGGAGGTTCCCAGGATAAAGGTCAGATACCTGCGCCCGGATATCTTTGCCTCTTGGTCCTGATGATGGGTAACCAGGGGATAGGTGGCCAGGGAAAGCATCTCGTAAAAGAGATACAGTGTGAACAGGTTCGCGGAAAAGGCCGCTCCTATGGTACTGGAGAGAGCCAGAGCGAAAAAGACGTAAAACCTGGTTTGACCATGTTCCTTCAAACCGCGCATGTAGCCTATGGAATATACGCTAGTGAAAATCCATAGGAATGAGGCCACAATGGCAAAAAGCATTCCCAGTGCGTCTACTCTGAGCTGAATGGGAA
>CAYNNQ010000043.1:0-18727 GCA_964398785.1 uncultured Desulfovibrionales bacterium | reverse complement strand
TAAAGTTTAATCTGTGCGTTTAACTCCAGTATTCGACTTTTTGCAGATGCCTCAGGGTATTATTAATTCGGATGAAAATCTGCTATTTTTAAGAATATAACCAGGAATGACGCAACTGTAAAAAGTCCAAGGCTTGGAGTTGGATGTAAAGATTAAATTTTGCAACTATTTGGTTTTAAATGGGATTTTAAGCCTGACACTTAACACTTAAAACTATCTGCAAAAATATATTTTTTGCAGGCGTATCCGGTACACCGAGCATCTATATGTTTAAGAAGCTGCACTCAAAACTCATTCTAATGATTTTTTTTATTTTGGCCTTGAATGCCAGCATAATAATCTACTTCACCATGCGAGACGTAGGCCAGGCCATGCTGAAGACAGAAAAAAGCGCAGCCCAGAACATTTTCCATCTAGTCCGGTTAAACTTGGAAGAGGAATATTCCAATCTCCTTGAAGACAAGATTGGTACAGTGCGTCAGAGAAAATCCCAACTCAGGAATTATTCGGATATCCTTATGTCCGGAATCGGACATATTGCTGACTATGAAGGGCCAAACAGCCGTAAAAAGGCTTTGCAGTGGATTAAAAAAACGAACGGGAAATTTGCCAAGGCATTTATTGCTGGTCCGGATAACAGGGTACTATATTACCAGGACCACAGCCTGCTTGGAAAAGACATTTCCAAGATCAAGGATATCAAGGATAGATCCATTCTGGAAATCGTAAAATCCCAGGACCTGGTATCTTCTGGCAAGTACGCAGTCTTTTCCTTGGGCAGGAAAGAACAGAACTCCGCCAAACAATTCGGATATTTTAGCTCTTTCGAAAAATGGGATTGGGTGGTGGGGGCGCTTGTAGATATATCTGATATAGAAGCGGAGTCCCGGAAAAAACTGGAGTCTTTAAAGGAGAGCCTTAAAAATACTTTCAGCAAAATCAGTATGGCCAAAAGCGGGACATTGTTTTTGTTCAACAAACAGCTCGAAATCGTCATTGAACCCCAAAAGGGCTCCATAAGTGCGGAGGATTTAACCGAAGATCTCCTCCAGCGGCTTGCTCATTCCACGCAAGATAAAGAGCCCTTGAAGATTGAGTTGGACAAGCAAAAATTCAATTTTCATACAACCTATTTTAAGTCCCTGAATTGGTATGTAACTGCCTCGATCCCGGTTAAAGAGATAAAACAGCCGGCCCGGAGTCTGGTAGCTCGCCAGAGTCTGGTTGTATGCTCGGTCTTTGTCTTCGGACTCGTTTTGGCTGTATGGTTCGTGCGCAGGATTTCCAAACCGTTGCAGCAACTTACCGCATATGTGAAGGATGTGCCTGATCAGGACTTCACCGCCCCGGAGGGAATGGAATTGCCGATTAGCGACCTGCCGCAAAAGCACAAAGACGAGGTGGGCGCTCTGGCGGAGTCGTTTTTGCATATGCATTCCAGGCTCAGGGAAAATATCCGGGCGCTTATGGAGACTACCGCCACCAAGGAGAGGATTCAGGGCGAGTTGAATGTGGCCCGGGACATCCAGCTGGGGATCCTGCCCAAGATTTTTCCCCCATTTCCGGAAAGGAAGGAGTTTGAACTCTTTGCATCTATTGAGCCGGCAAAGGAAGTAGGCGGTGACTTTTATGATTTTTATTTTCTGGATGAAGACCTTTTGTGTATAACCATCGGGGATGTTTCGGACAAGGGGGCACCTGCCGCCCTGTTCATGGCTATCGCCAAGACCTTGATCAAGAGTTATTCGGAGATCGACAGCTCTCCTTCCCGGATTATGGAGAAAGTGAACAATGACCTCAGTCAGGACAACCCCAACTGCATGTTTGTAACCCTGTTTGTGGGGGTGTTGAACATAAGGACGGGAGTAATCACTTATGCAAATGCCGGACATAACCCCCCGATTATACTCGGACGGGACTCCGGAGCCTACTATCTCCAGGGAATAAGCGGACCTGTAGCCGGAGCAATGGGAGATATCGCCTACAAGGAATTCGAGATCAGCCTGGACACGGGGGAGGGCATATTCCTGTATACAGACGGCATAACCGAGGCCATGGATCTGAATAATAACATGTACTCCGATTCACGTTTGTTCGCTTTTCTCCAAGGTATGGAAAAAGCCGGGGCGGCAGAGGTGATCGACTGTGTGGTTTCGCAGGTTAAAGAGTTTACTGGAAAAGCCCCGCAGTCAGACGATATGACCATGCTTATGCTGCGCTACGAAGGCAACATGGCCGGGTCTGATGGACAATGATGGTTTTGGTCGGGCTTCTCCCACAGAGCGGATGAAATCCACATCAAACGTCGATGTCCATTTTATGATTGCAAAGACGCAACTGCAAAAAGTCGAAGGCTGGGATTAAATATACAGACTAAATTCTGCAAGGACCCGATTTTACGTGACCTTTAAAACTTAACACTTAAAACTGCCTGCAAAAACATATTTTTTGCAGGCGCAGGTGCAAAGGGGTACTGGGGCTTTTTTTTGCATCCATCTATCGGATAAAGTATTCGAAAAAGTCCATTCCCTTCCTCATTGGAGCATCAAAACTGCAGGCACTGTTAAATGAATTTCAAAGCAAAAATATTTTTGGTAACTTTATCCATCCTGATTATTACTCTTGTCTTGAATTCTGTATTGAGCATTTTGTCTTTCGAAAGCAATTATGTAGATTCCTTAATTTCCACATACGAAATGGCGGGAAATACTCTAAAAAGAAAGATTGAACAATCTCTCAATTTTGGCAAACCGCTGGACAAGTTTCAGGGTATGGAAAAACTTTTTCAAAAAACAGCCAGTAAAAATGAACATATTTCCCGGATTTGGATTGAGGGTAAAGATGGTGAGGTTTTATATGAATTTAAAAAAGAGGGGGCTGGACCGAGGCCTTCCGTAGACTTTAAAAAAAAGAAAGTAGCGAATGTTGCTAGTACAAAGACAATTTTACTCCGGGACAATTATCTGACCATCATTCCCCTAAAGTCCGGTACGGACAAGATCGTTGGCCGGTTGTATCTGGCACTGCCGGAAAAAGTTATTCTGGCAAAAATGGAAAACATGGTCATAAGCAATTTGAACATACTGTGGCCGGTTGTATTGATAACCTCCTTTTGTTTGGTCTTTTTCCTGGCTATATTGATATTTAAACCTTTAAGGAAGGATTTTTCCGCTATTTCAGGGCTATTTGAATGGCAGGGCTATAGAGGATCCGGCAAGGGAAATGAGCGTGAGCAGAAAAAATTACCGGAAAAGGAGTCTGATAGTGAGAATGTTATTGTCCAGAGAAGTCAGGGGGAGTACATCGCCAATATAAGTATGGAAAGAATTAAAAACGAAATAGAGATGCTAAAAACGCAAATAGGATATTTTGTTGAAGAGTATACCCATATTGTCCAAGATATAGATAATTTTAAAAACGAGCACCAGGCGTTTTTGGAGATAGCCGACGAACTCATGCACAAAGAGGCCCAGATTGAAGAAGAGATGCAATCCCTGCGTGCCAGTGCAAATCACTCAGAGATATATGCCCTGCAAGTAATCATTGAGGAAAATCGTCATCTGAGAGAAACGATTACTTTATTTTGCCAATTTGTCCAGGAAATGGAAGAGGTCTGTAATCAAAAAGCGTTTACTCAATTTTGATAGCTGGGATTGTAGATGGATTTTAGAATGAATCTCCGAATAAAAGTATTTATTATTGCCGTGGTCATAATTGTCCTCGGGCAGGTCGGATTTTCCCTTAAGAATGTGGAAAAATTTCAAAAAAGCTACATAGAAACACTAAATACTAAGTACGAAAAGCTTGCCCTCTATCTCAAAAGTGATGTGGAAAGGGTTTTAAGCATTGGAATCCCTTTAACGGACTTAACCAGAATGGAGGATACCCTACATAGGATTTTGCATTCCGGGCCGGAATTGAAATTTATAGAGATTACGGACAATCTGGGTAATGTGCTTTATTTTGCAGATCAAAACAGCATGGAGAAATTTGAACGGGGAGAGCGCAAGTCTTTTTTAAAAAAGATCGAGACTGTTAAAGCGATTCAAAATTCCGAGTTGACCCCCGCGGATACCAATGTCAGCGTCCCTATCCTGGATCCGGAAAGTGATGTCCGGAAAGGATTCATAAATCTGCACATAGCCCCGGAGGAAATATTAAGCAAATCCAATGAAGTCCTACTGGAC
Source organism: uncultured Desulfovibrionales bacterium (assembly GCA_964398785.1). Taxonomy (GTDB): domain Bacteria; phylum Desulfobacterota; class Desulfovibrionia; order Desulfovibrionales; family Desulfonatronovibrionaceae; genus CAYNNQ01. Next base: position 14,540 of record CAYNNQ010000043.1, on the reverse strand, counting down.
ATGATTACGGTGATATTGACTTCCCTACTGGTTACCTTTGAACTTTTGGGCTTTTTTGTAGCTTATGAGGTCAGTTCACCTTTAAACAGGATTTCCCAAAACATACACTATTCAATACAAAATTATACCCCCATGCCCTTGCACAGTTTTGTGTTCATGGATGAACTTACAACCGTAGTAGTCAGATTCAACCAGCATATACACAGCCTGAAGCACAAACTTACTCCGATTTCTACCCAAAAGAGATATTTCCCCAAAATTAAAAAAAGCATTGATTCCAGGGCCCAAAAAGAGCAAGCATTTATTGAAGACCTTTTGAAAAAGGAAAAGAGCACCGCAGGCAGTGGAACAATTGGGAAAAAGATAAATAAGGATAACCTGGGAAGGATCTCCGAGTTGCTTACGAGGCTACAAGGGCAGGTCCAGTACTATCTACAAAAGCTAAATTCCTTTGCCTCGCCCGGCGAGGGAGAGGCAAAGGCGGCATCATTGCCCAGGACAATCAACTATGAATTCATAAGACCGTTGGTTTTCCTGTTTATTATGGCCGATGGTTTTTGCCTCTCTTTTCTCCCCATGTACATAGACAGTCTGTATCAGCCGCTTATGGGTCTTCCCAAGGAGGTCGTACTTGCGTTGCCTATATCGCTTTTCATGCTCACTTTAGCAGTGGGCATGCCCCTTGGCGGTGCGGTAACTGATAGCTTGGGCTGGTATAAGCCATTGCTTTTCGGCATACTGCTCAATATTGCCGGACATATATTTACCGGTCTGTCGGTAAACTTGTATCAGTTGATAATTTTTCGCTGTCTCACGGGCCTTGGGTTTGCCCTTGTATATATGTCCTGCCAGCGCTTTATTATGGCCAATACCAGTGTAGAAAAAAGAGCAATGGGGATGTCCTCATTTCTTGCCGCATTCTTCAGTGGCGATATATGCGGGACCGTTATCGGCGGGATGCTTGTTAACCGCACTGGATATTCCTGGGTTTTCTTTTTGAGTGCTTTGTTTTCTTTCTTGACCTTTTTAGTTGCGATTTTAATCTTTAAACAATATAAAGAATCCCGGGAAAGTACGCAAAGTTCTGGATATAATATTACTTTTTTATTGAAAAACATTTTTTCAATATTTAAAGACAGGAAATTTTGTATCGTTCTTTTCTTGCAGGCTATTCCCGCCAAAATGGTGGTAGTAGGTTTCCTTTATTACTTTGTCCCTCTTTACTTACAATCAATCGGTATTCTGCAGTCCAACATCGGAAGAATAATTATTTGTTATGGTTTGGCACTTGTATTTCTGGGTCCTTTGTTTTCCAGATACTTGGGGAAAGAATACTTAAGGAAATACAATGTACTCATAGGCGGGATAATCACAGGTCTTTCCCTATTGATATTCAAAATGGAACCTTCAAGCGTTATGGTTGTTGGTATTGTGCTCAGTATCGGCATAGCCCACACTTTTTCCATTTCTTCTCAGGCTGCGCTTATTTCGGAGACAGAAACACTAAAGAAACTGGGCGCAGGAACAGGCATGGGGGTTTTCCGTTTCTGGGAAAGACTGGGTAATATTATTGGTCCTTTATTTGTAGGTTATTTCATCTCCAAGCAAAATTATACATTTTCCATGGTGGTATTAGGGACTATCATATTGGCTTTGAGTTTGTTGTACTTATTGTTTGTTATTTATGGGAGAGGAGACAAACATGGATAATTATTATGATTTTCTGGACAATAATATAAATGATAGCATCAAAGCCGATGTGGGGTTCAGCTGCCTGATATCATCAGCATATTATAATCTGGAAGATGGGGAAAAGGAAAAATTCTTCAATCGTTATGAAAAGATAAACAGGTTCCAAAAGATATGTGTTGATATTTTCAATGCCAGCTTAAACAGGGAGATCGATCCGGAAATAGCAAACCTGGTTATAAATGAATTGCCGGAATATTGCGGGCATCGTTTCCATAAAGAATTATTGGCAAAGAAAAAAGACTTGCCTGTTTTTTTTCGGACTGATGAAGTAGAACCCGGGAAGATTTCGGAAATTCAGTGCCCTGGTTCTGCTTGGGGGCTCTACGAGCAGGTTTATCAATTCTTTGATTATTTTCGATCCCAGACTGGGGATTCTTCATTGTTTAAACAAGGATTGGGGAAAAGTTTTTCTGATGCCTTAAAAGGTCGTCTCCCCCATGAGCCCTTGATTCACCATTTAATGGACAATGCCTCCATTCCTGCCGGGATTAGATTTTTCATACAAGCCACAAGGCAATACGGATTAAAGTATTTCGGCTACGATAAGGGGGTAACACCGTATAATTGCAACTTTATTCGTTCCCATGCGTTTCAGGGCCTTTTGTCGGACAATTTTTTCCGGATGCGTATGGAAAAGGCTTTGGAAGGTGAAGTCTTCCATGATTTGCCTCCTTCAATTCTTTTTGATGAGAAAATCCCTCTTATTTTCCCTTTCTGGGAAAAAACCAGGGAATATTTTACCGAAGAGTTGCGTGATCTGTTTCCCTATACACAGCTTATTCAACCGGAGGGTTTTGAGCTCGAGGACGGAAATTGGATAACAATAGACAAATTTATTGATTTGCCCAGGAAAAAGCGTAATTATTATATAAAATATGCCGGAAGCGACCTTGCCTTGAATTGGGGAAGCAAGGGAGTGTTCTATGCGGGGAGCCTTTCCAAGAGTAAGGCAAAAGAGATTTTTGATAAGATTAGCAAGGATTTCGCTTTAAAAAAATACTGGATTATACAAAAGGGACATTTATGTTCCACAAAAACCGGTTATATTGATAGAAACAATAGAGAGAAGGAAACCCGGGTAAATTCCAAGTACAGCGGCTTTTACGGCCCGGAGGGTCTAATGGGGGTTCTGGTTATGCAAAGACCATTTTACAAGGTGCATGGTAGTGAGGATACCATAGTGAGCATCGTATAAGATGGGCATGCAAGAAATATATTTTTGCAGCTATTATTATGTTTTAAGTGTTAAGTGTTAAGTGTTGTGTTTTAAGTTTTAGGTAAAATCAAAGAGTTGTTGGATTTAATCTATATATCCAACTCCAGTCCCTGACTTTTTGCATTTGCGTCGCATTAATCTACCTTCAAAGAGGGGGGATGTTATGGAATATATACGGATTATTACTAAATTGTTTACATTGTTTTTGATTACCGTGCCTTTTTTGGTGCCTGTACAGGCAGAGGCCTCGAAAGACCTTTTCAAGATAGGTTATCTTGAGGGCGGAGATTACTGGCTATTCAACAAGACTCTTAATGCAACCAAATCAGCCCTGAAGCGGCAAGGATGGTTAGACAGAGTCAAGTTCCCGGCGGATGCACAATTCAGTCCGGGATGGGAGAAGGGGGAAATAGCCTGGGAAAATAAGGCGCAAACACTTATGCAAAGAAATGATCTTGATTTAATTATTGGCATGGGCACTGACGCCACCGGGGCATTGCTTGAAAAGAACAATAAAAAGACTCCCATTCTTGGAATGGGAGTCTCGGATGCTTTAAAGTCCGGTTTTATAGAAAGCAACAAAGACTCGGGAATTGATAATTTTACAGTGCGTATAGTACCGGGAAGATATAAACGCATGTTTGAGATTTTCCATCAGGTAGTGGGATTTAGTAAGTTGGGGCTTGTCTATCCTGATACTGAAAGCGGGAGGAAATATACCAATCTGGATAGTGCCCGCAAAGTAGCCAAAAAGCGGGATTTTAAGATAATAGAATATATACTTAAAAATGAAAATACAAATGAGTGTCTCAAGGGGTTGAAAAGGCTGGAAGAAAAGGGGGTGGATGCTTTTTTTATTCCTTCCCTTCTCTGTTTTGATTGGGGAAAAAGTGATGTTAATAAGCTCTTTAAGTATTTGCGCAATAAGAAGATCCCCTCTTTTGCTCGGAACGGCAGTCAGGATGTACACGCTGGGGCGTTGATGGGCTTTTCCACTGTAGATTTCAGCAAAAGAGGTCGTTTCCTGGCGGACAAGGTAATAAAAATCCTTGAAGGAAAACAGCCAAGGAAACTTAACATGGTTGACGACGCCGTTCCCAAAATAAGCCTGAATATTAAAGTAGCCAAGGAAATCGGATTCAATCCCTCCTTTGACATACTCGCGGCCACGGACGAAATATATAAAGAAATACTCCTTCCCAAGGACAGGGCCGTTAAGTGATGACTCTCTCTGAGAGGATGCGCCTGCAAAAATATAATTTTTGCAGGCGCTTCTATTCAGTCAGTGTTTGGGTTTTCATAGATTACGTCAGCGGCAAGAATAAGGGAAATCGGTATTTCCAAGTCAAGCAAGTCGGCTGTCTTCATGTTGAGGCTGATATGTAGATTTTCCAGCTCCCGAACGGGCATATTTGCAGGATTGGCTCCATGCAGGACATCCAGGGCCATCTTTGCGCTTTCCTGCCCCATCTGGGAATAGTCTATGGTAAGTGCGGCCACTGCTCCTCTGTTAACAGAATTGGGATCACCCGAGTAGACAGGGACTTTATGTTCGAGGCAGAGCTTTATCACTTTGTCCAGAGCCGCGACCACCTTATTGTCTGTGGGGACATAAAGGAGGTCGCAATTATCCAAAACGGCATCCAGTCGAGCCGTTATGTTATCATTGTTCTCTATCCCTATTCTGGTCAACTTGAAATTTTTTGCCGAGCATTCTTGGGCTAAAGTATCCACTATCATGCGGGAATTTTGTTCGTCTTTGGAGTAAACAACCCCTAGGGAGCGGCTTTGGGGCTGTATCTGCTTTATGAGTTGTATCTGTCTCCCAACCGGGCTCATATCGGTCATGCCCGCCAGGTTGCCCCCTGACTTTTCCAGACTGTTAACGAGGCCAGCTTGTACGGGGTCGGTAACAGCGCTGAAAATAATTCTTTTATTCTCGATTTTATTTTTGCATATAACTGCTGCCGGGGTCCCTATGCAAAATATGAGGTCGTAGCGGGGTTTCTTGAGTTCGGTAGTGGCTTTTTTTATTTCTTTTTTATCCAAAGCATTATGGTTAAGGTTTTTGAATATCTTGAATTTGAAGTCTCCAGGCCGCGAATTCAGATATTTCCTAAATCCCTTGCTAACGTCCTTCAGGGCCGGATGCTGCATGGACTGGCAAATGGCAATCCTGGCCGCGTTCGCAGTCATGCCGGGGATAATCAATAGAAAAAAAAGACACAAAGCAATCTTTTTATACATATAAAATACCGCCAGGTATGAAAAACAAGATTTCTGATGAAGGCATGTCTTGGTCAACATTATAAACTCAAACAGGCTGCAGGAGTGGCTCGCAAAGTGCATCGTTGCTCAAAGGGTTATAATTACCAAAATTTGCTTTTTCGTAAACCCCGGTTGTGTGCTGAAATAGGTTCTTGGCGTCGAAATATCAGCTATGCAGGGGGAGAGAAGGATACAGATTTTTGCTTATTGATTGGAAAAGAAATATAATATATTGATTAGTTTCCGTCCGGAAATGGCCCTTTTCCGTTTTAACGGCGTCAATTTTCGTAATTATTCGATCATGTATTAAGATACGCTCGCTCATAATTACTTAGTTTCCTTGTTAAACAGGAAAAAATTTCATTTCCGAATTGGAAACGCGATATTTCTACACCCGGAAATTTTTGAATTTCCGGATAAGAACTAATTAGTTTAAGGTAAGTAAGGCTAGAGGAGGCCATATGGAACAGCTGGATGCATTCCTGCAGGATATGCAGGAAAGGATAATCAAGGATACGGAGAAGGAGTTCGGGAAAGAAGCCACAAGGAGATGGCAAGACCCCCAGCATTTGGGGCTAATGGATTTGCCCCATGCCCGGGCCAGGCTAACCGGAAGCTGCGGGGACAGCATTGAGATACACCTGCAGATTGCTAATAATCGAGTTAAAAAGGCCTCATTTGTAACCGATGGCTGCGGACCGAGCGCGGTCTGCGGGGATTTGGCCTGTGATCTGGCCGAGGGCAAGGAACCGGAAGACGCGGCCTCCGTGACTGGAGAGCTCATCCTTTCCGTACTCGGCGGCTTGCCCGAGGAAAAGGAGCATTGCGCTTATCTGGCTGCCGGGACCTTGCAGGAGGCGGTGGGCAATTACGCACGTCGAAAGGGATGAAAGCAGTTTGTTAGATTTGGGTAATAGACACCAATGATTTGCTTATCGCAAGCCGGGGGAGCTGCATTTGATTAGCCGGGGAAATTTTTTGCACCTGCTCATTGTCTTTTTCGCGGGATTTGCCCTTTTTTTTGCCGTTGGAGTGCAGGCGGAGCAGAAAAAGGATGAATTGCGCGGAAAATATGATAAATCCGGCAACCAAACCGTGAGCATGGGGCTTATGGAGGCCGTGACTCTTGGCATGAGGCATAACAGGCAGGTTGAAATAGCCTATATGGACCGCGTTTTGAAAAAATTCGATCTGGCCGAGAGGCGACGGGAATTTCATCCGAATATTACCGTGGACGGAGAGCTGGCGACTTCAGCCTCCCGGCAAACAACCGATTCCGAGGGCAGCGATTCCGATTATACCCACAAGGAGTCCCGTTCAGCCGGGGTGACTCCGAAAGTAGTACAGAAATTACCCACTGGAGGGGAACTAACTGTTAACTACTCATGGGAGCACAAGACCGACTTTGATTGGTCCGGAGGGGCTACTGGCAGCAGTTCGTCTAATTCGACAGTTAGCGGGGAAGATCCCCGGGATTGGTCCGATACGGGCAAATGGACGGTATCTTTCACTCAGCCGCTACTCAAGGGGGCGGGCATGGACTATAATACTGCCTCTCTCAAGAAGACCGAGATGGATACCAGGGAAGCTATTCTGGGTTTGCGGGATAATCTGAGCAGTGAGTTAGAAAGCATTATAAGTGCCTACAACAGTCTTTGGTCCGCGCAGCAAAGCTATAAAATAGCCCGCAAATCATTGAGAGACGCCCGGGACCAGCTGAAATTGAACAAATTGATGGTCAAGACCGGACGCAAGGCAGAGAGCGAATTGCTTCAACCCAGGGCCAACGTCGCCCGGCAGGAACTTTCCTTTGAAAATGCGGCCAATTCCTTGGACCAGGCCCGGACAAACCTCCAGGATGTACTGGACCTGCCGGAAAAAATACAAATAAATGCCACTGAAGAGTATTCTTTCCAGCCCAAACGTCCGCAAATGGACAAATGTCTGGAAATTGCCCGCAAGCAGAATACGGCATTTATTACTGCCCAACATTCGGTTCGTCGGGCTGAGTTGGATTTGATGCAGAAAAAGAGGGACCGTTTGTGGGATCTATCATTGGAGGGGAAATATGAACAAAAAGCCGCCCATACCTATGATTCCCCGCACGATTCCAGGAGGAATTTCTGGGAAGTTGGGCTTACACTGAGTATTCCTTTGTTTAAATGGGGAAAGAGCAAATATACATATGAAAAGGATTTGCTTACCGCCAGGATAAAGTTGGACAAGGCCCGTATGGATCTTAAGGAGGCCAAGGAAGATTTGCGTACGGAAATAAAGAACAAGGTGCGCAACGTCCGGCATGCGGTAAAGAGCGTCAAGCTGGCCCGCCAATCGCGCAAGATCGCCCAAAAGAGGTATAAGATGGATGAGCTCAAGTTGCGTTTGGGCCGAATAAGCAACAATGATTTCGTGGATTCCCAGGAAAGGTTGAGTGAGGCAAAAAGAAAAGTTGTTGAAAATATCAAGGGTTATATAAGCAAGGCAAACAGCCTGAACCAATATCTGGGCACCTTGCTGGAGACTTATAATGTGGAATTTAAAAAGACCCGACCGAGCGTGGAGAAAAAATATCTAAAGGGTAAGACCTGGATGCTGGATTAACACCAATCTTTGGATGTATTTATGCATGGACAGCAATCCGATTTTTATCGGGACATTCTGCAAAATTTGAGCGACGGGGCCATGGCCGTGGATTTCGAGGGGAGGATTATTCTCTTCAATCCCGCAGCCGAAGGTGTTTTTGGTCTCACTGAAGAGCAGGTGGTGGATCGCAAGTTTGCTGAAGTTTTCATGTTCGAGATCGAGGGCAGCGACGACTTCAATCAGGTGGTCCTGGATGCGGTGGGAGGGAAGAACCTGGATGTGGACCGCGTGGTCCGTGTCCGGGGAAAAGAGGGAGAGTCCCTGGTGCTCAAGGTCAAGTCCTCCCTTTTGCAGGGCGATGCCGGGGAAAAGAAAGGAGTGGTGGTAGTTTTTACGGACATTACCACCGAAAAAAAAATGGAGGAAGAACAAAAACGGCTCAATCAGGATCTGCAACAGGCCTATACGGACCTGGAGAACACCAACTCCAGCCTGCGGTCCACTCTCAAGAAGATACGCATGGTCCGGGTAATTATTGTCTTGTTGGCGGTAGTGCTTTTTTCCGGCCTTGGGGTCTATGTATGGAAGCAGACAGATATCTCCGGAATACTGCAGTCCTCACCTAAGGCTGAAAGATCCGGAGAACGTGAGCACCGGACCGTATCGGTGCAAGTCCGGCCCGTGGATTCGAATATTTCTCTTTCCGGCAAGCTTGCCCCTTTGGAAAAGGTCAATGTACTCTGTCCGTATGGCGGACGGGTGGAAAAGAAATTTGTGCAATTTGGACAAAGAGTGCAAAAAGGAGACCCTCTTGTGGTTTTGGCCTCGGAGGATCTGGAGCAAAAGCTCCGGGACGCGAATACCAATCTAATAGAAACCAGAGAAAAATACCATAAATTGAAAAAATGGGAAGAGTCTACTGAATATGCCCGAGCCCAGCGCAAGATGTCCGAGGCCAAGCACAAGCTGCAGAGGACCAAGAGCAAGTTGAAAGAGGCCCGTCTGCTACACAAAAATGGAATAATGTCGGACAACGAGTTTCAGCAGGCCAAGGATGATCTGAGAAATGCCCGCATAAGCAAGGTGGAAGCCAGGGAAAACATGCGGTCTGTCAAAGCCAAGGCGGATGAGCAGGAGCTTAAGATAGCCAGGTTTAAGCTGGAGAATGCCCGGCAAAAATACGAAAGGATAAAGAGGAAACTGGACAAGAGCAAAGTGGAGGCTCCGGTCACTGGAGTGGTGCTGCATCCGAAAGTGGGTAAGGACAGCGACTATTCCCTTGAAGAGGGCAGTTCTTTCAGCGAGGGGGATATACTGCTCACTGTGGGTAATATGCAAGGTCTTTCCGTTTCCTCGGAAGTGGATGAAGTGGATGTGCAAAAGCTGGAGGAGGGTCAGAAGGTCCAAGTACAGGGAGAAGGTTTTTCCGATATAACCTTTGAAGGGGTGGTGGATCATGTTTCCACGGTGTCCAAGGATTCTTCTGGCTCGGATTTGACTGTATTCCCCGTGCGGGTGGAAATATCCGAACTTAATCCGGAAAACAGGAAAAAAATCCGCCTGGGCATGACCGCGAACATGCAGGCCCAAGTGTATTCCAATACCAAGGCCAAGCTTGTCCCCCTTGATGCAGTGGTTTCTTCGGGAGAGAAACATTTTGTGCGGGTAAAGGACGAAAAGACGGGTAAGGTGAAGCGGGTGGAGGTGGAGCCAGGCATCACCACGATGAGCATGGTGGAAATCAGAAATGGCCTCGATGCTGAGGACAAAGTGGTGGTGCCCTGATGCTAAAATTAACGGATATCCACAAATCTTTTTATCTGGGTCCGGTTAAAATGGAAGTCCTAAAAGGGGTGAATCTGGAGGTAAATAAATCGGACCTTTTGTGTATAGTGGGTACATCCGGGTGCGGGAAGAGCACCCTTATGAATATACTGGGTTTCCTGGATACCCCGGATGAGGGGCAGTATTTTTTTGAAAATCAGGAGATGCGCAATCTGAGCGATTCCGAGCTCTCCGATATACGCAATAAAAAGATCGGTTTTGTCTTTCAGCAGTTTTTTTTGCTTTCCCGTTTGAATGCGGTGGAGAATGTGGCTCTTCCTCTTATATACAGGGACATGCGCAAGAAAAAACGGGAAGAGGTCGCCCGGGAAATGCTGGGAAAAGTGGGCATGGGGGAAAAATCCGAACACAAGCCCAGCGAGCTTTCCGGAGGACAGCAGCAGCGGGTGGCCATAGCCCGGGCCCTGGCCGCCCAGCCTTCCCTTATTCTGGCGGATGAGCCCACGGGTGCCCTGGATAAGAATACCAGCAGGGAAATAATGGATCTCTTTTGGGATTTGAACAGCAATCGGGAGATGACCATAATCCTTATAACCCATGAAATGGAAATAGCCCGGGAATGCCCGCGGGTAGTGCATATGGAGGACGGAGATGTCCGCCCCGGATAGCATGGGCATTGCTTTTGCCAGCGAAAGGCCAACCATTCAGTAATCCTGTGTCCAGGGGGATACATAAGAGTTTATGCTTTTATCCGAAAATATACGTGAGGCCACTCGCAGCCTGTGGGGCGCCAAGCAAAGATCTCTGTTGGCCCTTTTGGGGATCGTTATCGGCATTGGTTCTGTGATCGCCATGATTTCCGTGGGCTCCATTGTTCAGAATGAGGCCCTTCGCCAGTTCAAGGAAATGGGAACGGATATCCTCCAGGTGAGAATGGGTGGAAAAGGGCAGGGGAGGGGTGGGCAAAACGGCGGTTTTTCCCTTAAAACCGCGAGTGGACTTCCCCGGAACTGTGACCGGATAAGTATGTCTACTCCCCAGACTTCCACCTACGGAAAAATCCAGTATTCCGGCGAACAATTGGATATCCCCGCCCTGGGAATAACCGCGGACGCCAGGGATCTGTTCAAGATAGACCTCTCCCATGGGAGATTTCTGTCCGATTTGGACAAAAACATGTTTTTCTGCGTTATCGGGGACAAGGTGCACCGCTTCTTGCGCAAGAACGGAATGAGCGATCCGGTGGGCAAGGAGATACTTTTCAAGCAGAAGTTCTTCCGGATACTCGGAGTTGCCGAAGAGATGCCCATGAATTCCATGCGCCCTTATCAGATAAACGAGGGGATAATGATACCCATATCCACTTCTTTCCGTTTTCCCCGTTCTCCTACTATTAACTCTATTACCGCCAGGATCGCTCCCGGCAGTAACCCCAAACCGGCCATGGAGCAGATAAAGAGATACCTGAAGCAAGAGGACAGAGTAGAGGCCCGGGTGACCAGCGCGGAAGAGCTTATAAACCGGATGCAGAAACAGATGCGCATGTTTACTCTACTTTTGGGGGCGATCGGGAGTATTTCCCTTATTGTTGGCGGAGTAGGGGTGATGAACGTCATGCTCGTTTCCGTTTCGGAGCGTAAGCGGGAAATCGGCATCAGACGGGCCCTCGGAGCCAAGAGGGCGGATATTCAGACCCAGTTCTTGATTGAATCCATGATCCTGTGCTTTTTTGGTGGGCTCATCGGCATAGCTTTGGGAGTGGGTACCTCGTATATTATAGCCCGTTTTTCCGATTGGCATTTTCTTGTTTCCACTTTGGCCGTATGCTTGGGAGTGGGCGTTTCCGTGTTTATAGGACTGTTTTTCGGTTTCTATCCGGCCCGTCAGGCGGCCAAGCTGAGCCCGATAGAGGCCCTGCGCTCTGAATAGGATTTACCGGATGTAAGCGAGATGTCTTTAAAAATATTTGGAGGTATTGAGGAAAAGGAGAAGTGACATGCTGGGAAGAGGAAAGGTAGAGGAACTTCTGGGAAATGCTGGGATAGAGGTGGACGGCTCCCGCCCCTGGGACATACAGGTGTATGACGAGCGCCTATTTCCCCGGGTCCTCCGCCAGAAGAATCTGGGATTGGGCGAGGCTTATATGGATGGCTGGTGGGATTGCCCGCGGTTGGATGAATTCTTTTCCCGTTTGTTGGAGTCCGGAGTGGATGAAGAGGCCGGGGGCTGCTTTCAGGAGATATTTTTAAAGTTTCTTTCTTTTTGCTGCAACCGTCAATCTTCTTCCAGAGCGCACCAGATCGCCGAGAAGCACTACGATTTGGATAATGATCTCTTTTTTAGTTTTTTGGACAATTACAAACAATATAGTTGCGGGTATTTTCAAGATACCGAAGACTTGGAACAAGCCCAACAGGAAAAAATGGAGCTTATATGCCGCAAGCTCAATCTGGGACCGGAAAACAGGGTCTTGGATATAGGCTGCGGTTGGGGAGGATTTGCCAGATATGCCGCCGAAAATTTCGGCTGCCATGTGACCGGAGTGAATATCTCCCGGGAGCAGATCGAGCATGCCCGCAAAGAGTGCCAGGGGCTGCCTGTAGATATTGTGTATAAAGACTATCGGGAAATCGAGGGCAAATTCGACCGTATTGTCTCCATCGGGATGTTCGAGCATGTGGGGCCCAAGAATTACCAGGAGTTCATGGACAAGGTCCGGGAATGTCTACTTCCGAAGGGGATTTTCCTTTTGCATACCATCGGTGGGAACCGGTCCGAGCGCAATGCCGACCCGTGGATAAGCAAATATATTTTCCCTAATGGAGTGCTGCCGAGTATCGCCCAGATCGGCAGGGCCAGCGAAGGGAATTTGGTTATGGAGGACTGGCACAACCTGGGGCCTCATTACGATAAGACGCTTCTTTCCTGGAATTCCCGTTTTCAGGCCGCCTGGCAACAATTAAAGGGAAGGTATTCGGAAAGATTCCGCCGTATGTGGGAATACTATCTCCTTTCTTGCGCCGGGGCCTTCCGTTCCAGGAATATCCAGATATGGCAGATAGTGTTTACCAGGGGACGGAGGGAAAAACCCAGTTGCCGCGCGGTACTCATTTGATTGACTCGCTGTTGAGTATTCTTTTTTTTGAGTTCCATTCCCATGTAGGTCAATTCATGGTGAACCAAGACATAGATGCGCCTGTAAAAATATGTTTATGTACATTTGTCGGTAACGGCACAAAAAAGGCAGGGAACAGAATATCTATCCCCTGCCGAATTGAATGATTTTGGCTTTGCTAGCCGCACTTTATGTTGGCCGGAAATGGTGCATGATAGATATTAGCATGTAATACCCCGGATAAATAAGAGAGGCGATAGCCGCCTCATGCACCCATGTGGATTGCGGGAAAATACAGATCATGGCTATCACCGCCCCGTAAACGGTGGAAAGCAGTAAAGTGGTGCCCTGCATCCAGCGTGTCTTGGAAGGGTATATGTATTTCAAAGGCACGAAGGTTAGAGCTGAAAAGAGCAGAAGTGCTGTGATGGTCCCGCCGGCGGGCATGTCCAGGATATACAGATATAAGAAGACCACGTTCCAGTAGGAAGGGAAGCCCACAAAGGATTCATCGGTTTTGGCGTTTTCCTGACAAAAACCGTAAAGGCTGGCCAGCATGGGGATGACTGCTATCCATCCCAGTCCGGAAGGGAGGACATTGAACTGGATCAATCCTACACTGGGAAGAAAAACATATGTCAAATAGTCAATCAAATCGTCCAGCCGGGCTCCGTCAAAGTTGGGCAGGATATCCTTTATGGCGCATTTTCTGGCCAGAGTACCGTCCGTGGCATCGATTACCACCGCGATAAAAAGGGATACTAGAAAGACACGGATATCCTGATTGATAAGGCCAATCGTGGCCAAAAAGGAAAATATTATCCCCGTGGAAGTATATAGATGTGTGCCCACAGCACACAATTTTTTGCCGTTACCCATATGAGTCCTCTTGAAGCGGGGCATCCGCTAGGTTAGAAGTTGTTTAAAAAGATTAGCTTACCACAAGTTAATTCCTGCTGACAAATTTTACAACCCCCGTCAAGAACGAAAATTTTATATGATCCGGTTGGTGTGGCATATCTGCCGTTATTGGGCCGGTGCAAATGAAGTGTTTCTGTATCAGGAAAAATATGGCGACCTGCCCAGCTCTTTTCTTGAATTTTCCCCAAATAATGGTTAATATTTTCTTGTTTGGAGGACTGCCGGCAAAAGAAGGCCGTTTATTGCGAGGGCCGACCCGTGTAAAAAATAACCGGGAGAGATGATATGTACGAAAGTGAAGAAGAAGTCAAAAAAAGTGATACTGAACTGTTGCAGTTGGTTACATTCAGTATTGGGGACGAGGAATTTGGGGTGGAGATACTCAAGGTGCAGGAAATCAACAGGATGATGGAAATTACACGGGTTCCCAAGGCACCGGATTTCGTGGAAGGGGTTATCAACCTTCGTGGCCGAGTCATACCGGTGATTGACCTGCGTAAGCGTTTTGGTCTGGAATCCAAAGTGCACGACAAGGATACGCGAATTATAGTCATTGAGATCAATAAAATGATAGTGGGGTTTGTAGTAGATGCCGTTTCCGAGGTCCTGCGCATCCCCGCGGATACTGTGGAACCTCCTCCCCCAGTCGTGGCCGGTCTGGACTCTGAATATATAAGCGGGGTGGGCAAGCTGGAGGACCGGCTCCTTATTCTGCTGGACCTGGACAGCCTCCTCAGTCGGAAGGAAAAGGATCAGCTGACTCAGGTATAGAATCTTTTAGGCTCTTGGACACAGCGTGTGGATTTTTTATATTTTTCCCCCTGATTTTTTGGATGCTTTTAACGAGTTTCCATCCGGAAATGGCCCTTTTCCATTTTAACGGCGTCAATTTTCGTAATT
>CAYNNQ010000042.1:0-19148 GCA_964398785.1 uncultured Desulfovibrionales bacterium | reverse complement strand
TTTATTATAGAACACCTAAATGATATCACAGACTACAAACTAGCAGAAAAAGAACTTAATTTGGCCAAGATAAAAGCAGAGGAAGCAAATCAAGCAAAGTCTGAATTTCTGGCCAATATGAGTCACGAAATCCGTACACCCATAAACGGAATTATGGGGATGCTCCAGCTATTACAGACAACTAATCTGGATAAAGAACAAGATGAATACCTGAGCATGGCCCAAAAGTCTACGCAAAGACTTAATAATCTTTTGACCGATATCCTCGACCTCTCCAAGATCGAGGCGGACAAAATGGAAATCCGGGAAGATGAATTTAATTTATCAGAGATTTTTCAATCCCTGCAAGATGTATTCAAACAAACTACGGAACAGAATCAAAACACCCTGGATATCAACCTGGATACAAAAATTCCTCAGAGATTGATTGGCGATAGTACCCGCCTGAGCCAAATTCTGTTCAATCTAGTGGGCAATGCGAACAAATACACACATAATGGCCAGATTAATGTTTATGCTTCTCTTCTCCCTCAAATAAACTCAGAGGCCTATAATCTTCTGTTCTGTGTGGAGGACAGCGGAAAAGGCATTCCAGACGACAAAATTGAAAAGGTACTCCACTCTTTTACTCAGGCCAAAGATTCCCCATCACCATATACCAGAGAATACGAGGGTGCGGGCCTTGGGCTGCCTTTGGTCAAGCGTCTGGTTCATTTAATGCAGGGAAATGCCAGTATAAGCAGCCAGAAATCCGAAGGTACTTGTATTCATGTAAGACTACCTTTTCGTGTTCCGCAATCACAGCAAATACCAACAAATTTACCAACAGAAGGACAGGTTTCCCCGACAAAAGAACGACATATACTTTTGGTGGACGACGACGAAGTCACCCAAATTCATATTGCACGTTTGCTGGAAAAACACGGAGTTAAAATAACAGTTGTTGAAAACGGAAAGAAGGCCCTGAGAAAACTTCAGGAAAGCAACTTTGATTGTATTCTCATGGATGTCCAGATGCCAGTTCTGGACGGAGTGGAAACTGCCAAGCAGATCCGTTCTTCCAAAGCCAACTTCAATGATATTCCCATTATAGCCCTGACCGCCTATGCCATGGAAGGAGACAGGGAAAAGTTCCTGGAAACCGGCATGGATGACTACCTCTCCAAACCTGTGGACAAAAAAGAACTATTGGAATCGATAGAGAAAAATATTCCGGAAGAGTAAATGCCAAAACAAAATGTATCTCCCAAAGTTGTTCGTGGTGACAACCGAAAATTGCCCAGGGGTAATAAGAAGCGCCTGCAAAAAATATATTTTTGCAGGCGCATCACTCCAAGGAGACTCCGCAAGCAGATACAGGAAAGTTGACTTCAACAAACGCTTCCGATTAATCTATACAGTCTACGTCGCTTCTATCCGAGTAAGGGGCTTGGCTTCTGGCTGGCAACTGGCCTTCATCGCATGGAATCGCCGGTAAGCATCATATGACGCAACTGAAAAAGGTCGAAGGCTGGGGTTAAAAGCACAGATTTAATCTTATAAAGATTTGATTTTATGAAAAAATTTTCAACTTAAAACTTGATAATGCCTGCAAAAAAATACTTTTTGCAAGCACATCATCATCCGGATCGGGTGGTCAACGTACCGTGTAGTGGCTGGCCATTTTCCGTGAAATACTCATCTCTTCAAGGAATAGACACTATGTCTTTTATATTACACTCATTTACAAAGCACAAACAGCGTTGGTTCAAGATCGCGATCAATCTCATCATGATTTTTATCGGACTGGAATTTATTGAACTTGCTTATGCCACCGAGACCTTTGGTCAAACGAACGGGAAAGGCAATATCTATGTCCTTTACGCCATGTATCTGGCCTTCATAGCAGGCCTCTTCCCCAATTATGCCACGATGTTCGCTGACGAAATAATTAACATTAACAAAAGAAATATCTCGGAGGTCTTGGAAATAATAGTTTTCTTTATAATCACCTTTTTTTTGAACGTAGGTGTTATATATCTTGCCTTGAAAATATAGCCTCGCATACTGCCATCCCCCCAAAAAATACCAAGAAAAAAAAGGGTGCTTAAAAGGTTGCCCTAAGAAGCTTTTTGAAGTAGGATACTTTTTTTAAGCGATACAGACAAGTGTCTAGTTCTTTTCATTGCGTTTTTCTAAACACGATTCCCACCGCATGAGACGTAGCTGATCACTTGCAGCAGAGCTTTTTCATTAAAAAGGTCGCCCCGGGTGGTCAGCATTTCCCGTAATAATCTTACATTTCGGTGCTTATTTTAATCTCCACCCAGAATCGGTACTTAAACCGATCCCCTGCACTTTTCAGACCGCTAGAATCTATCGGTCAACGAGCCAGCTTACGCGTCCCTCTTAATTGAACAAGCCGACCATTTAACAGGTAAATTGTAAATCGCAGAAGAATAAGCAGAGCTACGCTTATAATCCTGCACCCATGGCCTGGACCAAATACAGGTTCGGCCTGAACCCTATCAGTCAAAAAGGAGACTGCTTTTATGGATTTTACGGAATTTGAACTAAGTTCCTCAATACAAACCGGTATCAAACTATGCGGATACCATGAACCTACTGCTATCCAGAACCAGGCACTGCCCGCCGCACTTGCCGGACAGGATGTCATGGGCCTGGCCCAAACCGGTACCGGGAAAACCGCCGCCTTTGTCCTGCCTATTCTGGAAAGGCTTTTAAACGGCCCCAGAGGCCGGACCCGCAGTTTGGTCCTATCCCCCACACGGGAGCTGGCTGAACAGACCCTGGAACACTTCCAATCCCTTGGCCGCAAGACTGGTCTACGCTCCGTTTCAATATACGGTGGAGTGAGCAAGGGCGGGCAAATAAAAAAAATTCGTTCCGGAGTAGAAATTGTGGTGGCCTGTCCCGGACGTCTGCTCGATATCATGAATGACCGGGCCATAAAGCTTTCTTCCGTGGAATGCCTTGTGCTGGACGAAGGAGATCGGATGATGGATATGGGATTTATGCCGGATATCCGCAAGATAATCAAAAAACTTCCGCAAGAACGACAAAATATGCTCTTTTCCGCTACCATGCCTTCGGACATCAAGTCGCTGGCCGATGACATTCTAAATGAACCCGCTCAGATCAAGGTAAACCACAAAACTCCCCTAAAAGGCATCACCCAAAGTCTTTACCCGGTCAAGCGCA
The DNA here is from genome assembly GCA_964398785.1 of uncultured Desulfovibrionales bacterium. GTDB lineage: Bacteria > Desulfobacterota > Desulfovibrionia > Desulfovibrionales > Desulfonatronovibrionaceae > CAYNNQ01. The sequence goes on along the minus strand of CAYNNQ010000042.1, from coordinate 15,947 downwards.
TGTCCAAAACAGAAATGCTTTTAACCCTGCTCCAGGAGAAAAGGGCGGAAGGGGCCACCCTTATATTCACCAGGACCAAGCATATGGCCACGAAACTGGCTCAAAGGCTTAATACTGCCGGAATGCGTGCGAAAGACCTTCAGGGCAATATGTCCCAGAACAATAGGAGCAAAGTGCTGCAGGACTTTAAAAGAGGTAGGTTCAATATCCTCGTGGCCACGGACATTGCTTCCCGCGGTATTGATGTGACTCGCATTGCCCATGTGGTCAATTTCGATATGCCGGACACCACCGAGGCCTATACGCATCGTATCGGACGTACCGGTAGAGCCGAGCAGGCAGGTGAGGCCTCCACTTTTGTGGAACCTAAAAATCTCCATTTAGTAAAAGCCATTGAACGAGCACAAAATAAAAAGCTGCCGAGAAAAACGCTTCCCAGTCCAGCCTAGACTCAATTTTCAAAGCTTAATGGGGCCATCTCTGAATGGACCCCCGAAAATAAAGTTATTAACCGCAGCCCAATCGCCGGAAAACTACAGTTCTCCGGCACAAAAACATGTACAGAGTAAAAAGGGACTGCGGTTGATAATTAAAATGCCTCGTTACAACTCTCTGAGCCCCGAAATTACAAAAAACACTTGCGGTTTTGTCCTAAAGGTCCAGTACGGCCAGCTGCGCTCGCAAAAATATGTTTTTGCAGACAGTGTTAAGTTTAGCTTGAAGATTAAAAATAAAATCAGCTATTCGTAAAATTTAATCTATGCATTTATAACTCCAACCTTCGACTTTTTGCAGTTGAGTCCGGCCATTTGGACAATCCGGGAAAGGCTTTACTAATATTGGATTACTTCCTGATAAACGGCTTGGACTGTACGAAAAACCCCGGTCCACGTATAGGATGCAAGCTTGTCTTTCACCGGAGAGAGATCAATCTCCGGGGTATTTCCAGCCAAGGCCAGCTGCTTATGTACAGAGTAGGCCAGGTTTTGCTCGAAACTTTCCCAATCCTCGGAATAAGGTTGGTCGATTCCGTGAAGCCTCGGCAAATCAACCAATTCTATAAATTCAGCTTCTTTATCGTCTATAAGTTCCTTTACTCCCGGCAAAGCGGTAGCTATCACCCGGCATCCGCAGGCCAAACCTTCCAGCAAAACGAGAGGAAGACCCTCATAAAATGAAGGTAAAACCAAGAGATGCGAATCGCGCATGATTCCAGCCAGTTCTTCCTGGGTAACTGCTCCGTGGTTTATAACCCGTCCCTGTAACTCTCCAGCAAGCTTCAGACATTCTTCTCTTTCCTTGCCACTTCCGCTGCCCACGAGATGCAAGATCCACTTCGGCTGCTCAATATGCTGCAGACTACGCAAAAGCCATGGCAAGCCCTTTGCCCGGCTCAGTTTTCCGGCATAAACAATGTGTATAGGATCCGGTGCAGGTTTGGATGCAGGCCAAAACAGCCCATTATTGTATCCCGCTCCGGCAACTGCAATCCTTTCCGGATTGATCTCGTATACCCGGGCTATCTCTTTTTTTTGTCTCTCATGTAGGGCCAAAACACGGTCCACTCCCCTGCACCCCTCCAACACTGTGCATTGCAAATGGGGACAATTTTGGAACTGCCTGAGATCCGTGCCATGACAAGAAGTGACAACCGGGATATTTGGGAAAAGGCGACGGACAAGGGAAGTAAGTATCCATAGATGGTGGGTATGGATTACATCCGGATTAAAGTTTCGTACAGCTTTATGCAGCTTTACGGAAAAAGCCAGCTCATATTCTTCCAGTTCATCAGGGCCTAGATCGCAAAAACGAACACTATTGTAGGGCATTACATCACTCATACCCGGAATAGGGTAAGAGATGTCCAAGCTGTTGAATTTTACAAAACAAGTCCCGATTTCCTGAAAACAATCCATTTCTGGACAATCAACAGGATCAAGTCCGGCCACTAGAAAATTTGCATGGCCCATATTTCCGGATTCCCGGATCATGGCCCGAACATATATTCCGCTGCCAGTGGAATCCGGACGCTGACTCATTACATGCAGGATTTTCAATTTTGGGGCCATAACTAAAAAATATATCCCAAATCCCCTATAAGTTCAACAAAGATGACCTAACGCGAGGTCTAGGTACAAAAGCGCAGGCATTGACATCCTCCCCTTCCCTGCCACCGCAGGGACAAGCTCTGGAGGAAAATGTCTTACGGCGCGGAGGATAAATATACTTCCAGGATGGGATCGCTCTTAATTCAAGGGTACAACCACAGGGTTATCGTTTAAAGAATGGAGTTCCACGGGTACTCCGTAAACCTCGCTAATGACATCGGCTGTAACCTTTTTTTTGTCTGTTCCGGAAAATACTTTTCCGTTTTTGATAAACAGAAACTTGTCTGCAAAACGCAAAGCTGTATTCAGATTGTGCATAGTCATCACCACAGCCACGGAATGCTCTTTCACTACTTGGCCAATCAGGTTGAGTATCTCCTGCTGATTTTTTAAATCCAGTGAACTGGTAGGTTCATCCAAAAGCAGGACCTCCGGTTCCTGGACCAGCGCTCGAGCAATATTTACTTTCTGCATCTCTCCACCGCTCATCTGATCCAGGTAACGCAGGGACATCTCCTCCAATCCAAGCCGTCTAATTGCTCCATCTACTATTTTCAAGTCATGATCAGAGACTTTCCAACGGATATGCGGCTTCCTACCCATCAGGATCGCATCAAATGCTGTGAGCCTGCCCATTTCCCCTTTTTGGGGAACGTATCCCATTTTTCTGGCTATATCTGTCCCATGCAAGCGACGGACATTCTCTTCGCCAATAAAGACCCCTCCTTTACCGGGAGAAAGTATATCATTTATACATTTGAGCAAAGTGGTCTTCCCCACTCCGTTGGGTCCCATAACTGCCAGGATATCTCCCTGATACACCTGGAAATGGATATCCTTCAGGACCGAATGGCTATTATAGCTGAAACAAACACCACAAACATTCAACTGCATATATCCCCCCTACTCAATTCCTTCATTTCCTGTATCCTTTAATCAAAAGATAAATGAACACCGGTGCGCCCATAAATGCGGTCAGAATGGAAACCGGCAGGATATGCGGAGCCAGCATTAACCGGGCCACTGTATCCGAAACCAGCAAAAGCAAACCGCCAACCAAAAGAGAGGCAGGCAAAAGAAAACGGTGGTCATCTCCGATAATACGGCGGACTATATGCGGACAAACCAACCCCACAAATCCAATAACTCCCAAAAAGGATATAACAACCGCAGTAATGAGACTGCCTATAAGCATACCCGTAAGCCGCACAGCTTGGACTTGAACCCCCAGGCTCTTGGCAGTTTCATCCCCGGCATCAATAGCATTGTAATTCCATCGATTGATAAAAAAATATATACTGGAAACTCCCGTTACCGCGGCTATTATCCCCAGCTCTCCCCAATCCGCCCGGCCCACATCTCCGAAAGTCCAGAAAACCATGGCCGCCAACTGGACATCATCAGCAAAATACTGCAGAAACATGGTGCCGGCAGTAAATAAGGCCCCAAGAGCCACCCCGGCCAGGATCATCACTTCCGGAGAGGCTCCGCGCAGCTGGGCAATACATATTATCACCCCTGTGGCCAGCAAGCAGGAAAGAAAAGCAGCAATAGTGGTCACATAGGGGTTATTGAGCATCACAGCATCCGCTCCAGTACTGCCCATCTCTCCGTACCCCAGAACCATTACAGAGAGGGCGGCTCCAAAAGCGGCAGCGTGCGAAAGTCCCAGTGTATAAGGTGACCCCAGCGGGTTGCGCAGAATGGACTGCATAACGGCTCCGGCCACGGACAAAGCCGCTCCGCCCACAATGGCAGTAAGGGCTTGGGGCAGCCGTATATTCCAAATGATTATCCCGTTCTGGCTCTTTTCCCCAAAAGAAAAAAACGTATTTAACACCTCCCATAGGGGGATATTAACTGCTCCTAGGGAAACGCTTACAATCAGGGCAATGCCCAATGCCGCCAAACTGGCAAAGACAAAAACAGTCTTCCGCGCTACATATTTATTGTAAGCGGGGGGGATAACACCGTCCTTGAAGTGCATCAGGACCCCGTATCAATTTTTTTAAATGCCTGATAATCAAAGGCTTTGTTCATCTCGGCAAATACTTTGCCCTGAACGAGAAAAGAATATATTTCATCCGCTTTTTCTTTGGGAGCAATATCCTCGAATCTCTCCGGATAAAGTACTTTGCCCACAAAATAGGCATCAGCTAGGATGGAACCAAAATTCTTGGTATACCAATTATAGGGCAACACTCCGTATACCTGGCCCCTTTGTACAGCTTCCAAATTCTTGTAGGCGGGGTCATGTCGAAGCTGATACAGGGCACTGGCATCTCCGGTATTCTGGATTGTGGAAAGATCCAGAAAAAGCACGTCCGGATTCCAGGAAAATATCTTTTCCTTGGCCACATCAGTATGACTGGGTGCATCTTCGCCTTCATCTCTTTCCTGTACAAGTACACTGCAGGCATTGGTAAAAACGAACGGTGGATACTTGGGCTCAGTGGATTGGAAACCGTGCGGCCCTTTAAAGGCTATTCCGCCCACATAACAGTTCTTCTTCTTTTCTCTGGGGACATCGGACGTACGCTGGTCCAATTCCTGTATGTTTTTGTTGAAAAAATCTATCACTTCATTGGCACGTTTTTCCCGATCCAGGATGCGTCCAAATTTACGCAAGGCACTATAAAATTGGTCCCTGTACTGGACAAGAGTACCATAATGCAAACAAACCACAGGTATACCCGTCTTTTCCTGCAGTTCAACTGGATTATGCCCCATCTTGGGGTAGGTCTTTAGAATAACATCCGGTTGTGGCTTTAATTTGAGAATACGCTCAGGATTGTCGAACCCTCTGAATTGGCCAAAAATAGGCATGTCCTTGAATTGGGGGTTAGCCAGGGCATAAGGTCGGGCATCAAATTCCCTGTTTCGAGTTTCTATATCATCCACACCCACCACCATGCCTTCCGCCCGGAGATAGGTAACCAACCTCAAACAGCCCGGACCGGAACAAATGATATGTTCGACCTCCTCAGGAACACTCACAGTCCTTCCCGTAGCATCCTGAATATCAATTGAGGTCTCTCTCTGCTCAGTTTGGGACGTCGAGGAATTCTCTCCGCAAGCGAAAAGAAACAAAACAAACACACAAGCCAAAGCCGGACACACCATCTTTTTGACAACCATTCGCGCTCCTGTTTACTTAGTCTCCATCCGGAAATGGCCCTTTTCCATTTTAACGGAGTCAATTTTTGAATTTCCGGATAAGAACTACTTAAGTGATCTTTTTAGTCTGGATTCAAATTCGTGTTATTAATAGTCTTTTTAGTCTAAATTATCAATAAATAATACGTAAAATTTAGAAAACAAAAACGTATTTATTAATAGCACTAGAGATATAATTAATTAAAAATAATACTACCATTTAAATTAATTGTTTATTGGGGTCTTGCAAATTGAAACAGAATGGATATATTGATTTTTCGCCGTGAATGAGACCACCCCGGGTCGGATAATTCCTCTGCCTCCAGAGGGATAATGAAAAATCAACCTAATCTGGCAAACCTCCTTCAGAAAATTTGCCTTTCTTTTTCCGGAGACTTGTTCGTAGGAAAGCGAATACGCTGTATAATATAGTCATTCGGGAAGGTTGATAATCAACCACAACAAAAATTCAAAAATGAGGTAAAGATATAGCATACCTATCTCCAAACAAGGATACGCCAAATTAAAACAGGATCTGGAAGACTTGAAGAATCAGCGCCCGGAGATCACTCAAGCAATAAAGGAAGCCCGAGAGGAGGGTGATCTCCGGGAAAACGCCGGGTACGACGCTGCCAAGGAAAGGCAGGGAATGCTGGAAGCCAAAATCTCTCAGATCGAGTCCCGTATCCCCTTGTTCCAGGTAATCGATTTAGATGAGATGGGGGGAGAAAAAGTCGCCTTCGGGGCTACGGTGGAAATAATGAATACCGATACCGAAGAGACCAAACGCTACACCATTCTCGGGCCGGACGAATCCGATGCGGACAAAGGCACCATTTCCATCCGTGCTCCTCTGGCCAAAGCACTTTTAGGCAAGGAAGAAGGGGACGAGGTGATTGTGGAAGCTCCCAAAGGAAATGTGGAATACGAAATTATTTGCATTGAATACAATGGCTCTAGCATCTACCAAAACTAATTAGCCTATGCCAAATAAATCTGGACAGTTGTGCTGGTTTCCCTGACCGACCTCGGTATTCCGGAGGAAGAAATCAGCACAACTCCTGATTCAATCACAACTGCAAAAAGTCTTAACTTGGAATTAGACGATTAGATCAAACAGCATAAATGCCTGGTTTGACTTGTAACTTTCTGTTTAGAACTTAACACTGCCTGCCAAAAAATGGTTCTCCAACACAGCATGTGGATTTTTATATTTTCTCCTCCTGATCTTTTTGGATGCTTTTAACGAGAGGCCCTTGCGTTTTCTAGACCCGCCAAAAGAAGGAAATCCATATCAAACGTCGAGGACCCAAAATATATTGTTTGCAGGCGCATCCCGTTCAGGAATAATCTTTTGAAAGCCTGGGTGTCGCGTATAACTCTCCTCCCGAGGAATCGTTTACAACCTGAACGGGAAAATCACTGACCTGCAGAACCCTTACGGCTTCCGGCCCGAGTTCGGGATAGGCGATCACTTTCGCTTTTTCAATGCACGAAGACAAAAGTGCCCCAGCTCCCCCAGTAGCACCGAAATAAAGCGCCTTATTATCCTGTAGGGATTTCTTCACTGCCGTACTTCTCCGCCCTTTTCCTATAGTTGCCTTAACTCCGAGATCATATAAACGAGGGGCGTAAGAATCCATACGATAGCTTGTAGTCGGGCCGGCAGAACCAATAGGACGTCCAGGAGGAGCCGGAGTAGGGCCCACATAATAAATTACCGCCCCTTCAAGGGGAAACGGAAGATCCTCACCCTCGTCCAGAGCCTGCATCAGCCTTTTATGCGCCGCATCCCTGGCCGTATAGACCAAACCGGACAAAAACACCTTGTCTCCCGCCTTGAGCGTAACCAAGTCCTTATCGTTCACAGGAGTGCTAAGATTATATTCCCTGATCATCAGACAACCACCTCCGCATGCCGGGCCGAGTGACACTGAATATTAACAGCCAAAGGCAAGCTGGCAATATGACAAGGAGCCATTTCCATCTTTACTCCCAAACTAGTGGTGTCGCCCCCAAGACCCATGGGCCCGATTCCCAGATCATTGATGGCTACCAATAGTTCTTTTTCCTTTTCAGCCAACTCCAGTTCCGGATTTTCCTCCTCCAGTGAACGAAAAAGGGCTCTCTTGGCCATAAGGGGCGCTTTGTCAAAACTGCCGCCAATTCCCACTCCTATTATCGTCGGTGGGCAGGGATTCGGTCCGGCTTCCGCAACCCTGGATACAACGAATTCCTTGATTCCCTGCCAGCCTTGAGCCGGAGTAAGCATGGTGGCCCGGGACATATTCTCGCTGCCTCCCCCCTTGGCCAAAAATCTGATAATCAATTTATCCCCTTCAACCTCCTCCATGTGTATAACAGAGGGAGTATTGTCTCCGGTATTTTCCCGGGTAAACGGGTGACAAACAGAATTACGCAGATATCCGCGGGAGTATCCCCTACGGACAGCTTCATTCAATGCTTTTTCCAAATCTCCCCGCAGAAAACAATTCCTACCTACTTGCACAAAAAAAACTGCCAGGCCGGTATCCTGACACAAGGGAAGGCCACTTTCCCCGGCAAGGCTGGCATTATCCAGGAGCTGCTTTAAGACATCCCGTCCGGCGGGACTACTCTCCCTCTCATATGCCCTGCTCAAGGCATTTTCCACATCCCCGGGCAGACGAATATTTGCATCAATTATGGCCCGGGCCACGGTATCTATAATAGAGTCAACCGGAATTTCACGCATTCTTGGCTCCATACTTTTTCTTTTTCCCCTTGAAACCGGGAAATATCCTCTTGAGTGCATGTATCCCCATCTTGCGGCGCAAATAACCCAATTGATCCTGGAGGGGTATATTCTTGGGACAGACATCCTCGCAGGCCAAAAGTCCCATGCAACCAAATATTCCCTGATCGGTACCCACAACTTCAAAATAGTCCTCGGGTAAACGTCTATCCCGAGGATCAATTATAAAACGGGCTATTCTATTCAAGGCCACAGCACCCAAAAAGTCCTCGCGCATCTGGGCTGTAGCGCAGGCGGCGATACAGCATCCGCACTCTATGCATCTGTCTAGTTCGTATATTTCCTCGGCTAGGGCATTGTCCATACGTTCCTCTTGGGTTTCCGGATCAAATTCCTCGTCGGTATGCACCCATGACTCTAGCTGCTCATTCATGCTCCTGAACCAAGCCCCGGTATCCACGGACAAATCGCCTATCAACCGGAAACCGGGCAAGGGCATTAAAGTAATCTGTTCCGGCAAATCCCGAATTTTGGTATGGCAGGCAAGCTCTGGACGGCCGTTTATTATCATGGCACAGGAACCGCAAATCCCCGCCCTACAGCAAAAATCGAATTGTAATGAGGGGGCCTGCTCTTCCCGCAAGCGATTCAAGGCAATAAACAGAGTCATGTTTTCCGTTTCATCCAGATAAAAAGACTGCATTCCCGGGACAGAATCCGGGTCCTGCGGGTTGTACCTAAAAATTTGCAAATTTAGCATTCGAACCATAATCAGTCCCCGTATTCCGTGGCACTTATCTGCTTTCCCCCGCCATATCCGCGATCTCCTGGAGGGAGTTCCTCAATTTCCGTATTCGGTTCATACTCAAGGGAGGGTGAATCTGCGGCTTCCGACCAATAAGCCAAGGTACGGACCAGCCAGTCCCGATCATTGCGGAGCGGATAATCCTCCCGGGCATGGGAACCGCGGCTTTCTTGACGGGCCAACCCCCCGCTGGCCACGCAGAGGGCCAAGCGAATCATGCCCGGTAAACGCAGGGCCAAAGAAAGCTCAGGGCTTGCGCCGCGACCATTGCTGCGCAAATCAAGATGTCCGGAGCGCCCATATAAGTCCCGGAGTTTATCCACCGCGATCTGCAAATCCCGCTCGTTGCGGAATATACCCACATAGTCCATAAGTACGGACTGCATCTCATTTCGCACTTGATAAACGTTTTCGTTTCCCGTTCCGGAGACCAGACTCTTAATCCTGCTCTCCTCCTTACTCAACGCACTTCGTATTACTCCCGTGGGAAAAATCGCTTCATTTCCATGCAAATATTCCACCACTTTTTCCCCGACCAGCATCCCGGCAACAACGGTCTCCGCCAAAGAGTTGCCTCCCAAGCGATTAAATCCGTGCAAGTCCCAGCAAGAGGCTTCTCCGGCTGCAAAAAGCCCATTCAGGCCGTAGGCCCGGCCATGTTTATCCGTACGCACTCCGCCCATACTGTAATGTTGGGTGGGGCGCACTGGTATCAGCTGGTGCACCGGATCCCGCCCGAGAAAATCCACGCAGATCTCGTAAACTTCCCGGAGATTGGTTTTTAAATGCTTTTCTCCCAAATGGCGGATATCCAACCAGAGATGTTCCCCGTAAGGACTTTTCACTCCCAATCCCTTGCGCATATGCTCGGTCATGCGCCGGGAAACCACGTCCCTCGAGGCCAACTCTGCCTTTTCCGGCTCGTAGTCCGGCATGAACCTCTTTTCACTCACATCGAGCAAAGTTCCGCCATCTCCCCGGCATCCTTCAGTTATAAGGATATCCGTAGGGACCAGCCCCGTAGGATGGAACTGAACTGCCTCCATGTTTCCCAGGGGGACTTCGCCAGTAGCCAAAGCCGCGGCCTGGGCTGTGCCCTCGTTTATTACCGCATTGGTGGAAGCCTTGTATATCTGTCCGAATCCCCCGGAGGCAATCATGGTTGCCCGAGCCAGATAAGCCACTAATTTCCCATCTTTCATATTCCTGGCCACCACTCCGAGACAATTTTCCCCATCATGAATAATGGAGATTGCCTCCATGCGCTCGTGTACCTCCACACCAGACTGCAAAGCCCTGTTGTCCATGGTATACAAAAGGGCATGTCCAGTGCCGTCACTGCAATAACAAGCCCGCCATTTAGCGGTACCCCCAAAATTCCTGGCTGTAATCAGCCCCCTGCTTTCTTCGGGCTCCACTTTTTCCTGTCTTTCTCCTCCCTGGTAAAAAAAGGAATGGCCCGGCACCACTCTATTCCACGGCACTCCCCAAAAAGAGGTTTCCCGGATGGCTCGCGGGGCGTTCTCCACGAACATTCGTGCCACCTCCTGATCGCACCCCCAGTCCGACCCTTTTACCGTATCCCGAAAATGGACATCCGGATTATCTCCCTGGGCCTTTATGCAATTGCCCAGAGCAGCCTGCATTCCTCCCTGGGCTGCCGAAGAATGCGAACGTCTGGGAGGCACCAAGCTAAGGCAAATCGCCCGGAAACCGGACCTTGCTGCTTCAATAGCCGACCTTTCTCCGGCCAAGCCGGCACCGATACAAAGAAAATCAGTATAAACAGTTTCACTCATAAATACTTAGGGGTTAAATAGGTTGGATATTTATATGGTTTCCCTCCGGAAGTGGTCCTTTTCCGGTTTAACTGCGAGGATTTTCGTAAAAGCCTCTTGTATTTAAAAATAAAGGCAAAAAAGAGAAATAATATCTACAAAAACAAAGCCGAGCACACCAATAAAAAGGACCTTTTTAAAACGGCGCCGAGTAGAACGCAGAATTACTCCCCATTTGACGCCTATCCGGTACAATCCCGCTCCTAGATGGACAAAGACAAGGAACATAAAAAACAGATAGAACCACAGCCACAAACCCTCATGCAGAAGCCCCGAGGACTTTTCCGCGGTTATAGGCAAATCATTCAAAAGTACCCAGATATGGGTAGCGCCCAGCAAAAGGACAAGAATGCCGGAACCCGCTTGGACGAGCCACATCCAGGTATCCGGGTGGGCAGTCCTCCAGGCGTGCTTAAAGGAAATGCACTGTTCACGACTGGAAAAGGGAATTTTGCGTGCGGCCAGGACAAAATGTAGCAAAAAGACAAGAACGATCAGTACACCACCGATCTGAGCCAAACCAGTGGACTCAAAAAATCCGGCCAGATCGTTAAAGGTTTGCTCTCCAAGGATAATGCTGGCTACAAATAATGTATGCATAACCATAAAAAAGGACAAGGCCAGGCCGGACAACATCTGTATCCAATCCAGTCCAGCGGCTGCCCCCGAACCTCCCTGCAGGGAGACGCATCTATAAGGCACTGCTTATCCTCCTGAGTCCAGATCCATACATGATTTTTACCTCACATCTTGCTATTTCTATTACCACTGTCCGGGAAATACAACAGATCAAATCAAAGCTTGGCCGGGCCGCAACTAAAGATCCAGATCCAGCCCCACCGGACAATGATCCGATCCCATGATCTCCTGCTCAATCCAGGCATTTTGCACACGGTTTCTCAATTCTTCGGAAACAAAGAAATAATCAATCCGCCATCCCGCGTTCCGGGCCCGTGCATTAAACCTGTATGTCCACCACGTATATTGGCCGGGTTCGGAATTGAACATGCGGAAAGTATCCACATATCCAGCATCAATGAATTTATCCAGCCATTCCCTCTCTTGGGGCAAAAAGCCGGAACGATCCGAGTTGGATCTGGGATTTTTTAAATCTATTTGGGTGTGCGCCGTGTTGAGATCCCCGCACAGAACGATCGGTTTTTCCCTGCGCAGCTTTTGGGCATACTCCAGAAAAGAATCGTAATACCCCATCTTGAAGTCCAGACGTTCCTGGCTCATTTGCCCATTGGGGAAATAGATATTGAAAAAATAAAAATCCTCGAATTCCATTCGGATTAGTCTGCCCTCCCCATTGTATTTCTCCTGGGGGAGACCGTAATCCACCCGGATAGGCTCAATGCGGTAAAAGCAGGCCACCCCGGAATACCCCTTTTTCACCTGGGCCGGATTCCAGGCGGACATGTATCCCTTCGGTTCCCTTTCCGCGTCTTTGAGCTGCTCCGGAGACATCTTTATTTCCTGTAGGGCGACAACATCGCCGGAACAGGCAGCAAACCAGTCCCAAAAATCCTTTTTCACCACCGCCCTGAATCCGTTTACATTCCAGGAATAAAAACGCATCAGCCGGTCCCCTCCAAGGAGGCCTTTAATCCCTCACTGGTAAAATCCATGCGTACATATCCGCCTTTTCCAGCCATGCCCGGATTAATAACCGGGCAATTGCCGATCCAGTCCTCTCCGACTGCTTCATGGATATGCCCGGTTATACATATTTCGGGCTGGACCACTTCGATGAATTCCCGGACAGCTGGGCTGCCCACGTGGGCACCATTGCCCACTATATCCGTGCGGCTGTCTATGGGAGGAGTGTGGGTCATAAAAACCAAATGCCTTAGGTTGCGGCACTTGTCCTGGGCTTTTTGCAGCCAGGAGGCCATGACCTCCTCCTCTACCTCCAAGGGAGTATTAAAGGGGGTTATATTGGAATAGCCCACGGAAAAAAGATTTACTTCCGGGTGGAGAGACACAATCCGGTTATGCACATGCAGTTCTTCCTCCTCCAGCCAGTCTGCTACCTCCGGGGTATCCATATTCCCCACCAAGGCCCGGATGTTGGGGTTGTAACTACGGATTTGTCCAATCACTTTCCGGGCATCCGCCGGGGAGCCAACATTGGTAATATCACCGGAGACAAGCACGCCGGCTGCCTGGGCAAGACCCTGGATATCATTCACAAAAACGGTATCCATATGGATATCCCCCAAGGCGATCCAATATGCATTTCCCATATCACACCTCCTGGTGTTTTCCCTTTCCCTTTATTTGAAAAAATTTTTCAAACACAACTGCAAAAAGTCATGGTTTACAATTAAACATACAGATCAAGTATTGCAAGCCTTTGATTTTACGAAATTTTCAACTTAAATGCTGGCTGCAAAGAAGCATCTGCAAAAACATATATTTTGCAGGCGCATCTTTTCATCCTCGAAAGACCTGCACTCCCTGAGGAGAATCCAGCAAACGATACCCCTGGCTGGCCAGGTAATCGCGAATCTCGTCCGCTCTGGCAAACTTTTTCTCCTCCCGGGCCCTATCCCTTTCCATTATCATTTCCCGAATATGCGGAGCAAGTTCGGAAAACGGACAAGGTACATTATCCCAATCCAGAACCTGCAACACTTCGTCCATCTCGCGCAAGGAGGCGAGCAGAGTCTTTTGTTCTTCTGCACTGACCCCCTCTTGGTCCAGGAACTTGTGGACGTTGCGCGTCAACCCGAAAAGTACGGGCCAAAAATTTTGCAGGCTCAAGTCCTCTTCAATACATTTTTTAAGGCTGGATTTAAGATCAAAGGCGGCCTGATCCACTTCGCTGCGCATCCCCTCTCCACGTTCCGGCCTTACCGCATGCAGTTTGACCAGCATGTCTTGGACCCTTTTCCAGTTGCGCTGCCACATATGCAGGTTTTTCCCGCTGGAGACCAAGGGCTTGTGATAGGAAGTAGACAAAAGCCACATGCGCAAGGGATAAAAGCCACCACATGCTTCCGCCAAAATTCGTACATCCCGTTTTTCTTCCACCCCATTCTCGTTGATGACGGGATGGGAAACCGCCCAGGACTGCGGCTGCATACGCAAGGCAGAGTTCCATACGCTGCGCAGATTGTCCAGATGGGGAAACATATGCACCTCGCCTCCCAAGACCAAAAGGATCTGCCCCAGATGCTCGGAAGCAGCTGCAGCCTGCTGCAAATACCAAGTTGGACGGACATTCCCCCATTTGGTTTTAAGGACGTTGCCTTCCTTCAAATCCTGAAGTGTGGCCCTTTTAAGCAAAGTAAAGTCACGCGGATTGCCTTTGTCATAATCCTCCAAATCCACTGTCTTCCCGGACATTATCTTTTCCGGGTCCATGCGGGCCAAGCGGCCGTATTCCTGGTCGCGACGCACATCGTAATATACTGAACGTAAACGCTCATAGGCCTGTCCCCTGGACAAAAGACGATCGCAAAGATCAATAGCCTTTTCCGAACTGCGGGAATCCAAAACGAAATCCATCTCCTGATGGATCCCCAGCATAGAGCCCAATTCCAGGACTTCACCCCGGGCTTTTTCACTGAACTTCTCCAGAGAGACCCCGTTTTCCCTGCTAGCTCTTAGAGTGCGGTCGTCGAAATCAGCGATCCCCACGACACCTCGGGGCTGCATCCCTTTGCTGTCCAAATACCTTTTCAAAACATCCATTAAGGATATCCGTCGCCAGGCTTCGGGGCATCCTATATAATCCAGGCTGGGACCAAAGCTGAAGAGTCCGGCATCACCGGATCCCGCTTCCAAATAGACTTTCTGTCTGGAACCCAAGTCCCAGAAAGCCGTACCCTGCCGACTTGGTTCCACAAAAAGGGAAGTGCTCAAGTAACGTCCGCCGCCATCCGGAAAAACAGTTGCCACAACCCCGCTTTCCATTTCTTCAGCCAGTTGCAGGGCTCCGGCAAAAGCCGCCCCGGCACTCATCCCCACAAAAAGTCCTTCCTCCCGTGCCAGTCTCCGGCACATATCAAATGCATCCTCATCCTGGACATGCAGGATGGCGTCCAAGGCTTTTTTGTCATATATGCCAGGAGGATATGATTCGTGCATGTTCTTGAGTCCCTGAATCTTATGCCCGGCATAGGGCTCAATCCCCACGACCTTAATTCCAGGGTTCAACTCCTTCAGGCACTTATTTATGCCCATAACCGTGCCGGTAGTGCCCATGCAAACCACCGCATGGGTCACAGTTCCCCCAGTCTGTTCCCATATCTCCCGGCCCGTTCCCAGATAATGAGCATCAATGCTGGCCGGATTATTGAACTGATCCATGAGCACATACTTATCGCTCTCTTCCCGGCCTAGTCTATAGGCTTCCTCGATAGCACCATCCGTACCCAGATGTCCCGGAGTAAGCTCTATTTCCGCCCCATAGGCACGCATTATACGCTTTCTTTCCTCCGAAGCGGAAGAAGGCATGAGCAATTTGAGCCTATGCCCCTTTACTGCACAAACCATGGCCAGACCTATTCCGGTATTCCCCGAAGTAGCCTCCACAACGGTTTTATCCGGAGTCAACTCCCCGGACTTTTCCGCATTCTCCACCATAGCCAAAGCGACCCTGTCCTTGACTGACCCCGCGGGATTATTCATTTCCAGCTTGGCCCGAATAGAAACCTCCTTGAAAGGATTAAGCCGGGAGATTCGGACAAGGGGGGTATTCCCAATCAATTCAATTACACTATCTTCCAACACCTAAAAACCTTTATTAAAACTATTGCAACTGGTTTAAAAAAACAATCTACCGCTTCTCTTTTCCCTAAGATAATCTAAAAATTTTACTTATATATTACAAAAATATAAAATGCCTCTGTACACAAACAGACAAAAAGGTTACACGCAAGTAGTCAAAAATAAAAGCCTTTACAGACAAAATCTTGAAATATTTATATTGTTGTCATAAAATCGTAACAATGTTCTGGCAGACTACAATACAAAATTTTATACTCCCTCTCTCTGGACAGAATATTTTCGGTTCCTCGACGTTTGATATGGATTTTCTCCGCCAGATTTTTTTGGATGCCCAACTACCGGTCCGGGGTTTTCTAGGCCCCGCCAAATAGGGATGCTTGCCCCCTCCGGACTCTAGTCTTGAAAGGGAGAAAAAGTTTGGCAACATTCAAGTTGGTAATTTTGCCAGTCTGCATTAAGCGCCCGATTCTCGGTCCGGCTTCCCCTTTTTGGCGGGACCTAGAAAATGCGTGGCCTCTCGTTAGTTCTTATCCGGAAATTCAAAAATTTCCGGGTTTAGAAATATC
>CAYNNQ010000041.1:0-20659 GCA_964398785.1 uncultured Desulfovibrionales bacterium | reverse complement strand
ATTCTCTGATTTTACATATAACTTACTACATAACACATAATACTTAAAACTTATAAATTAACACTGCCTGCAAAAGCATATTTTTTGCATGAGTATCGTTATATCGAGTTTGCAAATATCCTGGATTTACGCGGTCATTTTTGGGAAACACATGCTTGCTTCCAATTTATTTTACAGGCATTATTCAGTTTAAATAAAAATATATCTTAACTTTCGGGGGGGGTGAGTACGATATGGTCCCAGCATATATAACCATTTCCGCTTCTAGTCGTGAAGAGGCCCTGGAACTGGCTGCGTCCCGGCTGGAAGCTCCGCGAGAAGCCGTTGCAATGGAGCACATGGGCGGAGATGAATACAGGGCCGGACTTGTGGATCAAAACGCGGAGGTGCAATTGGGAATTTCTGCGGACGGGATGGAGGCAAGCATTGTCGAATTTACCCCGCCCAAGGGGAAAGGGAGGCACATGACCCCGGAAGACCTGTTTTTGCAGCTTAAACAGATAGGGGTGCGGATTGAGCCCTCCGAGAAAACTGTTGCCGCGGTCGTGGAAGATATGAAGCAGGACAAGGATGTGATTAATATGGTCCTTGTCAGGGGTTCGCAACCCCAACCAGCCCGGGATGCCGTTATAAAGCCCGAGGGAGACCGGGATTTTCCTGTTTTTCCCGGGGAGGTTGTTGGGACATATGTTTCCCCACGGGCAGTAGAGGACGGGATGTTGGTAAACGGGACGAAAAATCCGGCGACCACCGGTCAAAAGCCCAGTGATATATTTTTTCCTACGGATGCTGGATGTCATCTGGATTTGGAGACCTCCAGGGTCATTGCCGACCAGTATGGATTGGTGTCCATGGAAGGGCAGAATATAAGAGTAACTCCGCTTGTACATGTGTCGGAGGACAAGATGTCAGTCAAGGCCACGGTCTTTTCCCGTACATCTTCCGGTTCCCCGACTACTCCGGAACTTTTCCGAGAGATCCTCAACCGGATGCAGGTTATGGCCAGACTTCGGGAACAAACCCTGAAGCAGGCTGTGGATAAGGCTAAGGAGAAGCAGACTGCGGTGGAAAATGTTGTCATTTGCCGCAGGCTCCAACCCAAGAACGGGCAACACGGGTATCTCGAGCTTGCCGTGAGTTCCACTTCGGATGTTGGTTCCCATGGGCAAGAGGATTCCGAGGGCAATATCGATTATCGGGCCAGGGATATGATCCGTTCAGTGCAACAGGATGATTTTTTGGGCAGGCTGGTTCCCCCGCAGCCGGGTGTCCCAAGTCAAGACGTGTTTGGGCATACTGTATTGGCCAAAGACGGTCAGCCGGCTCAAATAGAAGTAGGGGAGAATGTGCGGGTTTCTGAAGACGGCAACGAATTTTATGCCACGGCCGAGGGAATGGTTGTCTTTTTGAACAACACCCTGAAAGTAACAGAAGTCTTTGAAGTTAACGGCGATGTGGATCTTGCGGTAGGCAATATTCACCTGGAACGCGGCTCGGTCAGCATTTCCGGTTCGGTCCTGGGTGGGCTTAAGGTGGAGGCACCGGGCAGTGTGGTGATAGGCAATGTTGTGGAGGATGCATTTATTCATGCAGGCGGCGATGTTCAGGTAGGTTGCGGGATAGTAATGAACCATACCGGCCGGGTAGAGGCCGGCGGGGCAATTTCCGCCATGTACGCCCAGAACGCAACATTGAGTGCCGGTAACGAAGTGGATATAGCGCATGAGATTAAGAGTTGCACGGTTTTTGTCGGAGGGACCGTGAACGCCACCAAGGGACGGGGCAAAATTGTCGGCGGTGTACTGCGTTGCGGAGAGGGGATTGTGGCCAGGGAAATTGGCTCCCCACTTGGGGTGGAAACCCTTGTCTATATGGGTGTGGATCACGCAACAGAAGTCAATTTGGAGCGCAAAAGATATTTAGAGGAAACCCTGCAGAAAATTTATAATTCTTTGGGCTCCGGAGACATAAAGAGCATTCTGGAAAGGGCTCCGAAGAACAAACGCCAGATTGTGTCCAAAGTCCTCCGTACGCGGGTGGAATGCGAAAAGGAGCTTAATCAGATCAAAGAACAAATTGAGCGGGAACGGGAGGAACGCCGCAGTTGCGAGAAAATCCGGGTCAGGGCTTTGGAGACCATTCATCCGGATGTGGTCTTTTATTGCCTGAAATCGCAGTTCAAGGTGACCAAGCCGTTGTCTGACCCCACAATTGGCTTTGACGGCAGGGAAAATAAGCTGGTGCTGCTTTAGATGTCTTGCAGTATGTCAACTAGCCGAAAATAAACGAAATTTTTTATTGTCGTACCTGCATCTGTTGCGCCCCGCCTTTAATTTATTCCCCCATTTCACCTCTGGCCTTTTTCCCTTCTTTTAAGTAAAATTTTTGCTCTATGTGATTATTTGTGCATTTCTCTCGCCTGATCCTTTTTGGATGCTTTTAACGACAGGCCCGGAACTAAAAATATAGTTTTTAGTTTTGAAAAGGCTCAGGTCGGTAAAGTCCTAAAACTTTTTTGTTTTGGAAAAGGGGAGATTCAAGGATTTGTGGTGAGTTCGGATAATAAAACGGACAAGGAGGTAAGTTATGGATAACTATATTTATAATTATTGGGATCTAAAACTGGAGGCCGTTCGTTCCAGTCTGGAAGGAAACAATTTTGAAGCCCATCTAGCCCGGGACCGGGAGCAGGCCAGGGAGTTGGTCCTGAAATCGATTATCCCTGCTGTTAACCCCGGCCTCATTTCCTGGGGCGGATCGGGGACATTCAAAGAAACAGGTTTATACCAGGACTTGAGCACGAATTCGGATATTCGGATCATTGATACGTATAAAAAGGAAAAGACACGGGAAGAAGTGATTGAGACCAGACGCCAAGCCCTGTTAACCGATCTGTTTTTTACCGGGAGCAATGCGGTTACCGAGGGCGGTAGTTTGGTCAATCTGGACATGATTGGCAACAGGGTGGGAGCGATCACCTTCGGTCCTAAACATGTAGTGGTGCTGGTGGGCCGAAACAAGATTGTTGCCGATGTGGAGTCCGCGGTTGCGCGGATTAAGGATTATGCCGCTCCGGCGAATGCCATGCGCCTGGATAAAAAAACACCATGCGCAAAAACAGGACAGTGCGAGGAATGCAACACCCCGGACAGGACCTGCAATGTATGGACTATAACCGAAAGATCCTTTCCTCCGGGCCGGATCAAGGTTGTGCTTATTAATGAAGATCTGGGGTTGTAGTCCTCTTCCCGGTAGCGGGAGGAATGTTTATATAGGTCTAGCGGGTTATAAGAGGAGCAATTGAGATGGGGGATAGCCCAGCCACGCTACCGGAAGTCCTGCGTAAAAATTGTGGTTTGTATCCGGACAAACCCGTCTTTTCCTATGTGGATGAGGATCCGATCACCTATGGGGAGCTTCTGGAAAGGGTGGAGCAGTTGGAGTCCTTTTTGGGTGAACACGGGATATCCCCCGGGGATAGAGTGGCCCTGCTGGGGGAAAATATGCCCAATTGGGGTGTGGGATTTTTAGGGGTAGTGTATATGGGTGCTGTAGCTGTCCCCATACTTCCTGAATTCCATGCCGGGGCAATCGTCCATATTATAAGGCATTCCGGGGCCAAAGTCCTGTTTGTGAGCAAGGGGCTTTATCCCAAGGTGGAGGAAGCTGATCTAAACGGAGTACAGGTGGTTTTTCTGGATGATTTTTCGGTCTTGCCCTCTAAGGGCATGCGGGAGAGGTTTACCGAAGCTTTGAATGCGGGGTGGATGGAGTTGGGTAAAGTCTGGGATGCGGCACGTAGGCTTACCGGAGGGAAAAACACTGCTCCTGCCCAGGAAGATCTGGCGGCCATAATTTATACTTCGGGCACCACCGGACATTCCAAGGGAGTTATGCTTACCCACGCTAATTTATTGTTTCAGTCCCGGACCGCGGCCGAGGTGGTGGGTGCCACGCACGAGGAAAGGTTTTTGTCCATTTTGCCCCTGGCCCATACCTATGAGTGTTCACTGGGGCTTTTAACCCCGGTTATGCTCGGAGCCACGGTATATTATCTAAAAGGGAGGCCTACTCCCCGGTTGCTTTTGCCGGCCATGTCCAAGGTTAGACCGACCGTTATGTTGAGCGTCCCCCTGGTTATAGAAAAGATTTTCAAGGGAAAGATACTTCCTCAGCTGAACAGGAATAAAGCCTCCAGGGCCATGTATAGGATGCCTTTTTTGCGCAAAAAAGGTCATAAACTGGCCGGCAGAAAGCTCTTGCATTCCTTCGGTGGTTGCATACGCATTTTCTGTATTGGTGGAGCGGCTATTTCCCGGGAGACAGAGCTTTTTCTGCACGAAGCCGGTTTCCCGTATACCGTGGGCTATGGCTTAACCGAGACCTCCCCTCTGATCAGCGCTACCTCTCCGGAAAAGATGAAATTTCGTTCCTGCGGACCGAACCTTCCCGGAGTGCGGATAAAAATAGACAAACCCGATCCGGAAACCGGAGTGGGAGAGGTAATGGTTAAGGGGCCCAATGTAATGCTTGGGTATTACAAGGCCCCCAGGATAACCGAAAAGAGCTTCCGGCACGGCTGGTTCTGCACTGGGGATTTGGGTAAGCTGGACAAAGAGGGATTTTTGTATATCAAGGGCCGGCTGAAAAATCTGATCCTCAGCGCCAGTGGTGAAAATATTTATCCCGAGGAAATAGAGTCGGTTATAAACGAGTTCGATTTTGTACTTGAAAGCCTGGTGTATAGACAGGAAGGTCGCCTCATCGCACGCGTATACTTGAATTCCGATTATGTTGATCAGGAAATGGGATGGGAGAAACTGGAGGAGTCGGAATACAGACAGTGCATCCTGGAGCTTTTGGAGGATCTCCGGCAGAAAACCAATCAGCGGGTGCCCGGCTTTGCTAGGTTGGGGAGGGTGATAGAGCAGGCTGAACCGTTTGAAAAGACCCCAACTCAAAAAATCAAGCGCTATCTCTACGTGGACAGTACCGAGGAAGAAAGGTGACTTTTTTCAGTCTACCAGGGCCCTTCGGTCCATCTTCCAAGCCTGTTAACACCACTTAAACCCGCCTCTGCCACGAGGTAAATTAAAGCGGAGACTTCGATTTTATGTCCGATTTTGTGCATTTGCATTGCCATACCGAATACAGCCTTCTGGACGGGGCGATTAAAATAAACGACCTGTGCGCCTCTTCTGTGGATTACGGCATGCCTGCCGCGGCTATAACCGATCACGGAAATCTTTTCGGGGCGCTTATCTTTTACACCACGGCCAAGGATTACGGGATAAAACCGATCGTGGGTTGCGAAGTATATGTATCTCCCGGAAAATGCACGGAAAAAAGCCCTGTTCGCTACCACTTGGTCCTTCTGGCCAAAAATACAATCGGGTACCACAACCTGATCAAGATAGTCAGCCATGGGTGGCTTCAAGGCTTTTACTACAAGCCCCGCGTGGATAAGGAAATACTCAATAGATATAGCGAGGGCATTATTGCCCTTTCCGCATGTCTGCAAGGGGAAGTCCAGTATTTTGTCAACAGGGGGGATTATCAGTCCGGTGTACAGGTCGCCCGGGAGTATGAGCATATATTTCCCGGTCGCTTTTATCTGGAAATGCAGGCCAATGGTATTCCAGAGCAGGAGGAAGTAAATCATCGGCTACGCAAAATGGCCTTGGAAACAAATCTTCCCCTGGTGGCTACCAATGATTGCCATTACCTTGCAGCTGATGATGTGGACGCCCACGATGTACTTTTGTGCATCCAAACCAATGCCCTGGTGGATTCTCCGGACAGGATGCGTTTTGGTACTCGCGAGCTGTACCTGAAGTCTCCGGAAGAGATGGAAAGGGAGTTCAGCGATTGTCCCCAAGCCCTGGAGAATGTGACCAAGATTGTGGATGAATGCAATTTGGAACTAGAATTGGGCAGACATCACTTTCCGGTTTACGAAGTCCCACAGGGACGGAGTCTGGACGATGAATTTGTCCGTTTGTGCAAAGAAGGGCTCCAGGAACGTATTTCCGAACTACCCTATGAAATAAACGAAAAAGAGTACTGGGAACGGCTGGAAAGCGAACTGGATGTTATTTGTGCCAAAGGTTTCCCAGCCTATTTCCTTATTGTCCAGGATTTTATAAATTGGGCAAAATCCCAGGGCATTCCCGTAGGTCCGGGCCGCGGATCCGCCGCAGGTTGTCTTGTGGCCTATTCCCTGCGAATTACCAATCTGGACCCGATTCGTTACTCCCTGCTTTTTGAGCGTTTTCTCAATGTGGAACGCGAAAGCATGCCGGATATTGATGTGGATTTCTGCTATAACCGCCGTGAAGAAGTTATCCGCTATGTTACCGAGAAGTACGGCGAGGATAGCGTGGCTCAAATCACCACCTTCGGTACGATGAAAGCCAAGGCAGTGGTCCGCGACGTTGGCCGGACTCTGGGTCTTAAACTGAGTTTGGTGGACAAGATAGCCAAACTCATCCCCGATGATCCGAAAATAAACATCGACAAGGCCTTGGAAACGGAGCCCGATTTGCGGGAAATGGCCCAGGACGACGAGAAAATATCCCGGCTTATGGATATATCCCGGCGCTTGGAGGGGTTGGCCAGACATGCCTCCACTCATGCCGCCGGGATTGTAATCTCGGATAAGGCGATGCAGGAGTACTTGCCTTTGTATCGGGGTAAGAAAGGGGAAATTGTTACCCAGTACGATATGAAAAGGGTGGAAAAAGTCGGTCTGATCAAATTCGACTTTTTGGGGCTCAAGACCCTTACGGTGATAAGCGACACACTGGAGCTGGCCCGAAAAGGGGGCAAGGAAACCGTGGACATGGATACCCTTACAATGGACGATCCCCAAACCTTTGAGCTGCTGGCGCGGGGTCAGACCGAAGGGGTCTTTCAGTTGGAAAGTTCCGGTATGCGCAAGCTGCTTACGGAAATGCGCCCCAACAGTTTTGAGGATATCATTGCCATGCTCGCCCTGTACAGGCCGGGACCTCTGGAAAGCGGGATGGTTTCCGATTTTGTCCGCCGCAAGCACGGAGAAATACCCGTGGAGTACCCCCATCCCGACTTGGAGTCGGTGCTCAAGGAGACCTACGGGGTTATACTGTATCAGGAACAGGTCATGAAGATCGCTTCTGTCCTTGCCGGATACTCTCTGGGTGACGGGGATATTCTGCGCCGGGCCATGGGCAAGAAGGACCCGGCGGCCATGGCCCAGCAAAGGACCAAGTTCTTGCAGGGGGCCAGGGAGAAGGGTGTGGAAGAGGAAACCGCGGAATACATTTTTGACTTGGTGGAAAAATTCGCGGGGTATGGGTTCAATAAGTCGCACAGCGCGGCTTATGCGCTGATTTCTTATCAAACCGCTTACTTAAAGGCCCATTTTCCGGTGGAGTTCATGGCGGCTCTGATTACCTCAGAAGTGAGCAATACAGACAAGGTCATAGCCCATATTAACGCCTGCCGCGAAATGGATATCCCTATCCTTCCCCCGTGTATAAATCACAGTGAGTTTGGTTTTGGGGTGGAGGACGGGCAGCTCAGATTCGGTCTTTCCGGAATCAAAAACGTGGGCAAGGGGGCTATAGAGACTATTGTCCGGGAAAGGGAAAAGAATGGCCAGTATTCTAGCCTCCTGGATTTTTGCAGCCGAGTGGATATGCGTAAGGTAACCAAAAGGGGCGTGGAAGTCCTTATCAAATCAGGTGCCATGGATTGCTTGGGAAGCACCAGGAGTGCACTCTTGGCCGGGATGGACAAGGTTGTAGCCCGGGCCCAATCCGTGGCCAAGAGTAAATGCCAGGGGCAGATGTCCCTTTTCTCCCTGCTCACGGATAATTCCTCCAAATTGAGCGGATTGGGCATAAAGGGTCCGGAGGAGGAAAAAGAAGAGTTTGAAGAAGCGGATAAGCTCCGAATGGAGAAAGAGACTCTGGGGCTTTTTTTGAGTGGTCATCCCCTTTTGCCTTTCCGTCAAGAGATACGCCGGATGGGTTTGAATACTATCCAACAGTGCCGGGAAATGGAAGCAGGCAAAGAGGTCCATCTCGGAGTTATGGTTACCGGTATAAAGGAACACATAAACAAGAAAGGGGAAAAAATGGCCTTTTGTCAGATCGAGGATTTGACAGGGCAGGCGGAGTCCACTCTCTTTGCGGATCTCTATGGGAAGAGCAGGGAATTGGTGAGCGGGGACGAGCCTTTATGGTTCAGGGGGCGCATAAGCAATTTTGAGGGCAATGGCAGTCAAAACGGGGAAGAGGGGCAAAACAAAGCGCTCAAGTTTGTCGGGGACGAAATAAAGGGTTTACGGGAGGCTGCTCAGCTGGATCAGCGTCCGGTATACATAAATATGCCCAATGCAAGTGTAGGAGAAGAATGTTGGGAAGAATTGAGGAAGATAATTGCCCGGAACCCCGGAAACAGCACTGTCCGGCTCAATATGTTTTTGGAGGAATGTTCGTGCCGCATGGAATTGGGAGAGAAATTTACTGTCACACCGGGGCAGTCCTTCTGGAAGGAAGTGGAGAGATGGAAAGATAGACACCACCTTGCCACGTATGGATAATCCGGAAGGGTTTTCCGGATCGAGGCGTTATTTTGGGGGAGTTCTTCGATGAAGGGCATGGATTTGCCTTATCCCCCTAATCCTATTTATGCGGAATTTTCGTTAGAAGCATCAGGAAGGGTCACTCGAATAAAATCCACACGCAATGTCGAGTCACCTTTTGGGGGAGTTTTTCCCGTTGTGGGGGTTTATCCCTACAAAAACTAGATTGGCACAAGTGCTGGGTGTAAGTGGAATAGAAAGAGGGGATTATGGGAAATAAATGGTTTCTCCGTGTGGAGGATGAGTTCGGCGCGGCGCATCAGCTGCGTAATTATGGAGGAAAGTGCGAGGACTTGCACGGTCACAATTTCCGTGTTGAAGTACAAATTAGTGGCAGTTGTCTACAGACGGATTCCGGGATACTCTTGGATTTCAAAGTGCTCAAGTCCAGGCTCAGAGAAGTTTTGGAAAGGCTGGATCATCGCTTTTTGAATGAATTGCCCGAGTTTGAAACCCGCAATCCATCATCGGAAAACATTGCGGCCTATGTGTATTCTTCTCTGCAAGGAAGGATCCAGGAGGAGAATGTGGTACTGGATTGGGTCATGGTCGCGGAAAAGGAAGGTTCCCGGGCCTATTACGGAGAGGGATAGATGCGTGTAGTTCTGCAGAGGGTCAAAAAGGGAGCTGTGAAGATCGGAGGCGACACCTGCGCGGAGATTGATTGCGGTCTCCTGGGATTTGTTGGCTTTCAGAGGGGGGATGAGCAACTGGCCGGGAGCAAGGTATGGACAAAAATGGGGGCGAAAACTGCGGGGATGCGTATTTTTCCGGACGGTGCAGGCAAATTCAATCTGAGTGCGGCCGATTATGGAGGGGAAGTGCTCCTGGTCCCCCAGTTTACTCTGTACGCTGATTGCCGCAAGGGGCGTCGCCCGGCGTTGACCACCGCCTTGGAACCGGAAAAGGCGGAGTCCTTGTTCGCCAAGTTCGTGGACGAGGTGACAAGGCAGGGGAGTACCGTTCATAGTGGAGTGTTCGGTGCCGAGATGGATGTGCAGCTGGTCAATTGGGGACCGGTGACCATAATCCTTGATTCAGCGGATTTTTGACACGGAGTTTGCAATGGGAAAAAATTCACCCAAGGTGCTTGTTGCCGATGATTCGGATGTTATCCGTTTTTATCTGCAAAAGTTGCTTGAAGATGAGGTGGACCTGTACTTTGCTTGTGATGGAGAGCAGGCAATAGAACAGTATATGGATTCGGCGCCGGATATAATCATCCTGGACCTTTTGATGCCCAAGATGGATGGGGTGGAGGTGATCTCCTATATCCGGGAAAGCGCTAATGACAACGATGTCTATATCTTGGTCCTTACTGCCCAGGATTCCGAGGAGTCCATGGTCAACGCTCTGAACAGGGGAGCAAATGATTATCTGGCCAAGCCAATAAACCGGGATGAATTACTGGCGCGGCTTAACGTGGCCCGGAGGCAGATTATTCTTTTGTATAAGGCCCAGGAGGCTTATGACCGGATGAGCCGGGAACTGGCCATGGTTTCTTCCCTGCAGAGCCGACTTCTGCCCGGCGAGGGCGATTGTTTCCCGGGTGTGGATATCCAATCCCTGTATATCCCTTCCGGTATGGCCAGCGGTGACTATTTTGATTATTTTTCCCTGAACGATCAGGTACTGCGTTTTGTTGTGGCCGACGTTTCCGGTCATGGCGCTAGGGCTGCCTTTATTATGGCCATGGTGCGGACCGTGTTCCATGTTTCCCGGGAGAAGGATTTTTCTTTACAGGGAGTGGTCTCTCTTATCAATACCAACCTCTGTCAGGTCCTGGGTGAGGAGAGGGATTTTGTTACCTTGATGGCCTGCGATCTGGACCTGGGTAAAAAAGAGCTTAGATATGTAAATGCCGGGCATTGTCCCGGGATGATGCTTCGGGACAGACGGGAAGTCCTGGAATTGGAGGCCGATAGCCCTGTACTAGGTTTTTTTGAGTTGGATATTCGGGAAAAAATTGTGGATTTTGAAAAAGAAGCTGGAATTTTTCTGTACACAGACGGTTTTTATGAGTGGAAAATTGGCGAAAAAGAAATTTTCGGGGAGGAGCGTTTTCGGGAAATGGCCCGCGAGGCACTTTTAAGGGAGAATTTCTATCTGGAGGAATTAAAAGCGGAAATGGAGGATATCCCGGATTTATGGCCGATTTATCGGGACGATCTGACCGCCTTGTGGGTCAACACTTCTGGATAGGGGAACCGGATATGCGATTTGAACTTAAAACTGTAGCCTGTCCGGAAGTCGGACGGCTCATTGTTCGCGCTTGTATGTCCTTTATCCGGTTATATGTTTATAATATCGAAGATTATGAATTGGAGCTGGCCCTTACCGAAGCGGTGAACAACGTGGTCAAGCATGCCTACGACAGCCGGGGTGGCGAGATAGAGGTAAGTGTGTCTATTACTTCCGGGGAGTATATCCAGTGCGAGGTAAGTGACTGGGGGAAGAGATTCGTGATTCAGGACACTCATCCCGCGGAAAGTTCCACTAGCGGCCGCGGAATATACCTGATGTATAAAATCGCGGATGAACTGGACTATTACCGCGAGGGAGAGAAGAATACCGTTAGGATGCGCAAGTACATCAAGGGGGAAGAATGGAAAATATGAAAATAGACAAGGATGGGGAAGCTGTATTCGTTTCCCTGAGCGGAGAACTCACTCTGGAAGTTACCGATTTGATAAAAGGGGAATTGGAAGTCCTCATGCAAGAGGAGTGGAAAATTCTAGTCTTTGAGCTTTCCCAGATAACCTTCATGGACAGCTCCGGTATCGGTTTCCTGGTTTCCGTGAACAACCAAGTTAAACAGGCGGGAAGACAGTTTTATCTGTACAAAGTGTCCTCGCAGACGCTAAAGACGCTAAAATTGGTGAACCTGTACAGCTTTTTCAATATATTGGGTACCGAGGAAGATCTTCTGGCCGTGATTCCCGTCTAGTCATGCCTTATTATCTTAAGCATTATTTCGATCCATATTTCGACTTTTGTAATATCCGGCCCCGGGAAAACAAATCCGGAAGGGTGGACCACTACAACATGGGTTACGTGCAAAATGTGGTGGCCGGACAGCCGATTGCGGAGTGGGAGGAAATAAATGAAGAGGAAGCAAAAGACCGTGATCCCTCTTTTGTTTCCGAGACCCCTGAATTCCACCCCGGACCCAATACCGGAATAAACCCACAGGATTCCCATCAGTTGGTAGCTGCGGCCAATGGTTATGTCTTTTACCACGAGGGGAGGATTGCAGTAAAAAAAGTCCTTAATGTACGGGGTGATGTGGATTTTCATACCGGCAACATATATTTTGTGGGGGACATGATAGTCCATGGTCGTGTGCGTAGTGGATTCGAGATTCAGGCGGTGAACATACGAGTTCACGATATAGTCGAGGGAGGCCGGATAAAGGCGGGGAAGTCCCTGGTACTTGATTCCGGGATAAAGGGGAGGGGAGAGGCAATGGCGCAGGCAGGGGAGAATCTGCGTACCGCCTTTTGTGAAAAAGCCACCTTGCGGGCCTGCACCAAATTAATAATTGATGGGGTATCAATGCATAGCGATCTTTTATCCCGTAATTTTATCTTGGTAAAGGACCGGTTGATCGGAGGTCATGTTTATTCTTCCAAATTGGTGTATGTAAAAAGGCAGCTCGGGGGTGGGATGAGCACGCGGACTTCTCTGACTCTGGGCTACGATAGCCGCATTTTATACGAGATGGACAAGGTGAAGTCCAATTTGTCTTCTCTGCGCTCCAGCTCGGAGAGGTTGGAGCGGAAAAGTGCAAGGGGCGGGGAGTATACCCGGGAATATGGGCCGCTTGTGGAAAAGCAAAACAAAAAGATTGGGGTGTTGGAGAAAAGGCTTGAACGGTTGTCTTCCGATTTGGAAAAAAGTCTTAATCTACAGGCCAAGGTGATTGTGCCGGGGGAAATACGACCCGGCGTTGTGATCAGAATCGGGACGGCTGAACTGAAGATCGATGATTATATGCAGGATGTTCGATTTTATTACCACCAAGGAGAAATAAAGTATAAATCGCCTGCGGAGGTGAGGAAATAGATGGATTTAGGTACTCTATTAGGTATTCTCGGGAGCTTCGGGTTGATACTCGGCGGTATTCTTCTGGGAGGCAGCCTGGGGGCATTTATAGATATTCCCTCGCTAGTCATAGTGGTAGGGGGGACTTTGGCCGTGACCTTTGTCATGTTCCCCTTGAAAACGGTTTTTGCTTCGATCAGGGTTGTATTGAATGCTTTCTTTTCCAGACCCAAAGATCCCCGGGAACTTA
This sequence comes from uncultured Desulfovibrionales bacterium, assembly GCA_964398785.1. Classification (GTDB taxonomy): domain Bacteria; phylum Desulfobacterota; class Desulfovibrionia; order Desulfovibrionales; family Desulfonatronovibrionaceae; genus CAYNNQ01. The sequence continues at coordinate 7,736 of CAYNNQ010000041.1, read as the reverse complement.
TAAATAAAATTGTGGAGTTGGCCAATACCGCCCGCAAGGACAGTTTGGTGGCTCTGGAAAAGGCCGAGATCAGTGACCCGTTTTTGAAAAAAGGTGTGCTTTTGGTTGCGGACGGTACGGAAGAAGATCTGGTCCGCTCGGTCCTGGAAACAGACATGAATTTTACGAAACAGCGTCATCGCCGCGGTCAGGGGATCTTTAAGAACATGGGGAGTATGTCTCCGGCATTCGGCATGATCGGTACTCTGATCGGCCTGGTGAAGATGCTGCGCACCCTGGACGATCCAAGCTCCATAGGTCCGGCCATGGCCGTAGCCCTTTTGACCACTTTTTACGGTGTGGTTTTAGCCAATGTGGTCTTTATCCCCATTTCCAAAAAATTGGAGGAAAGGAGTAGCGAGGAACTCCTATATAGGGAAATCGTTTCCGAGGGCGTAATATCCATTCTTAATGGAGAAAATCCGAGGATAGTCCAGGATAAATTGGAGGCTTTTCTGTCACCGGAGATGCGCGGGGAAGGAGAATAAATGGCCTCCAGCAAGAAGCAAAGAAAAGAGGAAGAATGCAACTGCGAGGAAGGAGTCCCCGCATGGGTGGCCACATTCGCGGATCTAATGTCCCTGCTTTTGACCTTTTTTGTCCTCCTTTTGTCTTTCGCGAACATGGATATCCAGAAGTTCAAGGATATGATGGGGTCAATGAAGGACGCTTTTGGTGTCCAGGTAAAGCGCAAGCAGGCGGACCATATAGCTTATTCCCCGAGCAAGTTCGAAAGGAAAGAGGTCAAGGTAGACAAGGATTCCCAGAAGGTCCTGGGAATGGTTGTCAAATTGAAGGCGATGGTCAAAGAGGATTCCGAACTCAGAAAGAATGTGAGTATTTCTCCGGAGGAACAGGGGGTTTTGATGCGGGTGGAAAGCGGGGTGATGTTTTCTCCCGGTTCAGCTCAATTAAAGCCGGAAGCCAAAAAAGTCATGGAAGATGTCATAAGTATGCTCGATGAATACAATTATAGCCTGATAGTTCGCGGGCATACGGATGATAAATACGTAAAGTCGAATAAGTATCCCTCGAACTGGGAGCTTTCCGCAGCAAGGGCCGCGGCGGCTTTGCGTTATATAATCCGCACCGGGGGGATCAAGTCTTCCCGTCTGAAGGCTGTGGGCTATGCGGATACACGCCCAGTTGTGCCCAATACCACTTCGGAAAATCGGGCCAAAAATCGCCGTGTGGAATTTTATTATTACCGCCCCAAGGTGGAAGGTTGGTCCTGAATGGATGGATGGAAGGACTCGTATTCATTTTTCGAAGTGGAGGATGAGCAAGGCAGGATAGTCGATTTCCGGATACATGCCGGGGAAAATGACTTTTTGCTCCTGGGTCCGTATGCCTTTAGGCGTTTGGAAGATGAGTTGGAGAGAGTGCGGGAAAAGGCCGAGGACAGTCTCTTGGTTCTCCTAGGTGCGGGAACCCCGGATTATCTGGCCACGGCCCGCCGTCTCTGGGCAGGGCCTTTGGCGGTCGTGGACAAAGAGAGGGAACTCTCCCTGGCGAGTGGTACTCGGGATATACCCGGTTCCTCGGAGATCTTGTGGGTGGACGCGGAGGAGGGGCAGGAAGCGGTGAACACCCTTACCCGCTGGCAAATGGGAAACAATGCCCGGAGCTTTTGCATAATAAATCTTCCGGCCTATTTCCGCCTGGATAGCGAATACTACCGCTTTGTGTACGAAAGTCTCAAGGCCAGCCGCAAATTCGATTTCTGGGCCCGCACCAGGTATCCCCGTTTTCAGGGCGAGCTGCCGCGCATACTTTTGATTTCCAGCAAATATTTTTTGATGGGGGAGATCCAGTCCGCCTGCCGTCGGATGGGGGTCCCGCATTATTTTTTGCAACTGCCGCATCAGGAGTTGGGGAGACAGGAATACGTGCACTCCCTCCTGGAAGCGGTACTCGAGTTCCGACCGGATTTTGTCCTGACCATTAACCATTTGGGCGTGGACAAAGAAGGGGTCCTTTTGGAGCTTTTGGACAAAATGCGCTTGCCTCTGGCCTCCTGGTTCGTGGATAATCCCCATCTGATCCTATATTTGTACCAGAATCTGCAAAGCCCTTGGACGGCCATCTTTACCTGGGACCGGGACAATCTTTCTACCCTGCGCCAGAGGGGATTCGAGCATTTGAGTTTTTTGCCCCTGGCTACGGATTGCGAGCGTTTTGTCTCCATGTGCGGGCGATCGGGGCTGCAAAACGATGTGGGTTTTGTGGGCAACTCCATGCTGCACAAAGTACGCGGCAAACTAAGGGATACAGACTTACCTTTAAAACTAAGGTCTACCTATGAACAGGTGGGGCAGGCCTTTACCTCTTCCCTGGACTTAACGGTGGAAGAGTGTTTGCGGGAAAACCTTCCCCATCTGTGGGAGGAGTTTGTCTCTTTGGCGGATATGGAGTCCCGACTGGGCTACGAGACCCTTGTGACCTGGGAAGCTACCCGGATTTACCGGGAAAAGTGTATCCGTCAGCTTTTGGACTTTCATCCGTTGATCGCCGGAGATGACGGCTGGTTGGAAATGCTTGCGGACAGTTTTCATTGGACCCGGATGGCTGAATTGAATTATTATAGTGAATTGCCTTATTTCTATCCCCGAAACAGGATCAACTTCAACTGTACCAGTGCCCAGATGAAGGGAGCGGTGAATCAGAGACTGTTCGATGTCCCCGCCTCCGGCTCCTTTCTGCTCACCGACTATAGGCGGCAGATGGAGGAACTCTTCGACGTGAGCAGGGAGACCGTGTGTTTCGAATACCCGGAAGAAATACCGGAATTGATCCGCTATTACCTAGACCACCCGGAAAAGAGAGAAGAGACGGTACAGGCCGCACGCAGGCGAATTCTCTCCGATCATACTTATGAGGTTCGAGTGCAAGAACTTATGCGGGAGATGAAGAGACTGTATGCCTAAACCCATTTTAATCCTGCAAGTGCAGCGCATGGGAGACCTGGTTCTGTCCTTTCCCCTCTTTTTGTGGCTGAAACAGCATTTCCCCGGCAAACAGATATATACTGTGGCCGAGGAAGGTTTCTATCGCCAACTGATGTCCGTGTCCCCGCAAGTAGTGTATATACCCTGGAGCGGATACAAAAAGATCATCAATCGTCCTTTCAGTCTGGTTGTGAATTTGAGTCACCGGAGAAGGGCGGCCTGGTTGGCCGGGCAACTGGACTGTGAGGAAATAATTGGTCCCTTTGAGGACAGGGATGGCGCCCTGCGCATAAATGGCAGATGGCAACTTTATCGTTTTTCCTTAGTCCATAACAACCGCTATAACCGTTTCCACTGGGCGGACTTGAACGCTCTGGATGTAGTGCCTTTTTCCTCCATGTCCGGTACTAGCTGGTCGTTACCCCGGCACTTGACCGCGGATAATAAGGGAGTGGGTGTGTTTATCGGTGCCAGCCAAGAGGGGAAAAGGCCCGAGGTGCAATTCTGGGCTTCACTGATAAAAGGTTTGGCCCGGAGGGGATTGCAGCCTATGCTCCTCGGAGGGCCCGGAGAAAAGGAATTCTCCGCTCGGGTGAAGGCAGAACTCGATTTCAAGCCGGCCGACTTTACCGGCCGCTTGGATTTGGCCCAATTAGCCAATATGGGACAGGCGTTGCAGCTTTTGATCACTCCGGACACCGGGCCCATGCACCTCGCCTCCTGGACCGGCATGCGGGTGCTGAATCTTAGTGTTGGACCTGTCCATCCCTGGGAGACAGGGCCCTATCAACCGGGGCATCTGGTCCTGAGTCCAGCCCGGAGCTGCAGGCCCTGTTGGGAATGCCCCCTTCCCCGGCCGAGGTGCAGGGAAAACCTGGATCCGGGTCGGGTAGCTGCAATCGCCCATGCTTGGATAAGAGGGAAATCCTTTAAATGGGTAAACTCCACCGGGAATATCCTTTTACGCACGGGGCGGGAGAATGGTGTTTATCACCTACGCCGCATAAACCGGAGTACTATGCGGGCCAAGGAAGCGCTGGGGAGTTTCTGGCAGCAGTATTGGATGTATTGCTTCGGGATAACTCAAAAAGAAGACTTCAAAGGAGAACTGAAGGTACTTCGCAAGGATTTTCCCGGAATTTACAGAGTTTTGTCCAAGGATGTGAAACGCCTGCTGGAGCGTATGAATCAGCTTGTGGCCAGGGAGGATGTTCCGGAAAGAGATTTTTGGAAAAGGTTTGCCCCTGCTTTTCGTCCTCTGAGCGGGTATTTGCAGATGTATTGGCAAAACCGGGATTACAATTTCCAGGATATACGTTTTTCCCTGTCCCAGGTAGAGGAATTTATCGAAATCCTGCAGGAGATTTGAAGTTTGACCGAAGCCGGGAATGGAAGATCCAATGTGAAAAAAGCCGTTAACCTGAAAATTTTGGGTTTTGGCTAAGGAAATCTACAGGCAAGGCCAACCCCAAATTTTATAGAGGCATGAATGAGTCGGCCGCCGCTTTTCCCCCTAGGGGAGGCTCTCCGGCTCTACAAGGCGGATATTTGGAGTTACCCCCAGCCATTGGGCCAGGGAGCGGCGCAGATGGTCCACCAGCTCCCTTTGTTTTTTCATTTGATCAAAAAACAGGCTGTCGGTTATGCCGATGCGCAGGATGAATATCTGTTCCTGTCCCTGCCCATGGACCTCCGCATGCCATTTGATCCCTTTGCCCAGAAGGCTTTCCAGAATCTGGTCCAGCCTGGCGGGGGAAATGTTTACCCCTTTGTAGATAAAAACGTCGTCCACTCTGCCGGGAATCCTATCCATGCATTGAAAACTGGATCCGCAGGGGCAATTTTTTGAAAGTATCCGGGCCTGATCCCCGGTCCTGTAACGAAGGAGGGGGACCGCCTCATGGGTTAGCGTGGTCAGTACGAGTTCCCCCCATGTCCCGAGAGGGAGTGTCTCACCGGTGGAGGGATTGATAATTTCCGGATGAAACATGTCCTCCTGTAGATGCAGCCCCCGGTGCTGTCGGCATTGGGCGGCTATCCCCGGTCCATGCACGGCGCTTAGCCCATACAGGTCGAATACCTCGGCCTGGAATCCATTGTTGAGTCTTTCTTCGATGCCTTCCGGCCAGGGTTCGCCGGTCAGAAGTATTGTTTTCAGGCGCATGCGGGCCAGGGAAGCCCGGGATTGTTCCAGTTTCTCCAGGAGGGTCAGACTATACCCCGGAGTAGCAACCAAACAGGAGGTCCCGAAGTCCAAAAGCATTTTTAGTTGTCTCTCCGTCCGTCCTACAGAAGCAGGGATGGTGGAAGCCCCAAGCTGACGGGCGGCGTCATGGAAGCCGAAGGCCCCGGAACTGAGACTGTAATTCAGGGTGATTTGGAACACGTCTTCTTCGGTAAGGCCGATACCACGCATTATACGGGCCAAAAGCAGGGATGAATTGTTTAGATCCGCTTCGGTGAGTCCAAGGACGATGGGGTCCTTGCTCTTGCCCGTGGTGGAGTGGATGCGGATTACTTCCTTTAGCGGAGTGGCGAACATCTCATAGGGATAGGCCTGGGAAAGGTCGTCCTCAGTGGTCGGAGGGATATGCTCCAGTTCCTGGATGTCCACTAAATTGTCCGGATCGAAGCCCACGGCACGGAAGCGTTTGCGGTAAAAGGGTACTTTCCGGTCTATGCGATGCAGGCTCGCCTGGAGTCTTTCCAGTTTTAATTGCTCAAGTTCCTCTCTGGAAAGCCTGGCGTGGTCCTCCTGGCACAGGGACATTCCCACCTCCAAAAAGTATTCTGGTTATAAAAAATCCACACACTGTGTCGGAGAGCCTAAAAAATGTTTTATATCCCGGAATGGGGCAGCTTATTTTTTGACTTTATCCGTCCTTAACCAAAAAAACTCCACAGCAGGGACAACTTATCCTCTTCAGGGAGAGGGGATATCATTTACAGTTCCAGTCCCCACCTTTTGAGTATACCCATGCCCCCTTGCAGGTTGCGGGTGTTGGTTATTCCCCTCTCCGCCAGGATTAGCTGAGCTTCGTAGGATCTGCCGCCAGTGTTGCAGACCAGAATTATATCTGCGGCTTCGGGGACCTGATCTATTTTTTCCCTTAGCTCCTCAGTAGGTATGTTACGCCAAGATTCGGGGTATCTATGTACCAGATCCGCCGCGTTCTCCGGGCTGCGGCAGTCCAGAAAAACGATGTCCCTGGAGTTTTTCTCCGCCCACAGGTGAGCGAATTCTTCCGGTCCAATGCTCCAGTTCCATCCTTTGACCATGTTTTCCGCGGTATTGGCAACCGCGTTCAAAACATCCATGGCCGAGGCGAATGGAGGGGAGTAGGCAAGTTCCAGATTGCTTATCTCTTGAGTATCTGGTTTATAGGGCAGTATGCTGGCTACAGCATCGATGCGGCTTTTCAGGCTGTGTCCGTTGGAACTTATTCCCTGTATCCCCAAGATACGCGTACTGGGTTTTTCTACTATAAGTTCAAGCAAAACCAAATCTTTTTCCGGATAGAAATGGGAATGATCGAATTGGATGACTTGGGCGGCCATTGCCTCAAATCCGGCATCCAGAGCGGCCTGCAAGGATAATCCAGCCCCGGCCGTGGCCTGTTCGAAGGTTTTTACCGTAAACGAGTTCACTGTGCCGGGAAAAGTATCCGTGCCCCCGGCTAGATTGGTCCCTATAACCCGGCCCTGTCTGTTGGCCAGTGAGCCCATGGGGCAATATCCCGGCTTGCCGGTTATCAGATTCTCCAGCTCTACACAGTCTCCGCCAGCAAATATGGCCGGATCCGAAGTGCGCATTGTCTTGTCCACGATCACTGCGCCCTGATCGGAAACAGCTAGTCCCGCCCGACTGGCCAAGTCCCCATTGGGCTGGACCCCAGTAGCCATGACCACCAAATCCGCCTCGATCTCCCTGTTTTCGGTCAGCACTTTTTCCACTTTGTCCGCACCCTGCAGAGAAAGCACTTTTTCTCCGAGGAAAAAATCCACCTCTTGGTCCAGCATGTGCTTTTGGGTTATTCGGGCCAGGGTGGGACTGATGAAGCCGGGGAGTATTTGGTCTGCGATTTCCACGACCGAGGTCTGTATGCCCCACATGTCCGCCAGGGCTTCAGCCATCTCCAGCCCGATAAAGCCGGCGCCGATGACCACCGCATTGTTTACTTTGCCCGCGATTACCCGTTCCCGGATTTTTACTGCTTCTTCCAGTCCGGAAACAGTAAACGCACCGGGTAGATCCTTGCCGGGCAAGTTTATATATCTGGGGCGGCTGCCAGTCCCCAGAACAAGCTTGTCGTATGGCAGGTAATATTCCTCGCTGGAGGTTTGGTCCCGGCAGAGGACCTTTTTCCCTTTTCGATCGATTTCCAGGACACGGGTTCGGGTGCGTACCTCTATGTCCTTGGCTTCCCGGAAATATTCCGGGTCTCGTACCATATGGAAGCTGGTGCTCTGCAGCTGGGTAGGGTCGCTTACATCCCCGGAAATGAGATAGGGGATCCCGCATCCCCCATAGGAGATCATCTCGTTTTCATCGAGCATTATTACGTTTGCTTCCGGGCACAGGCGTTTTAAGCGGCAGCCCGCTTTGGGTCCCAAGGCAACCGCTCCTATTATCAATATATTTTCCGGCATACAAAATACTCCTTTTATGATTGGAAAGTGTGTTTTTTGTTCCCTTATCGGTCAGTTGCAATATGAAAGTGCACCAGTTTTTTGCAAATTTTTTTTCGA
>CAYNNQ010000040.1:0-21052 GCA_964398785.1 uncultured Desulfovibrionales bacterium | reverse complement strand
CACGGCTGAAATGTGCATATAAATACTTCGTTTAAGGAATAGTCACGGATTCAGGCACAGATTTTAGTTCTAAAATTACTTTGTTGTTGATAATAATGTCCGCCTTGAAACCTTCCTTAAAATGGATCCCTTTGTATTCTATGGGAATCTGTACCTGTCGCTTCACGGAAAGATTTTGATTTGTAAGTTCATGGGTCTATACAGTTTCATAGACTGTTTCCAAAAGTCCGGGGCCTAGCTCCTGGTGGACGGTAATTGCAGCATTGATGATCAAATCACCTATCTTGTTTTCACTCATGACTCTTTTTTTACTCAGCGTCCCTGCGCCACAGCGGGAGATTTCTCCCCGCACTGGGGCGCTGGGGAGATGGATTTTGAAAGCAGCTAATGGATAAGGTCAAAGCCTATTTGCTGATCCCGGGAGATCGGGGCCGTGGTTTTCTTTCCCGCGACCTCGTCCCATTTAAGCGGGCTTATTCCCGTACCGGGACTTTTTACGGTCAAATCCGTTGGAGTAAGGATTCGGCCTTTTTCAATATCCCGGGCGGCCACAATGCTTTTTCTGAGTTTCCGGGCCGCTGCCGCTTCTTTTTCGGATACCTTTTTATTTGTAATTCGCAGGGAGTCCTCGATTTCCCGGATCATGGCCGAGAGTTCGCGCAATTCTTCCGGCTCCAAAGAGACCTGATGATCGGTTCCCGGGAGCTTTTTGTTCAGGGTGAAATGCCGCTCTACAATGCACGCCCCCCGGGCAGCCGCGGCCAGGGTGGGGGCGAAACCGGTCTCGTGCCCGGAATAGCCGACCGGCAGTCCGTATCTTTCCCGGAGCGCATCCATGACCGGCAGCCCGATCTCCTCCGGCGGACAGGGATAGGAACTGTTGCAGTGCAAAAGGATTATTTTTTCGTGAAACTTTTTCAGCTCATTTACCGCCCGGTCTATTTCCGCGAGTTCGGACATGCCCGTGGATAGAACCACCGGGACATGCATGCCCCCCACCTGACGCAAAAGGGGAATATTCACCAGGTCGGCGGAGCATATCTTGGCCATGTCCCACCCGATTTCCTGCATTTGCCGCGCGCTTTCCCCGTCCCAGGCCGAGGCGAAAAAAGCAAGGCCCAGGCTATGGGCCAGTTCTTTGAGTTCGGCCATTTCCTGCATGCCCAGTTCCAGGGCCTGCCTGTGTTCCCCGTAAGTGGGGGCGAAGCTGTTCGGGCCGTGGTAGGGGGCGTTTCTGCCCTCAAGGGTAAGCAGCTCCTGTACATCCCGTTTCTGGAATTTAACCCCGCTTACTCCGGCCTCGGCAGCAGCCAGGACCATTTCCCGGGCCAGTTCGAATTTGCCCTGGTGGTTGTTTCCGATTTCCGCCACGATAAAGCAGGGATTCCCGGGGCCTATTTTCCTTCCGTTTTTTAATACGATTTTTTCAATATCCATTACAGGCCGATTGTTTTAAATTTTTTCTGGTCCTTCAATGGTTCTAGCTGGCTTTGGATTTCCTTTTGATGGGCGAATGTAGTGATGATCACCGCCTCAAAATGGATGTTTTGCAAAATATCCGGTGGTGATACCACCATCCCCTGAAGGATTTCTCCCTGTTTGTCCGGGTCATTGTCCACTATGGCCAGGATGCGGAACTCTGTCCTTTGCAGGGCGGAAAGCACCACTTCGCAGGTTTCCGAAGCCCCGAAAAGGACAATCCTGGTGATTCTTTCCGTGTATAGCCGAAGCAGCTTTTCCCGGACCGAATCCTTGAATCCCGTGTATATCCGAACTATTTCCGCACAATACTCCCCGAGCAGATTTTTGCGCAGTTTTTCTCCTTCTGGGGTCAACTCATAGGTATAGTTTTTGCCGTTGATCGGTTTTAATATAAGGAGATTATCGTGTTGGAACTGCTTGAGGTAGGAGTTGACCATTGCCCCGCTTAGTCCGGTCTTTTTCCCCAGTTCGCTTTGGCTGGTATCTCCGTTTATGCTCACCCCATCAAGCAGGGAAAGGATGCGGGCCTGCTTGCTGGGTTGGAAGAAGGTCTTTTTTTTCAAAGACATGTCCTTTCTCAATAAACAAGGTCAAAGAGTTGATGGTTCCTCGACGTTTGATATGGATTTTCTCCGCCAGATTTTTGGGGATGCCCAACTACCGGCCCCGTGTTTTCGAGGCCCGGTCAAAAATGAGGGCAAGGACTCCTCGGTATCTGACGTTCATGCATTGAATGTATTTACCCGCATACAAGAGGCAGTCCGGGGCCAGGCGCACTTCGTCCCCGCCGGGGGCGTTAGCCACCGCAATAGAGATATTTGCCCACTCAAAGCAGGGGGTACGAGTATTTTACAGCAAATAAAGTGCCAAAACTTTAAATGCAAAATGGCAATCGATTATTAAGTAAATGAATAAAGCGCAATTTTCTTTGGATGTCAAATATGAGATTCTGAAGCGGAAGGATGGTGAGCATTGTTGGCAACAGCAGGTTTCGGCTACAGAGGAGTTGTTGGGAATATGTTCGTTTCTCGCTTTGTGCTTTTGGGGCTCTCTTTCTCTTTTGCCGGGCATAATTGACATTTGTTTTTGGAGTGGGTAGGTTCTTACGGAAGAATCTTCTTGGCGTTGTTTACTCGGCTCGAAAAAAATCCGCAGGCTGTGTCGAAAAGCCAAAAAACGGTGGGGTGAACTCCGGGATATTTCCTCCGGGAAACAGAATTTAGCAACAATTTTGGTAAGTTTTTTCTATGCTCAAGCGGCTTGCATCTAAAAGAAGCGTAGTCAACGATCTGATTCTCTGGCTTTCCGTGAGTCTGGGGATTATAGTTATTGTCCTGGGCACTTTGCTTATTGTCATGTACTCCGTTCAGGCCCGGGAAGAACTGATACAAAAGTCGAAAGTCCATACTCAGGAACTGGCCAAAGTCCTGCCAAACCCCATGTGGAATTTGGACCGGACCAGCGTAAGGCAGATTGCGGATGCCTATCTGCACGGGGAAAGGATAGCGGGCGTACGTGTACTGGATGCGGGAAAAAGCTCCCGGGGAAAGGAAGAGCGGACAATTTATGAGAAGGGAGAACTAGATTCCCCGGCTATATTACAGAAGAAGGCGCAGATCCTAAAAGAGGGGCGGCCTCTGGGGGAGGTGCAAGTTAGTTTTTCCCTGGAATCCCTGCGCAATACGCGGGCGATAATCAGCCGCACAGTTTTGTTTTTGATGGCCGCAGTAATTGCGGTTATTTATGTTTTGACCCGGATCATTATGCGCCGGATTTTATATGCGCGGATCCAAGAGCTTATTCAAGGCATTCGGGATATTGCCGGAGGGAACTATCAAAAGCGTTTAGATCCTGTACCCCAACAGGATTTGAATGCTGTTAATGCGGAAATAAACAATATGGCCAAGCAGATTGAGGCCCGGGAAAACAGTCTGGCCAAGGAAATAGCAGAGAGAAAGGCCGCGGAAGAGGCCCTGGATAATTCGGAAAAGCGGTACCGGGGGATATTTGAAAATTCCCTGGACGGCATATTCCAGATCTCTCCCCGCGGAGAGCCTTTGAATATAAACCCGGCCATGGCTTCCATACTGGGCTTCCCTTCGGTCCAGGAATTTATGCGCGATATAGACAATATCATCGACCTGTTTGTGGACAAAGGGCAGGGACGGGAGTTTCTGTCCGCAATTTTGGAAAAGGGCAGGGTACACAACATGGAATGCCGTCTGCATAAACAGGACGCAACCTGCATTTGGCTCCAAATTCAGGCCCAGGCGGTGAGAGGGAAAGAGGAAAGTATTGAATACCTGGAAGGTTTTGCCAAGGATGTTACCGTCCGCAAGTTGGCTGAGGAGGAGTTGCGCGAAGTAAATCGGAATTTGGAGTCCCGCGTCTCCGAGCGTACCAAAGAATTGGAGCAGGCCAACCGGGACCTTATCCGGGCCAAGGAAAAGGCGGATGACGCAGTCCAGGCCAAAAGCCGCTTTTTGGCCAATATGAGCCATGAGATCCGTACGCCCATGAACGGAGTAATTACTTCGGTGGATTTGGCCCTGCAGGAGGATCTTTCGGACAGGGCCCGCAGGTATTTGTCCATTATCAAGAACTCCGGGGAACAGTTGCTGGGGATCGTCAATGATATTCTGGATTTTTCCAAGATAGACGCCGGGCAGATGTTGCTGGAAAAACACAAATTCGAGTTGCGGGAAATAATCCAGGCCACTGTGACCAGTTTCGTGCATAAAGCTAGTGAAAAAGGCGTTGAACTCCTTATTGATATAGATCCCTACATCCCCCTGGATTTATATGGGGATTCTCTGCGGATAAGACAGGTCCTGGCCAATTTTTTGAGTAATGCCCTGAAATTTACGGACAATAGCGGAGTGGTGACCCTGACTGTAAGGATACCGGAACAGGGGGAGGGTTTGTCCTTGGAGGAAGGAAATATTTTTGAATTCGCGGTGAGCGATACCGGCCGCGGTATGAGCCAGGAAGAACAAAACGGTCTTTTCCAGCCGTTTTCCCAGGCCGACGCCAGTACTACCCGTAAATACGGGGGGACCGGCTTGGGTCTGGCTATAAGCAAGCAGCTTGTGGAGTTGATGCAAGGGGAAATCGGGGTCAAGAGTTCTCCCGGCCGCGGTTCGCGTTTTTATTTCCGGGTGCCGCTCCAGGCCCAATCCTCTGCCCGTTCCCTGGAAGAAGACATCCCCCGGACATTGAAAGCGCACAGGGTGCTGCTCGTGGATGATTGCAAGGAGACCAACCATCTCATGTATAAAATCCTTCGCAACTGCGGGCTGGAGCCCAAGAGCTACACCTCGCCTGAACAGGCCTTGCGTGCTCTGCGCGGCCCATCTCATCCCTGCGATTTCGATCTGGTTATTACCGATTACAAGATGCCGGGAATGGATGGTCTGGAGTTTACCCAGAATCTGCGCGGGATTTGCGGGAAGGAGAAACCGGTTGTCCTGATTTCCGCCTACGAAAATGAGCTGACCCGGGACGACCTGCAAGACGTGGGTGTGGATGTATTTCTGGCCAAGCCCTTGAATCAGTCCTTGATTGTGGACACTTTGAATAAGCTTGTTAGTACGGATGCCGCACATTCTGATCCCGGGGAAGGGATATCCGGGGAACGGGAAATGGATGCTTACATGAATAGGATCTCCGGCTTGCGGGTTCTCGTGGCCGAGGATAATCCCATAAATCAGGAAATAGCCCGCGATATATTGGAAAACGCCGGAATGGAGTGCGTTTTGGCCGAAGACGGCATCCAAGCGGTGGAACTGGTAAAAGGCCAGCAGTTCGATGTGATGCTTATGGATGTACAGATGCCGGAGATGGACGGCTTCGAGGCCACTTACCGCATCCAGGATGAATTGGGAGAAAAGGCCCCTCCAATCTTGGCTATGACCGCGCACGCGCTGAAAGGCGATGCCGATCGGTGCCTGAAGGCGGGTATGACCGGGTATGTTAGTAAACCAATAAAACAGGAGGTTTTGTACCGGGAGATCTTTAAAGCTGTACAAAGGTGGTCCGGAGTTGAGGAAAGCGATCCCGGAGGGGGCAGTCCCGAAGAGGATGCCCGCAAGGAAAAGGCGGAGGCGGATGCAGTGTTGGGAGAGGTTGTAGATATGCAGGCCGCCCTGCAGGACCTGGGTGTGGGCGAGGAAGCCTTTTATCGCGTATTGCGCAAGTTCCGGGACAAATATCAAGATGTGCTTGATGAATTCCGTACCCTGGCCAACCAAGGGGAATGGACCGCCTTCCATGATTTGGCTCACAGTCTAAAGGGCAGTGCAGGGCAGTTGCGTATCAACTCGGTGCAGGAAGCCGCTTACGCGTTGGAGTTGGCTACCAAGGAAAGCCCTATACAGGATTCAGAAGTGGATATGTCCATGCAAGAGCTGGAAAAGGCTATTGAGGAGATGGTCCGCGGGCTACAGGGAATCTAGCCCGCTATTTGTTTTTGCCCCGGGGACTTTGTTTTTGCAGTGATGGGCCCCTTTACGCTGCCTGTAGACCTTCAGTGGACCTTCACGGGTTTTTAACTTTGATCCGTGGGCCAAAGGGGTAATCCGGTTTTTTCATCCCACTGCCGGGTGAATTTCGGGCCGGAAAATTTTTCCAGGATGTATTCGCAGGCGAAAACCATGGTCCTAGGTAAAAGATGCCCTCCCCGGACCCGGCCCTGTTTATCGCCCAGAGTTACATGCACGTGGACCATGGGGGCATTTTCCTTGAGGGATATATTCCCCTTGAGACTCAAGATCTCCATGGGTTCTTTTAAATCGATCTCCCGGTATTCCTGTTTGCCCTGTTCGTAATAGGCAAGTCTTGCTTTTTCCACTGCGCCGATGGCTTCTACCCGCCCCAGAGAAATCGAGTTCTCCCGGCAGATTGCGGTCAGTGATTCCAAGAGGTCCTGCCCTCGCTCTATCCGTCCCATGTAAATATTTTCCGCTTTTGCTTCCCTGCACAGATGCATGTTTTCCTCCCGGGCGGGGTGATATAAATAAGAGCGCCTTGAAAAAATAACCTGTTTATGCAACTACTTAAATAGTAGCGTCCTTGTGTTCCGGAAAAGCTTTTGATGCCGGGGCAAACGCCTTTCCGGAAAGTGTACCTGTACAGTACTTTGCCCCGTGTCCCCAAAGGGGGATCTTTCTTGCAGTCTGCCATTTTATTCCGGCAAGCTCAAGGTTTACAGCAGGCAAAATGCAGCCATGCTGCCGGAAAGGTCCCGCCGGGATATGTTCTGGGTAAATCTATTCCAGTCACTACGGCAGATGTGGAAAATTGCAGGCTACGTCGAGGGCCCCTTGTTTTCAGGCAGTACATATTTTAGTGATTATTTGTTCGCATAACTGGGAGCTTGTCAACCCGGTTTTTTTCAGGTTATAAAACTTTGAAAATGGAGAGAACCTGGTATGTCCGAATTGCAAGCCTTGATAGTCCATTCCGATCGGGAAGTAACCGCTGAATTGCGCGATATGCTGGCCAACACCGAGGGAGTGAGGGTCCTGGGGGAGGCGGTAAGCGCCTTTGAAGCCCTGGAATTGCTGGAACGGATAGATTATGACGTGTTTTTTGTGGGCTTGGACCTCCCGCAGGGCATGGACGGGATTGAACTGGCTCAGGTCCTGGCTCAGCGCAGGACTTCCCCGGCCTTGGTCTATGTCGCGGATAGAGAGGATATGGCCTTTAAGGCTTTCGAGGTCGGGGCCACGGACTATCTCCTTTTGCCTTTTTCCCAGCCCCGGTTGGAAAAGACCGTGGACCGTTTGCTGCACATATCCCCCCAGGCTCGGATAGTTTCTCCGGAAAAGTCTCCCGCCGGTGACGGGGAAAGAGAGATGGACGAGGAAATGGTCCATCTCCCCCTGGCCGAAGACGATCAGGACAAATTCCTTCAGGCCCTGCACAAGGCCTGGGACTTTAAGCAGGACCAACCACTGAACCTGGAAAAACTGGCCATAAATATCGATGGCAAGCTCCTGCTCATTCCCTACAGCCAGATCATCTTCATAGAGGCGTACGAGGATTACAGTTATGTGCATACCTTTCAGGAGAAATTTTTGACCTCGTATCGCCTGAAAAACCTGGAGGACAGGCTGCGCGGCCATCGTTTTTTCCGGGTGCATCGCAAATATGTGGTCAATCTGGATATGGTTACCGAGATAGCCTCGCTTCCCGGGAGCAATTTCATGCTGCGTACAGCGGGCCGGAAGAGGATTGAGCTCCCCATCAGTCGCAGGCGGATAGGTGAGTTGAAGCAGCTGCTCGGCCTTTGATGATCTCGTTTACAAGTACCTGTATTGGGTATTCCGGAAGTGACTGGCAAGCCCCTGCCGTTTATCCTATACTTGCTGCCTTTGATCGATTATATCCTCCCCGCAAGTATTCTTTTGTTTTATTAGTGAAAAAATTCGTGTAAATGCAATCGCTAGGTACGCATTCCCGGCCCCTGGAGATAATCAAATTGTTTTGCTTTGAAAATTGGTCGGGTTGCCAAAGTATTCCCCAAGGAGGATGCCATGGAAGAACAAGGTTCGCTTGATGCCCTTATGCAGGAGGAACGGGTGTTCCGTCCCCTGCCGCAGATGGTTATCGAAGCTAATGTAAATCCGCAGGAATATTCCGAAGCTATGAAGCAGGCGGAAGAAAACTATTTGGATTATTGGGAAGATGCCGCCAAGGAGTTGGATTGGTTCAAAAAGTGGGATCAAGTCCTGGATGACTCCGAGGCTCCTTTCTACAAGTGGTTCCCCAATGCCAAGTGCAATATAGCCTATAATGCCCTGGACAGACATATAGAAACGGCCAACAAGAACAAGCTGGCCCTTATATGGGAAGGCGAGCCCGGGGATACCAAAAAATTCACCTATTATGAGCTGTATCGGGAAGTGAATCGTTTCGCCAATGCGTTGCGCGCCCTGGGCATCGAGAAAGGGGACCGGGTTGTCTTGTACATGCCTCCGCTGCCGGAAACCCTGGTGGCCATGCTGGCCGTGGCCAAAGTTGGCGCCATTCACAGCATGGTTTTTGCCGGATTTTCCGCCCGCGCCCTCCGGGACCGTATAGAGGATGCCTCGGCCAAACTGGTGATTACCGCGGATGGTTTTTATCGCAACGGCCGGGTGTTCAATGTGAAAAAGATCGTGGACGAGGCATTGGTTAGCGGATGTGAAAGCGTGGAAACCGCGGTCATTGTCCACCGGGCCAGCGTGGAAACGGAAATGGTTGAATCCAGGGATATCTGGTATGATGCCCTGGTCCGCCAGGAGAGCCCTGTGGCGCATACGGAAGTCATGGATTCCCAGGATCCATTGTTTATCCTGTACAGTTCGGGTACCACCGGGAAACCCAAGGGTATTTTGCATGCCCATGGCGGATATATG
Organism: uncultured Desulfovibrionales bacterium; assembly: GCA_964398785.1. Lineage (GTDB taxonomy): Bacteria > Desulfobacterota > Desulfovibrionia > Desulfovibrionales > Desulfonatronovibrionaceae > CAYNNQ01. The sequence continues at coordinate 12,170 of CAYNNQ010000040.1, read as the reverse complement.
GTCGGGGTGCATCGTTCCCTTAGCTGGGTGTTCGATATTAAACCCACTGATATATTCTGGTGCACTGCGGATGCCGGATGGATAACCGGGCACAGCTATGTGGTTTACGGACCGCTTATCACCGGAACGACCACGGTCATGTACGAGGGGCATCCCCTATATCCCCAGGCGGACAGGCTGTGGGATATCGTGTCCAAATACGGGGTGACCATCTTTTATACCGCACCCACCTTGATCCGTATGCTCATGCGTTTTGGTACCCAGTATCCAAAGAAGCACGATCTTTCCACCCTGCGTCTTTTGGGGTCCGTGGGTGAGCCCATAAATCCGGAGGCCTGGGTGTGGTTCTATAAAAATATCGGTCGTTCCGAATGCCCGATAATGGATACCTGGTGGCAGACGGAAACTGGTTCGATCATGCTCAGCCCCCTGCCCATCACTTTGCTCAAACCGGGATCCGTTTCCAAGCCTTTGCCGGGCATCTTTGCCGATGTGGTGGATGAGAACGGGGACTCCGTGCCTCCGGGCAAGGGAGGACAACTCATTATTCGCAAACCCTGGCCTTCCATGCTCACCACCCTGTACAAGGACCCGGACAGATACAAACGTACCTACTGGGATAAATTTCCCGGAGTTTACCTGGCCGGGGACGTGGCCCGCAAGGACGAGGACGGATATATCTGGATCCAGGGCCGTTCCGACGACGTTTTGAATATTGCCGGGCACCGCATAGGCACCGCGGAACTGGAAAGTGCTCTTGTCTCGCATAAGGCCGTAGCTGAAGCCGCGGTTATCGGAGTCCCGGACAAAATCAAGGGCGAGGTGGCCAAGGCCTTTGTCCTGTTGAGTGCCGATTTTGGGGCAGTGGATGATCAGGATGAGCTGATAAAGACCCTAAAAGGGCATGTGCGCCGCGAACTGGGTCCGGTGGCTGTGGTCAAGAGCATTGAATTCCGGGATAAGTTGCCCAAGACCAGGAGCGGGAAGATTATGCGCCGTGTCCTGCGGGCAGAGGAAATGGGCGAGGAAGTCGGAGACACCTCTACTTTGGAAGATTAGATCTTTTTATATATACAGAAAAAAAACGGGCCGTACGGCCCGTTTTTTTTGGATCCAGTTGCGTAATCGGGGACCCTCGATATATTAAAGGGATATTTTATGGCTTTCCGATACAGCGAGTGGATTTTTTATATTTTTTCCGCCTTATCTCCTTGGAGAATCCTTTTCCATCGCGAGTGTTCGGACCAGCTGAATCCGCCGGGGTAGCAGGGCCAGATGGAATTGTTCTGATACAGCGGTTCCTCGAGGGGGTAAAAGGAATGTTTCTTTGCCGTGGCAAACATTTCGCTTCCCGGGATTGGAGTATACAGGGCGAGTTGAGGCCTTATGCCGCTGTTGCGGGCGATTTGCACGGCCTGAATGATTTCCGATTCATCCTGTCCGGGAAGACCGAAAAGGATGTATGCCCCGATGTCCTCGTTGCAAAACCCGGCCTGACGCAGATTGCTCACCCCTTCTTGCCATTGTTCCCGGGTCAGCTTGAGGTCGTTTCTGTCCCGGAATCCGCTTTCCAGCCCCAAACGCACCGTGTTTAGACCAGCTTTTTTTAAGGCCTTGCAGGTCTCCATGTCCATATAGCGCACATGCAAGGCGTTCGGGGTGTGCAGGCGCACTTGGAGGTCGTTTGCGTGGATTTTGTCCACGAAAGGCCAGAGGAAGTTCTCCGGGCAAATCAGGAGGGCGTCGTCGTAGAAGGCGAAATCCCGGACGCCGCGCCTGTATTCGGAGTAAAATATTTCCCAGAAGGCCGGGAAGTTGGTTTGCTCGAACCCGGAGTACAAAAGGGAACTGGCGCAGTATGGGCAGTTGAAGGGACAGCCCCGTGAACCCAGAATAGGGGAAAAACTAGGTCTTTGGTACATGTCCAGAGCGGGTAGAAAACCCCTACCAGTGGGGATTGCCGGAGGGGATCCGCCCAGCAGTCCCCACAGTCTTTCCCAGTTATTTGAATTTTCCAGGCATCCGCAAAATATTGCATCCACATCCGGAAAGTGCTTTTTAGCGTGTTCCGGACACAAAGTGGCGTATATCCCCCCGATACATATTGGTACATTAGGCCATATTTCCCGCAGGATATGGACCATGGTTTTAACACCCGGATACCAGTAGGTCATAATAGAGGTTATAAGCACCGCATCCGGGGGAGGGGACAACTGTGCCAAGGCCTGCTTTACTGTCCCCAGGGGCAGGCCGTAGCGACTGAAGCGGCGGGGTATATCCCGGAGGAGATGGGGTTTGGGTACTTCCGTTTTGGGGTAATGTCCGCAACCGAACTGCGTGGGGCGGGGCCAGTTTATCTCCGGCCATGTCCTGTGCATGCAATCCAAAAGGGCGGTGTCTGCTCCCGCCCGGCGCAGCATATCCAGGCAGACCAAGAGTCCCACCGGCCGGGACCATAGATTGTACGCGGCAAAATCGTAGATCCAGGGGTTTATGCCCAGGATACGCGGAGCGGCATTATTCCAGGAATTCCAGGTAATCTTGGGCCACTTCGGCCTGCTGGCTTTCAGGATTGTTTTGGGCAATGCGCTTGAACCACTTTTTTGCTTCCTGCTCGTTACCGGCCCGGACAAGGCTTTCGGCCAGATCCAGGGTCAGTTCCAGGTTTTCCGGGACAGCTTCCGCGCCTTGGCGCAGTAGTCCCAGGGCCTCTTCCGGGTTTCCCCGCTTGCGCATAAGCTCCGCAGCCAGGATATACCCCGGAGCAAAACGCCAGTTTTCATCCACCGAACTCCGGGCGAAACGAAGCGCCTTCTTTGTGTTCCCTTTTTGCCGCCAAAGCCTTGCCAGATTATACGCGGCTTTTTCCGGGGTCATATAAGTGACTATGTCCAGGGCATGCTCGAAGGCTTTTTGGGCCTTGTCCATTTTCCCCTGAGAGAGATAAACCTGCCCCAGATTATTCCATGCTTCTCCGTATTCCGGCTTTTCTTCAAGCGCCCTGCGGTAGGCGGATATCGCCTTGTCCGGATCGTTAAGGGCAGTGTAGGCCAGGCCCAGGTCGAAATTCAAACGCGGTATATTCGGGGAGCTTTTTTTTACGCTCAAAAACTGTTTTATCGCTTGCCTGTTTTTGCCTTGCAAGAGATAGCGCTCTCCCAGATTCAGCTGGGCTTGTAGCTGTTTTTGCTCTTTTTGTGTATTCCCCTCGGATTTGTTCGATCCCGCTGCGCAGCCCAAAAGCAAGGGGAGGGTAAAAAGGAGACATACCGCTCGCGATATTGAGCCCGGCATTTGATGGAACATGGCATTATCCTCTGTGCTAATACGCATCATGGGAGTTACACCTTCCTTGAGGAAGGCTGTTTTAGATCACCTTGTTCAAGGGGTATTCGATGATACCGCTAGCTCCCTTGGACTGCAGTTCCGGTATGAGTTCCCGAACCCGGTTCTCGTCCACCACGATTTCCACGGAAACCCAGTCCGAATTATACAGATGGGCCACTGTGGGGGCGGTCAAACTGGGAAGGATATCCATTATTCCCTCCATTTTGTCCTGGGGGACGTTCATTTTTAGTCCGGAGAGGCGATCCGCCCGCAGTGCACCGTGAAGCAAGGTATTTATGGTTTCTATCTTTTGTCTTTTCCACGGGTCCGCCCAAGCTTCGCGGTTGGCAATGAACTGGGTGTTGGTCTCCAGAAGATCGGCGATTATTCGAAGTCCGTGTGCCCGGATGGTAGTGCCGGTTTCGGTGACTTCCACTATGGCATCCACCAGCCCCTCCACCACTTTGGCTTCGGTGGCTCCCCAGGAGAATTCCACTTCTACGGGAATATTGGCGTTTTGGAAGTATTTCTGGGTAAAGTTTTTCAGTTCCGTGGCTATTTTCTTTCCGGCCAGATCCTCCGGACGTTTGTACGGGGAGTCCCCGGCAACAGCAAGCACCCACCTGGCCGGGCGGTTGCTCGCTTTGGAGTAGACCAAATCGGAAACCTTGACCACTTCGGATTCATTTTCCAAAATCCAGTCCTTTCCGGTCAGCCCGGCGTCCAGGGTGCCTGCGTGCACATAACTGGACATTTCTTGGGCCCGGCACAGGGAACAGATCATCTGCGGATCGTTTATTTCTGGAAAATAGTTACGGTGATGCGGTTTTATCTTCCAGCCGGCACGGGCAAAGAGCCGCATGGTGGATTCTTCCAGGGATCCTTTGGGAATGCCCAGCTTGAGTTTGTCTGGGGTGCTCATTTTATTTGTAAACCTCCTCCGGATTGAATACTTTAGGGGAACATATACCCCATTCTCCGTCTCTCAGGCAGTTGTAAAAACACGATCTATAGCCTTTGTGGCAGGCCGCTCCCCCTACCTGGTGCACGCTATAGATGATTGTGTCCTGATCGCAGTCCAGCCGGATGTCCTTGATTTTTTGCACATGTCCGGATGTTTTTCCTTTGTGCCAGAGTTTGTTCCGGCTCCGGCTGAAAAAATGGGCCTCTCCAGTTTCCAGGGTCTTTTCCCAGGCCTGTTCATTCACGTAGGCCAGCATGAGGACTTCCTTGCTTTCGTGGTCCTGGACGATAGCCGGCACCAAGCCGTTGGTCTTGGCAAAATCAGGCTTCAATTCTCTCTCCTGTATATGTGGTTTTTGTTTTTAACTGTCCGCAGGCCGCGTTTATATCCTGGCCCTTGCTCTTGCGCAAAATTGCGGTCAACCCCTTGGACCAGAGAATTTTCTCAAATGTCAATATTCTTTCCTCCTCTGGTGCCCTGTATACATCCTCCTCTCCGGCCGGATTGTAGCCGATAAGGTTGACTTTGCATTTTAGGGGACTCAAAAGCCGGACAAGTTCCCGGGCGTGTTCTTCCGAGTCGTTTATGCCGCGAATGAGGAGGTACTCTATGGTGATCCTTTCCCGCGGGCGTAGGGGGAAATCCTTTAGTTCCCGAATAAGTTCAGGGAGTTCGAACTGGGCGGCTCGGGGCATGAGTTCGCGGCGCAGGGACTGTGTGGGGGCGTGCAGGGACACGGCCAAAAGGGCCAGTTCGCTTTCCCCCAGGCGGGTTATCCCCCCCGGTAACCCTACAGTGGACACGGTAATCCTGCGCTTGGAAATGTTTAGGCCGTTCGTGTTGTGCATGATCTGCAAGCTCTTGTGTACTTCTTCCCAGTTGAGAAGGGGGTCGCCCATACCCATGAAGACAAAATTGTTCAGCTTAAAGTGGGGGAGGTGTTTTTCTGTATATTCCCGGGCAACAAGTATCTGTCCGGCTATTTCCCCGGCTAGCATATTGCGGACGAAACCCATCTTGCCTGTGCTGCAGAAAGTGCATCCCATGGGGCAGCCCACCTGCGAGGACAGGCATTGGGTCAGCTTGTCCCGGTCCGGAATAAGTACCGATTCTATGAGGCAATCGTCAGTCAGGCGGAGCAGGAATTTGACGGTCCCATCCCGGCTGGTATGCACGCTGTGTACTTGCGGCCAGTCTATGGACCACTCCGCGGCCAGGGAGCTGCGGAGCTGTTTGCTTACATTGCTCATTTCCCCGAATTCCCGGACCCGTTTGTTCCAAATCCAGAACCATATCTGCTCGGTCCGGAAACGGGGCTCCCCCTGATTGATCAGCCAGTTGGCGAGCTCATTGTAGTCCAGATCCAGGATATTTTTTATTGCAGCTTCTCCTTGTTTTTATAATTGACTATAAATTCCACCGCTTCCGGCACCGAGTTTATCTCTCCGGCAATCTGGGCCTGTAAAAGGGCGTCGCGCAGCAGACCTACCGCCGGCCCCGGTTTTACTCCAGTGAACTCCATTATTTCGTGCCCGTTCAAAAGCGGCTCGAGCATATCCTCGTCAATATCGGCGCGTTCCAGCATCTTCAAATTGTGGTTGAACTCGGTGTATGTCCCCTCCCTGGCCTTTAAATCCGCCCGGACCATTTCAATCAGGCGGGGGTACTCATCCAGGCTCTTGAAGCGGCGAATACCCTTGTCCGTTAACATGAAATGGAAACGCATGTGGTGGCGGACCAGATGACATACGAGGTCCAACTCATCCGGCTCCAGGCGTAGAGCCTTGAGTATTTTGCGGGTAACCTTGGCTCCGAGTTGGTGGTGCTGATAAAAAGTGATCCTTTCCCCGTCCCATTCTCCGGTGTAGAGCTTGCCGATGTCGTGGAAGAGGCAGGCCAGGGTGCCGTACCAATCGTAGGGAAGCTCCTCCGGGTAATGGTACATTACGCTCAGGGTATGTTCCCAGACTGTTTCTTCCCCTTCTTCCTGGTTTTTGATCTGTTTTACCCGGCTAAGTGCGGCCAGTTCGGGTATAAGCCCGTGTAGAAGCATGCTGTCGAACAAGAGCCGGACAAATATATGCATGTTCTCCGCTTCCACCTTGCGCCACTCATCCATGATATCGGTTATGGACACGTAATCCAGGACTCTTCTTGCTCCGCGGACGATCGCCAACCAAGAGTTGGCCTCTATGGGTAGATGGTAGTTGGCGGCGAAGCGCATGGCGCGGACTGCCCGCAGGTAATCCCTTTTGAGGGTTTCGTCGGCCAGTCCCTGGAAAGCTATTACTTCGTTCTCCGGATCCCGGAATCCCTCATATATTTCCTCGGATTTGGGCAAATAAGGGCAGGCCTGGTCCAGGCCGAGTTCACCCTTTTGGCTGAGTTCCTTTAACATGCGCGGGGTCATCCGGGCCAAAGCGCTGTCCGTATATGACCCTTCAGTCGAGTCCGAGGGATAAAAATGCAGGGTGGTCCCCCCCTCAATCAGGGTGGCCAAGGCTCCTTCGGATTGCGGTTCGGTAATGTTCGGGAATAGTTTTCCTAGGGCTTCCGGGTCCATTTCAGTGCATATGTCCACCACTTTGTCTTCTTCCGCAGACATCTTTTTCTGTAAAGGGGTGTTCACTACATAGGCATCCATCCCGTTGCGCATTATGGTTTTGCAGATGGATACGGCGTCCTTAATGGGCTGAGGCATGCATTAACTCCTTCAAAGTACGTAATCGAAAAATTGATTCCTTGTAGGGGCAAAACTAAACGGATCATATATTTTAGCCCCAAAAGCCTTTTTTCTCAAGGGCAGGGTTTTGCCTTCATTTGCCCGCGCCACTGGGACCAGTCAGCGAGCCCGAAATGCTCGGCTTGTTCCTGTAATTCGCGGATCAGGGAAAATGATCTGTCCGGAGAGCTGAAATTTGCCGTCCCCACCTGGACGGCATGCGCGCCCACCAAAAGGAACTCCATAATGTCCCGGGCGCTTGTAATGCCGCCCATGCCGATCACCGGAACCGAGACCGAGGAGAGGACCTGGTGCGTCATTTTCAAAGCGATGGGTTTTATGGCCGGTCCGGAGAGGCCTCCGTAAACATTGGCCAGGCGGGGAGCCCTTGTTTCTATGTCCACGGCCATTCCCCCCACGGTATTTATAAGAGAAATGATATCCGCCCCACTGTTCTGGACGGCGCGGGCTATTTCCGTGATGTCCGTGACATTGGGGCTCAGCTTGACGATAAGTGTCTTGTCCGGGAGCTTGCTTTTTATCTTTTTGGTCACTGCTGCGGCTGATTCCGGGTCCTGTCCGAACTGGATACCCCCCTCACGTACATTGGGACAGGATATGTTCGCCTCCAGAGCGGAGATCTCCCGACGGGAGCCCAGATATTCCGCCAACCGGGAAAACTCCTCCAAGCTCTGGGCATACAGATTGGCGATTACTGCTGTTTCCCGCCAGGGGAGACCGGGGAGCTTTTCGCGCACGAATGTCCGCATGCCAATATTCTGGAGTCCTATGGCATTGAGCATCCCGCATGGTGTCTCCGCGATCCGCGGAGTAGGGTTGCCCTGGCGGGGTTCCAGGGAGAGTCCCTTGACCACTATGCCTCCCAAGTCTTCCAGATTGCCGTAGGGGGCAAACTCCAAACCGTACCCAAAAGTCCCGGAGGCGGTGATTACGGGGTTTTTGAGTCTCAAACCGTTTAAGTCCACTCGGGTGTCCATTGCTAGATCCTGATTTTGTGCGCGGGGAATACCGGTCCCTGCCTACAGGTAGAGACAAATTCCCCTTCGCTGTTTTCCTGCACGCAACCCAGACAAGCGCCTACACCGCAGGCCATGGTATTTTCCAGGGATATCTGGATCTGGGCATTCTTTTCCCGGCCTGTTTTTTGGAGGAAGCGCAAAAAGGGGAGAGGGCCGCAGGCCAGTATCCTGCGCTCCTCTCCGGACCTTATCTCTTCCCGGATAATAGACTGAAAATCAAGCAAATCTTCTTCGGTTTCCTGCAATAAGACTTTTTTGCCAATTTCAAGAGGCAGCTCCGAGAGAGGGAAGCAATCCGCAGAAGCAGTATGCCCGAAAACAAGCCGGATATTTTCCGGGTGGGGATGGTTTTTTACAAATCCGATAAACGGGGCTATACCCATGCCTCCGGCCAGGATCAAAAGCCTTTCTCTTTCCCGGAAATCAAACCCGTTTCCCAGAGGTCCCCATATTTTGAGATTATCCCCCACTTTTAGCCCAGCAAGATAACGGGTCCCCCGTCCGGCTATCTGGAAAAATATGCGCAGCCCGGAGTCCGTGCTTTCGCAAATGGAAAAGGGACGGGGCCAAACAGGGTCCGTATCCCAGGAGCAAGGGCGGATCATAACGAATTGGCCCGGACGATAATCCCATTTTTCGTTTCCCAGGTACAGGCTGAAAAAGCGCTCCGAGTTGGGGGAGTCGATTCCCTTTACGGGCAGAGTGGAACATATGGGGTGCAACATGTCTTATCCTGCTCGGGTTTTTTTGAGCCAGGGCTTTGCAAGGCTCATTGAAAGTGGCTTGAAAAGTTCAAATATAGGTCTTTTTCCGAAAGGAAAGGATCAAGGCGAGTGAAGTCCACCTCAAGCATCTGATGATCCATGATTTTTATCCGGTGGAAAGACTCTCGGCCATGGCCCGACCTTCCTCCCCGCCTCCGGCCATCCGGGCCATTTCCTCCCGGCTTTCGTGGTCCTCCAGGCGTCTACAAGTGGTGGTGGTCTCTTCCGCGTGGATAACCTTGCTTACCCGGAAGTGCCGATCGGCCAGGCGGGCGAGCTGCGGCCAATGGGTTATCAACAGGACTTGGCGGGTCTGGGCCAGATTGCGGATGTGCCTGCCCACCTTATTCAGTGTTTCTCCACCTATACCGGCATCCACCTCGTCAAAGAGCAGGGTGGGTAGGTCTCTTTCTGAACGGAGCCCCACCAGGGCCAGCAAAAATCTGGAGAGTTCCCCTCCGGAAGCGATCTTGTCCAGTGGTTGAGGGCTTTGGCCGGGGTTGGGGATCCACATTATGCGCGGCTTTTCTTCTTCTATGCCCGTATATATTTCTTCTGGGAAGAACTCGAAATGCAAAGCTGTCTGTTCCGGGAAGCCCAACTGGCGCAAAGAGTTTTCCATGGATTCCTTGAGCGGCTGGCACGCTTCTTTCCGCCGAGAAGTGATCTCCCGGCAAGTCTCTTTCAGACTTTCCCGCAGTTCCTCCTGTTCCCGGCCCAGTTGCTTTAGCTCAAGTTCGCCCTCTTCCAGGAAAGAGATGTTTTCCCGGATTTCCTTTTCCAAGTCTATGATCTCCTCCATGCTCCGGTTGAGTTTGCGTTTCAGGCTAGAGATCTCCCAAAGACGGGATTCCACAGCTTCCAATTCATGCACGCCCCCGTCTATGGGTACCGAGCGCAGATGCGCCTCCAAGTCGCGCAAAAAATCGTTTGTCTCCTGGATTTTTTCCACAAAGGGCTCGAATTTTTTTTCTACCCCGGCCAGGGGCTCCAGCTTCTTGTGCAGGGCGAGCATATTGTCCATGACACCGCCGGAATGCAGGAGATCCAGGATGGAGTTGGCGTTCTCCGAGATGTCCGCCCTTTCTTTTATCTGTTTTTGTTTTTCCAAGAGCTCTTTTTCTTCCCCGGGTTGAGGGGCGACATTGTCTATCTCCTTTTTTTGATAATCCAGGAAATCCTTTTTTTCCGCCAGGGTGTTTAGTCTTTCTCGGAGCTTTTCCCTTTTGGCATCCAGGGAACGTAGTTTTTCCAAAAGTTCTTTTTTTTCCCGGAAAAGGGCGCCCCCTTCCCAGAAAAGATCCACTATCCGGGCATGATAGCCCGGTTTAAGGAGGTTTTGTTGCCCGTGTTGGCTGGTGTGGATAAGGAGCTTTTCCCGTAGATTGGACAGCTTAACCTGGGAACTCAAATCATCGTTTATGTAGCACCGGCTTCGGCCGGTGCCGGCAAAAAGTTCCCGCCGCAAAAGGAGCTCCTCTTCTTTTTGATCTGTGAAAATGGCCTCGATTACCGCCTTGTCCGCACCTGGACGGACCATGTCCGAGGATATCTTTGCTCCGAGTATGAAGTCCAGTGCACGCAAAATAAACGACTTTCCCGCTCCGGACTCCCCGGTGAGCACGTTCAATCCGGGACAGAGTTCCATCTCCAGGTCTTCAATAAGAGCCATATTTCGAATGCGCAACATTTCAAGCATGGTCCACCTCATTCAGAGCCCGGAGTAGGAGGTTACGTTTTTCTATTCGGCGCAAGAGGGAGTAGAAGTGTTTTCCACTTTTGTGAGTTGTGTTTTTTGGGGCCAGCAATAGTTCCTCCACGCCCTGCCGTAACCGGAAGGCTTTTAAAATGATCCGGGCAAGTCCCATATTATATTGCCAGTCCTTTTTGTGGTAAACCCTTAGTTGGGAAAGTACCAGCAAATGGTTAATGGGCGGCGTTAGATATGGTTTTTTTGCAGGTGTTCTGTCTGCTGTGTTAGCAACTTGACAGACAATGGGCGGAAAGACAAGCTTGAGTACTAAAAGATGGATAGATACTTTCCATCCGGATTGGAAAGGTGATATTCCTTAACCCGGAAACTTTTGGGTCCTCGAGGTTTGATGTGGCTTTTCTCCGCCTGATCTTTTTTGATGCCAAACTAACGGCCCGGTGTTTTCTAGGCCCCGCCAAAGGGGGATGCTTGCCCCCTCCGGACTCTTGTTTGCGGGGCAGAAATGGTTTTGCTGCATTCAAGTCGGCACTATTGTCTGTCTGCATTCAGAGTCATTTCCCGGTCCGGCCTCCCCCTTTTGGCGGGGGCCAAGAAAACGTGCGGGCCTCCCGTTAAAAGCATCCAAAAAGATCGAAAGGAGAAAATATAAAAATATACACGCTGTGTGGGAGAGCCGAAATTTTTTAGTATTTTGCGGGGAAATGTATGAGTAAGCGGGGAGTAGAGAAGCCTGAAGAGTTTGGGGGGACAATCTACAGTTATCTGCGGGACCTGGACAGGGAAAAAGGCAGCCTGAAATTGGTCCCTCTGTGGAAGGCCTGGACGGAGATATTCGGCCCGGAAATGGCAGAGATGCTAAGACCTCTCGGTCACAGGAAGGGCGTACTTAAAATCGGTTGCTCTGACTCCGTGGTCATGCAGGAAATGAATTTTTTTCAGGGGCATATTTTAGAGAAGGTAAATTCCTTTTTACAGGAAGAATATTTTGACAAAATACGTTTTGAGTTGCTAAACAATTCCACCCCGTTGGACGAGATAAAACCGCGGCCGGATGTACGGAGGCACGCCCCTCCCCGTCCGGTAAATCTAGGTGGGTTGCAGGGGAGGTTGTCACCAGATTCCCCGGTAACCAGGTGTTATGAAAAGTATGTCGCTTTTTTAAAAGGACAAAAGAGATAATATGCAGGAGGATAAAGGTATGGCTGAAAATTTGGATCTGGATCTGAAAAAACCTTTGGATAAGATGACCGCAAAGGAATTGCGCCAGCTGGCAATGGAAAAAATACCGCAGATAACCGGTGCTTCGGGAATGGACAAAAACGAGTTGCTCCATGCCATAAAAGGGGTTATGGGGATTGAGGATTCCGAAGAGGGAGGTTCCCCGTATAAGACCCAGATTATAAATATAAAAAATGAGATCAAAAAATTGCGCTCAGAAAAGGCCGCTTTGGATAAAAAGAAGAATAAAAAGGAGCGCAAGGCCCTGCGACGCAAGATTCATATCCTGAAAAAAAGGACCCGCCGCCTGGCCAATGCCTAAAAATGCAAAAAAATGTTTGCCCCAACTACCCAATCAGGGTTATGTACAGCCCTGGTTGGGTTTTTTATTTGCACGGATAGTAACTAGTTTCCATCCGGA
>CAYNNQ010000039.1:0-22087 GCA_964398785.1 uncultured Desulfovibrionales bacterium | reverse complement strand
TTGGCATCCAAAAATATCAGGCGGAGAAAATCCATATTAAACGTCGAGGAGCCATTTTTGTGTGGCCATTTCAAGGAACTTTTGTGGCGGGCAATCGGGATATTTTTTCAGCAAGTTCATCTACCACTTTACTCCAGCCCCGGTTGAGCGCCTGGACCATGGCCGGATATCCTGAGTCCGGCAAAGGGTGTTTTTGGTCGAAGGTTTTTTTTAATAGCAAATCTCCGTTGGATGAAGATATTTTCCAGTATCCCCGAATTTCGGTTTGTCCGGATTTCGTGACCTGGAAGGCATCCACCCGGATCATCAGGGTGGAACAATCCTTTTCTGCGGGTACAGTGGTTTCATAGCAGTTTATCCCCTGAACTTGGCTGTTAATCTGGTTGCGAGTAATCCGGGTGAGTTGCTTGGGCAACGGTTCGGCCCATAGATGGTTTCGAGTCCGATGGACCTGCCCACTTTCCTCTACCAGGATCATCCTGTCCCCGGCCAGAAAATCCGCCACCCGGACCGGATAAATGCATATTGCCTTGATCCCGGCATCGGATAACTGCACAGGGTCCGATTTTTTACCCGGCAACAGATATTCATTCGCAACCGGCTGGGGCGTGGTTGCACATCCAGTCAAAAGCAGCGCAGCAACCCAAAGTAACAATATTTGAATACGTATCATTTTTTCTCCTTTTTTCCTTTCTGGGGTATGGGATCCGGGAGACGCCGGCGCTTAAAGATCAGCATATTGGGTTGCTCCCGCATTTCCCGGATAAACGGGTGCAATTCGTTTAATATCCGTTCCAGGGCCCGCAGATTGCGTTGAAGATTTTGCCCCAAGGGGCTTTTTATTTTGTAACCGGCTAGGGTAGCGTTCAATTGTTCCATTGTCGCGTTGATTTTGTTCGGCAATTTCCGGGTTGCCGGATCTTCCGCCACTTTACGTATACTGCGGGAAAGTTTGGCCATCTCGGCGAATGTTTCCTTTGAGCTCTCAATAGTGGCATTCAGATTGGTCACAGTTCCTTCCAGAGGAAGCCCGTTAAGCTTTGCAAGCAGGGCATTTATCTGGGTCTTTATGTCTTCAATTCCGTCTTTTGGGACTGTGGGAAAAACGAGGTGGTCGTTCCACTTGTGTGTCTTTACCGACCGTGATTTTCCCCTATAGGCAAGATCAATTACCTGTGCCCCGGTAATGTAGTTGGAGGTTTTAAGAGAGGCCCGGAGACCATGAGAGATACGCTTTTTGAAATAATTTTGCCAGTAATCTGGGGAGGAGTCCGGAATTCGGGGGTCCATGCGCTGGGGTTCGATGCTGGCCAGTACCGGAATCCTTTTCCGTTGCAAGACCGTTTCCTGTCCTCCGTCCGAAGAGGTAAAAGGTACTTCCTGGACCGTGCCGATGCGCACGCCGCAGAATTCAACCGGGGCCCCCTCCTTTAAACCGCTGACACTGTCCCTGAACAGAAATACGTACTCGATTGATTCACTGTACTGATTATCAAGCGCTACTTCCCGGGATTCATAAAGGCGAAATTCGGTCAGATCGGTTACCGGGTCGCCAGGTTTACGGTTCTTGGGCAGGCCGAAACTTATACCGCCCACAAACAGTGTCTCCAAGGAGTCCATACGCACTTCAATACCCCGGGCCGAGCCCTTGACCGAGAATCCGGGGGTTAGCCAGAATTGTACAGCATCATTTATGAAACTGTCGTATGGGGCCTGGATAAAGACACGGTAATTGATGGCCCCGGTTTCCATGTTGAAGTCCACCTTCTCGATGTGCCCCACTTCATAACCGCGGAAATGCACCGGAGCTCCTACATCCAATTTGGCTTGATCTTTGCTGAGCAAACGAAGGCGTATGCCCCGATCCTCTGTGGTGGACAGAGGCGGCTGGGACATCATCTGGAAACGTTCCATGCTTTCCCCTTCTCTGCCTGGTTCCATTTCAATATAGGCCCCGGAAAGCATGGTCCCCAGTCCACTTATGCCTTTTATGCCCACCCGGGGCTTGACTACCCAGAAATTGGCATCGGAACGGAGCATCCCTTCCGTGTCCTGCTTCATCTGCACCGTTATCAGGGCCTTTTTGAAATTCTCGCTTAGCCGGACATCTTTAACTTCACCCACCTCTACGTTGTGCACCTTGACTTTTGTTTTGCCGGCTTCGATGCCCTCGGCGCTTTTCGCGACCAAGGTGATTTGCTCTCCTTGCTCTGCCCAGTTCTCGTAGACCATCCATCCGGCGACAATCAGTGCCAGAATAGGCACTAGCCAGATGGAGTTAAAACGCAGGGTACGCAGATTATCTACCTGTTTTCTCCTCAAAGGTTTCCTCCCTGTTGACTGGGGCAACATCCCACAGAAGTCTGGGATCAAAAGCCATGGCCGCCAGCATGGTTAAGACCACAACCGAAGCAAAGGGTACAGCGGCTGTGCCGGGGATAACAGACATCAGATTCCCTAATTGGACCAGGCCCACCAGAGTGCATACCACAAACACATCAATCATGGACCAGCGACCAATAAGCTCCATTAGTTTATACAATTTTACCTTTTTCTCCGCGGGGATACGCCCCGGCCAGTGACATTGTGCGCACAACCAGAGAAGGGACAGTATTTTTACCAGCGGGATCAAGATGCTGGCGGTAAAGATAATGACGGCCACTGGATAGGAACCCATCCGCCACAATTGAATTACACCGCCCAGTATGGTTGAGGGGTTTTCCTGGGCCATGGATACGGTAGTCATGATCGGAAAGACATTGGCCGGGATATACATGATCGCCGCCGCCAAAAGAAGGGCTATCGTCCGGGTCAGACTAAACGGTTTGCGGCTGGACACATATTGGCTGCAACGCAGGCACAGGCCGTAATTTCCGTTCACAATCGCTCCGCACAGGGGACATCCGGATACCCCCTGATCTCGGGCGGACCCTTCCTGCAGATATTGATAGTCGGGCGCTTTTCCTTTTATTTGCCGCCAAAGCCAGCGTTTGTCCACCAAGGACACAGTTTTGTTTAGAAGCAGGGCATAACCGCACAAAGCCCAGAAAGACAGGCCCAGACTTATATCTATCATGCTCCGGAGCTTGACCATGGCAACCAGTACCGCCACCAGAAAGACGTCCACCATAAGCCATGGGCGTAATGCCGGATACCAACGGGAGAGGAAAAATGAGCCCGGTAGAGGCCCCCGGAATCGCAGCCCTGTCGCCAAATACATTACCACAAGCAGATAGCAAAGGGGGATAACAAACAGGACTACGATCAAAATTATGCCCAAAATCAGGTAATCATAATCAAGCAGTGTAGTCACTGCCTGGGACAGGGAAATGTGACGGCCTGTGCCATGTGCGGAGAAAGCAAGGAAAGGGAAGGAAAAGGTTAGTATAAGCAGCAAGATACTGGCACTACTGTAACTGATAAGCTGGTCCAGGATCTTGTCCGGCCATTTGACCAGCGTATGTGCGCATTTGAGGCATTTGATCCTTTGGCCCGCCAATAGATCGGGCAATGGATTTACCCAGTCACATTCCTCGCATATCGTGTGATTCTCGACAAAATTATGTTCGTCCATGTGGATAACTGGTTATCCTTGGGCGTTTATTAATGAGATGTTGCGCAATTGCAAACAGTTGTTAAACTTAAATGGCTTGCCGACATATGGGGAAGCAAATAGTGGCTTTATACCGATTAACTTCATACCCGGGAAGAATCCATGCGTCTTTTTCAGTTAATCAAATTTACCCTGACTATTCAAGGATACAATTCTATTAGTTTTTTGCAAATGCGGAGGATATTGTAGGAGGGTAGCTTTTGTATGTCTTTTTTATAGATATCTTTGGTCCTTGTCCAGGAGGAGGACTAAATTTTTAAGGTTTTCTAACGAAGTAAATTTTTTTGTGTCTTTGTCGCCTTATTTGACATCCATGGAGATAGTTTTTGATTCAGATAGGAACAAAAATGTTGCTTTTGTCCGGTCTACCGTTTATTTTTAAGACACGGAGCAGGATTGTTTCAATTTATGATAGGTGGGGTTATGCTCAACAGTGGTAATGTCCTTATAGTTGATGATGAAGCGGAGTTTTTGGACTCCATGTCCGAAAAGCTCAAAAACCGGGGATTACTCCCTGTTTTGGCGGAAAACGGGTCCAAGGCCCTGAATATCGTCCGGGAGCACCCCCTGGATCTGGCTATTGTTGACCTGCGTATGCCGGACATGGATGGAAGAACGCTTATTGCCAAGATAAAGGAACTGCAACCGGGATTGCAAACCGTACTTTTGACCGGATGGGGAACGGAAAAGGTTCGTCAGGCCTGTGAATCAATGCAGGTCAAGTATTTCGAAAAGGGAGATATGGATACCTTCTGGCAGTTCATTCAGCAGCTGGGTTCCGAAGGAGGAATGGTTGTCTTTCCTCCTCCGGGAGAAAAAAATGAGCGTTCTGAAGAGTTGCATAAGATTTTTGCGAATGTATCCGGAAGTTCTGGAAAAACGGCTGTCCTCTCGGGCGAAGAGAGTGCCGGTTCTCCCGCCGGGAACCCCAGAATAATCGGGGAATCTCCGGTCATGCGGGAAGTACGTAATTCTATTTCCAAAGTGGCCACTTTGGACTGTACGGTTATAATTAGCGGAGAAACAGGGACGGGAAAAGAGCTTGTGGCCCGTTCTATTCACCAAAAAAGTGTTCGGAGTGCGGGCAAATTTCTGGCCATAAACTGTGGAGCTTTTGGTCAAGACCTTTTAAACAATGAGCTTTTCGGCTACGAACGCGAGACTTTGTCCGGTTCCATGCGTATTAAAAAGGGGCTGTTTGAAGCCGCAGACGGAGGGACAATCCTTTTGGATGAAATCTGTGAAACCCCTCCGGCCATGCAGAGCCATCTCCTTCGCGTGCTCGAGGACAAGATGATAATCCGCTCTGGCGGTACGGAGGAAATACCGGTTGATGTGCGCATACTGGCTTCCACCAACCAGAGATTGCGTAAGAAAATGGAATGCGGGGAATTCAGGAGTGATCTCTATTTTCGGCTGAATACATTTGTCCTTCGCTTGTCTCCCCTTAGGGAACGCAAGGAAGACATCCCCCTTTTGGCCAATTATTTCCTGGGCAAGTACCGCAACGAATTCGGGAAAGATATAGACCGGATTTCCAATGAAGCGTTGCATGTACTCATGGATTATTCTTTTCCCGGCAATGTCCGTGATCTGGAGCATGCATTGGAAAGGGCCATTATAGTTTGTGAGGGAGACACTATTCTCCCGGAACATCTCCCCCGGCGTTTCAAGGAAAGGACCCCGACTTCCGGCATGGTGGACAATAACCTTGTGTCCCTGGAGGAGTTGGAGAAAGAGCATATTCGGAAGGTAATGGCGTATACGCGGGGAAACAAAAATGAAGCCGCCAATATACTGGGCATCAGCCGCACTTCATTGTGGCGTAAGTTGAAAAAGGAAGGAGAATCCCGCCTGTAGCGGGGCCTCCTTTATGGGTTTGAACAGATGCGCCTGCAAAAAATATGTTTTTGCAGGCAGTTTTAAGTTGTTAAGTGTTAAGTAAAATCAGTTGGTTGTACAACCTAACCTGTACATTTAGCTCCGGATTAGGATTTTTTGCAGGTGCCTCTGAACAGGAGTGCAGGGACGGGAAGTTTATCTGGCAATCATTGTTCGCAGTGTCCCCGCGCATTGCTCGCAGCTTTTGGCCATGGCGTTAAGGCAATCCACAAAGTGGATAAGTTGGTAGATATCCTTGAAATCCATATCCGAATTGTATATATTCGCAATCAACTGCTGTTTTCTCTTGAATACGTTTTCTCTCTGGTGGCGGACATCCCTGTATTTGTCCTTGCATCCCTGCCGGTCCAAGTGCTCTCCGTGTACCAACCCCACCGTATGCTTCAGGGCGGGTCCCAACTGTCCCGCAGCTTCACTGACTTCTTCCAATAGACTTATGAATTCCCGTTGATATTCCGAGGGGATATAGATCCTGCGCATCCCCAACCATCTCAGAGCCTCCTGGGCCTCGTCCATTATATTGTCCTGCTGGGTGGTATAGTTCAAAAATAGTGTCTTATCCACAGCCATGACCAGGCTTTTGGGTAGATGGTTCCTTACCCGCCGCTTTATCTTGTCCGCAAGTCCCTCGATCTTGTCTATCTCTTCCTTGAGTTCCTCGAATTCCTTGCATATACCTGAACCGGAAACATAACACTCAAGGGCTTCCTTTATTAGTTCCAAGCACTCGGAGATCTGGTCGTAATGTTCCACCAAGCCCTGCATGGGGGATTTGGGACTAAGCAATCCGAAAAAAGGTAATCTCTTGAACATAGGCATTCAGTTCCCTTGAGTTATTTAAGTTAACCCTTTTAGTATATTAAAAAACAGCATGCAGGTAAAGGCCGCAATAGGTACCGTAAGTATCCAATAGATGAAGATTTTTCCAAGGATACGGAAGTCCACGGCTTGAAATCCCCTGGCCAGGCCGACACCGGCTACTCCGCCTACCGCGGCGTGTGTGGAGGACACCGGCAGCCCTAATTTGGAAGCAAGAAGGATGGTGGTTGCCGCGCCGAAGTCTACGGAAAAGCCGCGAGTGTTATTTAAGTGGGTGATCTTCTCTCCGACAGTGGCGATAACCTTGGAGCCGAAGATAGCAATTCCCAGGGCAATACCCAATCCCCCCAAGACAAGGATGAAGATGGGCACCTCGGCCTGAGGCAGAAACACGTGCTGTTTAGCTATTATATACACCGCTACCACCGGACCGATGGCATTGGCTACGTCGTTAGCTCCATGCGAGAGAGCTACGTAACATGAAGTACATACTTGGACTCTCTGAAATACTCGTTCCACGTTTTCCGCCTGGGGGGAATGGGTGGAAATTTTTTTGTGCACAATTATCCGGCCCACAATATATATGAGGCTGCATATAAGAAGAGTCAGTATTATCGGTGTCCACCAGCTGAATTGGAGCTTATTCCCCAGCGGGGTTTTATACAGGAAGGATAAAAGGATCAAGGCAAAGGTCAATGATACCCAAACCGGGGCCCAGCGTTTCGTCTGGAGGATAAAGTGCTCCCGGTTCAGGATGTATTTTTTTATGTGCGAAAAAATCACAAAAGAGAGCCCGGCTGCGAAAAAAGGGGATATAATCCAAGAAAGGATTACCCCGGCCAGGACCAGCCAGTTCACAGTGGTCAAACCTCCGGCGGTCAATCCGAATCCAAGCATGCTACCCACTATGGAATGGGTGGAAGAGACCGGCAGAGCGGTTAGAGTGGCCACAAATACCCAAAAGCCTGCGGCCAAAAGAGAAGAGAACATGCCCAACATTATTATTTTGGGATCGGATATCATCTCCGGGTGAATAATGCCCTTGCTGATGGTGGCGGTTACATGTGAACCAAGGAAAGTGGCGCCCACAAAATTAAGCGCTCCGGCAATAAATACCGCCTGCTTCACGGTTATGGCCTTGGCTCCCACTGCGGAGGCCATGGAATTGGCCACATCGTTGGCTCCCAAGTTAAAGGCCATGAAGAAGCCAAGAAGCAGGGAGAGATATAAAAAGAGGTCAAAAAGGCTCATTTTATCTCCTGTTTTTTTATTATGGAGAGGAGGTTTTTCTCTAGAATCCTTTTATATCGATGACTGTGGATGATTATTTCTTGTGGGTATCCTTTTCCGTGAGCGGTTTTACATAGCATAGAATCTTTTTAAAATCCACCCTGCTCCTATCCCTTCAAAAAGAGGAGGTAAGTGGAATTTATTCATTTCTTTCAGTTTATTGAATTGGAATACAGTCATTGTCCTTCTTTCGTAGATATTGCACCGGGAGAAGATTGCAGTTAATTTGTTATTTGTTTTTTAGCTTTATTCTGGTCGATAATTATAACGACATTTTTAAATGACGCGAATGGAGCAAGGGGGGACAGGTAAAGTATGCGGAATCCGGTTTGGAGGAAAAATTGAACTTGGAGAGAGAACTCAAATTTATTTGCTCTGATGTGCGTGAAACGGAACAAAAGATTTATGAACTGGGAGGAAAGAGACTCGCTTCCTGGTATTTTGAAAAGAATCTTGTTCTGGATGATGCAGAAGGAAGGTTGTGGGCTGGAAACAGACTACTCCGTTTGCGTCGGGCCGGGGAAAGGAGCAAGCTGACACTTAAGTCTCCCGCCTCAAGCGAAGCGGATCCCAATTTAAAAGTATGGCGGGAAATGGAAGTGGAATTGGGAGATATGGACAGTATGCTAAGCATCTTTAGCAGCCTGGGACTGTCTGTGTCCTGGCATTATGAGAAATTCCGGAGTAAATGGATGCTGTCTTCCTGCGTGGTTTGTCTGGACATACTCCCTTTTGGCCGTTTTCTGGAACTGGAAGGTGACAAGGAAGCCATACACGAATGTGCAAAATACCTGGACCTGGATCTGGAACAGGGTTCCAAGAAATCATATTATGAGTTGTACAGGGAAATCTATTTTCCAGAAGGGCTTTCCACATTCCAGGGGTTTGTATTTGATGCCGGGGAAAAATTAAATATAGCCGGTGAATTGGAACTGGTAGTTGACTATTAAAGGAGAATTACATGTTTTCGGAGAAACAGCTGGAGAAATACGCTCAGGTAATGATGTGGGGCATGAAAAAGTCCCGGGGAAAGCCGTTTAACAAAGGGGATCTCGTGCTTCTACGCACCGGCTTGGCTGCTCTTCCTCTCGCCCGAGCCGTGCACAGGCATATCCTGGGCGCCGGCCTGATGCCTGTTGTCCGGCTCTCTCAGCCCGAGGGAATGGAGAGGGATTTTTTTGATCTGGCCCGAAATGAGCTGTTGGAAACAAGAATTCCCGGAGACAGGGAATTGTATTCCGATTTGGCCGGGGCAATCTCCCTGTTGGCTCCGGAAAGCCTCACTCATCTGCAGCAAGTGGATGCAAGTCGAATTGCTAGATGGAGTTCGAGCCGCAAGTATTTGCGGGACATTTTAAACGAGCGGGAGGCAAAAGGGGTGTTCGGCTGGACACTCTGTCTGTATCCTACTGCGGAGCTTGCCCGGCAGGCGGGGATGGGTATTGAAGAGTATACCGAGGAAATTGTCAAAGCAGCCTATCTTGATGCACACGATCCTCCTTTTCATTGGGAGAAGGCCTTTGATATGTCCTCGCGGATAAAGAGCTGGCTGAACAGCCTGGATATAGAGTCCCTGCATATCCAATCCGAGAACACGGATTTGTGGGTCTGTCCCGGAGAAAAGCGTCACTGGCTGGGAGTCTCCGGACACAATATCCCCAGTTTTGAGATTTTTGTCTCCCCGGACTGGAGGGAGATCTCGGGTGTCTACTACTCCGATCAGCCTTCGTTCCGCAACGGGAATATAGTGTCCGGAGTCCGCTTGGAGATCACAAAGGGCAAAGTTACCGATGTACAGGCGGAAGAAGGAGAAGATTTCGTACGCAAACAGATCAACATGGATGAAGGAGCCTCACGAATAGGGGAGTTTTCCCTTACTGACCGCAGGATGTCCCAAATTGATCGTTTCATGGCTCATACTCTGTATGACGAGAATTTTGGTGGTACCTACGGCAATTGCCATATAGCGTTGGGGGCTTCTTATCTCGAGAGTTATGCGGGGGATGCTTCTACTCTGGATACACAAAAAAAAGAAGAGCTTGGATTTAATGATTCAGCCCTGCACTGGGATCTGGTCAATACCGAAAACAAAAGGGTCCACGCCCAACTGCGCGACGGAAGGGAAGTTTTGATATACGCCGAGGGGGAGTTCCAGCTTGAGGAAGGGCATTCGGAAATTGAAACCCTCGCATAGATCTGTACCCAAATTTTGGAGAGTAACCTGAAAATTCCGGGGCTGTGCAAGGTGGGGGACAAGATACCCGGCCAACTCAAAAATCCACACGCTGTGACGGAGAACCGATTCTTTTGATGTGTCCTATTGCCGGTTTACTTGTTTGGTTTTTCCCGGTGGCACCCAATGCTGGATTGGATGCCGCCGGGAATATGGAAAAAGCCTGAAGGCCTATCAGCCCCGTATCTCGAAGCTGTCGTATTCCTTGTCGTAATCCATTTCCTCGCATCTGACGTCTTCCACTTGGCTTACAGGGGAACCGCGCAGGAGCCTTTTTTTCAGCTCGGATAAATTGGCGTCCACTCCCTGGGCGATTACTTCCACCTTGTCGTTGTCCAGGTTGCGCACCCATCCGGTGATATTGAGATTTCTGGCTTGGTCGAATGTCCAGGCCCGGAAATTAACGCCCTGGACTTTGCCTTTCACAATACAATGCATACTTTTCATGGTAGTGTCCCTCCTTGTGTGTTTTTTTAGAGAATCGCCCGTTCCTGAAAGCTGAAATGGTTGTCTTCAGCGATGATGATATGGTCCAGGACCCTCAGGTTAAGTTCCCCGGCGATTTGTTTGACGCGCCTGGTCAGGTCGATGTCCTGCTCGGAGGGGCTGGGGTCTCCCCCCGGATGATTGTGGGCCAGTATTATTCCGCTGGCTTCCCGGGCCAGGGCCCGGGATATTATCTTTCTAGGATAGATGACCGCCTGGTCCACGGTACCCTGACTGATTTGATCAAAATCGATCAATCTGTTTTTGTTGTCCAGCATTATAATCCAGAATTCTTCATTGCGCAAAAAATTGATTCGGGAACGGGCCAGACGAATGGCTTTATCCGGGGTGTTTAAAACGGGTTTATCCCCTAACTCCGCTTGTTCTGTACGGGCCCAGAATTCCTGCCACAGGGCCCAGAATGTCCCCATTCCCTTTCCGATACCCGGAATCTCCTCCAATTCATTTATGTCTGCCGCCAATGCCCCGCGAAGCGACCCGAATCTCTCCAGTACGGATTTGGCCAGCGGTTTTGTGTCCTTGCGCGGCAGGGCATAGCCCAGGACTAGCTCCAATATTTCATAATCCTCCAGTCCGGCGGGACTGTCCATGAGTTTCTTTTTGAGTCTCTTGCGATGACCCAGATAATGTGGTTTCTGTTCCACTGACATATGAGGTTTGTTTATGGTTGCGGGTTGTTTCTTCCGCTTTGCACCTGACCGAAGATTTTTTCCATTCCGCCGATAAGGTACTCCAGTGCCTGCGTAGGTGATAGGCTTCCGGATTTTATCTTGATTTCTGTGTCCAGGATTCTTTCCCATACTGCAGCCAGCTTGTTTAGATCAATTTGCCGGACAAACTCAGTCTTTTGTTTCAGTATAAACGGAGGCAGGCTTACCTTGTCTTCCTGGCCGGTGGCCAGCTGCCAGAGTATGCGTGTTTCTCTGGCCAGCAACCCGATGAAGGGGAAAACGAAACTGGAGTTTTTTTCATTTTCCCTAAATACCTGAGACCATATTGAAGCCGTTTGTCCCTTTTGCAGGGCCTGTAGACATGCGAAAATGTCCAGTTCGGCATAGGAGTTCAACGGTGCCAGATCACTGGACGTAATTTCCTTTTTGTCTTCGAGATATAGTTCCAGTTTTTTTAGCTCATTGTCCAGACTGCCTTTGTTGGCGGGGGCGTTTTCCTGCATCAGCTTAAAAGCCTTTGCATTGAATTTGCAGCCGCGGCTTTTGGCCCAATTGTTCAGATACTCGGAGAGTATCTTGGAGGTCAATCCGGGGTGCTCCCATATCCATTTACGTTCTGAAGCCACCTTCCAAAATTTCTGTTTGGTGATCGCTTTGGGTACGCGGGGCTTGTTTTGTTTGCTCCACGGTTTTTCCAGGCAGAAAATGGGCCAAATATTCTTTTTAAATCCGGACAGGGGACGGGTAAGGGCATCCCAGAAAGACTCCGGCTGACTGTCGGCATTGCGCAGTATTACCGCACGATTGTTCCCCAGGATGTCCGGCTGGGATATGGCCGCCCAAAATCTTTCCGGAAGGGTTTCCTCGTCTCCCCAGAAAGTCTCGGACTGCCACTTGCTACCATTGTGTTCAGAGAAAAGCCCCCTTATATGTTCCCGGATAAAATCCGGGTCAGGGCAGATGCAGAAAGTAAAACCTGGACGCGCCATTCTTTGATCCTATTAGAATTGTTTCCCACTCGCAAGTAAATACGAGCCACGTGGATGCCTCTCGGAATTTCTCCCTTTCCAGTTTAACTCCGCAAATGTTTAAGCTTGTAAATTACTGCTCTAAAATGCCCGGAAATCAGTTTTGTAAAACAGGGAATAGAGCAAGGGGCAAATCAAAAGAGTGAGAAGGGTTGCTGCCCCCAACCCGGAAATGATGCAGTTGGCCATGGGGCGCCACAGCTCTCCCCCTTGCAAAGAGAGCGGGATCATTCCCATAATGGTGGTGACAGCGGTCATGACTATGGGCCGGGCCCTTTTCCTGGCCGCGGTGACAATGGACTGCTCTCGGGAAAGTTTTCTTTTTTCCTCTATTTCGATCTGGTTGATCATGATAATGGCATTGTTCACGATTATTCCCAAAAGGCTTATAAGGCTGAGCATAGCCATGAATCCGAAGGGGGAACCGGTCAGGATCATTCCCGGCGTGACTCCGCACATCATGGGGGGAATAGTAAGCAAAATGATGAGGGGTTTGATTACCGAGTTGAACTGGAAAACCAAAATGATTATAAGCAACCCAAGAGCCAGGGGCATATTGACCATGATGGAAGATTTTGCTTCCCGGCTTTTCTCGAATTCCCCCCCATATTCCACGAAGTACCCTTGGGGCCAGGATTTGCCGTGGATCAGTTTTTCGATTTTCGAGCGCACATCATTCAGGACCTCAGAGGCATATCTGCCGGTTATGTCCGCTTTGACCGTCATGGTTCGTGTCTGGTCTCGCCTGCGTATGTTCGAGGGTTGCCACACCACTTCCGGATCGGCCACCTGGAGGAGAGGAACACTTTCTCCTCGGCCTTCCGGGTATACATTCAGTCCCCCGATTAGTCCCGCATTGGTTCGGAAAAGCTTGTTAGAGCGGACGACTATGGGGATGTTTTCCTCTCCGGTACGCAGATTGGAGGCCGGAACACCCCCCATCTGCAACTGTACAGATCTTGCCACTTCCCGAGTGGATAGCCCTACCCTCCGGGCCTTGTCCTGATCCAGATTTAAAAGCATTTTCTGGGTCCATTCCCCCCAATCATCCCATACTGAAGTTGTTCCCGAAGTTTTTCTCAATATGGGGATTATTTTGTCCCGAATGTCATATAGTTTATGGATATCCTTTCCGGAAATCCGGATCTGGATTGGTGTTCCGGTTGGAGGGCCGTACCTGAGTCTCTTGATTGTGAAGCGGGTATCGGGAAAATTATTTTCCAGTCTTTTTCCCGCTCGGGCCATTAAGGCGTTTACTTTTTCCCGGCCGGTGGTCTTTACTACAAGTGAGGCATAACTCGTGTTGGCTTCTTCCAGGTTGAGGGGAAGGTACCAGCGTGGTCCGCCGGTGCCCACAAAAGTGGAGACCGATTCTGTTTCCGGCTGATGGAGGAGGAACTCTTCCAGTTGGGCGGCCCGCTTTTCCGTGGTCCGGATATCCGTGCCGTAAGGCTGCCAAAAATCCACTGTGAATTGATCCCGTTCATTGGGCGGGAAAAAAAGACGGGGAACAAATTTAAACCCCCAGAAGGCAAGAGAGCATAAAAGGATTATCAAAAGAAGGGAGACAGTTTTGTGTTTGAGGACGCAAACGAGCAAGCGGGTGTAAGCCCGATACAGGAAATTGTCCCTTTTTTTATTTTTTTTGTGGGCTTTGAGTATACCCGAGCAGAGCATGGGAACCAGGGACTGGGAGAACGCCCAGGAGGCCAGCAGGGTGATGCCGACCACTATTGCCAGGGAGGTGGTATATTCACCGGTAGATGACGGGGCCAGAGGGATGGGCAGGAAAACAGAGATAGTGGTCAGGGAAGCGGCCAGCAAGGGGAGGCGCAGACTTGCAGCGGAATTTTGGGCCGCGGTATTTTTTTCCTCCCCGTTGTTTATCCGGACCAGGATATCTTCGCTAACCACAACCCCATTGTCCACAATTATGCCCAAAGCAATAATGAGCGAGGCTATGGAAATTGTCTGCAAAGCAGTGTTGAATAGCGGCAATAGAGCGATACAGGTCAAAACCGCCATGGGGATGAGCGTCCCTGCGGCCAAGCCCACTCTTAGTCCGGCCATTAAAAACATAACCGCGACAACAAATGCCAGGGCCTCTAGAAGGTTGATGCTCAGGTCCTGAATGGCATTTTCCACGTATTTGGGCTGATAAACGGCTATATTGTAATCGATGCCCAGGGGCGAGTTGTTTTCCACCCGGTCCACGGTTTTTTGCACCTGTTTGCCGAATTCGAGGATGTTTCCGCCCCGCGCCATGTTCACGGCTACAAAGACGGCCCTCTCGGAGTTGAACCTGGCGATTTTTTCCGGGGGGTCTTGGTAACCGGCCCGGATTTCGGCGAAATGGTCCAGAGGCAGCCCCTTGCTGGAGCCGGGCAGATGCAGGGATATGTTCCGGATATCCGATAAATCCGAGTATGCTCCGGAAGTCTCTATGTTTAGATATTCCGATCCGATTACCACATGCCCGCTGGGGGTTACTGAATTCTGTTTTTGTACTGCCTGGACAAGGGCCAGGGGGCTGAGGTCGTATTCAGCCAGACCGGAATTGGGAAACTCTACAAATATCCGTTGTTTTTGATCTCCCCACAGTTGCACCTTGCCCGTGTGCGGCAGCTTTTTTATCTCGTCCCTCAAAAACTCCGCCCTGTCCTCCAGTTCGGAAAGTGGTGTCCCTTCAGCAGTTATTGCCACCAGTATTCCGTAAACATCGCCATATTCATCATCTATGTTTGGTTTATGCGCTTTTTCAGGGAGTTCGGATTCGGCGTCGCGGACTTTGTTGCGCAGTTCCTGCCAGACCGGAGCCATGTTCTGGATATGTTCCTGGAAGTTTACGGTAAGCACGGAAACATCGGTCATGGATTGGGACTCGATGTGTTTAAGTTCGGACATTTCCCGAATTTTGTCCTCCAGTTCGTCCGTTACCAGCTGTTCCACCCGCTTGGGGGAGGCCCCGGGAAAATAGGTTACCACGGTGGCCGTGCGTATAGTGAATTTGGGATTTTCCTGTTTGGGAATAGTCAGCCATGTGCCCACGCCGGAAGCGGCTATGAGAAGGAAGAGGACAATTGCCGTGACTCTGTTTTCCAGGCACCACTTGGCAGGGTTGAACATCAGAAGCGGTCCCTTGGGAGAGCTTTGACTTCCTGTCCCGACTGAAGCCGGTGTATTCCCCGGAGTACAATCTCCTCTCCGGGGTGGACCCCGGAAGTTATTTGTATGCTGTTCCTACGCACCGTGCCGGTTCCCACCTCTTTTTTGTGTACCCGACTTGTTTCCGGATCAACTGTCCATACGAATTTATTCCCATAGGGCTCGCGTACCACGCAAGAAAGAGGCAGAAAAATAGAAGGTTCGGACTTGCCAGGGAAATCAAAACTGATAAGGGCGGCCATGCCGGGCCGGATATCTGGACTGGGATTATCTATTACCACGGTGACTGGATAGGTGGAAATAGGAGAGGGCTGCATGCTGATTTCGTTTACCCGCCCTTTGAATGTCCTATCGGGGAGGGCATTGAAAGTAACTTTGGCTTTTTTACCGGGCCTTAGAGAGTATATGAGTTTGTCCGGGACGCCGACCACTACCTCGGTTTGATTGCCGCAGATAAGTGTAGCTACTGCTTGTCCCTTGCCCACATTTTGGAACTTTTCTACCTGCAGTTTACTTATAGTCCCTGTTTGCGGAGCCCTGAGAGTTGTAAAGGAAAGATTTCGCCGGGCTATACCCAGCACTTTTTTTGCCTCTTCCAGATTTGCGGTAGCTGATTGGTATGCGCTTTTTACTTCTTCGAATTTGCTCTGGCTGATAACGTCCCGGGATCGGAGCCGTCGCATACGCTTAAAATCCTGAGCTATTTCCCTGTATTTGGATCGGGCGGACTTGAGACTGGCCTCGGCCTTTTGCACCCTTAGCTTAAAGTCCCGGGGGTCGAGGCGGGCAACGATATCCCCTTTATGTATTCTGCTTCCCACCTTGACAGGGAGGTTTTCAATATTTCCCCCAACACGGAAGGAAAGTGTGGTTGTTCGGGAATTTTCGGCTTTTCCGGAAAATGTGCGGGTGTTGTTCCTGGGAGATTTGCTGGCCGTGGTTATAGTTACCGGCTGGATTTTTTTTTCCGGAAAAGGGGGTTTTTCCTCGGAACAGCCCGCAAATAGGAAAAAAATGGATAAAATGGCCAAATATGGGATATGGTTGAGGAGGTTGGGTGATGTGATTTTTGTTTGCGGCTGCATGGGTTAAGCTGGTTAATTGCTCGGTTCCATTTTGCGTTTTGTATACGGGGAAAATATAGTCTTAATAGCGTAGCTATCAGTTGTTCATTTCCAATATTGGACTGAATAAGAATTTATGCCCCGGAAGGTGGCAACTATTACAACTCTATTTTGTCCCGGGGCAATCTTTTTTCAATATGTTTCTTCCGTCCACATGTGTTTTTTGAAGCGCAGGGTCTGGTTGCGTCCGCTTTCCTTGGCCTGGTACAGGGCAACATCCGCATATTTGATGGTTTGATACAGCTGTTCCGCGTCTTCCGGGAACTCGGCCACGCCCAGGCTTATAGTCTTGTGGATACGTTCATCGTTCGGGAGCAGGAAGTAATTTTCCTCGACCGCTTTCCGCATTTTTTCCGCAACTTTTTCCGCGTCACCTTCATTGGTCGGATCGACCAGCAGTATAAGGAATTCCTCTCCTCCATACCGGACAACCAAGTCGGAACGGCGGATATTGGACTGTATAATTTCTATAAGCTGTTTTAATAGCTGGTCCCCGGCCTGGTGACCGTATTGGTCATTTATCATCTTGAAGTGATCTATGTCGGCCATGATAAACCCGATTCTTTTTTTCTCCCGCTTGCTCAGGATCTCTGTCTGGGCCAGGTATTCGTCCATGAACCTGCGGTTATAAGCCCCGGTTAAGGGATCGCGCATGGATCTTTCCCGTGAGAGTTGCAAAAGCCTGAGCGAAGAGAGTACAGGGGCAGCTTCATCTAGATATTTGCGGATAAACTGGATGTTATCCTTTTGCTTTTCCCATTGCATTTTGTCCACTACAAAGGTGAACACCGCTCCGACCTCTCCGCCCATGATCATGGGCAGACAGCAGCGTACCTGTCTTTCCGGGTTGATGGAAAAATATGGGCACAGCATGGGATTGTGTGCGGAACTTACTTCTTCGGATATGCGTTTGGCGCGGCAAAGATCGCAATTGAGAAGTACTTCTGCGTGGCTGCTTTGTAGTTCCCCGTTGTTTATGGCTACATGCATCCGGTTTTCGCTAGAGTTGACCTCGAGCAGATGGAAGTCGGCGAGGCCGAAGGTGTTCCGGAAAGCGTGTTCTAGATGCATCAGGACTTCTTTTTTGTCATACACCCCCTGGAGGTCATGGGCGAAAGTGGTCAGTCTGGCCATATGTTCCAGGTAACTGGATACTTGGTCCAGCGAGGGCATTCCGCCCGGCTTGGTCCGGAAGACTTCCGAGAGGAGCTGGCCAATGTGGCCCAGAAATTGGGACCATAAGCGCATCATGGTGTTTACTACATGGCGCATTTCCATAAGTTCGTCACCGTGGCGCATTTGATAAACGGGGCAGTTACTGCAGGTCTTGTATTTGTTCAGGAATATGCAAGTGTCCCGCCATTTGGGGGAAATGGCCTCGTCCCCTGTCTCCAGATAACATACCCGGGTGGGATCCTGGTAAACCGGGCATTCCACATTGGGGCAATTCAGGACTTCCAGGCAATGTACGTTGTCCGTTTCGAAACGGTCGGCGAAGTCATTGAAATGCGAGGCTATAAGGATCTTTTTCATCCGGTCCAGGAAATTTTTTATCCGTCTTACATTCAGAAACAAAAAGAGCCAAAGAAAAAGGGTCCCGGCTACACCGAACAACAAAAAGATATTCAGGTGCCGTTTCCTGTTAGCCATCTGTCCGGTGGCGTCTTCAAACAGATGGACATAACCGATCTTTTTGTTTTGGAAATTGGTTATGGAGCGGGTAAGGATTCGGTAAGGTCCGGTGCGAGAAGGGAAGCCCCCGTTTTTTCTGGTGGAGCGGATAAATCCCTGTAAATCCATATTCCCCTTTTGGAGGAGGATCACTTGGTCGTTTACATTCTTGTATTCGGGGTTGTCGGAAATCTTTGAGGACACGGATTTGTTTAGGGTTATCAAAACCCCGCGCTCCTCGGAGAGGTGCAATTCCTGGAAAACCGAGTCCAATCCGGAAAAGGCCTCCACGGTTCCAATACAGTTGTCCTCCTGAAGCAGTGGGTAGGCCACTCCGATGATTATCCCTTTCTGGGTGACATCAATCCCGGCGGCCGGTCGGAGTTCCTTGCGGGCTTTTCGAACCATTTTTTCTGAAGGCTGATGGGCATCCCCGATAGCCTTGATTCCCCCGATATTCAGGAAGGGCTCCCCATCGGCAAGGTAAAATTGGAGAGGGGTGGAGACTATGTTTTGTTCTAGCCGTATTTTTTGGTTGAACTGACGGGCAATATTCTCCAGGGATTGGTGGTCTTTGTTTTTAAGGGACTTAAAAACTCCCGGTAAGGAAGTGACCCGCATGGCGGTTTTTAGATGCTCTTTTTCCTTGCGATGTACGGCCTGCTGGAAATGAGAATTGAATGATTCCAGCCGGTAACGGAGCTGGTTTTGCAGAGTGTTGTCCAGGGTTATGGAGACAAAAATATAGGTAATAAATAACCCGGCAAGGAGCAACAGACCGGAAAACCAAACAAAACGGCCGTTTAAACTCCATTTTTCCGGATTTATTATCCGGGAAATATATATCCATGCGCGGGAATATTTTTTTGCCTTCCGGCGGGACTGGCTTCTTTTCTTGTTCGGGCTTTCTTTTGATTTTTTTTCTTGCTGGGCATTTGAGGGCTTCTCAGTCCTTTCTTCCATCTTCCCCCCTGGAGAATATAGTTTCTAGGTCTCCGGCAATTAAATCAGTCTCTACTTATTCTTATCTGTTAACAAAGATGTATGCAATACCGAATGTGGGTGGTGAACTGTTGTTTAGGGATTGAATTCCTGCTTGCCTAAAAGACTGTGAACAAGCATGTTGTTTCTTTATTCCTTCCGCTCCTTGACATCCCCTGTTTAGTGATAAAACTATTGCCATGCCGTTTTGACCCGGCTTGTTTGCGTTTGGTTTGCTGGACTCGGAAATGCCGGGGGTAAATCCGTGAAAATAGTTTTTTTCTGGAGTAGAATCAGCTGGAATTCTTTTCCAATATCCTATGGTTGATTTTGTCCACTTGTTTTTCGCAAGGAGTTAAAATGCGTATTACTGAATATACTGGTGTGCTGGAAATCATTCAAGGAGATATAACCGGCTTCGAGGGACACGCTGTGGTTAATGCGGCCAATACCCGGTTGGCCGGGGGCGGAGGAGTGGATGGAGCAATTCACCGTGTCGCCGGCCCTGAACTTTTGCAGTCATGTCGGGAAATAGTCCAAGACCGGGGCGAACTCCCGCCGGGAGAAGCGGTGATAACTCCGGGTTACGGATTGCCTGCTTCCTACGTGATACATACAGTGGGTCCTGTATGGAGAGGCGGGGAAGAAGGCGAATCCCGTATTCTTGCCCGGGCCTATGATGCCTGTCTGCGCCTTGCCTCGGAACAGGGGCTTGGCAGCCTCGCTTTTCCAGCCATAAGTTGCGGGGCTTACGGTTTTCCTGAAAGACAGGCGGCCGGGGTGGCCTTGAGCGCTATAAAAGAGGGATTTGCCCGGTACGGGGCTTTTGAAGTGTATATGTATCTGTTTTCTAAGCAATCTTATTGTATATGGGCAGAAGAGGCCCGCAAAGTATTTGAATAAGGAGGAGTAATTGTCCACAGATCTTAAAGGGACAACTATATTGGCGGTTAAGGATGATCAGGGAGTAACTGTGGCCGGGGACGGACAGGTTACTCTGGGGGAAAGCGTGGTAATGAAACATTCTGCGGTCAAAGTACGACGTCTGTATAAGGGGCGTATCGTTGCCGGTTTCGCCGGGGCAACCGCGGATGCTTTTACCCTTTTTGAAAAATTCGAGTCCAAACTGGAAGAGTACAGCGGCAATCTTCTACGTTCCAGTGTGGAATTGACAAAGGAATGGCGGACGGACAAATATTTGCGTCGGCTGGAAGCCATGATGATTGTCGCGGATTCCGAGAAAATATTGGTTATAAGCGGTACCGGAGATGTTATTGAACCGGATGACGGTGTGGCTGCTATCGGTTCCGGTGGACCTTATGCCCTGGCAGCCGCCCGAGCCCTGGTCCATAATGTTTCGATGCCGGCCGAGCAGGTGGCCAGAGCCGCAATGCAGGTGGCCGGGGAAATATGTATTTATACCAATGCGAATGTTATTGTTGAAAATATTAAAGGAAGTGAAGAATAGTTATGAGTATGCAGCTTACTCCGCGGGAGATTGTTTCCGAGTTGGACAGATATGTTGTTGGACAGACCGAGGCCAAAAAGATGGTCTCCCTGGCTTTGCGCAACCGCTGGCGGCGGCGTCAGGTGGAACCGGAATTGCGGGAGGAAGTATCCCCGAAGAATATAATCATGATCGGGCCCACTGGGGTGGGCAAGACCGAAATAGCTCGCCGTTTGGCCAAATTGGCCGGTTCCCCGTTTTATAAGGTGGAAGCGACCAAGTTTACCGAAGTGGGTTATGTCGGCCGCGATGTAGAGTCCTTGATCCGGGATCTTATGGAGATCGGAGTGAATATGGTCCGCGAAGAGGAGATGGACCGCGTCCGGGACCGGGCCGAGGCCAATGCTGAAGATCGCCTATTGGACCTGCTTTTGCCCAATAAAAAGAGCGAAAAAGCGGAGAAAGAATCCCAGGACCCTGAAGAGAAAGAGGGTGAGTCTACGCGAGAGAAAATGCGCAATCTTTGGCGTCAGGGCAAACTGGATGACAGGATGGTCGAGGTGAATGTCAATTCCGGCTCCGGGGTGGAGGTAATGGCCATGCCCGGCATGGAAGACATGGAAATGCAGTTCAAGGATATGTTCAATAAGCTGATGCCCAAGCAGAAGAAGACCAAGAAGGTGAAAGTACGCCAGGCTTATGAAATCCTTTTGCAGGAGGAGTCAGAGCGCCTTGTGGATATGGACAAAGTGACCGAAATCGCCAAGGAGAGAGTGGAGCAGAGCGGCATTATATTTATTGACGAATTGGACAAGGTGTGCGCCGGTGGCTCCCAGAGCTCAAAGGGGGAAGTCTCTCGTGAAGGCGTACAGAGAGATCTCTTGCCGGTTGTGGAAGGATGCGTGGTGAACACCAAGTATGGGATGATCCGCACTGACCATATCCTCTTTATCGCTGCCGGGGCCTTCCATTATTCCAAGCCTTCAGATCTGGTTCCCGAGTTGCAGGGAAGGTTCCCCTTGCGTGTGGAACTGGACGCCTTGAACAAAGAGGATTTCTATCGGATACTGACTGAGCCGTATAATTCGTTGACCCGGCAGTACAAGGCCTTGCTGGAGACGGAAGGGGTTGAAATGCAATTCACGGACAGCGCCTTGCGCGAGATGTCCACCTTTGCGCAGCAGATAAACGAGGATACTGAAAATATAGGCGCCCGCCGACTGTATACCATTATGGAAAAATTGGTGGCGGATATTTCTTTTGTCGCTCCGGAGAAAAAAGGAGAAGCGGAAATTATCGATGCAGAATACGTCCAGGACAAGCTGGCCGAGGTCCAGAGTAATCAGGACCTTTCCCGGTATATTCTGTAATCTGATCCGGGACAGATGCGCCGGAAGAAAATATGTTTTTAGGGTCCTCGAGGTTGGGTATGGAATTTTCTCCGCCTGATCCTTTTTGATGCCAAGCTAGTCCTTATCCGGAAATCCAAAAATTTCCGGGTTTAGAAATATCACCTTGGACTTCCAAGTCCATCTTTGGCAGTTGTCTCGGGGTAGATTGACAGTCCTTTGGAGCCCCAAAAATGAGGCGCCTGCAAAAAATATATTTTTGCAGGCAGTGTTAAGTTTTAAGTTGA
>CAYNNQ010000038.1:0-22500 GCA_964398785.1 uncultured Desulfovibrionales bacterium | reverse complement strand
CAAGGAAATTAAGTAATTATGAGCGAGCGTATCTTAATACGTGATCGAATAATTATGAAAATTGACGCCGTTAAAATGGAAAAGGGCCATTTCCGGATGGAAACTAACTGGGCGGTGATGGATATCCGGCCGCGGGCTAAAGCTTGCGGCTTTTTTTGTATCCATCGCTGTGTCCGGGTAAGGACATGCGAAATTATTTAAAGGAAAATCCCTTGATTAGTGGGATAAGTATTTCCGGGCGTATTTCCCGTTTTTCCGTGCTGTTCTTTTCTTTCTCCTTCTCGGGGGGAAGGTAGGGAGTGATTTCGATTGTCCGGGCATTATCCGTTTTTTTGATACGAATGCCCTTGTCCCCGGTCTTATTGGCAGAAAATCCAGGGGACGGAAAAAGCAGCAAGGTTGAAATAAGGATTAGTCTTAATAGTTTATCCAAAGCCATATAACCTCCCATTTGTCTGATTGGGGTCCTCGAAGTTTGATATATATTTTTCTCCGCCAGATCTCTTTTGATGTCAAATTATCGGCCCGGAGTTTTCTAAGCCCCGCCAAAGGAGGACGCTTGCCCCCTTTTCGCACACAAATTCCTGTTTGGGTGCGGGAGCCAAGCAAACGCACGGACTCCCCGTTAAAAGCTTCCAAAAAGATCATGGGGAGAAAAGATAAAAATCCACACGGTGTGCCGGAGAGCCCCTGATTGTATATCAATAATTTTCTCGCAAAAAGTGTATTAATTTTGCCCTGGGATGTCCGGGTTTTATTGTTGACCTTTAAGACAGTAAAATATATTTATATAACTGCGATTGTTGCCGTTTATTTTTTCTTTTCAAGCGAGCGGAAAATTACCCAGCTATATTTGGAGAAATTGCAATGAGCCAGAAGGATCGGGCCTATAAGGAAGCCGGAGTGGATATTGAGGCGGGGAACGCCTTTGTCCGGCGTATCAAATCTCTGGTCACATCCACGCATACCAAGGGAGTGCTTACCGATATCGGAGGATTTGGCGGACTGTTTCGCCCCAATTTCTCCAATATGCAGGAGCCGGTACTTGTTTCCGCCACTGACGGGGTGGGGACAAAAATTAAGCTGTGCTGTCAGTTCGGCAAACATTCCGGGATCGGCGTGGATCTGGTGGCCATGAATGTGAATGATATCCTGGTCCAGGGCGCCAGGCCACTGTTCTTTCTGGATTATTTGGCTTCGGGGGAACTGGATGCGGACCAGGGTGAGGAGATTGTCCGCGGTATCGCTGAGGGGTGCAAGCAAAGCAATTGTGCTCTTCTAGGCGGAGAAACCGCGGAAATGCCCGATTTTTATCCCCCGGGGGAATACGATATATCCGGGTTCTGCGTGGGAATGGTCGATTATGAAAAAATAATCGACGGCACTAACATCCGCGAGGGGTATAAGATTATCGGTCTGGCCTCCTCCGGGCTGCATTCCAACGGATATTCCCTGGTTCGCAAGTTGCTCTCCGAATCCGGACTTGGAGGAGATGATATCTTGCCCGGCAGTGGACAGACCGTGGCCGACGCTTTGCTGGAACCGACCCGCATTTATGCCAGATATGTACACAACCTGCTTCGCGACTTGAATATAAGAGGCTTGGTTCATGTCACCGGCGGCGGGTTTTATGACAATATCCCACGAATACTTTATCCTGGCTTGTGTGCGGAGATAGAGTTCGGTGCCTGGGATATCCCTCCTGTGTTTCATTGGGTGCGCAATCAGGGTGAGCTCGATTGGGAGGAGATGCTTCAGATATTCAATTGCGGAATCGGGTTCATGCTTATTGTATCTGCGGATATAAGCGATGATGTCCTTTCCCGTTTGGAGGGAATGCATGTCCCGGCCTGGGTTATCGGTAAAGTGGTTAAGTCCGGAAAAAAGGATAAAAAACAGGTGCGCATAAACTTTCCGGAGGAGGAGTAGTCCTATAGCAACTAAGACCGGATCAGGGGAATGACTTCGCCCCGGGGAGGAGCGTTCTGCCTCGCGGGCTTCAGAGCGGTTAGTCCTGCCCGGTATAGCTCCGCAGAGTGTGATCCGCGGCAATATAGGGATTGAAATAACCGAAGGCAACCCCGGGACATTCTTTCCGGATTCTGCGCATGAAATTGTCCAGCCCCATTCTTCCCTCCCTTCGTATACTCTCGGGCAGGGTCTCCAGGTATATCTCCGGATCCAGATTCAGGTTGCGCATTTGGATTAAATCTATTTGATATTTGTTTACCAGCTGGGCCAATGCCAAAAATTCTTCTTCGGTGTCGTTTATTCCCGGGAAAAAGAGGTAGTTCAGGGACACAAACAATCCCTTTTCCTTGGCCCGGGCGATGCTGTCTATTACTTGGGGAAAAGAGTAGGACACCGGTCGATGGTATTCGGTATACAGATCTTCCTGGACGCTGTTCAGGGTGACCCGCATGGAGTCCAGGCCGGCATGGGCCAGTTTGTCCACGCTTTCCGGGATACTGGCGTTGGTATTTATGTTTACTGTTCCCTTCCCGCCGCCCTTTTTATATCTGGCCACTGCCGAGGAAATTAGCGAGCTCTCTGTTAAGGGTTCCCCTTCGCAACCCTGACCAAACGAGAAAACCGGGTACTTTTCCCTGCTCGCGTGCAGGGACATGACTTGAGAGATTTCCTCCGCGGAGGGCCGAAAATCTATCCTGTTCTGCGGAGAAGCGAGTCCGCTGTTTTTGTCTTGATGGGAAATGCACCCAATGCACCGGGCGTTGCAGGAGCGGGCTGTGGGCAGGGGGCACTCGAAACGTCCCAGGGCCAGGTTTTTGGCCGCCGGGCAGCAATACGTCAGGGCGCAGTGTGTCAGATGCGCAAGGAGCCTGTTTTCTGGAAATTTTTTGAGCAGATGCTGGGCGCCTTTTTTGATCCGTCCGTGATCGATCCCGGTAAAGACCTGTCTTTTGTCTTCATCCACTTTCCGGGCCGTTACCCAGAACTGCCCTTTGGCGTATCCTACTGCTGCGTAGGAAAAAAGGGGAAGGTTTTCCGCTTCCTTTTCGCTTACATAAGCACTTAGTCCGGTTAGAGTGTATCCGGGACTGACAAAAGCGGCTATAGCAGAAAATGGCGCGGTTTCGGTTTGTCCGGTTTCCGGATTGAAACCTATGGCGTAACGCTGCGGGAGCAGATATAAGTCGCTGTCCGGGGGAAGGGGGATCACTTCCCCCGGTTTGGGCGGGGCAATCTCCTCCCCCTGTCTGCAGAGCATGTGCAGTTCCGGTTCATCGTATATATTTCCTTCATCATCCGCGTAGATTAGCGAGGGTCTGTTTTGGGAGCTCATGGTGGATTCGTTTTTTAGATACGACTGCAAAGAGTATGTTTTTGTAGATAGTTCTAAGTGTTAAGTGGTTGAGTGTTAAGTTTTAAAGTAAGATCGGTTCCTCGACGTTTGATGTGGATTTTTCTCCTCCTGATCTTTTTTGATGCCAAACTACCGGCCCTGTGTTTCCTAAGCCCGGCCAAAGGGGGATGCTTGCCCCCTCCGGACATTTGTTTTTGGAGGAAGGAAATGTTTGTGGCATTCAAGTTGGTACTGTTGTCTGTCTGCATTCAGAGTTGCTTACCGGTCCGGTTTCCCCCTTTTGGCGGGGCCAGGAAAACGTGTGGGCCTCTCGTTAAAGGCATCCCAAAAGATGAGGAGGAGAAAACATAAAAAATCCACACGCTGTGTCGAAGAGCCGTAAGATCCTAGAGTTGCCGCGTTTAATTTATACGTTCAAATTCAAGCCATTATTTTTTGCAGATGTTTCATGCTTATCGGCTGCGTTGTCCTTCCAGAAAAAAAGGCAGGGTGATGCCCTGCCTTGAATTTGCGATTTGGCCTTTTTTAAGACACAACTGCAAAAAATCATGATTTAAGACTGAACGTCTAGATTAGATTCAACAACAGCTTGATTTTACTTAAAACTTTTATCCTAAAACTTGCCACTGCCTGCAAAAATATATTTTTTTGCAGGCGTATCTTTTAAGGCTTAGCGCTTGGAATACTGGAACTTGGCCCGGGCACCCGGCTGACCGTACTTCTTTCTTTCCGTGGCCCGGGAATCGCGGGTTAAATGGCCGGCCTTTTTCAATGGTGTGCGCATTTCCGGGTCATACTCCTGCAGGGCCCGGCTTATGCCATGGCGGATTGCCTCGGCCTGACCAGTCAGACCACCTCCGCTAACATTCACCTGGACATCGATCTTGCTATCGGTTTTAGTCAGCTTAAGGGGCTGCTGAATGACCATCTGCAGGGCCGCCCGGGGAAAGTAGTCGGACAGGGGGCGATCGTTGACTATTATCCGCCCGTCGCCTTCATATAATCTGGTCCGCGCGACCGATTTTTTTCTGCGTCCAGTTCCGTAATAAAAATCCTGACTCATTTCTTTGCTACCCTCGTTTTAAATTTCCAGTGTCTGGGGCTGTTGGGCCTCATGCGGATGCTCATTGCCACTGTATACTTTAAGTTTCTTGAGCTGTTTCCGTCCCAGGCGATTTTTGGGGAGCATCCCCCGGACCGCATGTCTGATCACATATTCCGGCTTGTCCTTGAGCATATTCAAGAATGGTGTTTCCTTTATACCCCCCGGATATCCGCTGTGATGGTAGTATTTTTTGCTCTCGGTCTTGCGTCCGGTAAGTTGGATCTTGTCCGCATTAACCACGATTACAAAATCGCCGGTATCTTCGTGCCGAGCGTATTCTGGCTTGTCCTTGCCGGTCAGTTTCCGGGCTATCACTGTAGCCATACGGCCCAGTGTAAGTCCCTGGCCGTCCACAATATACCAGTTTTTCTCCACTTCATTCGGTTTGGGACTATATGTTTTCATGGTGCTTTCTCCTTGGCAGTCAAAACACAGTTGTATAATTTAATTTCGACAGGAAGTCAATGTTTGAACTCGCCTTGGGCTAAGGCCGGTCTTGCACTTGTCCTTTTTTTTGCTTAGAAAAGCGGGAGTTGATATTGTCCGGGAATGTAGCGGGTGGACGCGAACAACTCCGATAAAAGGGAGGAGCTTTGCCTAGTATAAGAAAGGGGATTTTGCAACTCATTTTTTCCGGGTCTTTCATGAAGCGCTGGAACGACAAAATGCGCCCCATGGAGCTTGTAGAGGTGGATAAGCAGGCACATAAGATGATTGCCGCTCTTGTCCTTTTCAACCTGAATCAGGGCGATCTGGAGGAGGAGGAAAGGATTGATCTGGGAACGAACATCGTCCGGGGAGGTATTTTTGAGTATCTTTACCGCTTGATTATTACCGATATCAAACCGCCGGTTTTTTATAAGATCAAGGCCAATCCGGCTCATTACCAACAGCTTACCGACTGGGTGCTGGAACAGCTGCAACCCCGACTGCAGCCCTTGGGTGAGGATTTTTGCTCCCGAATGCGGGAATATTTCCTGGATACGGGAAATGACCAGCCAAGCAGCCGTATACTGCAGGCAGCCCATATGTACGCCAGTTCTCGCGAATTCGATCTGATTAAGGGCGTGAATCCGGTGGATGATGAGTTGCAGGAAATAGAGGAGCATTTCCGGCAGGGCTTGAGGGAATTCGAGGACTTGAACGGGATGCGGGAGTTGATAGCCGGTCCATCCACGGAACTGGGCAGGTTCGTCCATGTCTGCGGACAGCTCAGATTTCAGAAGAGATGGTCCCAGACACCGCGCATTCCGGAAACTTCCGTGCTGGGACATATGTTTATAGTGGCCTGTTATGCCTATTTTTTCAGCATGTCTGTAGATGCCTGTCCTCTTCGGGCACAGAACAACTTTTTTGCCGGTTTGTTGCATGATGTCCCCGAGCTTTTGACCCGGGACATAATCTCCCCGGTGAAACAGTCGGTGATGCGCATAGGAGATCTGATCAAGGAATACGAATCCTCGGAACTGGAAAGACGTATTTTCGCACCGCTGCGTCGCGGCGGGTATGACCATCTGGAGGATAGGCTCAAATATTTTCTGGGTACTGAAGTGGGCTCGGAATTCAATTCTTCTATTACTTTGGAAGAAGAGGGGCCTTCCTGCGTTACTATTCAGCAGCTACAAAAGGATTATAACCAGGACCGTTTCGATCCCAAGGACGGTGAGCTGCTCAAAGTCTGTGATAATCTGGCCGCATTTATCGAGGCTTATACAGCCACTCGTAACGGGATTACCAACGAGCAGCTACAGCAGGCGCAATGGAGGATACGCAGCAAATATCAGCAGGTATCCCTTTTGGATAATCTGCATATCGGGGCGCTCTTGGCTGATTTCGACTGACCTTTTGTTCCTTGTACCCATAAAATTGGGTCCTCGACGTTTCATGTGGATTTTCTCCGTCTGGTCTTTGATGCCCATTTACCGGCGCGGTGTTTTTGTTAAAAGCATCCAAAAAGATCAGGCGGAAAAAATATATAAAATCCACACGCTGTGGCGGAGAGCCATGAAATTTATGGGGAACGTCGTGGAGGTTTGGCTCCTCCCCACCCATGATCCGGATTGCATGTGCAAAAAACCAGCCTGGGTGGCATGATTCGGGAAGTAGGGAAAAACCCGCCCCCTTTTGGGCTAAAGAGGGCGGGGATATCTGTGTGCGGTGGTTACTGTTGGCTGACCAGCGGCCATACCTCGTCTATATTGGAGACTGTCTTGATTTTGACCTTCCGCCGCAACTCGGATGGAATTTCCTCAAAGTCTTTCTGGTTTTTCTCCGGGATAATTACCAGGTTGATCCCGGCGCTGGAAGCGGCAAGGATCTTTTCCTTTATTCCTCCCACGGGGAGTACGCGTCCGCGCAAGGTGATTTCCCCGGTCATGGTCACGTCATCCCGCAGCTGAGTTCCGTTCAGAGCGGATATAAGGGCGGCCACCAGGGGCACACCTGCCGATGGTCCGTCTTTTGGAGTTGCTCCGGCAGGGACATGGATGTGTACGTCCTTGTTTTCCGCGAATTCCGGATCCAGCCCCAGCTCTTCCGCCCTGCTCCGGGCATAGCTCATGGCTGCCTGCGCGGATTCTTTCATAACGTCCCCGAGTTGCCCGGTAAGGGTCAACTTGCCTTTCCCGGGCATTGTGCTGGCCTCGATATGCAGGATCTCCCCGCCGTGTGGAGTCCAGGCCACACCCAGGGCCACACCCGGCGGGAGTTCTTTTTCCTTGTCCTCTTCCATGTAAGCGGGCACTCCCAAGAGTTTGTCCAACTGTTTGGGAGTTACACGGAAAGGACCTTTTTGTCCTTCAGCTACCCGACGGGCCAGTTTGCGGCAGATACTGCCCAGTTCCCTTTCCAGATTGCGCAGTCCGGCTTCGCGTGTGTATCCGCGGATAGTCCGGGCAATAACGTTGTCGCTTAGGTTTATTTCATAGTCGCTTAAACCGTTATCTTCAATCTGGCGGGGCAGCAAAAACTTGCGGGCAATTTTGATCTTTTCCTGCTCCGTGTAACCGGGGAGACGGATTATTTCCATCCGGTCCTGGAGAGCCGGGGGAATAGTGTCCAGCATGTTTGCCGTGCAGATGAACATTACCTTGGACAGATCAAAAGGGACATTTAGATAATGGTCGGTAAAGGTGTGGTTCTGCTCCGGATCGAGCACTTCCAAAAGCGCTGAGGAAGGATCTCCCCGGAAATCGGCTCCTACCTTGTCGATTTCATCCAGCATGAAAACAGGGTTCCTTGTCCCCGCATCCTTCAGGCTCTGGATTACCCGCCCGGGCATGGCCCCGATATAAGTCCTTCTATGGCCGCGTATCTCCGCTTCATCGCGCATTCCTCCCAGGGACATCCGAGTGAATTTGCGATTCAGCGCCCGGGCTATGGATTTCCCCAGAGAAGTCTTGCCTACTCCGGGAGGTCCTACGAAGCAAAGGATGGGTCCTTTCATCTTGGGGTTGAGCTTGCGCACGCTCAGGTATTCCAGGATGCGTTCCTTTACCTTCTCCAGATTATAGTGGTCTTCATTTAATATTTTTTCCGCTTTTTTGATCTCAATTCGGTCGCGGGACAGTTTTTTCCAGGGCAATTCGGCCAACCATTCCAGATAGGTCCGGACCACAGTGGCCTCCGAAGAATCCGGGTGCATACCGTCCAAGCGTTTGAGCTGTTTCTGGGCCTCCTTGTCTACTTTTGCAGGCAGCTTGGCTTTTTTCAGTGCTTCCCGGAGTTCTTCGATTTCTTCCCCGCTGTCTCCAGTGTCACCAAGTTCCTGACGGATAGCCTTGAGCTGTTCCCGCAAGTAGTATTCCCGTTGCGCCTTATCCATGCCTTCCTTGGCACTATTCTGGATTTTGGCCTGCATGGAGGCAACCTCCACCTCCTTGGACAGTTGGTCGTTAACTATCTGTAAACGCTCCACTGGATCCACGCATTCCAGGATCTTCTGCGCTTCTTCGGTTTTCATGCGCAGGTTGGAGGCTATAAGGTCAGCCAGCCGGCCATGCTCATCCACGTTGTTCAACACGGTCATTATCTCCGAGGGGTCTATACCCCGGAGGTTGAGGACCTTCTCGGTCTGCTCCCGGGCAACGCGGAGCCTGGCTTCTCCTTCCGGGCCGAACTCTTTTATTTCTTTTTCCTTGATCAGCTCTATATCCGCCTGATCATACTCCTCGCCCGGGGAAAAGTTCTTGATTTTGGCCCGGCTGAGTCCCTGAACCAGGACCTTGAGGCGGCCGTCCGGCATTTTGAGCATGCGCATGATCATGCCCACTGTGCCTATTTGGTAGATATCCTCTTCTCCGGGCTCGTCAACCTTCTCATCATTTTGAGTGCAAATGAGCACATATCTGTTTCCGTTCAGTGCGGCGTTTACGGCCTGGACACTTTTTTCCCGCCCTACGAAAAGAGGGAGGATCATATAGTTGAAGACCACAATATCCCTTACCGGAAGGAGAGGTAACTCTTCCGGGATATTTAATTCTCCCCCCTGTGATTCCCCTTCCGAAGTTGAAGGATCTTCAATCATTATTTCAGTATTTTTGGTTTGGTCGTCACTCATTATTCTCTCCCATGCTTTTGATTTTCGGCAAGTGTGCAAGAATGATAATTAAGTTTGGATATATATTTGTCAACACATGGGTCCAGTATGAATTGGGGTCTCTACCGGAAGGAAAGGGCTCAAAAAGAAGTCCCGGCAGTTTTGAATAATGGCTCTTTTTTCTTGTAGGCTGTTCCCTGAAAGGATGCCAGTATATTCCTTTGTTCATCCATTACCATAACGCTGTACGTGCTGTTTTTGGAGTTTCCCCCGATTTCCTGGGCTTCAGCGGTCAATCGTCCCGCTTTCCCGGGGCGGATATAGGAGATGTGGGCCTCGATGCCTATGGCCAGTTCACCGCGGGAGTTGGCAGCCGCCCCGAATGCTATGTCCGCCAGGGCGAAGATAGTTGCTCCGTGGGCAATCCCCGCTCC
Source organism: uncultured Desulfovibrionales bacterium (assembly GCA_964398785.1). GTDB lineage: Bacteria > Desulfobacterota > Desulfovibrionia > Desulfovibrionales > Desulfonatronovibrionaceae > CAYNNQ01. The sequence goes on along the minus strand of CAYNNQ010000038.1, from coordinate 13,099 downwards.
GTTAAGGTGTTTGGACTCTAGCTCCAGGCTGGTGCGGGCGAACTCGGGTTGGACCGTTTCCACCCGGATTCCCAGCTCCTTTCCCAGATGATCGTTTTCTTGAAAGAAATCACGGATTTGTTCCTGCATTTTTTACCTCTTGCATTTTTTTATCGGTATTTGGTGTTTATTATTTTAACACTCTGTAATGTATTTATTTTTTTCTACTATACCAATATGTAATATTATTTTTTGATCCCCCTGGAATGAATTTATTTTTCTTGACAGGAAATGTGTTTGCGTTAAAAAGCAAAAAAGATCCGCAACAAATTATAGGCAGTTGTTCTAGATATGGCAACTAACAAGTTTCCATCCGGAAGTGGCCCTTTTCCAGTTTAACTGCAAGTGTATGGTAAGGGTGTAATTATGTATTGAAATACGCCTATTCATAATTGAAGCGCCTGCAAAAAATATATTTTTGCAGGCAGTGTTAAGTTTTAAGTTGAAAGTTTTAAATAAAATCGACAAGTTACAAAGTTTAATCCGTGCGTTTAACTCCAGTATTCGACTTTTTGCAGATGCCTCATAATTATTTGTTTTCCTTTTTTGAAGACAAAAGAAATGACTCTCGTCAAGGCGCGGAGAACGCAGGGGAAGAGAACCGAAATGGATTTTCCTCGGCGGTCTTTGCGCCTTGGCGAGAGAAAGAATTCTGATTCGAACAAAGCAGATGCACCTGAGCGGTGCATCTCGTCGTTAAACAGAAAAAAGTCTCATTTCCGAACCCAAAGCTTGATATTTCTAAATCCGGAAATTCTTAAACTTCCGGATAAGACTAAACGAACGTTACTTTGTTGCTTATTTGTTGTTTTTTTGGGCATAATGCCGCGAACTTTTTGTGGTTTCCCGATGCAGGGAATCCAAAAGCCACTTCGAGGAACCTGCAAAAGCTAAGGGTCTATGGGGCTTGGAGTGGCAGCAGAGGAACGTGTCTATGCGTTACTATTACAAGGCCAGGAAGTTAAAAAGGGTGAAGCTGAAGCGCAAAAGGAACAAAAAACCTCTGTGGATTTGCCTGCTTACTTTTTTCCTTTTTGTCTCCACCTTTGTTTATTTCTTCTCCCGGGATTGGAACGGTCCGATTGAAGCCAGTGTTTCACCTGTCAATGAGAGGCTGTCCGGGGTAAAAGCAGGCGATAATCCGGATGTACAGGGGAAGGAGGAGAAAAAGGGAGCAAAGGCAGTTGCCGGTGGGGATACCGTGTCCCAGGAAAAACCGGATAAAAAGGATCCCTCTCCCCCGGAAGTTGAGGTCCGGGAGGGGACTATAAGCTCCGGGCAGACGATGACCAGTATCCTGAATGATTTTTTGGACCCGGCCGAGATATTTTCCCTGGAAAAAAAATGTTCGGAAGTGTACTCTCTGAATCGGATCCGCACTGGGCAAAATTACCGTATTCGTACTGTTCAAGGCAGGTTGCAAGGATTCGAATATGAGATAGACGATAAGCAGAAACTGGTTGTGCAAAGGCAGGGCGATTCCTTCAAGGCTGGTAAAAAACCCATTGTTTACGATGTACGCAAGGTCATGGTTTCCGGGGAGATTGAAAGCAGCCTTTTCCAGGCGGCCCATAAGATTGGGGAAACCTCCGCCTTGCCGGTGCGTTTGGCCCAGATTTTTGCCTGGGATGTGGATTTCGTTAAGGATATTCGCAGCGGGGATTCTTTCAAGGCGTTGATAGAAAAAAGGTATCGCAAGGGGAAATTTTCAGGTTACGGGAGGATTCTGGCCGCTCGATTCGTGAACAAAGGTCAAAAATTCAATGCCTTTTTGTTTGAAGAATCCGGCGGACGCTGCGATTACTTTGATGAAAACGGTGACTCCGTGCGCAAGGCCTTTCTCAAGGCTCCTTTGGAGTTTTCTCGAATATCTTCCGGGTATTCAAACAATCGTCTACATCCGATACTAAATGTCCGGCGTCCCCATCACGGTATCGACTATGCCGCTCCTACCGGAACGCCAATTAAATCCATAGGGGATGGCAAGGTTATTACCCGCTCCTATGCCAAGGGAGCCGGCAGATATATAAAAATAAGGCACAACAGCATCTACACGACTGTGTATAATCATATGTCCAGGTATGCGCGGGGATTGCATGTGGGTGAACAGGTCAAGCAGGGGGATACCATAGGTTATGTCGGGGCCACAGGCTATGCTACAGGCCCCCACCTGGATTTCCGGATGAAAAAGCACGGGGAGTATGTTAATCCGTTGAAAGTGGAATCTCCGCCGGTGGAACCCGTTCCCGAAAAGGATATGGCCCGATTCAATGCCCAGGTTAATAAGCTTATGGCCGCTTTAAACGGAGAGACCCGGATGGCGGAAAAAGAGAGCAAAGAAGAGGTAGTAACGAATTGATCGTTGACTATGCAGATGCGCCTGCAAAAAATATATTTTTGCAGGCAGTTTTAAGTTGTTAAGTGTTAAGGGAAATCAGAGGGTAGCAGGATTTAGTCTGTACATTTAATTCCAACCTTCGACTTTTTGGTTCCTCGACGTTTGATATGGATTGTCTCCGCCAGATTTTTTTAGATGCCAAACTACCGGCCCGGTGTTTTCTAGGTCCCGCCAAAGGGGGATGCTTGCCCCCTCCGGACTCTAGTTCTGAAAGGGAGAAAAAGTTTGGCGGCATTCAAGTTGGTAATTTTGCCACTCTGCATTAAGAGCCCGATTCTCGGTCCGGTTTCCCCCTTTTGGCGGGACCAAGAAAACGCGCGGCCTCTCGTTAAAAGCATCTAAAAAGATCAGGCGAAAAAAATATAAAAAATCCACACGCTGTGTCGAAAAGTCGACTTTTTGCAGTTGCGTCTATGCAGGGAGATCTGAGCCAAAAACTGGAAGTGTCCCGCACTAAATTGGAGAAGCTTATTCCCCAATACCCGCCGGAACGGATATATGTAGCCTGGACCGGGGGAAAGGATTCTACTGTGGTTTTGTACCTCTGGGCGGATGTATTGGCTCGTCTCGCTCCCTGGACACGGGTAAGGGCCGTGAATATCGATACCGGGGTCAAGTTTCCTCAAACACTGCAGTTTCGAGACAAGAAGGCTCTGGAATGGGACATTGCCCTGGAAGTGTTCAAGCCGGACAAGGACCTGAGTTGTTATCCGGTAGCCGAGGACAGGGTCTCCTGCTGTGCGGATCTGAAGATTGCCCCTCTCCGGCGGGCAGTTAAAGATCTGGGAATAGAATTCCTTTTGACCGGAATCCGTGAGGATGAACACCATTCCCGCCGGGACCGTGATTATTTCCAGTCCGGAAACACCGGATGTATGCAGGTTAATCCGCTCTTGCACTGGACAGAGATTGATGTCTGGAGCTTTATATGGCGAGAGAAACTCGGGTATTGCAACCTTTATGACGAAGGCTACCGTTCCCTGGGCTGCAAGCCTTGTACGGAGAAACCCCGGGGAGCCGAGGAACGTTCCGGACGGGATGGAACCAAGGAGGATAACCTGGAAGCGCTTCGTTCTCTCGGTTATTTCTGAGGGTTCCTTGCTGTTTCCTGGGGAATCTTGCGTTTGCCGGATAATTTATGTTGGGTCAGCTGGAGCGTGGGGCACGAAATTTTCGGCAAACCAACCCTGAAAATATACGTTTAAGGGGTCGGGGCCGAATGCCTGGGAAGCTCCTCCAATGGATATCCCTTTTTCTCTATTAACCGGAGATCAATCCACTACCTCCCTTTTGCTCAGGGCCTCTTTTTTAATTCTGTTTACGGTTTCTTCAAGGACCGGGAATACATTTTCCCGGATGTCTCCGGCTACCAAAACAAGCATCAGATCATCCCCGGGAACGAAAAGGCCTTCCCTGGCTTCCACCGAGACCCGGAATATCCCCGGTCGGCTTTCCGAGTAGCTTATTATCTCCTCTATCCGCTCGTGATCCACGTGCACTTCAAGTTGTTGGACTTCGATACCATCGTTCCTTGACCATTGCCGAACAACCCCGTTATGTACCAGAATCATACCCACCTTGCGGGGGAATTGGGGATCTTTTTTCAGCTCCGCGATTTTTTGTCCCGGTTCCATATGCTTTTCCTGTTTGAGTTCATTGGGTTTGCTAACATCCAGTTTTCAGGATAAATACCAGTTGGAAAAAACGCAATATCAAAAATATTTGTATCTGTAATATAGCCGCCTATGCTAAATCTATCCACCTTGCTCAAAAAGACCCCGCAGATTGATCCGGCAGAGATGCTCCATACCGGATATGCTTCCTGGATCGTCTGGGGAAAGGCGCTTCCGGGGTCCATACCCCAGGCCCTGTCCAGCTTCGGCGGATGGGAGGTAACCTCGGATGAGGGGCAGTCCCTGTGGTTCTTTCCGGATACGGCCATCCTTCAGGCCTGGGCCCAGATATATAAGTGGATGCGCATAAACCCCACTATCCTCAAGGTATTTCTTTTTCCCTGCAAGCTGGTTGTCGGTTCCGATCTGCAGTTTTCTCTGTCCATGGACGACGAATGCGCCGCTTTACAGGGCACCCCCGGGAGTTCCTTCCAAGTGTGGGCCCATCCCAAGCTGAAAGAGGCCTCCACCGGTATCCCGGGGATTGGTTTCGAGAAACCTTATTCCTCTTCGGATGCCCCTGGTGCGAACTGGCTTGTTTTGAATCCCGAAGAACAGGTGAGTTTTACCCCCTCCTTGAGCTGGTTCTTTGTCATAGATCCCTTGGGCAAGAAGAGCGATGAGCAATTCTCCAGCAAGTGGCGAAAATACAAAAGCGTTTTTGAAGATCTGGCTCAAAAGCTGGAAGTAAAGTATACAAGCCGGGATAGGTATGAGCATATCTTTCTTTTGGAGAACATAAAGCAGCTTTCCTCCTGGGTACAAAACCTAATGGATGCACTGCAAAATGAAAAGGATTCCTGGTACCGAACCCCCTGCTTATTTGCCGGCGTGGAGAAAGGCGACATGGTTTTGCAGCCTTCTGTCCTGGATCGTATGTCCATCGATTGGGGGCAACTAGAGCCGGATTTTCTATACCTGCCTTTGCAGACCATATTTCAGCTGGGTTCTGCCGTAGCCCCGCTAAAAACAGGCAGCGGCCTCAGGGGAAGAAAAGTAACCGATCTTTTTCAGGCCACCACAAGTACTGAGGATGGACATGCCCGGAAAAATTTGCAGATATATCTACCGAATACCCTGACTTCCGGGAAGCATCACAGCTGTTTTTACTGCGGACTTAAAGGACATGAGCCTTCCCAATGTCCCACCCGGGGGATGATGTCCCCGCAGCAGGATGTGTGGGGCAAGCTGGAGAAGATGAATCTGGAGCGGATATCTTCCGGAATGGAAAAAATGGGAGAGGAGCTGGCCGCGGGAAAAAAAGTGGGGGATCTGCAGAGTACAGGCTCCGAAGTTGGGGAGCTGGCCCGGGCCATATTGGAGATCAATTGTGCCTGTCAACTAAGGACATTACGCCGGGTGGTGAACAGCAAGGGACGGATGTGGCCGGAGGGCCTCCGGGTGGCTTCGGAGGGTGAAGACCCCACCCTGCGTTCCGCACTGGAAAATATGCGCATGGGGGAACACTCCTTTGCGGCTCAAAAATTGCGCCAAGCCACCACTCGCAGCAGCAATGACTATCAACCGCGTACACTGCAGGGCTTTTTGGCCATGGAAGGGGGACAGCACAAAGAAGCCCATAATTTTTGGACCGAAGGGGAAAGCCTTTCCTATACACCTTTGCAGCGTGGTTATCATGTCTTTTTGCGGGCCAGGCTGCTAGAAGTGGACGAGGAGCCGGAGAAAGCCCTGCAAACTTACGGGCAGGCCCTGAAAATATCTCCGGACATGGTCGAAGCCAGGTACAGGCAGGGAGTATGCCTGGTAAAACTGGGCTTCCCGGATCAGGCTCTGGGGGTATTTACCGCAATTATGGAAAACAATTCGGAAGTGTTCTTAAAGGCCATTATTGATCCGGAACTGGGAAGAGGGCACCTGCATCTTCTTTCCGGATTTTATGATCTTTGGGAAGAGGCGCATAAAAAGGCGCAGCAGGCCGGCCAGACCCTGGAAGAGCTCAAAGAGAAGGTGGAAAAGTGGTTTGATCCTCAACACCCGGCCAGGCAAGAGTTTACAGAGCGTTTAAAAAAAATCGAGGAACTCAGCGGCATCGATAATTATGCCGCCTATAATCGTCTCAACCAGGAGACCACTTCAATCCGTTCCCAGATACAAAAAAGGATCGATCAGAGTATATATGAACTTAAGAGGAAACAGAACCGCATGCTGGAAAGGTTGAAAACCGTTGAGCAGGAATATGCCTGGTTTCCCCTGAAGAACTTTTTTTTGCGGCGGACCAACCGCTTGTTCAATGATTGTGGCCTGCGCTTGAACAATTTTTCCGATCTAAACCTGCAGACCCCGGATGGCTTTAAACAGGGATATACGTACATCCAGGAGGCCGAGGAAATCCTGCGCGAATTGGAGCAGAACCTGACGGTGGTAAGTAAGTTCCGGGATATCCTCCTTTTTGCCTTTTTTATGTTCAAACGTTTCCTTTGGGTGGAAGCTTTGATTTTGGTTTTCAGTCTCCTTGTGGTGCCGGCAGCCGTGTTTATTGGCATGAAAAGCGGGCAGAACTGGGCCATTTCCCTGTTTGCCCAGAAATGGGAGGTGCAGAAGCTGGGAGTCCTGGTGGTGAGCATTGTGGCCATGGGGATAGCTGCGGTATTGACCACTCTTAAATTTGAAAGGGAAAAGAAAAAGTATCTGAGCCAGTTTTAGGCCTTCCGCCAAGCTTGGGGCCCTCCATGACAACAAAAAACGCCCGGGCCACTCGTTAAAAGCATCCAAAAAGATCAGGAGGAGAAAATATAAAAATCCACACGCTGAGTTGGATAACCAAAAAAAAGCGGGCCTCGAAGTGGCCCGCTTTGGAAATTAATAGTTGATCGCGGAACTTATACACAACCTGTGGGCTTGGGCAACCCAGCCATCTTGCAGGCTCCCTTGCCGGGTCCGGAAGGAAATAGTTCATAGATGTACTTCAGCTTGAAGCCGGTTACCTTGGAAAGGATGCGGACCATGGGAGCAATTCCGTTTTTCTGGTAGTAGTCCTGAAGGAAATCTATCACTTTCTGATGCTCCTCAGTAATTTCCGAAATGCCTTCAGATTCCTTTACATAATCAACCCACTCCGGGCTCCACTGCTCAAACTTTTGAAGGAAACCGTCTTCGTCTACGTCAAACTGTTTCCCTTTAAATTCCACTCTTTCGGCCATATTAACTACCTCCTTAAAAATAGTTTGTAAGGATTAAATGAATCCAATCGCCTATAATGAACAACCTCTGTGCTTGAGCATTCCAACGGTTTTAAGTAGCCAGATTTTAACCTTGTTATTTTCGTCTCAAGCAATCCTCTTAATGTCTCTATACGCCAGAATGGAAGGTTGTCAATCCCTTTTACTCAAAAAGCTAGGTGTCGTCTGCGGATAGTAGTTCCAGGAGTTCCCGGTAGGCAAACTCAAGTCCCCGGTCTATCTCCACGGCCTGAGAGAGCAAGGGCATAGCTTCTTCCGGGTAACCCATTACCTTGTAACAGAGTCCCAGATTGGCCATGTCCATAGCCGAAGCGCTGTCCAGACTCAATGCTTTTCGAAAGGATCGGGCTGCCTGGGAAAAACGCTTTTCCTTGAACAGGGCTACTCCCAGTAGGTTATGATATTCTTGGACCTCGTCGTCCAGAGCCACGGCCTTTTGCAGCCAGCCTTTGGTTTCAGTCCAATTTTCCTGCAAACTCAGAGCGTACCCGCAATAGAAAAAGGCCAAAGCTTGTTCTTGGGGGGACTTTTGTAGAGCGCAAGCCTTTTGGAAATATTTTTTTGCCTGCTCCGGCTGATTGGCCTGGAGCGCAAGCAATCCGTATTGGAAAGGTAAATAATGTGCTCCGGGACGAATCCGGGCCAATTGGTCCAGTTTTTTCCCCGCCTCCTGGAGGGGAAAGCTCTGTACAATTTTTTTGCCTATGAACATACCCATACTGGCAGAAGGGCTACGCTCCCGGAAGGAAAAACCGGGAACAAAGCTGTAGTGGGCTGGAATCCGGAGATCCGGACAGGTAATATCCAGGGTGTGTAACAGGTATCCGCTCTTTTCCAGGGCCCTGCTCAGGCTATAAAGTTCCGTGCCCATATCCGGATCGGAAATGTCCGGAAGACTGCTCAAATCCACTGTTTCTCCCGCTTGGAGCCAGTCCATTGCCTGGAGGGATTTGAGTTTGGGTAATGCGGATGGTTCATAGATTTTTTCGGACTGGAAGTCACCGGCGAGTTGGGCTGTTTCCGTAAGGGCGCGCAGCGCCGCTTTTTGCGGAGAAGTGGCCGTGCCTGCGGTGAAAACGATTTCGCTTTTATGGGGATATGTTTCCGGATCGTAGGCAATTGCTGCCACTGTGGGTATAGAAAGTCCCAGGGAAAAATCCTTTAAAAGGAGTTTTATCCCATTTTGGGTAAATCGATGGTACAGATCTTGTAATTCATCGCCATCCAAGCTCTCGGGGTGGATGGTGGGCGTGACCGACCTTTCCCGGGATATTTGGGCGCAGACGTGACGTTCCACTAGTTCGCAGGCCCCCTGGAGGATGGACTCCATTGCCGTGTTCCCGGCTGAACTGCCGTTGAATTCGTTTAGCATGCGGAACCAATCCGCTGGGACGTAATATTCGTTTTCTGTGGTCAGATCCGTACATGGGGAAAATTTCCAGGAAGCAAGATCCAATAAAGCCATGGCTTCCTCTTCACGGATATCTTCCCCTGTGGATTTTATAATCCTTTGCACGGGGAGCAATTTTTCCTTGAACCTACTCTTTGCTTCCGACCAGCTAAGGGGGGAGTCTGTTTTCTCCCAAAACCGGAAAAAACTGTAGCGTTCCACAAGCTCCATCAAGGCCGAAGCCTGGGCCTGTTTCGGGGATGAGCCCTTGCCCATCTGTTTGGCGGTGGGCATTATTCTGGCCGCCTCATCCGTGCAAACGCTCATGTATACGGGAATGCCCAGTCTGTCGGCATCCACACGGATTAGTTTTTCCAAAACTCTACATCCGGAGTCTTGCAGGGCCGCATGGGCCTTTGAGACCGTCTCTTCCGGCGCCAGGGCCTTGTCCTGGTCCCGGGTATATTTTTTTAGCGAGGACTCAATCCTGATCATCTTTTTTTCGCTTCAGGCTGTATATCTTGCACAAAAACTTTTCCTGCTTTTCGCCTTCCCCGGTTTTCCTCTCCTTGTATCCGATAGTCTTTTCCCGGATATGGAATTTTTCCGCGGCTAGTTTGAAGAATTTTCGGGAATGGCGTTTATATTCGCATCCCAAAAGTACTTCTCCGCCTGGATTGAGATGTTTGGTTAAAAATTTAATCAGCGGCCGGTTCAAATCTTCTACATACAGGATCTCCGAGCCCAGAATATAGTCCGTTCCCCGATTCAGCCCGGATTGTCCGGCCATATCCAAATGGAGTACCTCCACCTTGTCCCCCAGGCCGTTTTGCAGTGCGTTTATTCGGGCAAAGAGCAAAGCCTCCGGGTCGTTGTCGGTAATAATAGCGGAAAATCCGAGACAGGCGGCGTAAAGCCCGCATACCCCCACGCCAGCCCCTAGTTCCAGCAGTGTTTCTTCGCCATTCGGTGCAGGCAGGTGTTTCAGATTGTAGCTCAGCATGATTGAAGCGGGCCATATTTTGGCCCAGAAAGGGAGCTGGATGGGGGTCTTCTGCGCACTGCTTTTAGTGGCCAACTCATCAATATATTCGTCTAGGTTTTTGATCTGCAACACATCCAGGGTAGTGTCATTTATAGTGACCGGCTCGAATTCCACTTCGAATTTTTCCCTGGCTTGGGTCAGCAAATTCTGCAAAGTATCTCTGTTCATTTTTTTTATGTCTTGGTAAGCTATCATAGTATGGTTTTTAGTATGTAAAAGGGAAAAAAGAGGTGGTTAATCCGGATTTTCCCGAAGGTCAAGGTGTGGTTGGGCCATAAAAAAGCCCGCCGTGCAGCGGGCTGGAAATCTGGAGCGGGAAACGGGATTTGAACCCGCGACTTCAACCTTGGCAAGGTTGCACTCTACCACTGAGTTATTCCCGCTTATTGTTCAACTGGAGGCGGCATCCGGATTCGAACCGGAGAATGGAGGTTTTGCAGACCTCTGCCTTACCACTTGGCTATGCCGCCTGATCTATGGAGCGGGAAACGGGATTTGAACCCGCGACTTCAACCTTGGCAAGGTTGCACTCTACCACTGAGTTACTCCCGCATCAAGGAAGTCGATTTGATAATCAAGCACGGCTTAAGTGTCAAGAAAAATATCGGCTTTTCGGACTATATAACAATTTTCCTTTACAAAATGGCAATTGTTGGGTAAGGGCGCTAATACAAAAGATAATATGGAGGGCAAATAATGAAGCCTGAAGATCTTGAATTTTTTCGGGAAAAATTGATGAAGAGTCGTGAAGAGATCCTGCAGAAGGGAGAAGACACCCTGGAGGATATGACCGAAGAACGTATTGTCCACGCCGACCCGGCCGACAGGGCTTCGGCGGAGTCTGATCGGGCATTTACCTTGCGCCTGCGTGATCGGGACCGCAAGCTGGTACACAAAATAGATGAAGCGCTGGAAAGGATTGAGGAAGGGTCGTTCGGTATCTGTGAGGAATGCGGCGAAGAAATAGGCCGTGCCCGTTTGGAGGCCAGGCCGGTAACCACGTTGTGTATTAACTGCAAAAGTAAACAGGAAGAACAGGAAACTGTGCTGGGGGATTAAAGTCTATATATGGAGGCCAATTTTTTCCGCTTTGCCCTGCAAGAATTGCGGGACAAAGCCATTGGGCTAAGGCTGCAGAAAATTTTTACCCCGGAATATAAATGTTGGACCCTGGATTTGGGCAAAGCCGGTTATGTTATTTGGAAATCCTCCCCTCGGGGAGGATTTTTTTTGCTTTCCCGGGAAAAACCGGAAAATCCGCGGGTCCCACCGGGGTCGGTCATGCAGCTGCGCAAGAGGGCTTGCGGTAGAAGGATCAAGGAGGTCAGATCCGCTTGGCCGGAAAGGAAGGGAGCGTTTGAACTAAGCGGTTACCCTAGGGAGTATCTGGTTCTGGATCTTTGCCAAGGAGTTTGTATGCAAAGTCAACTCGATGAAGATTTCGCCAGGGGAGTGGAGTGGCCAGAACTACCTCGCGTTTTCAGCGAGGATGAGATCTGGAGACGGTATCCGCAACTGTCCCCTCCTTTGCGCAAGGAGCTGCAAAACCGTACCTACCCTGAGGCGGAAAATCTTTATGCACTAATGCTCTCCGGTCAACCGGAAGGGTTTTATTGCTCCCTGCGGGGGGAAAAGGAAGAACTCCTTCCCTGGCGACCATCCATAAGTTCTAGCTTGCAGGAATTTTCCAGTGCCTTGCAGGCTGCAGAAGCTTCCGGGGCTCCGCATATTGATTTTGCGCGCAGTGCGGATCCGGAGGCGGACAAGGAGGCCAGCAGGCAGCGGAAAAAGCTTGTACGCAATATGCAAAAGTTGGAAGAGGATGAAAAACGCCTGCAAGAGATGGTACAAGAAGGAGAAAAGGCCCGCCTTATACAGAACAATCTTTTCCAGTTGCCCAAAAACGAGAAGAGAGAAGAAGTGGGACTTTGGGATGAAAGCGGTCAATGGACAGTTCTGGGATTGAATGCCCGGCTGACTGTCCGGGAGAATATGGAATACATGTTCGAGCGGGAGCGCAAGGGAAGGCGGGGGCTGGATTTTGTGTCTTCCAGACGGAGTATGCTCCAGAAACGGTTAGAGGATGCAGATTATACCCAACCTAGGCAAAAAAGTAATAAGAGGCAAAAAGTCGCTGGCTACGATACTCTGCCCCGCAAATACCGCAATCTGGCCGTGCATGTTTTTACCTCGGATGACGGTTTCCTGCTTTTACGGGGGAAAAATAACCGGGCCAATCACGAGCTACTTTCCCGCGCAGCCAATCCCTTTGATCTGTGGTTCCATGTCCGGGATGGCCCCGGAGCACATGTAGTGCTCAAAAGGGATCATCCGCATCAGGGGGTCCCGGAAAGGACATTGCACCAGGCTGCCGCCCTTGCCGGACTGGCCAGCTATCAGAAACACGCGGACCGAGCGGAAGTGACCTGTGCGGTGGTTCGGGATGTGCGGAAGATAAAAGGGGCCGCTTTAGGGGAAGTGGTTGTGGACAGTATAAGGGAAACTATATTAGCCACTATTCCCTCTGATCTGGAAAGTCGTCTTAAAATTGCTTGAAAATTTGGGTTCTCGACGCTTAATGTGGATTTTCCTCGCCTGACCCTTTTGGATGCCAAACTTCCGGCCCGGTGTTTTCTAAGCTCCGCCAAAGGGGGATGCTTGCCCCCTCCGGACTCTTATTTCGGCGGGTAAGATATTTTGCAGAATTCAAATGATATTTTTGTCAGTCTATATTTGGATGTGCTTTCCGGTCCGGTTTCCCCCTTTTGGCGGAGCCAAGAAAACATGCGAGCCTCTTGTTAAAAGCATCCAAAAGGATCAGGCGAAGAAATATAAAAAATCCATACGCTGTGTCGGAGAGCCGAAAAATTTTGTTGGTCTCTACGGGAGGGAGGCAAATCAAGGAGGAAATAATGGAAAAAATTCTGATTGTCGGCTGCAAAAAAGTGATGGACGATGTGTGTATTGGTTGTTCAAGGTGCTTGGTGGGATTTAATCGCCGTCAGGGAAAATTCGAGGAATACGGAGATGATGCTGAACTTATGGGGCTTTTGAATTGCGGGGATTGCCCCGGTTCGGCCATTGTTACCCGTCTGGCCCAGGTAAAGTTGTGGAATGCCCCCATGCAGGAAAAACCGACCAAAATACATATTGCTCCGTGCATTGTGGATCATTGCCCGCACAAGGATGTATTGGTGCAAAAGATCCGGGCCAAATCCGGGATCGATGTCATAGAAGGTACCCATCCATATCTCCCGAGTGATATTTTTGCCTGATAAGAAGCGCCTGCAAAAAATATATTTTGCAGGCAGTGTTAAGTTTTAAGTTGAAAGTTTTAAGTGAAATCATATAGTT
>CAYNNQ010000037.1:0-22739 GCA_964398785.1 uncultured Desulfovibrionales bacterium | reverse complement strand
GGAAAGTAGGACGTCGCCAGGACTTTTTTTATGTTTATTACCCCTCTTGCTTGCCTCTTGTCTATTCCTCATTCTTTTGTCTTATAAAAATCCTTTGTGTCCTTGACGTTTGGTGTGGATTTCTACCGCCTGAACTTTTTCGATGCCAAACTGCCGGCCCGGTGTTTTCTAGGCCCCGCCAACAGGGGATGTTTGCCCCCTCCGGACTCTTGTTCATGGAGGGAGAAAATGTTTTGCTGCATTCAAGTTAGTATTTTGCCTGTCTGCATTCATTGTTGTTTTTCGGCCCGGTTTCCCCCTTTTGGCGGGGCTAGGAAAACGCGCGGGCCTCTGGTTAAAAGCATCCCAAAAAGATCACTAGGAGGAAATATAAAAAATCCACACGCAAGGTCGAGGAAGCAAAAAAACAGGTAACGTCAGCCACCACCTTAATCGGGGGCTTTGTTGAACATGCGGGAATGAACGATATTTTGCAGGACACTTCCCGCCTTGGGATCTAGCTTGGAAGAACGGGAAGCGATAGAATTCGCGGCTTGTGGAGCTGGAACATTCTGCGGCGCTCCCAGTAAAGTCAGGTTCAAAAATGTATCAGTAACTCCGGTGATTCGGCCACCAAGGGAGATATTCGAGCCTTTTAGTCCCTGTGGAGTCCCTGTTCCGTCCAGTCTCTCATGGTGCTCCAAAAGGCTGCCCATGGTCAAAGTATCAGTTATGCCCAGCCGGCGCATGGTTTCTCCTCCTGTGAGCGGATGCTCCAGGATCTTTTTCTTTTCTTCTGGTTTCAGGTTTTCCTTTTTTTCCCGGACAAATTTGGGGACTTTGGCCAGCCCCAAATCATAGAGAAAAAATCCGAGAGCAGCCTGTTCCAAGTATTTCTGCCCGGGCTCGGTTTGCATCTGTATATATATGGCGGTGCCCAGAATGCCCGCATTGAACCCGGCATTTTCCAGACTGTACTGTTCATGCAAGCGGGGGTAGAAATTTTTTATGCGGTACAGGTCTGCTAATAGGTACTGGATAAAGATGCCCACGGATTGCTGCAGTTTTTCCAGTGCAGGTTTTACCGGTTGCTCAAAGAAACTGGAAATATCGTCGGTCAGTGCGTTACGGAAGACCAATGCCGTCTCTGACGGTTTAAGCTGTGAGTCCACCAGAACAAGGTCTAGCTGTTTGCTGATGTGTTTGGCGTAGATGTGGTGCTCGGAGCGGGCCACAAAGATCAATCCCTGACTGCAGAGTTCAAAGAGTTCGGTCCGTTTCTCCCGGGAGAGCCTTTGTTCCGCATAATAATAGGGGACCAGAGCCCCGGCTTCTTCCTTGAAGTGATACAGGTTGAGGGGCAGGCGGAATTTAGGGAAACTCTCCAGGATTTCCGGGGATATCTGGTAGTATTCTTCCTCGAATTTTTGTTTTTCCGGACGTAGCTCTGCTGACATGGCCTATTTGGTCAGTATTTTTAGCAGATTGGTCGGAGCGTGTTTCTCTCCGCTCTTGGGGTGTCCGGCGGTTATAACGAATTTCTCGCCGCTATAGAAGTTTGGGTTTTCCTGGATGTATTTTTCCACCCTGCGCAGGTGGTCCTCCGGGTTTTCGGATATAAAAACAGGATTTACTCCCCAGGAAAAGTTCAAATACTTTCCCACTTTTTTTGCCGGGGTTAGCCCGTATATCTGTTGAGCCGGGCGAGAGGCGCTAAGGAGCCTGGCAGTGGCCCCGGAGTCGGTATGAGCTACCAATGCCTTACTCTTTATCTTCTGGGCGAGCATGCATGCGGCATAGGAGAGATAACTTTCCGGTGGTTTGTTCGGGTTTTCCACGGGATCAACGGAGTATTCGAAATAGAGGTCTTCTGCTGCGCAGGCAATGTCCGCCATGTAGTTTACACATTCTACAGGATATTTGCCTACTGCTGTCTCTTCGGAAAGCATCAAACAGTCCGTGCCGTCCAGAATAGCATTGGCCACATCCGTGGTTTCCGCCCGGGTGGGCATGGAATTGTCCACCATGGATAGAAGCATCTGAGTAGCCACTATCACCGGCTTGGCCGCCCGGTTGCATTCCCGTATGATCCTCTTCTGGAGGGTGGGAAGGGAAGGCAGGGGGCATTCCAAACCCAAATCCCCCCGGGCCACCATTACCCCGTCGGCAATATTCAAAATATCCTCCAGCCTATCCACAGCCACCTGTCTCTCCAGTTTGGCTATGACCGGCATTTGTACCCCCTTCCGGGTAAGGATGGATTTGGCCCTGGCTATGTCTTCCGGACCCTGGACAAAAGAAAGGGCAGCCGCATCCATGCCCAGATCCACTCCGTCTTTTAGATCCTGCCGATCTTTTTCGGTCATTGCCGTCAGCCCGGTTTTTTTCCCGGGGAAAGATACTCCTTTACGGGAAGTAATAAGTCCGGGGGTCAGGGCCTCTAAAACAGCAACTTCCTGTCCGCCTCTTTCTACACGGAACTTGAGCCCCCCGTCGCTCAACCGGATTGTATCTCCGGGGACAAGTTCTTTTAAGATCTCCGGGTGGTCGAAAGGAATGAATTTTTCCCTCTCCGAGGGGCGGGAAGCAGAAAGACCCATCTGGATCACTTCTCCGGCGGCCACATTCAAAGGTGATTCTTCCAGTTCCCCGGTGCGTATTTTGGGTCCGGAGAGGTCCTGAAGCAGGGTAATGCCAGTGTCCAGCTCTTCTTCGATATTTTTCAGTTTTTGAACAAGCGGTTGGAAATCCTTGGCGTTACCGTGGGAGAAATTCAGGCGGAATATCCTGGTGCCCGCCTGAATCAATTCCCGCAAGGTTTTGGGTGAGTCGCAGGCCGGACCCACGGTGCATATTATTTTGGTGCGCATGGCTGATTCCTGTGATTTTGCGGTTTTTTAGTTTCTCCGAGAATGGTCTTTTCCTGTGGTGAAGAACACCGATGAAATCCCCCAAATAACTGCCTTTTCCCAAGCAATTAACTTAAAATCCACCTAGAATAAAGTTTTTTTTCCAAAAAAGCTTGACTTTTCCTTGCTTCGTAGGAGAGGGAGTGGTAAAAGGTGGTAATTAGTGGAGACATAGGGAGGTCTTTAGTTCGATGTTTAGAGGGCACAGCCATAGAAGCCTGGATACCAAATGCAGGCTGATGCTTCCACCGGAGTTCCGGGAAAAGATTTTTCAGGCGGACTCCGACGGGCGGCTGATGCTTACCAACTTTGATGACTGCGTTGTGGGTTACCCTATGCCGGACTGGGAAAAGATCGAGGAACGTTTCAATAAGCTGAATATGGCCAACAGGAAATTCCGGGACTTCCACCGTTTTTTTATCTCCGGAGCTATGGAAGTCAATGTGGATAAACAGGGCCGGATATTGGTCCCTCCTTATTTGCGAGATTATGCGGCATTAAGCAAGGATGTGGTCTTAGCCGGAGTGGGGCGTAAATTCGAGATATGGGACCTGGAAAGATTCGAGGCCCAGCGCAAGAGTATGGAACAGGAGCTGGACAACGTAATGGACAGCTTGGCGGAAAGCGGAGTGGAACTGATGATATAGGGTCGATATCCCTTGCCCTAAACAAGAAGCCGTGGGGTTTCTAAAGCGGGTGTTGGCAACATGTTCTTTAAATATACAGACAAGGGATTTTCCCCGGTATAATTTGTTATGGATGATATACATCTCCCGGTAATGCCCCAGGAAGTAGTAAAATACCTTGAACCGGAAAGAGGGGGCAGGTTTTTGGATGGAACCCTGGGTATGGGAGGTCATACGCGAGTGCTTCTGCAAATGGGAGGGGAGAACATACAGGTCCTGGGGATTGACCAGGATAGCCAGGCCCTGGACTTGAGCAGGCGTAATCTGGAGCAATTCGGGGGCAAAGTGCATTTTTACCAAATGTCTTTTACGGATTTTGAAACCGCCCTGGACAGACTGGGGGGGGGCAAGCTGGACGGTGCCCTGCTTGATCTGGGTGTATCCTCTCTGCATCTGGATGATCCGCGGCGCGGTTTCAGCTTTTTAAAAAACGGCCCCCTGGATATGCGAATGGCCGGGAAAGAAAAGGGAGAGACGGCCGCGGATATAGTCAACAGCGCTGATCGCAACACACTGCGAGATATTATTAGAGAATACGGGGAAGAGCCCATGGCCGGACGGATCGCCACGGCAATAATCAAAGCCCGGGAAGAAGCCCCACTAGAAGGGACCCAGCGTTTGGCCCGGGTGGTAGCCGGGGCCTATCCGGCCAAGAGAAGAGCCAAATCCCGCAACCATCCAGCCACAAAGACTTTTCAGGCCCTGCGTATAGCCGTGAACAGGGAACTGGAAGTCTTGGAGGATTTTCTGGAAAAGATAATCCCCCGGCTTGCTTCCGGGGCAAGGGTGGTTGTTATATCTTTCCATTCCCTGGAAGACCGTATCGTAAAATGGTTTTTTCGCCGAGAGGCCCGGGACTGTATCTGTCCCCGGGGAACTTTTGACTGTCAATGCGGGCATGAAAAAACCATACGCATACTGACCAAAAAGCCGGTCCAGGCCTCGCAGGAGGAGAAAAAAGCAAACCACCGCAGCCGGAGTGCCAAGTTAAGGGCTGCGGAAAAACTCTGAGGCGGCCGGAATGGACAGGAAAAAACGCGCCCTTGTTCTGGTTTTTTCTTTTCTGGTGGCGACTTTTCTTGGTTTGGCCCGGGTCTGGGTCAATGTGGAACGGGTGGATCTGGCCTATGAACTGGAAAAATTGCAAGGGGAACTGGAAAAAAACCGGGATTTGCGCTCCAAACTTATCGTGGAACGGGACAATCTGCTGTCTTCCTGTAATCTGAGGAATACTGCCCAAGAAGAAGGCCTGAATGAGCCTTCCCCGGATCAGATACGCAAGCTGAGGGGAGAATGAACAAAAGAGACGCAACATTTTCCCGTAAAGATTTCAGCCGGACCAAAATCATTGTTTTGGGGGTATTGATTTCTTTTATGTGGGCCGGGCTGTGGACGAGGGCCTATTTTATCCAGGTCGTACAGGGGGAGGATTTGGCCCAAAAGGCACAGAAACAATACTGGTGTCAGGAAACCCTTTTGGGGCGACGAGGGGCGATTTACGGACGGGATGGCACCCTTTTGGCCAGAAGCATTACTGTTAATTCGGTTTATGCCAATCCTCTGCAGGTGGACAATGTTTCCGATTGCAGCCGTTTTTTGGCTGATACCCTGCATATGGAAAAAGAGGCTGTCTTGCGACGACTTAAGCGCAAGAAGAGGTTTGTGTGGATAAAGCGCAAAATCGGGGCAAAGACGGCAGAGAAGATAAAAAACGGCGACTATTCCGGTATACATCTTTTGGACGAATACGAGCGGGTTTATCCCCAGGGAAGGCTCCTGGGACAGGTGCTTGGTTTTGTGGGGATAGACGGAAAGGGACTGGAAGGCCTTGAAAAAAGCATGGACGAGCGTTTGCGGGGAACCAAGAGACGGATTGTCCTGCAAAGGGACGGAGCCGGGGGCACAATAGCCGATCCCCGTGATGTGGGACATAATGTGGATGGCCAGGATGTGGTCCTGACTATTGACGGCCGCTTGCAGTTTGCAGCCGAGGAAGCCCTGGCCCATGCGGTACGGAAATATTCCGGAAAAAGCGGGACCCTTCTGGTCATAAAGGTGGACAGCGGAGAGATAATGGCTTGGGCCCATTATCCTTTTTTCAATCCCAACCGTTTCCAGGAATGTTCTCCTGCGGACTGGCGCAACCGAAGCGCTTTGGATCTTGCTGAACCCGGTTCTACTCTGAAACCGTTCCTTATTGCCGCCGCTCTTGAGGAAAGCGTATGCAAGAGAGATTCGCTTTATTTCTGCGAAAACGGGGAATGGGAACTGGCAGATACGGAAATAGAGGATACCCATGAATATGAGTGGCTTCCGGTAAACAAGGTCCTTCGTTATTCCAGCAATATAGGGGCGGCCAAGATTGGTATGGATCTGGGGCCGCACCGGTTTTTTAATTATCTTGTTGGAACAGGGCTGAACGATCCGCTACAATTGCCGTTGCCCGGCCAGGCCGACCCTATTTTGAGGCCTCCGGGAAAGTGGAATACCGTGGACATGGCCTCTGCTTCTTTCGGTCAGGGCCTTGCGGTTACTCCGCTCCATTTAGGCAGGGCCTATTTGTGCTTGGCAAATAACGGGGTGCGCAAAGGACTTCAGGTCTTGAAAAAACCCGAGTCCTCCTCGGGGAAGGATAAAAGGGTGTTTTCCCCGGAAGTGGCCACCAAAGTACGTTCTATGCTGAAAAATGTCGTCCAGGAAGACGGGACCGGGAAAAGGGCCCGAATGGAGCGGGTTACTGTGGGTGGTAAGACCGGTACCGCGCAGAAGGCCTCCACAAAGGGCGGTTACAGCGAGGATTATGTGGCTTCCTTCATCGGTTTCCTGCCGGCCATGCAGCCAAAATATGTAGTCATGTGCATGGTGGATGAGCCGGAGAAGAATATATATGGAGGGGTGGTTTCCGCTCCGGCTGTAAAAAAAGTGGGCAAGAAGATTCTGGCCGTGGACAATTCATTGCCTATTTCCTCTCCAAAGAAGGAATTCCAGACTGCTCGAAGAGAAAACTCGGTACGCCGCAATGTTTCTTCCCGAAGAAAGGTTGTGGTTAAGGATGGCAAAATGCCCGATTTGCGGGGCATGGATCTGAGGAATGCGGTAGAGGCCCTTTCCGAGTCCGGGAGTATACCCAAGCTTAAAGGCAAGGGTGTGGTTATATCTAAGCAGGAGCCAAAACCGGGTGAAGAATTCTCTTCCAAGAACCGGGTGGTTCTATGGCTCAAGGAAGCAGGCTCCAATGGTTGATAGGGATAAATGGAACAAACTGCTTGAACTGGCCCGGCAAGGGACGCCTGTCCGGACCGATTCCCGCTTGGTGCAACCGGGGGATATATTCGTGGCTCTCCGCGGGACCCGGTTGAGTGCCGCTCAGTTTGTCCCCGAGGTCTTGGATAAAGGGGCCGAGTATGCCGTGGTTTCCCAACAGGATGTAAATAGCCATCCTCCACGCGTGGTTGCCTGTGATGACGCTTGTGCCGCTCTTGGGGATCTGGCCGGAGCGTATTTCCGTACTACGGACTTAAATATGGAAATTGTGGGAGTGACCGGGACCAACGGCAAGACGAGCTGTACATATATACTGGAGCACCTTCTTTCCCGGGCCGGATACAAAACCGGGATAATCGGGACTGTGGAAAACCGCTGGGCCGGGAAAAGCCGGATTTCAAAGACCACCACCCCGGAATGTCTGGAGCTGCATGCCCTTTTGCGGGAGATGGAAGATGACGGTGTGGATGTGGTATGTATGGAAGTCTCCTCCCATGCCCTGGAACAAAAGCGCGTGGCCGGGATTGGATTCGACTATGCGCTTTTTACCAACCTGACCCCGGAGCATCTGGATTACCATACGGATATGGAAAGTTATTTCCAGGCCAAAAAAAGGCTTTTTTTCTCCGGAAAAGGAGGGTCCCCCCAGGCGATAATCAACAGCGACGACGAATACGGTAGAAGGCTAATCAACGAGTTGGATTCCTATTTGAGCTATGGATTGCACAAGGAATTTTCTCCTCATCTTTATGCTCGGCTGGCAGATAACTCCCCCCGGGGGCTGGATATGCAGTGCAGCTATAAATCGCGGAAATGGAGAATACAGAGCCCGCTGGTGGGGCGGCACAACGCTGCCAATCTCCTGGCAGCCATGGGGATGGGTCTGTGCATGGGACTGGAAGAGACCGGGTTTTCCTCGTTGCATTCCTTTTCCGGGATCAGGGGGCGTCTGCAGCCCGTTCCCAATAACAGAGGGAAAAGCGTGTTTGTAGACTATGCCCATACCCCGGATGCGCTGGAAAATTGTTGCCAAGCCCTGCGCAATACCGGTTTCCCGGCTCTGATCCTTGTCTTCGGGTGCGGAGGAAACCGGGATACCAGGAAACGGCCCGCTATGGGGGAAATAGCCTGCAATTACGCGGACGCGGTGGTAGTGACTTCAGACAATCCGCGGGACGAAGATCCGGAGGCGATAATTGATGATGTCCTGGCCGGGACCGGGAATTGTGCCCGGGTGGTAGTAGAGCCGGACAGGGAAAGGGCCCTGCGTTTGGGAGTGGATATGTGCCCGGAAGAGGGTGCCCTTTTGGTGGCCGGAAAAGGGCACGAGACCCATCAGGAAGTATGTGGAGAACGCCGGGAATTTGACGATTTTAAAGTCCTTTCCGGAGTACTGGCATGAGAATGGATCTTTCCGAGATAGCCAAAACCGTCCGGGCGGTAGGGGATTTCGAGGACCACGAGGATGCGGTCTTAACCCGGGTGTGCACCGACAGCCGGGAGGTGAGACATGGTGACTTGTTCGTGTGTCTGGCTGGGGACAATTTTGACGGCCACAATTTTGCGGCCGAGGCAGCCAAAAGGAAAGCTGGGGCTATCCTCGCCCACAAGCCTTTGCCGGATATTTCCGGGGTGCCCGTTCTCCTGGTGCGGGACACCCTGCTTGCTCTAGGGGATCTGGCCGGATACTGGCGGGATCAGACAGAGGCCCATGTGATCGGAATTACCGGTTCCGCGGGAAAGACCACCACCAAGGAACTCTTGTACGCGGCTTTGTCCGGAAAAGGAAAAACCGGCAAGAACTACAAGAACTTCAACAACCAGATCGGTCTTCCGCTGAGCTTGCTTTCCTTTAGCGGAGAGGAAAAATTTTGGGTTCTGGAGCTAGGGATAAACAGACGCGGGGACATGGAAGAGCTGGGCCGGATTTTGCGGCCGGACACAACCCTTATTTTGAATATCGGACCCTGTCACCTGGAGGGACTGAAGGACGAACAGGGAGTGGCCCGGGCCAAGGCCCGGGTTCTGGATTTTATGTCCGCGGGAAAAACCTGTTTGGCCAGCTCGGACTATCCGGAGCTTATCCGGGAACTATCCGCTAGGTCCCATCTGCAAACCGTGTGGTTCGGGATATCTTCCTCGAATGCGCCTTGCCGGGCCGAATACCTGGGCCTCCGCAACGGAGAGGGGATGTACCGTGTTAATGCGGGGGAGGAGGATGTGCATCTCGGTTTGCCCTTTTTCGGCGAACACTTGGGGGAGAGTGTGGCCGCGGCTGCATGCGCGGCCATCTCCCTCGGAGTCTCCCCGCAAGATCTGCAAAAGGGTCTCGCGGAAGTGGATATCCCGGAAAGGCGCATGCAAACCAAGAAAACCGGGAACTGGCTGATTCTGGATGACTCCTACAATGCCAACCCCCTTTCCATGCGCGGGGCGATTCAGGCAGCTGCGGAAGCGAGCAGCACCGGAGATCTTGTGCTTGTTCTGGGTGAAATGGGTGAGCTCGGCCAGGAACGGGAAGAGCTGCATCGCGATCTGGGGGAGTGGATAGGCGAAAGCAATTGTTCGGCCGTGTTTTTTGCCGGTCCGAGCAGTGAGGACGTTATGCAGGGTATGCCGGCAAAGACAAGGGATATCTTTTTCCCTGTACATTCCCCACAGGATTTTGCGGAGAAATGGAAAAGGAGCGGATTCCAGAAGGGAGTTGTCCTTTTCAAGGGATCCCGGAGCATTAAAATGGAGGACTACCTGGCCAGATTCATGGCTTTGGCCACAACCAAAGGGTCCGAAAACAGGGAATAACCAGGCATGCTTTATCATCTGCTTTTCCCCCTGGCCGACTATATCGGGGCGTTCAATGTCTTTCAGTATATTACTTTTCGCAGCATTTACGCCCTGCTTACCGCTTTGGTCCTGAGCATCGTCCTCGGTCCGCGGGTGATAGAATGGTTGAGAAGGATTAAATGCGGGCAATATATCCAGGAAGACGGGCCTCAGCACCAGATCAAGGCCGGTACACCGACAATGGGCGGGCTTTTCATGTGCGGGGTGACCCTTTTCAGTGTCCTCCTCTGGGCCGATCTGAGCAATGTCTATATATGGCTGACTATATTCGTATATGCCGGGTACGGTCTAGTTGGGCTTTTTGATGATTATTTAAAGCTCGTGAAACAGAATAACACCGGGCTGCGTCCATGGGGGAAGTTTTCCGGGCAGGTAATCGTCTCAGTGGGAGCAGTTTCCGTGCTCTTGATAATGCCCGGGTATTCCTCGGAACTATTGGTGCCTTTTTTCAAGGGGATAAGACCGGATCTGCACTTGTTTTATTTGCCTTTTGCTGTCTTGGTTATGGTCGGGGCCTCCAACGGTGTCAATTTGACAGACGGCCTGGATGGTCTGGCTATAGGGCCGAGCGTGGTCACTGCCGGGTGTTTCGCCTTGTTTATTTATGTATGCGGGCATTATGTATTGGCGGATTACCTCCAGGTTGCCTTTATTCCCGGCGTGGGTGAGGTGACCGTTTTTTGTGGTGCTTTTCTGGGGGCCGGTCTGGGGTTTTTATGGTTCAACGCTTATCCGGCCCAGGTTTTTATGGGCGATGTGGGGAGCTTGAGCATTGGCGGGGCATTGGGATTCATGGCCGTTTTGTGCAAACAGGAACTCCTTTTGATGATTGTCGGTGGACTTTTTGTGGTGGAGACCCTGTCCGTGGTCCTGCAAGTGGGGTATTTCAAGATGAGCGGAGGAAAGCGGATTTTTCGTATGGCCCCACTGCACCATCACTTTGAATTGAAAGGGGTGCCGGAATCGAAGATAATCATTCGTTTTTGGATTTTGTCCATTCTGTTGGCCCTTCTGGCCTTAAGTACACTCAAGCTGAGGTAGAAAGATGAACGAACTTATTCATCCGGATCAATTGCGGGGGCACAGGATTGCCGTCCTGGGTGCTGGTAGGTCGGGCGTGGCCGCGGCCAGGTTGGCTTCGGCCCTGGGCGCGGAAGTCCTTCTGGCGGATAACAATGCCCGGTTTTCCCCGGAAGTGGAAGAAATGGCCGAGGAGAACGGATGGGATTTGAGGCCGGGGGAGCACAGCTCCCAGTATTTTCGCGACGCGCGGATGATCATATTGAGCCCCGGGGTACCGCGGAGAGAAGTGGATGCATTGTTCCCGAAAGGGGCTCAGGTGTTTTCCGAACTGGAATTCGCCTCTTGGTTTGTTTCCACACCCATATTGGCCATAACCGGGACAAACGGCAAGACGTCCACGACCATGCTTGTAAGGCACGTACTTGACAGCTGCGGCAAAAATGTCTCCGTGGCCGGAAACATCGGCACTCCCCTCAGTGACTACGTGCTGGAAGGGGGAAATGCGGATATTTTGGTGTTGGAGGTAAGCAGCTTCCAGCTCCAGAATTGTAGCGGGTTTTGTCCGGTAGTGGGGGTGTTGCTCGGATTCAGCGCGAACCACCTCGATTTCCACCCGGATGAAGAGGATTACTGGCAGTCCAAGCTGCAATTGTTTGCCCGCCAGAAAGAGGATCATCTAGCAGTTCTGCCCTATGCTTTAAAAGAGGACTTGGAAAAGGTGGAGTTCACCCGGGCCAAAAAGGTGTATTTCATGCCCCGGGGAGCATTTGTCTCCCCCTATCTTCCCGGGGGGCACAACCAGAGCAATATGGAGGCGGCCTACCATGCCTGCCGTTTTTTCGGGATAAGTGAAAATGAGTTTCAAGGCTGCCTGGAAAATTTCCATCCACCGGAACACAGACAGGAAATCTTTTTGCTCTCCGACGGTATCCGCTTCATTGATGATTCCAAGGCGACCACGGTGGATGCCCAGCGCGCCGCTTTGCTCAATTTCCCTGCACCTATACGTCTTTTGGCCGGGGGAGTTTTCAAGGGAGGAAATCTTGAGGATGTAGTGGATCTTTTACGGGAAAAAGTGGCCAAGGTGTATTTGTTCGGGGAAAGCAGGGAGTTATTTGAACGGGTTTGGGGAGGGAGTGTCCCCATGGAATGGTTCCCTACCCTGGAGGAAGCCACTGGCCGGGCAGTGGCCGAGAGCAAAAAGGGTGAAAGCATGCTTTTGTCCCCGGCTACAGCCAGCTTTGACCTGTTCTCCGATTACAAGGAAAGGGGGCTGGCTTTTAAAAAAACGGTCAAGGGGGCGCTTGGGAAATGAAAACAGCCCGGAAAAACGCGCTTGCCCGTCCCAAATTCGACTATCTGTTTTTGGCCTCGGTCCTGGGATTGTCCGCGGTGGGGCTGGTTATGGTTTTTAGCTCCAGCGCGGTTATGGCCGAGAAATTCTGGTCCGATAAATACTATTTTTTCCAAAAGCAAAGTATTTTTATGTGCCTGGGCATATTAGTGATGCTCTTTTCCATGTTTGTTCCGGTACGTTTTTTCCTGCGTCTTAAGTACGTATGGCTGTCCGGGGTGCTTGTGCTTTTGCTCATGACACTTGTCTCCCCCTGGCAGCATGACGCTGGAGGCGCCTCCCGCTGGGTGCATTTCGGATTGCTTACTATACAGCCATTGGAGGCGGCCAAAGTGGCCCTGGTTATTTATTTGGCCTATTTCTTTGCCAACAAACAGCATCTGGTGAAAACTTTTAGTGTGGGATTCTTGCCCCCTACGGCGATTACGGCGGTTTTATGCGTCTTGCTCTTGATGCAGCCGGATTTCGGCGGGGCCGTATTTCTGGCTACTCTTCTCTTCCTTATGAGCCTCGTTGGAGGAGCGCGTTTGATTTATCTCCTTCCCTCGGCCCTTCTGGCCGTGGGTACGGCGGCGGTGATGATCTTAAATTCCCCTTACCGTCTGCAACGCTGGTTCGCCTTTCTGGATCCGTTCAAGGATGCCGGGGATTCCGGGTACCAGCTGGTCCAGTCTCTATTCGGGTTGGGGGCTGGAGGCTTGTGGGGACTTGGTCTGGGAGAGGGGAGGCAAAAGCTGTTTTTTCTCCCGGAGGCGCACAGCGATTTCATCCTGGCCGTATTGGGAGAGGAACTGGGATTTATCGGTTTTTCCCTGGTTTTTGTTCTTATTGGGTTGTGGATCTGGCGTTCCATGAGCATCAGTGCCAGGCAGGAAGATCTGGAAAAGAGGTTTCTGGGGTTCGGTGTGTCCATGGTGGTTATCGTGGCCGGAATGCTGAATATAGCTGTGGTCCTGGGGACTCTTCCTCCCAAGGGATTGGCCATGCCCTTTATCAGTTACGGGGGAAGCAGCCTTTTGGTTAGCTTTTTCTGCGCCGGCATACTTTTGAATCTATCCCGGAGGGAGGGATGTTAAGCAGATTGGTGCTGACCACCGGTGGTACGGGGGGACACATATTTCCGGCTCTGGCTGTGGCCGAAAAATTGAACGAGGTGTATCCGAACTGCGAGATGGTTTTTGTCGGCGGAGAATACGGACCGGAAAAGGATCTCGTCCTCAGCAAGGGCTTGCGTTTTCTGGCCCTGCCGGCCCGGGGAATTATGGGGCGGGGGGTCAAGTCCTTGGGGGCTTCGCTGCGCATGGGGCGCAGTATCCTCCGTTCCCTTGTTTTTTTGCGCAAATTCAAGCCTCAGGCCGTCCTTGGTTTCGGAGGATACGCCGGTTTTGCTCCGGTGCTGGTCGCGGGATGGCTGCGTATACCCACAGCCATACACGAGCAGAACAGTTTTCCCGGTATGACCAACAGGCTGTTGGGCAAACGTACCGATCGGGTCTTTTTGTCTTTTCCGGACGAGTACGGACTGTTTGCCCCGGAAAAGGTGCGCATGACCGGCAACCCGGTTCGCGGGGATATCGCCAGGCGCGTGGCGGAGAAAAGGATTTCCGGGCGGGGCAAAAATCTCCTTGTGCTTGGAGGTAGTCAAGGGGCCAAAGGGATAAACCAGGTTATTACCGGCTGCCTTTCCCAGCTTCGGGAACAGGGAATAAATGTCTGGCATCAGGCTGGAGAAAGCGAATACGAAGAAGTCAGGGAAAAATATGCCCGGAGCTATCCCGAAGCCCGAGTGGATAAGTTTATAGATGATATGCCCGAAGCATACGCCTTTGCCGATCTGGTGTTTTGCCGGGCCGGGGCGACCACCCTGGCCGAACTCTGCGCAGCTGGAAAACCAGCGGTCCTGGTACCCTTTCCCTATGCCACGCACAATCACCAGGTAAAAAACGCGCGATTTCTGGAAAGTGCCGGGGCGGCCCTGGTCCTGATGCAGAGTTATTTGGATGAGGTTAATGTGGCCACTGTTGTCGGTGATCTCTTGAGTGCTCCGCGGAAACTCTCGGATATGGGCAGGGCGGCAGGGACTTTGGGCAAGCCCCGGGCCGCGGAAAATATCCTCGGGGAAGTGGAAGAGATGATCAGTGCTTAAGGGGTTTCCCCGACTAGTATTTTCACCTTTGGACAGAATCAAGAAAGAACGGGTGTAGAGGACGTGGAAGGAAAGGTAAAAAAAATACATATGGTGGGCATCGGCGGCTCCGGTATGAGTGGAATCGCGGAAGTGCTCCTCAATCTTGGCTATGAGGTCGCCGGCTCGGATGTGCAGGAAGGCACGGCTGTGCAGTATTTGCGCGACCTGGGAGCACGTATTGTTATCGGGCACGATCCGGAGAATGTCCTGGATGCCCAGGTGGTGGTCAAGTCAACGGCCATTGAGAAGGAAAATCCGGAAATAGTCCGGGCCGGGGAGCTTAACATACCCGTCATCCCCCGAGCGGAGATGCTCGCAGAGCTGATGAGGCTGAAAACAGGCATAGCCGTAGCCGGGACACACGGGAAGACTTCCACAACCTCCTTCTTGGGCACCATTTTCAAGGAAGCCGGACTAGATCCCACGGTAATTATCGGGGGGAGGTTAAATTCCTACGGCAGCAATGCCCTCCCCGGTCGGGGGGCATTTCTTATCGCGGAAGCAGACGAGTCGGACAAATCCTTTCTGTGCCTTTTGCCCATTATGAACGTGGTAACCAATGTGGACGCCGACCATCTGGATCATTACCGGGACCTGGAAGAAATCAAGGAAGCCTTTGTCCAGTTCATGAATTCAGTCCCGTTTTATGGAGTCAATGTGGTCTGCGGAGATGATCCCGGCGTCCGGGAGCTGATACCCCAGGTAAAAAGGCCTGTCCTTTCTTACGGACTGGGATCGGGAAACCGACTGCAAGCCAGGGAGTTACAGTGCTCGCGGGGGTCCAGCTTTACCGTTTATCTGGACGGGGTGGAATGGAGCCGCATAAGATTGGCTCAGCCCGGTGAACACAATGTTTTGAACGCCCTGGCGGCCATAGGTATAGCCATTGAGGCCGGACTTCCCCGGGAGAAGATCGTTGCTGGTCTGGACATGTTCGGCGGCGTGGGGCGCAGATTCGAGTTCAAGGGAGAAAAGGATGGAGTGGTTGTGATTGATGATTACGGCCACCACCCCACGGAGATTCGGGCCACACTGCAGACCGCCCGGCAGTGTTATCCGGGTCACAGGCTTGTTGTCCTTTTCCAGCCGCATCGTTTTACTAGGACGGAAGCCCTTTTCGGGGATTTCTGCAGTATCTTCCAGCCTGTAGATCGGCTTTTGCTTACGGAGATATACGCCGCCTCTGAGGCCCCGATACCCGGAGTGAATGGTTTGAGCCTGGCCCAGGGCATCAAGCAGGTGAGCAAGACGGATGTGCACTTTGTGGAAGACTTTAATGCCGCTTTTGATGCTTTGGCCTCCACCCTGCAAGAAGGAGATGTCCTGCTCACCCTGGGTGCGGGTAGTGTATGGCAGGTGGGGGAAAGGTTTTTACGGGACTAAATATGCGCATCGAGAATCGTCCGGATCTGGCAAGATTTTCCACCCTGGGTCTGGGGGGATTGGGGAGAGCCGTATACTATCCGGAAACAATAGGGGATCTGGAGGAGATTTCTCGAGTGGAATCCGGGATGTGGGGATCATGCATGTTTCTGGGGGCTGGAAGCAATATACTCTTTGCCCCTGGAGAACACGACCTTGGACTTGTCCGCTGGCAAGGGGGACAGGGAATATCCGCCAGGGATCTTGATGAAGGCGGTGTTGTTCTCCGGGTGGACGGGGGAGTCCGTCTGCCCCGCGTTCTGGGCTGGTGCGCCGCAAGAGGGATCGCCGGTCTGGAACCCTTGGCTGGCATTCCCGGTACTGTGGGGGGGGCAGTGGCCATGAATGCAGGCTCCCACGGCACGCAGATTTGTGATCTGCTCGCCGGAATCAGGGTGTGGAGCGAGGAAAACGGGGAAGAGGATATCGAGCCGCGGCAAATAAAAACCGGATACAGGGAAATGCGTGTGGAAAACCTTTCCCGGTTTCTTGTTACCCTGGTCCGGCTGCGACTGAAGAAAAGCACCCCGGCGCGGGTAAAAAGGGAGACAAAAAGGTGGTTTGCGCGCAAGAGAGCGGTGCAGCCGGTACTGGAGAAAACAGCTGGATGCGTGTTCAAGAACATGCAGGGAGAGTCCACCGGCAAGATCCTGGAGAGGCTGGGATTTAAGGGCAAGTGCCGGGGGGGCGTGTGTTTTTCCGAACTGCATGCCAATTTTCTGGTGCGCAGAGGGGGAGGTACCAGCGAACAGGCCCTGGAACTTATAGATTCCGCCCGGCAGGCCATAAAGCAAGAGACAGGGACCGAACCGGAAACGGAGATAAGGATAAAGCCATGTCCATAGCTGTTTCCCGGAGGAAGAACCGGGTGTATTCCGTGCGCTCCAGAAGCGAGCCTGAGCGTGTTATTTCCGGGTTTAAAGGGGTGGTCGGGTTCGTTGGCCTGGGACTGAAAATTATTGTGGCCCTGGTAATAATAGCCGGGCTGAGCATTCTTATACTTTTCGGGTATCGGGAGATAACCACCAGTTCTTTTTTTGATCTGGAAAAAGTACGTGTGCAGGGGAATGAACAGCTCCAATACAGCACAGTGGTGGATATCGCCGGGATAAGTCTCGGGGATAACCTCCTGGATCTGAATATTTCCAAAATCAAGTCCAGACTGGAGAACAACCCCTGGGTAACCTCAGTTATTGTCAGTCGGGAATTGCCGGCTAGATTATCCCTGAATTTAAAGGAAAAGAGGGCCTGGTTCTGGGTGCGCAGACAGGGCCGGCTTTATTACGCGGACAAAAATGGTCAAAAGATAGCTCCGGTGCATACACGCAATTTCATTTCTCTCCCCCTTCTGGCTGAAGTGGGGGAAACGGAGCTGGATCTGGAAAAGATGGTAAGTTTATTTAAGGGAGGGGAGATGCCCTTTTCCTTGCAACAGGTGGCCTGGGTACGGGCTACTGGCAGGAGGTCCGTGCTTTTCGGTTTTCGGGATCGGGATTTGCGGGTGGAGATGGATGCCAGTGCATGGCGGAAAAGCGTGAATAGACTCAGCCGGGTGTGGAATGACCTGCAGGCCCGGGGTGAACTCGTTGCTGCCCGCTACTTGTGCTCGGCCGAGGGCCTGGTTTGGGTCAAATACAAAGAAAGGACGGGGTAGATATGTCCAAATCGGATTTGGTTGTCGGACTGGATCTGGGGACCACCAAAATTTGTGCAGTGGTGGGGCAGCTAACACCCAATGGTGTTGATGTGATCGGAATAGGTACTAGTCCATCCACCGGACTGCGGAAGGGGGTGGTGGTAAACATCGAACAGACAGTACAGTCGATCAAAAAGGCCCTGGAAGAAGCGGAACTGATGGCCGGTTGCGAGATCCGTTCCGTTTACGGCGGTATTGCCGGGAGCCATATCAAGGGGTTCAACAGCCATGGTGTCATAGCGGTTAAAGGGGGCGAGGTGACCAACCGGGATCGGGACCGGGTGATCGACGCGGCCAAGGCCGTGGCCATTCCTTTGGACAGGGAGGTTATCCATATCCTGCCCCAGGAATATATTGTCGATGATCAGCGGGGAATAGCCGATCCATTGGGAATGGCCGGGGTGCGCCTGGAAGTCAAGGTGCACATCGTTACCGGCGCGGTGAGCAGCGCCCAGAATATAGTCCGTTCCTGTCATCGTTCCGGACTGGATGTTTCGGATATTGTCTTGGAATCGCTGGGATCTGCTCAGGCTGTACTCACCGAGGAGGAAAGGGAGATCGGTGTGGCCCTGGTGGATATCGGTGGCGGGACCACTGATCTGGCCATATTCAATGACGATTCCATCAAGCACACCAGCGTACTGGCAATCGGAGGGACCAATCTGACCAATGATATTGCCTTTGGCCTGCGCACCCCCATGGCCTCGGCGGAAAGGATAAAAACGGATTTTGGTTGCGCCCTGGCGGAGATGGTCCCGGACGGGGAGAGTATCCAGGTGGACAGTGTAGGGGGCCGGGACCCCAGGGATCTTTCCCGGCATGTTTTGGCCGAGATATGCGAGCCGAGGATGGAGGAACTTTTGGCCTTGGTGGACCAGGAGCTGGTCCGCTCCGGGTACAAGGACATCATCGGGGCCGGAGTCGTCTTGACCGGTGGTTCGGCCCTTATCGAGGGGGTACAGGAACTGGCGGAACAGATTTTCAACATGCCCACCCGAGTTGGTTATCCCATTGGCGTGGGCGGACTCACGGACGTGGTCAATAGCCCCATGTATGCCACCTCCGTGGGACTTTTACAGTTCGGGGCCCAAAAGGAAGGTAGCGAAGAGGACCGTTTCCGCATCCGGGACAAAAACGTTTTCAACCGTATTTTGAAAAGGATGCGCAAATGGTTTTCCGATATATCCTGAATATATACCGTTTCCGCATAAGGGAACGTAGTTTTTATTTTGGCGGACTTCTTAATTGTGGAAGCTAAAAAGGGGAAGGAGGAACCATGGAATTTACAGAGATCGAAATGGAAAGCAATGCCCAGATAAAAGTGGTTGGCATCGGCGGCGGAGGTGGAAATGCTGTGAACAATATGATTTGCTCCGCTATGCAGGGAGTGAGTTTTATAACCGCCAATACAGATGTCCAGGCCCTGAAGCATTCCCAGGCCACCCACAAGGTCCAGCTCGGGGAAAAGTTGACCAAGGGGCTGGGTGCGGGAGCAAATGCCGACATAGGCAGGGATGCGGCCCTGGAAAGCGCAGATCAGATCCGGGAGTGCCTTGGTGATAGCGATATGGTATTTGTAACCGCCGGCATGGGCGGTGGAACCGGCACAGGGGCGGCGCCGGTGGTCGCGGAAATAGCCAAGGAGATGGGCGCTCTGACCGTGGGCGTAGTGACCAAACCTTTTTATTTTGAGGGTAAACGCCGTTTGCATATCGCCCAGAAGGGAATCGAGGAGCTTACCGATGTGGTGGACAGCATTATTTCCATCCCCAATGATCGTCTTCTTTCTCTGGCCTCGAAGAAGGCCACCTTTCTGGATATGCTCAAGAAGGCGGATGAAGTCCTGTACTACGCGGTAAAGGGCATATCCGACCTGATAATGGTTCCCGGCCTGATCAATCTTGATTTTGCAGACGTCAAATCGGTCATGGCCGAAATGGGTCTGGCCATGATGGGCACGGGCATCTCCAGCGGGGAATCCCGGGCAAGAGAAGCGGCCATGAAGGCCATTACCAGTCCGCTGTTGGAAGACGTGTCCATTGATGGGGCCAAGGGCGTTTTAATGAACGTCAGCTGCGGTCCGGATTTGACCATAGACGAGGTCAGCGAGGCGGCCAACTTTATTCATGAGGCAGCGCACGAGGATGCCAAGATTTACTTTGGCTGCGTGTTTGATCAGAATATCGGGGACGAATTGCGGGTCACGGTTATAGCCACCGGCATTGAAGCCGAGGAAGAGGAAGCGGCCGAGGATACTTCCAGTCAGCAAAATGTTACTCCGCTTAGACAAAAAGCACGCAATAATGAGGCCCCTGCGGCCAACCAAAGACCGCGCAAAACCAATATCAATCCTGATGATCAGGAGGATCTGCGCATCCCGGCATATATCCGGCAGCAAAATAGAGGCGGGGAAAAACAGCAGCCCACCAAGAAAAAGACTGTGACCAAGACCAACGGACAGGGTGAGGAATTTATTTTTGACGAAGATGAATTCGAGATCCCTTCGTTTATTCGGAGACAAGCCGATTAAGAAAGGACAAATGGATCACTGGAAAACATCTGGTACATATTGTTCCCAGGGGGCTTGCAATTGACAATGCAGGGATTCTTTACAAGCCTGGCCTGATAAAAAGGGAAAATGCTTCAGCTCCAGTTGGTTCCAGGTAGTTTCCATCCGGAAATGGCCCTTTTCCATTTTAACGGCGTCAATTTTGGTAATTATTCGATCACGTATTAAGATACGCTCGCTCATAATTACTTAATTTCCTTGTTAAACAGAAAAAAAATCTCATTTCCGAATTGGAAACATGATATTTCTAAACCCGGAAATGTTTGAATTTCCGGATAAGAACCAGGTAGAGAGTCAGTAGTGTTTTTTGTATAGATACGTTCGCTCATAATTAGTTAGTTTCCTAGTTAAACAAGAAAAAATTATTTTTGAACCCAAAGTCTGCTATTTCTGATTCCGGGAATTTTGGATTTACGGGTAAGAATTAGTTATTTGGTTCCAATTTATGAAAATCCGGGGGATGTATGGATGATGCTCAAGATTCCCGTAAGGCCCGCATCAGATTGAAGTCCTTTTCCTTTTTGCAGTCCAGGATGCTGGAAATGGGTTTCTCCCCGGACTGCGAGCTGGAAATAACTCCGGGTATGACACCGGAGGAACTTATCCGGCAATTGGGGCTCGTTTTTTCCGAGGTGGAAGGTGTGTTTGTAAACGGATGCGTCCGGGATTGGAATGTCCAATTGCAGGCCGGGGACCGGGTAGCTCTGGTGCCTCCGGGGACCCCGGGTCCTTACAGGTATATGCTGGGAATCAAAAGGTGAAAGCAATGAGGCGGATATGCCATATATAACGCCGGAAAAAAGAAAAGAGCTGGATGGATTGCTGAATGAGCTGGCTGGAAAGGTAGAAAAAGAAGGGGAACTTAATTACTGTTTTTACAAGTTGTCCTCGCTTTTGATCGAGCGTACCGGAAAAAGTTATTCTAGGCTAAGTATGTGCTCTTCAGCCATGGAACACGCCAAGTTGGAATGGTACAGGAAATATCTCGTACCTTATGAAGAAAAGAAGATTGAGGAGAATGGAGATATTTGAAATATGGTCTGTTTGTTGTCCATCCAGCCCGGATCCGAATATCTGTCGCGTCTCTTAGCCCTCTCGATGACCTGCGCATAGCCGCCACAGGGCTTTGGCATCCCACCCCGGCTTATCCCGCCTTTTAAACGCTACTTTTCCGGGTCACTTTTCGTACCAACAATAACGGACGCGAATGCAAAAACCGAAGATTGGCGTTACAGGAAAAATATCATTGCCGAATTGGAAACGTGATATTTCTAAGCCCGGAAATTTTGGAATTTCCGGATAAGAACTGTTTAGTATCGTTCTTGTGAGTGCAGCAATCCTGTTTAGATGCCGGCACAGGCGAGAGTTGCACGCAAGGTTGGGCCTGCAATATGTTTTTGCAGGCAGTTTAAAGTTATTAAGTTTTAAGCAAAATCAGAGCATTGAACAACTTAACCTGTACATTTAACTCCGGATATGGACTTTTTGCAGATGCCTCCGTAAGGGGTGCTTGAGTATATTTTCGCCAATTTTGCTAAGCTCCTCCTTCCGCAATTTA
The DNA here is from genome assembly GCA_964398785.1 of uncultured Desulfovibrionales bacterium. Taxonomy (GTDB): domain Bacteria; phylum Desulfobacterota; class Desulfovibrionia; order Desulfovibrionales; family Desulfonatronovibrionaceae; genus CAYNNQ01. Next base: position 1,247 of record CAYNNQ010000037.1, on the reverse strand, counting down.
GAGAGTATTTATGCGTATATTGTTTCTCATGTACTTTATCCACTTTTTCCGCCACGGGATGGTCCTGCCCATAATTCCCCTTTTTGCGGAGAAACTGGGGGCAGGAGAAGCTATGGTCGGTCTGGTTGTAGGGAGTTTTAATGTCCTCTCCCTGGTTTTGGCCCTGGTGGTGGGGGATCTTGCGGACAGGATGCCTATAAAGAAGATGCTTATCCTGGGCGCCTTTTGCAATTTCCTTTACAGCGGGTTGCTTTGTTTGGTGCAGACACCATGGGAGCTTGTGGGTACGCAAACCATAGGCGGACTGGGCTTTCTTTTGCTTATTGTCTGCACCCAGGCTTATATTTCCGGGATCGAGGATATCCGAAAGCGCGAGAAATGCTTTTCCCGGATTACGCTGGCAGCTGCCCTAGGCCAGACAAGCGGCCCCTTGTGCGGTGGCTGGATCCTTTCCGCGTTTTCTTTTTCCGTGGTGTTTATTAGCGCTGTTGGGGTTTCCACCCTGGGAAGCGTGATATTTTTTCTCCGGGAGGAGCGAAAGCGCATTGAGTACGCTCCTCCTGCGCAGAGCTTCAAGCAAAAGTTGGGTGTTATATCCTCCATGCTCCGGGACATGCGTATGGGGCTTGTTCTTATATTTACCTTGGCTGTAATTCTTCCTGTAACCCTTCGCGGTTCATTCTTGCCCATCCTTCTGAAGGACAAGGGAATAAGCGAAGTGAATATAGGGGCAATGCTTTCGGTGTTTGCCGTGGCCATGACCCTGGTCCGGCTTGGAGTGGGGCGGGTCCTTGCCCGCTTTTCCCGTCTACAGGTCATGCTTTTTGTCCTCCTTTTATTGGGAATTTCCGTGGGCAGTCTGCCGCTTATTAGCCCTACATGGGGGCTAGTGATCGCTTTGGCGGTTTTCGGCACCGCTTTTGGCCTCTCCCAGCCGTTGTCCATGGTTATGGTCTCCGAGAGCAGTAATGACGAGCAGCGGGGTCTGGCCATGGGCGTGCGCTTTTCCACCATCACCCTGGGCACTTTTACGGGACCGCAGATCATGGGGTTGCTTGCGGAGTACGGCGGGATATCCTTGCCTTTTTACGCGGCTTTGCTACCGGTGTTATTGACTGCCGGCTTGCTTGTTCTGCTTAAAAGACATTTGCCTTTAAAGAGTGCTTGACAAAACCGGGAAGGAAGGAAAGAAGGTTCGTCTCAAGAATCTGTGCAAAGCATTTTATATTTTTGCTGAATCAAGATAC
>CAYNNQ010000036.1:0-24561 GCA_964398785.1 uncultured Desulfovibrionales bacterium | reverse complement strand
AACGGAATCGCGTCTCTAAAACTATTTCCCCTCCATTGTCAATTGGGTTTGGGGGCACAAATAATATTTTTTTAAAGTCTTAAGACAAGGCACTGAAATTAAAAGAAAATTACTTAAAATTCTAAGTTACGGGGAGTGCGGGGAAAGGAGATTACATCACGAATATTGGATACCCCTGTTAATAACATCAGGAATCGCTCAAATCCGAGCCCGAATCCGGAATGGGGCACTGAACCGAAACGCCGGAGATCAAGGTACCACCAATAATCATCTTTGTTTAGTCCCAGTTCCTTCATACGTTCGCCCAAAACATCCAAACGCTCCTCGCGCTGACTACCCCCTATAAGCTCTCCAATTCCCGGCACCAAAAGATCCATACCCCCGACTGTTTTCCTGTCCGCATTGACCCGCATATAAAAGGGCTTTATTTCCCGGGGATAGTCATAAATAAAAACCGGGCGCTTGAGATACTCTTCACTCAGATAACGCTCATGTTCGGTTTGCAGGTCACTTCCATAATCCACTGGATAGTCGAATTTCTTGGGGGCATTTTGCAGGACCTGAATAGCCTCGGTATAAGGAAGACGGGCAAATTCATTGTCCAAAACAGTATCCAGTCGCGGAGCCAGTTTTTTATCCACAAAGCGGGCAAAGAGATTAAAATCCTCCGCGCGGTTTTCCCGGACCCAGGAAACAATCTCTTTGGTAAATTCTTCCGCTACATCCATATTCTCCTGAAGATCGGCAAAGGCCATTTCCGGTTCAATCATCCAGAATTCCGCGGCATGCCTAGGTGTATTGGAATCTTCCGCCCGGAAGGTCGGACCGAAGGTATAGACATCCCCCAATGCACAGGCCAAAGATTCCGCGGAGAGCTGCCCGGAAACAGTCAAGGCCGCCTTGCAGCCGAAAAAATCCCGCTCCAGATCTGTCTTGCCCTCCTTTAAGGGCAAATCGTTCAAATCCAGAGCAGTCACCTGGAAGAGTTCGCCAGCGCCTTCACAGTCAGAGCCGGTAATTATCGGGGTCTGCACGTAAAAAAATCCCCTGTCCCGAAAGAATTTATGTACAGCATAGCAAGTTTCGGAACGGATCCGGGTCATGGCCCCATATTTATTCGTCCTAGGCCTCAGATGGGCAATGCTTCGCAAAAATTCATCACTGTGTCTCTTTTTCTGCAAAGGATAGGTTGCCGGATCCGCACCCCCCAGCAACTCTACCTCCCGGGCCCGAAGCTCCCACTTTTGCCCTTTGCCCGGAGATTCCACCACATCCCCTGTAATTGCAACCGCAGATCCGGTGCCCAGATTTTCCAGGACCTCATAGTTTTGGATATCCGCATCCGCGATAACCTGCAGATTGGAAAGACAAGAACCATCGTTTATTTCCAGAAAAGAGAACCCCTTGGAGTCTCGTTTGGTGCGTATCCACCCCTTGACTATCAAATCATGGATTTCTTCTTCGGATTCCAGAATATTTTTTATTTTTTTGCGCATATCCACTCCTGGCTTGATTATTGCTGCTAAAAAGGGGGATATTCGATATTTTCGAATTCTTCCCCTTGATCCTTTTGGATATTTTTGACGACACACCCCGTATGTTTTCTTTTCCTCTCCTGCTAGCTGCACAGAAAAAAGCTCTAAAAGCAGGGATCTTTCGGCGTAGAGGACAAAAAATCCATCCCGCAAAAGAGCAAGCGATCAGAGCATGTTCAGCGGATCCAAATCCATAGTGATCCGGCATTTATTGAACTTACACATGCCCTGTTGCAGTTCATAAAAAAAGCTGCGAATCACCGGCCATTCATCCGATTTTATCAGACACTGATGTCTTTCCCGGCCGTTAAGCTTGTATAGAGGTGCAGGAGCTGGACCCAGCAGCTTCAACCCATACTTCCGGGCAAGTTTATCCGCCAAACGGGAAAAATTTTTCAGTACCTTATCATTTTCCGACCAGTCCCAAGGAAAAGTACACCTGATCAAGCCCAGCCTGCAGAATGGCGGATAAACAAAACGTTTTCTGCGCTCTAACTCTGCGGCGTAAAAGGATTCATAATCCCCTTTTTGAATATATTGCCAGCAATAGTGAGCAGGATTTCGGGTCTGGATAAGTACCTTGCCCGGCACATCCCCCCTGCCGGCACGTCCGGATACCTGGACCAGCATCTGATAGACCCTTTCCGTGGCCCGGTAGTCGGGCAGGTTCAGCCCCAAATCCCCGTCCACCACCGCAACCAGGGTCACTCCCGGAAAATTGTGCCCTTTGCTGATCATCTGCGTTCCCACCAGGATCTGGGCATCCCCACGGGAGAATTCTTCCAGAATCTCCTCCATTTTTCCCTTGCGGCGTACATTGTCCCTGTCCATGCGCAGCACTCCGGTATCCGGAGGGAGATGCCGGCTCAGATACTCCTCCAGCTTCTCTGTCCCCTCCCCCAACGGGATAAAGGAGCTATAGCCGCAATTACTGCAGACCACGGGCAAAGAGACTGTTTTCCCGCAATAGTGGCAAACTAGCTGATTTCTTTTCTTGTGAAAGGTGAGACTCACGTAACAGTTGGTGCACCTGGCAATTTCCTGGCAGTTTTGACAATAAAGCAGTGGTGAATACCCCCGCCTGTTATGCATAATAATGGCCTGTTCGCCCCGTTCCAGCACATCCATAAGCGCACGGTGCACGGGTTCAGTCAACGCCCCACTTTCCGGTGGCTGCATATTGAGATCCACCAGTTCCACCGGGGGAAGCCTTTTTCCTTCCAGTCTTTGCGGCATGCTCACCAGTCCCACATTTTGGCGAGACGCGGCCCAATAGGTCTTTATATCCGGGGTGGCCGAACCAAGAACAAGCAGTCCCCTGCTCCGCGACAACCAGAAATAGGCCACTTCCTTAGCCTGATACACCATATTGCTGTCCTGTTTAAAGGACTCATCATGCTCTTCGTCCAGGACTATCAAACGGGGGGGATGGGTAAACATGAACAAGGTGGATCTGGTGCCCACCAGGAGACGCGGCTTGTCCCCTGCAGAAAGCCGGGAAAACATCTCTGCCCGGGCAGCGGGGGTCATGGCTCCGTGATGCAATAAAACAGTGTATCCGGGAAGCTCCACCTGCAGAGCCGAATAAAGCTGTTTGGCCAGCGCCACTTCCGGGGCCAGGATAAGCACGTCTTGTCCGGAACGAAGTGTCTCTCGGGCCAACTCAGCATAAACCAGGGTTTTTCCGCTTCCGGTAACTCCGTGCAACACCGCACTGGCGGGGGAATCTTCCCATATCCGTGGGGACAGGGACTGCAGGGCTGCTTTCTGCTGCTCGCTCAGTTCCCGGGCAATGCTCTCGGGACTATCTTCCTCATTATCTTTCTTTTTCTCGGAAAGTGTCCCCAAAAGCCCCTTTTTCAGAAGAGAACGAAGTACAGGATATACTCCGCCCCCCAAACAGCGGGCGAGATGTTTTCGGGTACAGGGGCCGTTTGTCCATATGTAATCCATGACCTCCTGTTGTTTGTGCGCGTTGGGCAGTATAGGCCACGGTGGATCATAAAGGACATCCAAGAGTTCCTGCTCTTCCCGGCATCTGAAAGGGGGCATATCCAAAGACCCCTCAATCCAATGCTTTGCGCATTGTGCAGCATCCGTGGGACTGGTATACAGCCTTTTCAGATCAATCCGCTCCCCTCCTTTATCCTGTAGGTATTCCGGCACCTCTTTCAACAAGGCGGGAAGCATATTGGCCAGTACTCGTCCCACAAGTGCCATATGCCTTAAGGCCAGTTCCCGGGCCAGATCCAGATACTCTCCGCTTATTAGCGGGGTTTTGTCCAAGGGCCAAAACAAAGCTTTCAATCTTTTCCCGGCAAAATCCGGGTTCCGTTCCAAAAGAACACCTGCTCTAAAAGAATTGCCGGACCCGAGGGGAACAAGCACCCGCATCCCGGCTTGAAATAAATCCGAAGGGAAATACGGAGGAATCTTGTATGTCAGGCAGGAGTAGGGCGAGGATAAAAGGGCCACATTCCATAATTGTGAATGCATGGAAGTTAACCACCGGCCTAAATTTTACGGTTCTCTAGTTTCCATCCGGAAATGGCCCTTTTCCATTTTAACGGCGTCAATTTTCGTAATTATTCGATCACGTATTAAGATACGCTCGCTCATAATTACTTAATTTCCTAGTTAAACAGAAAAAAATATCATTTCCGAATTGGAAACGTGACATTTCTAAACCCGGCAATTTTTGAATTTCCGGATAAGAACTCTCTAACGAAGGGAAGGGGGAAACAATACTACTCGGGTAACAAACGGGAGAAAATTCTATTGCTGCGGCGGACTGTCTCCGGAAAATCTCTACCACCGGCATTAGGAAAAGAAGACTGAAACTTGGAAACCGAAAACAGTTTCCCGGGGATATCCACATTGACTCCGGTCCACTCAATCCGAAAATGTAGTTTGTCCTTTCCCCAACATATATCCATTTCTTTGGGCAGGGGGTAGTTGCCCGTGCTGTGGAATTTTTTCCAGGCCATATGCATTTCCCGCCCGGAATCGATGCGCCGGGGGACTTTCTTTTCATTATCCACCCAGAAACGAAGGCCGTCTCCTTTCGGGGTAAAGGCGCCGAATACCACACACGGCCTGTTGCCCAAAAAAGCGTATTCTCTTTCTTCCGCCTTCATCCCTTGGGCCTTAAGCCACCCAATGTCCCGCAGAAAACTCCAGGAAGGGACCGGCCCGGGTTCGCACCCGGCAGGAAATGACGCCCGGACCGTTTTCCCTTCGCCTACAGCCGCGCAGATCACCCTGTTTTTCTTCGTGTTCACCCACTCCATACGCCAGCTTGCCCCCTGCTGCCAGGTCCGCAGGACAAGGGTTCCGTTCTGGGCGGGTACAAATTCCGCCTGCAATGAAGCCAAACGGCCATAGTTATCCTCAAGATCTTGGTCAATATCCTTTGCACTGGGGAAAAACGCCCAAACGGCACTGCCTGCAAGCAGCAGGAAGACAGCCATAAAGGCAACACATCTCTTCAAGGCAAAAGCTCCCGGAGGCTTTGGGCCAGATCGTCATGCAGCTCTTCGTCGCGCAGGGCGAAATATATGTTTGCGGTTAAATAATCCACCCAGTTGCCAATATCAAAGCGCTGGCCACTCATCTTCACCGCCAGCAACCTATGGTTACGCGCCAGGGACTGGAGGGCGTCGGTCAGCTGAATCTCACCCCCGTGCCCGGGCTCCAGCTTCTGCAAATACTCGAATATCTCCGGCGTAAGGACATAACGGCCGACAATAGCCAGTCTGGAAGGGGCCTTCTCCGGCTCGGGTTTTTCATAGACCTTGCGAACTCTGTACATACCCGGCGCGAATTCCTCCCCCTGAATTATTCCATACTGGGACGTCCGGGAGTTGGGGACTTCCACCACGCCCACGACCGGCATATTCTCCGTTCGGGCCACATCCACCAGTTGCTGGATAGCCGAGTCCCGGCTGAACAAAAGATCATCCCCGACCATCACGGCAAAGGGTTCGTCTTTGACCACTTCGCGGGCGCAAAGCACGGCGTGTCCCAGACCCAGCTGCTCTTTCTGGCGTACGGTGATAATATTCACCATCTCGGCCACTTTCCGCACCTGTTTTAAAAGTTCATCCTTTCCGGAGCGGGATAGAACGGACTCCAGAGAAAGATTTCGGTCGAAATGGTCCTCCAACACCCTTTTTAATTGATTGTTGACAAAAACCACATCTGTAAGTCCGGCGTGCTGGGCCTCCTCGACTACATACTGGACAGCAGGTTTCTTGTATACGGGAAGCATTTCCTTGGGTATATTCTTGGTCGCAGGCAGGGAACGGGTTCCCCAGCCGGCTACCGGCACGACGACTTTACTTACTTCCATAATCCATGCTCCTTTTATTTTTCTCTACATTATTACCCAACCTGCTGCCCTGCGGAAACACCGCCGCAAGGACCAATCGTTGCCTCCCCTGTACGGCTAGCTGCGGGCCAGTCCCTCTTCCACAGCCTCGGCCAGGATGTTGGCCTGGTTTTGAACCACTTCCTGTTCTCGCCCTTCGACCATAACCCTGGCTACAGCCTCTGTCCCGGAATAACGCAAAAACACCCGGCTCTCCTCGCCAAGTGCCTCCTTGGCCCTGGTTATGGCCGTTTGTATTTCCGGCACCTCTTCAAAGGGGACCTTGCGCTCCACATGCACATTGACCGTGCTTTGGGGGAACGGAGTAAGCAGACCGGCCAGACTGGACAGGGAAACGTTTTTCTCCAGCATTATCTTCAAGACCTGCAGGCCTGCCAGTACCCCGTCCCCTGTAGTGCTATAATTCAAAAATATCAAATGTCCGGATTGTTCACCCCCTAATACGACTCCATTTTCCCGCATGGCTTCCACGACATATCTGTCTCCGACCGGAGTCCGCAAGAGTTCCCCGCCCTGCTCACGCATGAATACCTCCAGGGCCATGTTGCTCATTACCGTGGCCGCCAGAGTATTTCCCTTCAATTCCCCCTTTTCCAGCATATCCTTGGCGCAGATAGCCATTATCTGATCCCCGTCCAGGACCTCACCATTCTCATCAATAAGTATAAGCCGGTCTCCGTCTCCATCCAGGCTTATGCCGATATCCGCACCGTACTCCTTGACCATGCGCGCAGCCACATCCGGATAGAGGGAACCGCATTTCTTGTTTATATTCAAGCCATTGGGGTCGGTACCAGCGGTTATGACCTTGGCTCCAAGTTCCTCAAATATCAGGGGAGCCACCCGGTAGGTAGCCCCATGGGCGCAGTCCATAACCACTTTTATACCGTCCAGGGTCATATGCGGGGGAAAACTGTTTTTCAGATATACAATATACCGGCCCGGACTGTCCTGAACCTTGCTGGCCCGGCCTATCAACTCCGGTTGCGGATGCTCCCATTTAGTATCTTTATCCAATACCAGCTCAGCTATCTGGTCCTCCACTCGGTCCGGCAATTTGAAACCTTCGCTGTCGAAAAACTTGATTCCGTTGTCCATAAACGGGTTATGCGAAGCGGATATAACCACCCCGACATCGGCGCGCATATTCTTGGTCAGAAAGGAGATCGCCGGGGTGGGCATGGGCCCGACCTGGAAAACATCCATTCCGGAAGCGCAAAACCCCGAGGTCAGTGCGGTTTCGAACACATAACCCGAAAGCCGGGTATCCTTGCCAATAACCACCCGGTGTTTCTTTAGACCGTTGCGGAAATACTGCCCAGCGGCCAAGCCCAGACGCAGGACAATCTCCGGAGTCATGGGATGAATATTGGCCTGTCCCCGCAATCCGTCGGTGCCAAACAATCTCTGTGTCATAATTATTCCCGTTTAGCAGTTCAGTATTCTATCGTTAGTTTCCATCCGGAAATGGTCCTTTTCCATTTTAACGGCGTCAATTTTCGTAATTATTCGATCACGTATTAAGATACGCTCGCTCATAATTACTTAATTTCCTTGTTAAACAGGAAAAAATCTCATTTCCGAATTGGAAACGTGATATTTCTAAACCCGGAAATTTTTAAATTTCCGGATAAGAACTCGTTAGTACTTGTCCTTGCCTATACTTCCTATCGAAACAGGGAAAAGACTGACTTATGTTAAATCGGACTTCCCCCTAATTCAAGACTATTTTTTTCTCCCCCCGCATATGCCGTAGCAGACTTCCATCCCCAATGCCTGCCCACCCTGTACGGAAGGCTATTTCCCCCCGCCGAGCTTGATTTCCGGGAACCATGACAAAACCAGAGTTGTTTTGCTAACATTATTCAGGCAATAGTGCCAAGAATCACTTTGCCCCCAATCTCTGAAGAAAACGCACTCGCGGAAACAATGAGGCCCGTTACCTTAAATATCCAAAGCCAGGGAGGAAGTACTGGAGCGCATCCTTTGGACTATCTCCAGTGTTTGCTTCGCAGAGCGGACATCATGCACGCGGTGTATCATGACCCCACGGTCGGCGGCCAGTGCAGTACCCACCTGAGTGGCCGTCCCCCGTTCGGTTAAAGGGAGGTCAAGCAACTTTCCCCACATGGACTTATTGGAAAGACCCACATACAGGGGGCGCCTGAAGCGGGTAAACCTCTCCATTCCCCCCAGGATTTGCAAGTTGTGCTCCAAACTCTTACCAAAACCAATGCCGGGATCAAGGACGATATTTCCTTCCGGCACTCCCGCCTGGATCAACTCATCGAGCTTACGTTCAAAAAAGGCATCTATCTCTTCCAGCACATTTCCATAGTCAGGACTGATCTGCATATCCTCCGGGCGTCCCTGGGCATGCATCAAAACATATCCCGGTTTATACTGCGCCAGGACATCGAGAAGACAGGGATCATAGGAATACGCGGATATGTCGTTTACAATGCAGGCCCCGGCCTGCAGGGCCTTTTCAGCCACCGCGGCTTTTGTAGTGTCCACGGATATACAGGCCTGGGGACAGCTCGCCCCCAACTCCCGGATCAGAGGTATGACCCGCTTCAATTCTTCTTCCTCGCTTACCGGACGGGAGAAAGGCCGGGAGCTCTCACCGCCGATATCCAAAATGTCCGCGCCTTCCTGCAAAAGGGCATCCGCTTGCTTTTGCGCCTGGCTGGACTTTTGGAAACATCCCCCGTCAAAAAAGGAATCCGGTGTGATATTGAGCACCCCGGCCACCAAAAAAGGGGCAGGCCCTAAAGTCCTACCCCCCTTGAGTGTCCATTGCAAATTATCTTTCATGGTTCTTATTATGCTTTTTTACAAAGCCTGAATTTAACACCCCGGCTTTTTACCAATTGGGCAACTTTTCGGAAAAAGGAACTGCCAAGATATATTCATTTGTCCAGCTTAAAATCATCCTCCTCTTCCGGGGCATCCTCGTCCCGGGTCGAGCTCTCCGCCGAGGGAGCATCAATCTCTTCTTCCTCCGCGGAATCAAAAGAGGTATGTCCACCTTCAGGGGGTTCATTCTTCCTGGAGGCGGCCCGGCTCCTATCCGGAGGAGGGGGAAGCTTTTCCCCGCGCATGAGGATATCCACTTCCGCATTGGTCAAAGTCTCATGCTCCAACAGGGCGGTGGCAATCGATTTCAAGGACTCGAGATTGGACTCTAAAAGCTCTTGGCCCTGTGTGTAGGCATCCTGGACTATGCGTTTGATTTCCGCATCCACCAGCTTGGCCGTGTCTTCACTGTATTCTTTGTGCTGGGTGAGCTCGCGTCCCAAAAACACCTGATCGTCGTTTTCTCCTATGGACAAAGGCCCCAGGCGCTCGCTCATTCCCCACTCGCAAACCATTTTTCGGGCCATTGTTGTGGACCTTTCTATATCATTGCCCGCCCCGGTGGTCATCTGGTTTAGCACCAGTTCCTCGGCTATCCTCCCGCCCATGAGCACGACCAGGGTATTTTCCAGATAAGTACGGGAATAATTGTGCCGGTCGTCAGTAGGCAGTTGCATGGTGACTCCGAGGGCTTGTCCCCGGGGGATAATGGAGACCTTATGCACCGGATCGGTTCCCGGAAGGAGTTTGGCGACCAGGGTATGTCCGGCTTCATGATAGGCGGTTGTTTCCTTTTCTTCCTCGCTCAGGATCACCGAACGCCTCTCCTTGCCCATCAGGACCTTGTCCTTGGCCTCCTCGAAATCCTTCATGGAAACGCTCTCCTTGCTTTGCTTGGCGGCAAAGAGAGCTGCCTCATTGACCAGGTTCTCCAGGTCCGCCCCGGAGAAACCGGGGGTTCCCCTGGCAATGACCGCCAGATCCACGTCATTGTCCAGCACTGTTTTCTTGCTGTGCACCTCCAGGATCTGTTCCCGTCCTCCTAGGTCCGGATTGGGAACGGTTACCTGGCGATCGAAACGGCCGGGCCGCAACAATGCGGGATCCAAGACATCCGGTCTGTTGGTGGCCGCGATCAAAATAACGCCTTCATTGGATTCGAAGCCGTCCATCTCCACCAAGAGCTGGTTGAGAGTCTGCTCCCTCTCATCGTGTCCCCCGCCCAATCCGGCGCCACGCTGCCGGCCGACCGCATCCATCTCGTCGATAAAGATAAGACAGGGGGCGTTCTTTTTTCCCTGGATAAACAGATCGCGCACCCGGGAAGCACCCACACCGACAAACATTTCCACAAAATCCGACCCGGATATGGAAAAGAAAGGTACTCCGGCTTCTCCGGCCACGGCCTTGGCCATCAGTGTCTTGCCCGTACCGGGCCCCCCAACGAGCAAAACTCCTTTGGGAATCCTGCCGCCGAGCTTGGTGAACTTTTTGGGGTCACTCAAAAAGTCCACGACCTCGGTAAGTTCCTCCTTGGCTTCGTCCACTCCGGCCACGTCGTCAAAGGTGATTTCTCCAGACTCATCGCTGACCATCTTGGCCCGGGAACGACCAAAGGAGAGGGCCTTTCCCCCGCCGCCGCCTCCGCCCCCCTGCATCTGGCGCATGAAAAATATCCAGACGGCGATAAGCAGGATCATGGGGAACCAGGAGACGAATATGGTCACATACCACGGTGCCTCCTCCTTGGGTTTGGCCTTTACCTGTACATCGTTGCTCATCAACATGTTTACCAGATTGGGATCATCCGGGGCATAGCTGACGAATTTTTTCTGATCCACTGTTGTACCGGTAATATTCTGGCCCTGGATCTGGACCGAAACCACTTCCCCGTTTTCCACTTTATTCAGAAATGCAGAGTAGGATAGTTCTTTTTTCGGGTTTTGCGGCTGGTTGAATAGATTGAAGAGAACAACCATAACCAGGGAAATGGCTATCCACAAAAAAAGATTCTTGGAAAAACTGTTCAAATCGGAATACCTCCAAATCCGGTCTGTAAATCCCCAGCGGGGAAAAGACCAAAGGCTGCGAAAGTATCAAATATTAAAAAATTGGAACACGAACCGTCACTGTCCTAGTCAGGGGGATAAAAACCGCCAGCTGCGCATGGAAACGCGCACCAGCGTCGAAAAGGGTATTATCCCCTCTTTTCGACCTCCATGTATGTATAAGCATAATTACTGCTTTGGCAAGCTGAGCATTGTTAATTTGCCCGGGACTACAAAATTATCGCCCCCCAAAAATTCCACAGCTTGTGCAAAAAAGCTGAATCCTATCCCCTGTATAGTGCGCAAAAGTTTCTAGCAGGGAAATATCCCGGCATCAACACCCGGATTTTGTCCCGGACCAGACAAAGACGTGCAAATTTTGTCTTGATTACCGCCCAAAATATGGATAAAGAGGAGACCGCATCAAACGGAAGCGTTTCGTCACCGGTGTGGCGCCTGGACTTCAAATCCAGTGGGCGGTCGAGAGGCCGCCGGTAGGTTCGACTCCTATACGCTTCCGCCAAATCAAACCCCAAAAGTCTCAACTCCCCTGCCCTTCAAGCCACGCATCAAGCTCCCTCATCTGTGTTTTGACTGCCTCAAAACCGGTGCCGCCCGGGCTTTCTCTCCGGGAAACTGCTTGCTTGTAATCCAGGGCCTGAAATACATCCTCTCCTATAAAAGAAGAAAACCCCTGCAATTCCTCCAGACTAAGTTCCTCCAGGCCTGCATGCATGGATTCGGCATAGGCCACAGCTTCCCCGGAAATAGTGTGTGCCTCCCGGAAGGGGATCCCCCTGGCCGCCAGATAATCCGCCAGTTCCGTGGCATTGAGGAAACCTTTAGCCAAGGCTCTTTCCATGTTTTGGGAATTGAAACCCATTTCCAGGACCATCTGCGCCATTATCTGCAAAGAATCCCGCACGGTTTTGTCAGTATCCAGAAAGGGCTCCTTATCCTCCTGCAAATCTTTATTATAAGTCAATGGGAGGGATTTCAGCAAAGTAAACATGCTCATTTGATTGCCGAATACCCGTGAAGCCTTCCCGCGGATCAGCTCTGCAACATCCGGGTTCTTTTTCTGGGGCATAATAGAAGAACCGGTGGACAAGGAATCCGGAAGGGCAACAAATCCGCTGGCCGGACTGGACCAGTTGATTATCTCTTCGCAAAACCGGCTTAAATGGGTCATTATCGTAGAGCCGGAAAACAGGGCCTCCAAAACGAAGTCCCTGTCCGAAACCGCATCCATGCTGTTTTTAAAACACCCGTTCATTCCCAGCTCAAAAGCAGCCATTTCCGGATCAATGGGGTAGGTGGTCCCCCCCAGAGCGGACGCACCTAAAGGGGAAACAAGGACTCGCTCCAGGCACTGCCCGCTCCGCTCATAATCCCGGCGCAACATCTGGCAATAAGCCAAGAGATGATGCCCCAGGCTAACCGGCTGGGCCGGCTGAAGATGGGTATAGCCGGGCATAAGTACAAAAATATTTTCCTCCGCCCGCTTCCGGAAAGCACGTATAAGAGAGAGCAGGAGATCTTGCCATTCGGCCAAGGCTTCTCCTACATACAGACGGAAATCCAGGGCGATCTGGTCATTGCGGCTGCGCCCCGTGTGCAGTTTCTTACCGATGGGGCCAATGAGCTCAGTCAACCGGTTTTCAATATTCATGTGCACATCTTCCAGGTCGCTCCGCCACTCGAACTCCCCGGACTCTATCTCTTCCCGGACATGGTCCAATCCTTCCAGGATCTTTTCCACCTCATCCGGGTCAAGTATCCCCTGTTTCCCGAGCATGCGCGCATGGGCCTCGGACCCCCTTATATCCTGGGAATACAAAAAACGATCAAAGGAAACAGATTGTGTGTACTCTTCGACCAACGGGGCAGTATCCTGACCGAAACGCCCGCCCCACGGCTTTTCCCTGTTTTTTTCTTTTCTCTCGGCCATCTGTATCCTCAAAAGGAGCCTAAAAATTTCTGCCCTGTTCACCACGGCCGGCCAAACGCAATCCCTGCAGACGGATAAAACCCTCGGCGTCCTTCTGGTCATAGCTCTGATCCGCTTCAAACGTGGCCAGATCTGCATTGTACATGGAATAGACCGATCTGCGCCCCAACGGATACACTCCGCCCTTGTACAATTTAACCCGGACTTCTCCGGTAACCTTGCTCTGGGTCTGGTCCACCAGGGCCTGCAGGGATTCGCGTTCCGGCGCGAACCAGAAACCATTGTACACCGTCCGGGCATATTTGGGAATCAGGGAATCCCGTAAATGCATCTCCTCGCGGTCCAGGCAGATGCCCTCCAGATCACGATGGGCCAGATGCAGGACAGTGCCGGCAGGGGTCTCATACACCCCGCGCGATTTCATGCCCACGAACCTATTTTCCACCATATCCAAACGGCCAATGCCATGCTTTCCCGCGATTTGATTCAACTTTTTCCAGAGCACGGCCGGAGTAAATTTTTCCCCGTTTATGCTCACCGGGTCCCCATTTTCAAACCCGATATTCAGGATCTCCGGTTGGTCCGGGGCTTCCTCCACGGGTACAGCCAAAAAATAGGTCCCTTTTCCCGGTTCTTCCCACGGGTCCTCCAGCTCCCCACCCTCAAATGAGATATGCAGCAGATTGCGGTCACAGCTGTACGGCTTGTCTTGCGTTACAGGCACGGATATGCCCTTTTCCCGAGCGAAACCTATCAAGTCGCTCCGGGAGGCCAGATCCCATTCCCGCCATGGGGCTATTATCTTCAATTCGGGACTAAGCGAGGTGAAGGCCAGTTCGAAGCGGACTTGGTCATTCCCCTTGCCGGTGGCCCCGTGAGCCACTCCGTCCGCCTCTTCCTCCCGGGCGATTTCCACCATGCGCTTGGCTATAAGCGGGCGGGCCAGGGATGTACCCAAAAGATAACGGCCCTCGTAAATTGCTCCAGCCCGAAAGGCAGGAAAAACAAAATCGCGGACGAACTCTTCCCGCAGATCCTCGATATAGGCTTTGACCGCCCCGGTTTCCAGGGCCTTTTGCTCCAGACCGGAAAGTTCCTCTTCCTGCCCCAGGTCCGCGGTAAAGGCAACCACTTCACATCCATACTTGCTTTTTATCCACTTAAGAATCACTGAAGTGTCCAGTCCTCCGGAATAGGCCACTACCACCTTATCTAGCTTACTCATCAGATTTTCTCCACTTAAATCCATCAGGCCCTGAGAAAGGCCCATTGCATCAGTGCTTTTTGCATATGCATACGGTTTTCCGCCTGGTCCCAGACAAGCGAGCGCTCCCCTTCCAGGACCTCTTCGCTTATTTCCTCACCGCGGTGGGCCGGTAAGCAGTGCAGTACTTTAGCCCCGGAGGAGGCCACGGACAAAAGCTCTTCGTTGATCTGAAACCCGGCAAATGCCTTCTGTCTTTCCTCTTGCTTATCCTCTTGACCCATGGAGGCCCAGACGTCAGTATTTACATAGTCTACTCCCTGCACGGCCTCTTCGGGCTCGTGGGTCAAAAATATCTTCGCCCCGGCCTGCAGGGCTGCGGAAAGTATCTCCGGGTCAGGCTCATATCCTTCAGGTACGGCCATATTCAATTGAAAGGGAAAATACAGGGCGGCGTTGACCCAGGAATGGGCCATGTTGTTCCCGTCCCCCACCCAGGCGATTTTCAAATCGGAGAATTCTTCCTCCCTTTCCCGGATGGTAAGGAGATCACTCATGACCTGACATGGATGATAGCGGTCAGTAAGCGCATTCATCAAGGGTATCGTGCTGTAATAGGCCATCTCCTGCAGTTTTTCCTGCCCGAAGGTTCGTACTACAAGGCCGTCCGCATAACGGGAAAGTACGCGGGCAGTATCCTTTAACGGCTCATTGCGTCCCAGCTGGCATTCGTTGGGAGTCATGAAGATCGAGTTTCCCCCCAGTTGGGATATTCCCACCTCAAAGGAAACCCGGGTCCGGGTGGAGGATTTCTCAAAAACAAGGACAATGTCTCTGCCTTTCAGGAAAAGGTCGTCTCTTTCCCCGGACTTGAACTCCAGAGCACGCTTGAGTGTCTGATGTGCTGAGGAATAAGGCATATCCAATATGGAAAGAAGATGATTGGGCATAACTAAACTCCGGGATACATTTCTGCAAAGAAAAGATATTTGCCTGATAAGGAATAAAATGTAAAGATGCGTTGCGGCGGCACAGCAAGGGGGGAAAAGATTGGACTTAGCCCTCCCCACCTGAATTTAGAGGGCATAAATGAACACGTTTCTTTCTCACCTGCCCGGAAATCCTACACCCCTCGGGTTGTAAAATGAAGACGGCACACCTTCCGGAAAGGAATGCCGTCTAAACAGATCCTCGTTTTTTTTTGCCTTGCCCGCTTCAATATGGGCATCATACCCGGGAGAGCTGATATTCTCGGGTACCCAGCCCCAGATCCTGGGCGTATTCAAGCATGTGTTGGCCGTATGTGCCTTTGTTCGAAGCCTCAAACTTGTCCTCCCCGGGCTGTATGCCTTCCGGGAGGTCGCTCGGGTGCAAGGGCAGGGCCTCATTGACCAAATCCAGGCAGCACTGATCCAGAGCTACCGGATCGAAGGAAGCCAGAACGCCTATATCCGGACATATCGGGGCATCGTTGAAGCCGGGACAATCGCACCCCGGGGAGACGTTAAGCACATAATTCACGTGCAGGACTTTCTCTTCCCTGGGGAAAAGGACTGCAGCCGCATAATCAGCCACCTTTTCCACGAAGTCCTTGAATTCTATCTCGAAATCCACCTGCAAAGCACCGGTGGGGCATACCCGGATACAGGAAGAGCATCCCACGCATTTGTCCTTGTCCAGATTAATAACTCCGCCATCCAGGGACAAAGCTCCGGGGGCGCAGACTTCCAGGCAGGCCCCGCAGGCTTCACAATTCTCTTCTTTCACCTTGGGCCCGGTTCCGCAGTGCTGCTGCATTTTGCCCTGTCTTGTAGCGCATCCCATCCCGATATTCTTTAGCGCACCTCCGAATCCGGTAAGGACATGCCCCTTGAAATGGCTCAAATTGACCAAACAGTCCGCGTCCAGGATATCCCCAGCGATATAGGCCCGATCAAAATGTTTCCCCGGACAGGGAACAGTCCTTTCGTGGTTGCTCTTCAGGCCATCAGCTATGCTCACAGGAGCTCCCAGGAGTTTGGGATCAAACCCGTGGTTGGCTGCCTGCAAAGCGTGAGACACGGCCTCTCCCCTCTGTCCCATATACAAGGTGTTCGTGTCGGTCAGAAAAGGTTTTACTCCGGACTTGCGCAGATATTCCAAAACCGGGGCTATCCACAGAGGAGAAATAAATCCTGTGGTTCCCTGCTCTCCGAAATGTATCTTGACGGCAGTAAGAGCACCCTCTTCCAGGCCCTCGGACGCCCCGGCATTTTTCAAAAGACGTTTTATGCGCAAATTAAAGGGCGCTTTGTGCGAGGCCCGTAAATTCCAGAAATAAACCGATGCGGACATAATTTACCTCCATTGAAGTAAGGCAGCATTTGCGTTGATTAAGAATCTTGGACGACATCTCCAACCTCGGAATTGCCCAAAAAATAGGCTCTTCGACACAGCGTGCGGATTTTTTATATTTTTTCCGCCTGACCTTTTTGGATGCTTTTAACGAAAGGCCCGGAATTTTTCTTGGTCCAGCACTCAAAATTCAAATTTTGAGTGCTGGAGAAACCGGACCGGGAAACATATCTAAAAGCTGACTGACAACAATACCCATTTGACAGCTATTAAAAATATTTCTCCAGTTCCTGGTAAAGGACATTGAAATACATCATTTTCGGTCCGCCGCCCATTACCACGGACATCATGGCCGCATCCAGGATTTCCTCCTTGCTCGCCCCCTCGTTTACCGCATTCTGCACGTGTACTGCAATACACCAGGAGCACTGCTGGCTAACCGCCAGGGCCACACAGATAAGGGTCTTGAATTTGGAATCCAGGACCCCTTTGGTCTTGGCGGTTTTTACAAAATTCATAAAGCTGTTTGCCGGCTTGGGCATATCCTCGCTCAAGCTTTTGAACATTTCATCGGTCTGAGTCACCAGATCCTGCATATTGCACCTCCTGGAGTTTATTTCCAAATTTCAAGGCTTTCAGTCACAAGCTGTGGATTTCCTTGGCGGATTCCTTTGGATACTTTAAGGACAGCTCGCAAGTTTTGGGTCAAAAAAGATCAGAGGGGAAACCCCAAAGAATCCCTGCCCTTCGCCAGAGGCCTTAATTAAAAAAGGGAGGGCGTTTTACACCCTTCCCTTTTATATTAAACAGGTTGCAAGCTGGATGCAAACTAAAATTTGTATCCCAGACTCAAACCGCCTATATGGCTGTGTCCGTTCTTGAACTCCCCGTCCAGAACCCCTGACGTGCGGGAATCTTTAACGTTTCTGTCCTCGATTCGCAGATAGGTGTAGGAAACATCCACGGTCCAGCTCTCCCAGTGCAGGCCGGTTCCCACACCATATAGATGACGGTCGTTGGCCGGGACCATATAGTCCACATGGTTGTCCGGGATGGGACTCTCGTCGTAAACGTAGCTGGCCCGCAGATCCCACATCTCGTTTATGCTGTATTCCGCACCGAACTGCAGACGCCAGGTATCCTCCCATTCTTTGCGGGTTGTAGTAGAAGGTTTACCTAAAACTCCTTCATCGTAATTCATTGTTAATTTTTCATAGCTGCTCCAGCCGGTGCGCACCGCATCCGCCTCAATGGACAGCTCCTCCAGGGGCCGGACAGCTATACCCAGGCTCCAGGATTCGGGCAGGGTAATTGTCCCGTGCGCGCCTCCATCCGGGAATGCTTTTTTAACACCCGCCGCTTGATCCTCAGTAGCAAAGTCTGCATTCCCCCGGACTTCCTGGTCAATCTCGCTACGGTAAACTAGCCCCAGAGACAGCCAATCCGTGGGAGTGTAATGCACGGCGGCGTCAAACCCGTAGCCCACGCTATCCCCTTTCAGCTTGGATTTGAAGGGAGTGCCAGGAAGGCCATACTCTGCTGGATCAATAAATTTCTCCTTGGTAAACTCGAACCACATGGCCTCAACTCCAACCGCAAGGGAAAGATCCTCGGTGAGCTTCATCCCCAGATTGGGGTTAACGGAAACCGATTTTATCCCGGCGTAGGTGGTATTGAATCGGCCAGGCCAGTCCTCAGGAAATTCCGTGCCCAGTCCGAACCTGGAAAAGACGCCCACACCAAGCCAGTAACGCTTGTTCAATTGACTGGTAACATAAGCGTGCGGAGGCATCCAGAGGTTTTTTTCACCGTTGGTGGTCTCTGTCTTTCCCCCGGCTTCGGTCACTACATCCACCTGAGGGGATATTCCGCTTATACCCGCCATGACACGAGTCCCGTTTAATTGGGTCATGCCCGCCGGATTATAGGCTACGGCCGAGGCATCGTCTGCTCTGCCCACCAGTGTTCCGCCCAAGGCGTTTCCCCGTGCACTCCATTCGTATATGCCGAATCCGGAACCATATACCTGCCCCACCCCTAAAACCAAAAGAAAAAGAGTCAAAATGGACCCGATCTTTACTCCCGAACGCATAATCCCTCCCAAAAGCGTTTTAATTCAGCAGGTTATTCAAACCTTTTAAGTAACACCTAAAACGTGGAGGGACGCAATTACCTGTTGCTGGTTCAAAGATCAATAAGTGGGCTCTTCCACACAGCGTGGGGATTTTTTATATTTTTTCCGCCTGATCCTTTTCGGACGCCCTTAACAGAAGCGCCTGCAAAAAATATATTTTTGCAGGCAGTGTTAAGTTTTAAGTGAAATCATATAGTTGCAATGTTTTATCTGTGCGGTTGAGTCCAGCATTCGACTTTTTGCGGTTGCCTCTTAACAGCAGGATCGTATCCATGAATGCTCCATTCCTTTCGTCAGAGACATATCTTATCCCTCTTGCCCAAAAAAGACTGCATCCAGGCAGGAAAAAAAATCCATTATACAAGGGGTGTTTAGATGATACAAGACCTGTTTCCCCCTTTTCTCGTCCCGGACAATTCCCGATTTTTTCAATATATTGAGGTGCTTGGACACCGTAGAGATATCGTAACCCACCAGCTCGGTAAGTTCGCACACGCACCTCTCCCCCCGGGAAAGCTCCTCGACCATCATAAGCCGCGAGGGATGGGCCAGGGCCTTCATCACCTCGGCCCGGGCCTTAAAATATTTTCGGCTGCATTTTTCGGCTCCTACTGCCACACTTGTCTCCTTTAATCTTAGACTCCCCGGCACAGCGTGTGAATTCTTTTCATTTTCTCTATTGGCCAAGCGTGACTCTTGTCAATAAACGCGGGTGCTCTGCAAAATAAAGGGTCTTTGTATTTCTTCCCCGATCCTTTTGGTCGCTTTTTATGGAGAGGACCGGGCCGTTTCAGGCACTGTCCGGGCCCGCCCCGGATGCGGGAACTTGAACAAGGAACATTCCCGGAGCGGGGAAAACAGCACATCCGGAAAAACTCCATGTCAAGCGCCGAGGACAAAAAACAATTACACGATTGACATTTATGAACTTAAGGTGCCAGAGTTAAGTATAATTTGATCAAGGTCTGGTTTAACCATTTCGGCCTGAAGAGGCATAACATTATCCAGCCCACGCAAAAGGAGGACCTATGGGTAACGCCCGAGAAGAGAAAAAGTACGAGGAACTGAGCCCGTTTGAACTGAAAAACAAGCTGATTTCCATGGCCGGTTCCCGGCAGGAAGAGACAATGCTCAATGCGGGAAGAGGCAACCCCAATTGGGTGGCCACGCTGCCCAGGGAGGCCTTTTTCCTTTTGGGCAATTTCGCCCTGGAAGAAGGGCACCGGGTCTTGAGCCGGCCCGGTCTCGCCGGTGCTCCGGAAAGACAGGGAATGGGCGAGCGCTTTGTCCAGTTCTGCCAAAGGAAATCCGAGCATATAGGGGCCGAGTTTCTGAATAACTCCTACAAATATGTAACCGAAACCCTGAAGCTAAACGGGGATGAATTTATCGCGGAAATGGTCGACGCCATTCTCGGGGATCACTACCCCACCCCGGACCGGATGCTCAAAAACTCCCAGGAGATAGTCCGGGAATATCTGAATCTGACCATGTGCGACAGCCAGCCGCCGGACGACACCATGGACCTGTTCGCGGTCGAGGGCGGAACAGCGGCCATGACTTACATCTTCAATTCCCTTAAGGAAAATTTCTTGATCAACCCCGGGGACAAGATCGCCCTGGGCACACCGATTTTCACACCCTATCTGGAGATACCCCCGCTAAACGATTATCAACTGGAAATCGTGGAGATCAAACAGGACGAACACCATGACTGGCAATATCCTCCGGAGGAGCTGGAAAAGCTAAAAGACCCCTCGATAAAGGCCTTCTTCCTGGTCAACCCCTCCAACCCCTCCTCGGTAAGCGTGGACGACAAGTCCCTAAAGATGCTCGCCGATCTGGTCCAAAACGAAAGAAAGGATCTGATCATCCTCACCGACGATGTCTACGGGACATTTGTAAACGGCTTCAAATCCCTGGCCGCGACAGCTCCCAGAAATACCATCCTGGTCTATTCCTATTCCAAGTATTTCGGGGCCACCGGCTGGAGACTGGGAGTTATCGGCATTTACCAAGACAATGTCCTGGATGAAATGATCGCTGATTTGCCCAAAGAAAAACAGACCGGGATGCACAAGCGTTATGAATCCATCTCCACCGAACCGGAAAAACTGAAGCTGATCGACCGCATTGTGGCTGACAGCCGGGCTGTTGCCCTTAACCACACCTCGGGGCTGTCCACGCCGCAGCATGTAATGATGGTTCTGTTCTCTTTGCAGGAGCTTTTGGACGTGGACAGCCGCCTGTACCGCAAGGAAGTCCAGGATATCGTGCATGAACGCTACAGCGCCCTGTACAATGCGCTCGGCACCCAGGGAGGGCTCTTGCCCTGCTATGCGCAGTATTACACAACCATAGACATCTACGAACTCGCCCAGGACAGGCACGGAGATGAATTTGCCGACTGGATGAAAAAAACGCACGAGCCCATTGATTTCGTCTGGCGCCTGGCCGAGGAAAAGGGCGTGGTCCTCATGGACGGAGGCGGATTTGACGCCCCGGAAATGTCGGTCCGGGTCTCTTTGGCCAATCTGTTCAAGAAGGACTATGAAAGAATCGGCAAGGCCATAAGCGAACTTCTGGAGGACTATTTTCAGCAGTTTTCCGGCAAATAGAATCCCTTTATTCAGAAAGGTCAGCAACAATTGGTTGTTTTTATTACCTGAACTTTTGCACCGTCATCCGGCACTCAAATTCTGAATTTGAGTGCCGGATGCGGTATTTTAATTTTGGCTCTCCGACACAGCGTGTGGAATTCTTATATTTTCTCCGCCTGATCTTTTTGCAGGCTTTTAACGAGAGGCTCGCGCGTTTTCTTGGCCCCGGCAAAAGGGGGAAGCCGGACCGGGAAACGACTCTGAATGCAGACTGTCAACATTACCAACTTGAATGCAGCAAAACTTTTTCCTCCACAAACAAGAGTCCGGAGGGGGCAAGCATCCCCCTTTGGCGAGGCCTAGAAAACTCCGGGCCGGAAGTTTGGCATGCAAAATGATCAGGCGGAGAAAATCCGCATCAAACGTCGAGGCCCCTTAATTTTGCAGGCTTAAATAATGTCTTGCACAAATTGCTTGGTACAAACCGGAAATATTTATCCCCTTAAAACTAAATTGGAGCGAGCTGTATGGAATCCATCCTTGAGTTCCTGAGAAACAATCCCTCGATTCTTCTTTTCGCCGCCCTGGCCGGCGGGTATGCGCTGGGCAAGGTAAAGGTGAAAGGCTTTTCCCTGGGCGCGACCACCAGCGTCCTTCTGGTAGGGATCGCCCTGGGCGCGATCATCCTCGGCCAGGACACGCACTATGACCTGGGCATACTAAAGACGGTCGCCTTTGACCTGTTTATCTTCGGCATAGGCTACAAGGTCGGGCCGGATTTCATAAGCGGCCTCAAACGGGGCGGGATGAAATACGTGAGCGTGGGCGTATTCTTCTCCGTGGTCGCCCTGGTCTGCGCCGTAATACTGGGCCGGGCCTTCGGCCTGGACAAGGGCTATACCGCGGGCATGCTCGGCGGGGCGCTCACCCAATCCGCGATCATCGGCACGGCCGGGACCGCACTGGACAATCTGGCCGGGATGAAACACTCCCTGGAGATCCACCTCCAGTCCGATCTGGCTGTTGCCTATGCCGTGACCTACATATTCGGAACCGCGGGACTCATCATCCTGCTCAAGGTCCTGGCCGCGGTCAGCAGGATAGACATGAAAAAATCCGCCCGGCAGGCCCAGAAGGATTTGGGCAAGGTCCAGGCCGCGGAATCAATCGAGGCCTTTCAATGGGAAAACATGGCCAGCCCCCGGGCCTTTAGGCTTACAAACAAAGATCTTGTCGGGGCCCGGGCTTTGGAAGTGAATGAGAACATGTTTCCGGAGCGGGTTTCCGTGGACCGGATAAAAAGAGACGGGGAAATCATTGATAGCCTGGATGCGGATACTGTCTTTAAAAAGGGAGATACCGTACTTCTGGTGGGACTGGAATCGGACATGATCACCGCGGGCAAAATGGTCGGGGAGGAAGTTGATGACCGCGAGCTGCGGGAGATTGTGGGTGAAATCCTCAATATCTGCCTGACCAACAAAAAACTGGACGGTAAATCCGTGCAAAGCATTGTGGACGAAAACTCCCGGGGATGCTTCGTCCGCCACGTTTTCCGCCAGGGACACGAACTGCCCTTCGGCCTGGATTTAAAACTGCATACCGGAGACACCCTGCAGGTGATCGGGGAAAAGAAAAACGTGGAAAAACTGGCCGCGAAAATCGGCTATCCGGAACGCGCATCCAGCGTTACCGATCTGATTACCGTGGGAGTGGGCATTATCCTGGGCACACTCCTGGGCCTTTTTTCCATCCCCATCGACGGGATTCCCCTGACCCTGGGAGTGGGCGGAGGAGTACTCATATCCGGGCTCTTTTTCGGCTGGCTGCGCTCGCTTCGCCCCACATTCGGAACGATCCCCTCCTCCGCCTTGTGGATATTTACCGATCTGGGCCTGAACCTGTTTATCGCCTGCGTGGGCATCTCCGCCGGGCCCAAGGCCATCGAGGCCCTGCAGCAGGCCGGGGTGACCATACTGATCGCCGGAATACTTCTGACCACGATTCCGCATGTTTTGACCTGGATATTCGGGAGATACGCCCTGAAGCTGAACCCGATCCTGCTCATGGGGGCTATGACCGGGGCGGGAACGTGCACCGCGGCCATGAACTCGGTCAAGGAAGACTCGGACAGCGCCGTTCCGGTAATCGGATACACGGTTCCCTACGCCATCGGCAACGTCCTGCTCACGGTCTGGGGGGCCTTGATCATTCACCTTGTATAAAAAATCCCCGGAAAAGGAGACAACATTGCTTAAAAGCACTTTGCCCGCGACCCGTTTTGTCTGTTCGCTTTTTGTTTTAGTCCTGGCCACCCTTGTCTTTTCCGCCGGGCATGCCGCCGAAACACCGGCGGAGAGGGTCCTGCACAAACTCGAAGACTCTTCCCCAAAGTCCACCACCGTCGGTTCCAACCCCGAGCTGCCCACCGTGGCCATCATATCCACCGGGGGGACTATCGCGGAAAAAACCAAATCCAAAAGCAAGGGCGCGGTCCCTTCCGTGTCCGGGTCGGAGTTGGTTGCCGCGGTCAAGGGCCTGGACAAGATCGCCAACATCAAGGTGGTAAACTTCTGCAACATCGACAGCTCGCAGATGGAGCCCAGGATATGGGCCGAACTCAGCAAAACAGTGGACAGGATACTTAAAGACCCGGAAATCAAGGGCGCGGTGATAACCCACGGCACGGACACCATGGCCATCGGCGCGTACATGCTGGATATTACGCTGAATACGGACAAACCCGTGGTTTTTACCGGGGCAATGAATGACGCCTCCAGCCTTGATCCGGACGGTCCGGCCAATATCCTGCACGCGGTCCAGCAGGTATGCTCGGAAAAGGCGAAAAACTGGGGAGTTACCGTGACCCTGAACAGATATGTAAGCAGCGCGAAAAACGTGCGCAAGACACACACGACCAATCCGCAGACCTTTAAATGCGGACCGGCCGGGTATCTCGGCTATGTATTCAACGGTCGGGTAATCCGCTACAATGAACGCGGTCCAAGGCGCCATATCCCCCTCCCGGACAAACTGCCCCGGGTGGCCTACATTGCCACGTACTCCGGCGCAAACGGGGAGTTGATCCGCAGTGCCGTGGATAGCGGCGTGAAAGGACTGGTGATTGACGGCCTCGGCGCCGGAAACCTGAATGCTGCCACTTACGAGGCGGTAAAACACGCCCTGGACCGGGGTGTGGCCGTGGTCATCTCCACCCGGGTGTATCACGGGGGATTTCAACCCATTTACGGCGACCGGGGAGGGGGACAGACCCTTGTGCATCAGGGCTGCTTGAAGGCCCCGGTGCAGCTTACCGGCCCCAAATGCAGGATTCTTCTCATGCTCGCCCTGGGGAATTACGGCAATGACTCCGGAAAATTAAACCGGGTTTTTGCCCGCTGACCGCTAAATAAAAGCGTGCGCCCGTTTTCTTGGCGACGGCGTTATAAAAAACCCACTTTTTTTTTGGTCCCCCCCCCCACGCAGGGGATTTTTTTATTTTTATA
>CAYNNQ010000035.1:0-28453 GCA_964398785.1 uncultured Desulfovibrionales bacterium | reverse complement strand
TCAACTTAAAACTTAACACTGCCTGCAAAAATATATTTTTTGCAGGCGCCTCTGGTAGGGACAATAACTCGGGTAAAACCGCGAGCCACTCAGAGCTACTCTCTAACACCCGGCAAACTGAACTGGATATATGAACACTACTGCGTCCAGACACACGCGGAACATGGCCCGCAATGCAGGTATAATCTCCGCGGCCACCTTGTTGAGCCGTATCCTGGGATTCCTTCGGGACTTGATCCTGGCAACGACTCTGGGGGCTGGACCGGTCGCGGACGCTTTCTTTGTGGCCTTCCGCTTGCCTAACGTCCTGCGCCGTTTGTTTGCCGAAGGTTCCCTGACCATGGCCTTCGTCCCTGTTTACACCAAATCCCGACGGGAAGAGGGAAAAGAAAACGCGGATCTCATAGCCCGCTCGGTCCAAGTATGGCTGTTGATCATCCTGTTTTCACTAAGCCTGGGAGCATTCTTTTTTTCCGAACAAATCACTTCAGTTATTGCTCCCGGTTTTCAGGCGGATACCGGAGTTTTCGACCTGACGGCCCAGTTAGTGCGTATCTGTTTCCCATACATAGTCCTTATATCCTCCGTGGCCCTGTGCATGGGGATACTGAATTCCCGAGGGCATTTTCTAGCCCCGGCTCTCGCCCCATGCGTCCTGAATATCACCCTTATAGTGGCCGCCGGAATTGCCTACTTATCCCATCTGTCCGTTGCCATCACCCTAGCTTGGGCGGTCATTGTCGCCGGATTCGGTCAATGGCTTTTGCAACAGCCTTTTCTGGCGGCAAAAGAGTTCACCTGGAAAGGAAACATATGCTTGCGTCATACCGGAGTTAAGCAAGTCGGAAGACTTATGCTCCCCACGATATTGGGAGCAGCCGCTTACCAGCTAAATATCCTGATCGGGACAATGTTGGCTTCAATGCTCCAGTTCGGCTCCGTGTCCTATTTATATTACGCTGATCGCTTAGTCCAATTCCCGTTGGGAGTATTCGGAGTTGCTATAAGCACAGCAGCCCTGCCTTCTCTATCTTCGCTGGCAGGGGAAAATCACTGGACAGAGTTCAAAAACACCCTGAACACCTCCATGACCCTCACCCTTTTTATTACCATCCCGGCCGCAGCCGGCCTGATCGGATTAGGGCGCCCACTGATTGCAGTCCTTTTCGGCCATGGTGAATTCAACAACTTTGCTGTTTCAGCCACGGATCTCGCCCTTTTGGGATATGCGCTGGGACTACCGGCCTTTTCCTGTGTGCGCACCCTGATTTCCTCTTTTTATGCCCTGGAAGATACTAGGACACCGGTTATTATTTCCGTATTGTGCATGCTTTTGAATATAGCCTCTGGCTACCTTTTGATGCAGAAACTGGATCACCTGGGCCTGGCTCTTGCTGTAAGTTTGGCCTCCTGGACCAACGTTATCTTGCTGGTAATCTTTTTAAACCGCAAAATCGGAAAATGGGGAACCATAGTTGCCCACACCCGCAAAACAGTCCTGCTTTCCCTGCTTATTCTGGCCACCGCTGTCTTTATGAACCGAACTCTGCCCTCCGAAATATGCGTAGCCGCGGTCCCCTTTATGGCTTTGCTCTACTTCCTCTTAGCTCTTAGATTAAGGATCCCCGAAGCTGAACTTATTTCCTCCGGTCTGCGAAAAAAATTCTCCGGTTCCAGGAAACAAAAATAATTTGCTCCACGAGGAGACTCGTGAATTTTCAAGTCTGCTCAAAATTCCATTCACTACTGCATATCCTCCTACCACTCTAGGGGATAGAGTTTAAAAAATTTTACCCTCCATTTCCCAATACTCCCATAGTTGATCGGGTAGTCAAAAATTTTAAACATTTTGCCTGAATGAGCTTTAATAACACCCTGTAATTAATAAAACTATTTTTCTCAGACTTGGTCCACTATTTGCAATAATTTAATTAACCTTAACAATTACTTTTTCCTCCTTTTGGCAAAGCCGGTTTTTCTTTATGAGAAACCGGCTTTTTCTTCATCCCTGAACAAAGCCTCCAACACTCTCTCCACGGGGATTTCCTGCATACAAACGGGGCGAAAACAGGAAATCCTTGCAGCGGTGCAGGGTGAACAAGAAAGGGGGCTTTGTACATAGCTTAGACCGCATGCTCCCCATCTAATAGGTGAGGTCGGCCCAAAAAGCCCAACCCCGGGCAGTCCAAAATTCCCAGCCAGATGCAGGGGGCCGCAGTCATTGCCAACAACCGCCTCCGCTCCCCGGATAACTTTGGAAACTTCCTGCAAATTTTCCGGATGAATACAATTAAAATCAGAGACATCTATTCCTTTTTCCCTTTCCACTGGTCCAAGGACAAAACATGTTTCTTTGTTCAAGGAATAAAGCCGCTCGGCCAATTCAAAAAATTTTACCAAGGGCCAGTTTTTGGCCGTACTGCCCGACCCGGGAAACATTAAAAGCGGGCCATCCTTCACTCCGGCTTCCCCGAAATTTTCTTTCCAGACCGTTTGCCAATCAGAAGCCCAACCTACTCCCAACCCGGCTAACTTTCTCTGGTATGTTGCGTGGACATGTTCTAGGCGTTTTTCATCCACAGCGGTTATATACTGGAAGCCGGGACGGGAGAATAAAACGCCTTTTTTTTGTACGCCAAACCAAAAAATTTCAAAGTCCTGGAGTTCTTCCGGGAACTTTGTTGCGGAATAAAGTTTGTCCGTCTTGGCGCACAAATATTTGGGGCATTTCTCGAAACCCAGGGGGAAAAGCCAGGGTAGATAATCCTCACGCCCATACCAAAATATCCTTTTACCTCTGTACTTTCGGACAATGCTCAAAAGGACCGGCCATAAAAGCAAAAAATCCCCAAGCGCTCCTTTATGGACCACTAAAATCTTGTCAACATTTCCGTTTTTCTTTAGCATTTACTTTGTATCGTGTTATGATGGATCTAAATATCCGTGTTAACTTTATCTATTGGGAAATGGTGCCTATGTCCGAGTATAAACAGTGTCCGCATTGCGGACAACCAATACTTTACTACCGCAACCCGGTCCCAACTGTGGATATCATTATTTTCACACCTCCCGCGCATATTCTGCTTGTCCAGCGTAAAAATCCTCCGCTGGGCTGGGCCCTTCCCGGAGGATTTGTTGACTACGGGGAGAGTGTGCACACTGCAGCCCGCAGAGAAGCCAAGGAAGAGACAGGAATGGACGTTGTTCTGGATAGCCTGCTCGGAGTTTATTCACATCCGGACCGAGATCCGCGGCAACATACCATGAGCACGGTATTTGTTGCCCATGCCCCCGCGGACAGATCTCCTCTTGCCGGAGATGACGCCATCAACGTATCGTTTTTTCCCTTCACCGACCTACCGGAAATGGTCTTTGATCACCGCCGGATCCTGGAAGACTTCATAACGGAAAAAAGGAAACTGGGAGAGTATTCCTAGTCCGAAACACCTGAGGTAACATTATGGCCGAAAATAAAATCTCTGCACCGACTGACAGCATAATGCACAATACTCCGGATATCTTCCACATTAGCTCGGAAATATACCCTTTTTCCAAGAGTGGCGGTCTAGCCGATGTGGTGGGCATACTCCCTCAGGCACTGGAAGATATAGGCTTGCAACCCTGCGTCATAACTCCCCTATACGGCAGGATTTCCACTTCCAGATTCCAGATATCCCTTATTTATGAAGATTGTCCAGTCGGCTATCCTTGGCCGGAAATAACCGCGGATATCTACTACACCGATTTCAAAGGAATACCGGTATTTTTCATACAACGCGGGGAATACTTTGACCGCCGCAGCTATTACTGTACATCCAAAGGCGATTACTTCGACAATTGCGAACGTTTCATATTTTTTTCCCGGGCGGCTGTCTCCTTTATGGAAAAAATGGGATTCAAGCCCCGGATAGTCCACGCCCACGACTGGCACGCCGCCCTGACCAATGCATATATTTATTTCCAAAGAGAGAGCAAAGACTTGTGGAAAAACACACGGACAGTTTTCACTATTCACAACCTGGCCTTTCAGGGACAATTCTCCTCCCGGCTTTTCTGGGACTCCGGACTCCCCTTTGAGGCCTGGCATATGGACGGAGTGGAATATTACAACAATTTCAATCTGCTCAAATCAGGAATTGCCTATTCAGATCTAATAACCACTGTAAGCCCTACTTACGCCTCGGAGATCCTTACTCCGGAATTCGGCTGCGGCATGGAGGGCCTCTTGGCCCAAAACAAAAATAAAATTTGGGGTATCCTCAACGGAGCGGACTATCAGACATGGAATCCGGAGACAGACAAGTACCTAGCAGCCAACTTTACTGCACGGGACCTTTCCGGAAAAAAGGAATGCAAAGCACGACTGTTGAAAGAATTATCCCTTCCCGAGAAACCCGTAGATATGCCTATTTTTGGCTTTATCGGGCGCCTGCGCCGACAAAAAGGTATTGACCTGATCATGGAAAAAGCGGAAAATATAGTGGAGAAAGGAGGGAGGATAATAATTCTGGGTGAAGGAAAACAGAAATTTGAAGCTCAATTAATGCAACTGGTGGAAAAATACCCGCAAAATATCTCCGGCATAGTTGGCTACACCGAAGAAATGGCCCATAAAATACAGGCCGGCAGTGATTTTTTCTTAATGCCCTCGCGCTATGAGCCCTGCGGCCTAACTCAGATGTATAGCCTGCGCTACGGAACTCTCCCTATAGCCACTGCAGTGGGCGGTCTGCGCGACACCATTACCGCATACCCGGAAGAGGGGGCCAACGGATTTGTTTTCTCCAAAGCGGATCCCAGTACTTTTATGGAAAGCGTAAATGAGGCTCTTGAGGTATACTTGGATCCAATATGGTGGGAAAAGATGCGGCAAAACGCCATGCACGCCGATTTTTCCTGGGACAACTCCGCCCGGGTTTATGCCAGGGCTTACGGCCTCGAAGATTAAAAAAAATTTTTGTCCCGCTCAGCTATAATAAATTTTTGGCAATGCGTATTTGGAAAGGGATGGAAACAACCCAAGGGAGAGCCCCATGAAAATGCAGGAAATAAGAAAACTCGGCCGGAAACATGGTCTGACTTTTAGCGTGGGCACAACCAAAGTGGATGCAGTCCGCGCCATCCAGAAAAAAGAGGGTAACTTCGACTGTTTCGGCCGAGCCGGCAACCAATATTGCGATCAAATGGATTGTACCTTTTATACTGAATGCATGAAAAACTCCAAACAGAAATAAATCCCGTGCGCAAAACAATACTCACTCTGGGCGACCCCAACGGGCTCGGTCCCGAACTTGTATGTCGGGTACCTGAGGACGAACTGGCCCCACCCGGCGCTCAAATCCTCCTGATCGGTCCGGAGGATTCACTTTTGCATCACTGCCGAAAAAACAACCGCCCCGTATTCTGGGAAAAAGTGGATCATTCCCGTGCCGCCAACGAGGAGTGGGAAGGGGTAAAGCTTTTAGAACCGGAGGTCACTTTTACCCCTGATTTCGGGGAACCCACTGTAAACGGCGGCCTTGTAGCCGGAAAATCCCTGCAAACGGCCTGCAATTTATTGTCATCAGGCTATTTTTCCACTCTTGTTACCGCCCCCCTTAATAAATTTATGCTCAACGAGGCCGGGTTTTATTTCCCCGGGCATACAGAATTTTTGGCTTCCTCAGCCGGCATGGATTCCAAGAATGTATGCATGCATCTGTGCGGAAGTCGCCTTAGGGTAAGTTTGGTCACCACTCATCCAAGGCTGCGCGATGTCCCGGATATGATAACAAAAGATCGAATCCGGACCTGTCTGCGTCTTACCAGCGATTTTTTACAACGACTAGAAACAAAAGAGGAAATAGCGGTTTGCGGACTGAATCCGCATGCAGGGGAAAACGGTCAGATCGGACGGGAAGAAATCGACGTAATCGAACCCGCAATAAAAGAGGCCCGACAAGAAGGGATAAAAGCCCAGGGTCCTTATCCTGCGGATACAATCTTCTTTCACGCCTCCCGCGGGGAATATGGAGCAGTTTTGGCCATGTACCACGATCAGGGTCTGGCTCCACTGAAACTTTTGCATTTCCAGGAAGCGGTGAACATAACCTTGGGACTCCCGTTTCTCCGAGTTTCCGTGGACCACGGGACCGGCTATGGACTAGTGGGGAGAAAAGAGGCGGATACTTCGAGCCTTCGCCAAGCCCTTGCTCTGGCCACCCGACTCTGTCTCCCGACTTGACGAGCTCCGCATTTGCAAATATCCGTATCCGCAATTAAATATTGCAATAGCCGTCTTTTCCATTCTCCTGCACTGGAAGAGACGGTTTTTTCGTACACATGCCGCCCTAAAACAAAAAGCCAAAGGAGAATGGAAAGATGCCTGATTCCTCCACCCCCGCCTATGAGGATATCGCCAGACGCCTGTACGGACTGCGCGACGCCATGGATATGGACCAGAAAGACCTTGCACTCAAAACAGGTTTTACTCCGGAGCAAGTCCAACTTTTTGAGTCCGGTACCACGGAAATACCGGTAAGCTATCTTTTCGAAGTGGCCAAAGTCTGTCAGGTAGACTTAACCGTGCTCATGTCCGGAAAGGAACCCCACCTGCACAACTACTCCCTGGTGCGCAGCGGCAAGGGAATGAGCGTGGAACGGCGCAAGGACTACGACTACAAGAGCCTGGCCTATAGTTTTGCAAATAGCCGTATGGAGCCTTTTCTGGTCCAAGTCCCCCCCAAGGAGGAAAAAGACCTTGTCTTCAATGCCCACCCGGGACAGGAATTCATCTATATTCTCGAGGGACGTTTGGAAATCCGCCTGAACGATCAGACACTGGTCATGGAACCGGGAGACAGTTTGTACTTTACTTCCCGGACACCGCATGCGCTCCGCGGTCTGGATAACAGTGAAGCCCGCTTTTTGGACGTGATCACCTAACCTGAAGCCACTTGCACTTTATTTCAGCTAAAACAATAAAATCTTTGCAAAAAATAACAAAGAGGGGTTCTTTACATGCACCTGCACACAAAAATCCGCCCGAAAGACTATGAAGATTTCCTGAACAGATTCCATTTGGATATCCCGGAAAATTTCAATTTCGCCCTGGATGTGGTTGATGCCAAGGCCGAAAAGGAACCACAGACAACAGCCATGATTCATGTGGATGACCATGGTCTTCGCAGGGAATATAATTTCGCCTTTTTCGCCTATCAGTCCTCCAGATTGGCCAATGCCCTGAAAGAAAGAGGGATTGGCAAGGGGGACAAAGTAATAATAATACTGTACAAAAGGGTTGAATTCTGGGTAACCATGCTGGCCCTGCACAAGCTGGGGGCAATAGCCGTCCCTTCCCCTTCTCTTCTAACCACCAAGGACATAGAATATCGTGTCAATTTTGCCCGCATCAAAGGAGCCGTGGTTGAGGACAGTGCCGCGGACAAGATGGAAGCTGCACGGCAGCAATGTCCCGATCTCGAAATCCTGATCCAGTTAGGAGACTCCCCGCTCTCACCGGAGTGGGAAGAGTATAGCCAGCTGATCCAAGAAGGCGGCGAAATATTTGATCCGGGGCCAAAACGCCCAGGCGGGGAGGATACCCTTTTTGTATATTTTTCCTCCGGGACCACCGGTCCGCCCAAAATGGTCGAACACGTCCACACCTATCCCCTGGGACACATAGTGACTGCCGTATACTGGCACGATCTTGACCCCGGAGACCTCCATCTGACCCTCTCGGACACGGGGTGGGCCAAGTCCATGTGGGGTAAATTCTACGGGCAGTGGCTGGCCGGAGCCATTATTTTTGTCTGGGACTTCCGGGGCAAATTCGAGCCGGAAAAACTCTTGAGCATACTCTCGGAGAACAAAATAAACTCTTTCTGTGCTCCTCCCACTGTATATCGCTTTCTGGTGCGCCAGGATCTCTCCAAGTTCGACCTAAGCCATTTGAAACACTGCACCACCGCCGGAGAGCCCCTGAATGAGAGCGTTTACACCGCCTGGAAGGAAAATACCGGCCTCCCCCTGTATGAAGGCTACGGACAAACAGAAACCACCATACAGATCGCCACTTTCCCCTTTATGGAGCCCAAACCCGGTTCCATAGGCAAGCCCAGCCCCATGTGGTCCATAACCCTGCTGGACGAAAACGAGGAGCAGGTCCCGCCGGGAGAGGAAGGCGAAGTCTGCATCAAGACCACTGAATCCCCCCTGCTCGGTCTGTTCAGCGGTTATCTCTACGAGCCGGAACGGACCAGAAAAGTCCTCTATAATGGATTTTATCATACCGGAGACAAGGCTTGGGTGGATGAAGACGGATACATGTGGTTCCTGGGGCGCGTAGATGACCTGATCAAAAGTTCCGGATACCGCATCGGCCCCTTTGAAGTAGAGAGCGCCATTATAACCCATAAGGCCGTAATCGAAGCCGCTGTCACTGCTGTTCCGGACGAGGTCCGCGGTCAAGCAGTCAAGGCAACTGTAGTCTTGGCGGAAGGCTGGGAGGCTTCAGAGAAGCTGACCAAGGATATACAGGACCATGTCAAGCAAGTCACCGCTCCGTATAAATATCCGCGGGTAATAGAGTACGTAGGGGAACTGCCCAAAACCATCAGCGGAAAGATAAAGCGGAACGAAATCCGCTCCGGGGACCTCAAGAAATAGAGTTTTCTGATTTTGCCTGTGATTTTTATCTTCTGGAAATAGCAAGGCCCCCAAAAAACTCTAGGAAAAGGGCAGGCACTCTAACCCTTTTTCCCGTATTCGGGAAATGCTTAGCGCCCCCGACCGAAGCACCCGGCAGGTCTTCCCCCCTTCCTCCAGTCGAATCACGGTAGAGGGGAGACCTCCGGCTGGTAGTTGCCTGCAGTACAAACAATAATCCGAGTCTCGGAGCACACTTTCCTCCAGATCGGAAAAATCCCGGGAAGGGGGCATTCCACTGGAATTTGCACTAGTGGAAACAAGAGGACAGCCGGACTGCACGCTCAAAAGCGCAGCTTCTTTGTGCGCCGGGCAACGCACAGAGACCCGTCCTTGCTCATCCTGTGTCCCCGCGGCCAGCTCCGGGCCGGCCTCAAGAATTATCGACAAGGGGGCCGGCCAAAACATACCGGCTATTTCTCTCTCTTCCCGGCTGCAATTAAACCAGCGGTCAAGGTGTGCCAGGGCGCCTATAATCACCGGAAGCGGCTTATTTTCCGGACGATCCTTAATCCGGGCCACTTTACTGGAAACACTCTCGGACAAGGCGCTTCCGCCCAACGCCCAGAACGTTTCCGTAGGGTAAACCACCACCCCCTCTCTCCGCACACCTTCAGCCACCTCGTACAGACTGAACCTTTTCTTGTTCATCCCGCCAACCCCCGGCTGCTTTTAAAAAAAGCCCGGCAAAATAACTTGTTATATTTGGTTTTTATCCGGAAATTCAAAAATCTCCGGATGGAAACTAGTTAAACAATAATTACTAATCGCTGAAACTTGATTCGGCTTGCCAACATAATTTTTTTTTCCTATACACTATTTAAGCAACAACCCATTGATTATGGCAAGGGATTTGCTATTCCTTTAACAAGGGGAAAAAAGGAATGTTTTTCAAGGAGTGATTCAATGAAAATCAACCCGGAACAGATATACCAGATACGCAAGCAGGAGCAGGGGCAACAGGTCAAGCCCCAGAAGAGCCATAAGGAATTCGGCCGGATGCTGGATGAGGAAATGAATACCAGCGAGAAAAGCACCTCCGGGGCCGGAAACAAGAGTGCGGAAAATATTTCCTCTTCCACCTATGCCCAACTTTCCCTTTTTAACAATAGCTCTTCGGAAAGCGCGGTCATGAACGACATAGACGATCTGCTGAGCAAATGGGAAAAATATTCAGCCCAATTGAATTCTTCTCAATCCAGCCTTAAAGAGATGTATGCCGGGTTGGAGGAAGTATCCCAATCCATCCGGAACATAAAGGACAACATCCAAATGGACAAACAAAGCCCGGAATTACGCAACATGCTAAACGAACTGGAAGTCATGACCACCACGGAAAAATTCAAATTCAACCGTGGCGACTATCTTCCCTGATTTGCTCCCCTGGAACTGTATGCACCTGTTCGTAGACTGGCCCTTGCCTGGTCAAGATGCTTTTCCACAGCTGTATATGTGACACATTAAACTGCGGCCAACTCAAGCCGCACAGCTCTTCCCGGAAATCTTGCCACGGATCCCGCGATTCATAGGATTTTACCCGAAAAAGAGTTAGATGTGGCCGGAAAGGACGCCTTTCCGAGGCTATGCCCAGAGGCTCCAAACACTTGTCCACACTATCTGCCAGGGCGGAAAGCCTGTCTGTATCTCCCTGTAGACTAACCCAGGCCACTTTAACCTTTCCCTTCGCAGAGAAAAAACCCCCGTCATGCCCGGCCAGGGTCAAAGAAGGAACATCCACCTCGTCCAGAGCATAACAGATGTCCGGCAAAACCTCTTGTTCCTGTTCCCCTATAAACTTCAGGGTCAGATGCCAATTTTCCGGTTTTGTCCATTTCAGACGAGACCGGAAACAGGGTTCCCATTCCCGGCGTAGATCCTCCAAAACTGTCTGGTATTCAGGAGGAAGACCGAGTGCTACAAATAAGCGCATAATCAGCCCCGCAACCAATCCCGGAGCTCGGCAAGAGCGTACAGTGCGGATTTTTCCTTAACCTGCAGCCGATCCCCGGAAAAAGAAAACTCTTTTGTCCATTCCTGATTTCTTATCTTCCAGGCCATCCACACCGTGCCAACCGGTTTTTCTTCTGTTCCTCCCCCGGGACCGGCCACCCCGGAAACCGCAATCCCGGCTCCAGTGCGGCAGGCAAAAGTAATCCCCCGGGCCATTTCCCGGACACAATCCTGACTCACAGCCCCCTTATCCCGAAGGGTTTCTTCCCTCACACCAAGAAAGGACATCTTCAACTGATTGCTGTAGGCTACCACTCCGCCATTATACCAGCGGGAACTGCCCTCTCTATTGGTCAGTATATGCCCCATCAAGCCACCAGTACAGGACTCTGCAGTGGAAAGATACAGCACCTTTCTTGCAAGAGCAGAAGCGATGTCATCCACAACTTCCCGGCTATTCGACATATGCGGCCCGGACATTTATAACCACTCCCCCGCGAGGCCGAAAATCCGCCTGCACAGTCATACTCCGGGGAGAACAGGCGGCCACAAGATCATCCAAAATCCTGTTGGTCACTGTTTCCATAAAAGTAGGTTCCTGGCGGTAACTGAAAAGATACAGCTTGAAGGACTTGGATTCAATGCAAAGTTTATCCGGGACATACTGTACACTGATGCGGCCGTAATCCGGCTGGCCGGTCATGGGACAAAGCGAGGTGAATTCATCGCTAGTCATGGTTACAGTATAGTCCCTATCCGAGAATTTATTGGGAAAAGTCTCCAGGATATCCGGGTTTACATGATTATGATACTCTGTTTTGCTTTTGCCCAGCAAAGTCAGATTGGATACGTCATCCCACATGATTCCATCCCCGCAGGGTTGCGCAACTATATTAAAACCCATTCCGTAGGTGGAAGGGCCTAAAACCACTAGTTTCTATCGGCTCTATTACGTTACCTGTGAATTTTAGTCGCCAGATCCTATTTGGATGCCTCTAACGACGGCCAAACGTTCAAAATACACTTTTGAATATTGAAAAGATTTAGGCGAAGAAAAGACAAAACTCCCTTCCCTTCGTCCAAGGACCTCTCTATCCCCCGAAATCCCGGACCATCTCCTCCGGTATACTCCTGGGTTTATTAGCCACTGTATCCCAGAAAACCCAGAAAGTCTTGGCCTGGGCCAAGCGTTTTTCTTCTTTTTCTCGAAGGATTTCATAACAGCGCTCACACCTGACCCGGCGAAATTCCCGGACCCAGGTCCGCACGCACAGACGATCACCCGCAAAAGCGGGGTAAAGATAGTCCACCTCGTGCCTGCGCACGATCCAGCACGCACCTATCTTCCCGTATTCCTCGGTTGTCCAGCCCACGGAATCGGAATGGGCTATTGCCGCATCCTGCATCCATTGAATAAAATAGACATTATTTACATGTCCATTGCCGTCAATATAGTCTGGAGTGACCTCCATACGGTATTCAAACATTGGTTCCTCGACGTTTGATATGGATTTTCTCCGCCAGATTTTTGGGGATGCCCAACTACCGCCCCGGTGTTTTCTAGGTCTCGCCAAAGGGGGATGCCCCCTCCGGACTCTAGTTTTGAAAGGAAAAAAAAGTTTGGCAGCATTCAAGTTGGTAA
This sequence comes from uncultured Desulfovibrionales bacterium, assembly GCA_964398785.1. Classification (GTDB taxonomy): domain Bacteria; phylum Desulfobacterota; class Desulfovibrionia; order Desulfovibrionales; family Desulfonatronovibrionaceae; genus CAYNNQ01. The sequence goes on along the minus strand of CAYNNQ010000035.1, from coordinate 16,173 downwards.
TTTTGCCAGTCTGCATTAAGAGTTATTCTCGGTCCGGTTTCCCCTTTTTGGCGGGACCTAGAAAACGCGCGCCCCCCTCGTTAGTTCTTATCCGGAGATTCAAAAATTTCCGGGTTTAGAAATATCACCTTTCCAATTCGGAAATAAGATTCTTTTCTGTTTAAAAAGGAAACTGAGTAATTAGGAGCGAGCCTATCTTAATACGGGATCGAATAATTACCAAAATTGACGCCGTTAAAACGGAAAAGGTCCATTTCCGGATGGAAACTCGTTAAAAGCATCCAAAAAGATCAGGCGGAAAAATATAAAAAATCCACACGCTGTGTCCAAGAGCCCAAACATTTTCCCTTCCTGGTTTAAACCTTGAACTTCCCGGCCTTCCCGGATATACACAAGAAAACATTTCCCTCAAGAAGGCGGAATCTCGGCCATCGGGAGCAAACCACCGGATCCAGACACAACCGGATGTCGCGGATTTTTCTCTCCAGACCCTTTTTGGATGCTTTTAATGACAAGACCAGGACCCGAAATATAAAATTGGTTACCGGAAAGGACCAGGCGAATGCAACACACAAAATCCATCCCAGAACTTCACTTTAACTCGTGAGGGGCTGGAAATCAGAAAAGCATCCGAGAGAGACAGGAAATGAATAAAGCCTCCTCAACTAATTCCGACATGGTGGAAATCCTGGATAAAAACAACCGCCCCGTGGCTGTTATGCCCCTGGAAACCGCCCGCTATCAGGGACTGAATCACCGTATAGTCATGGCTACGGTAAATGATATTCACGGGAGAGCCTACATCCGGAAAAGGAGCGCTCAAAAGGAAACTTACCCCCGGCGTCTGGATTTGCTGGCCTCCACGCACGTCCGTGCCGGGGAGTCAACATATGCAGCCGTTTGGCGGGATCTAACGGGAAAAGCCAAACTCTCCCCACCCCGGCTCGCTTTGATACATACCGTGTCTGCCAGCGCCCAAACCAACTACCAACTGATTTCTTTCTTCTCTGCAGGCAAGATCCAAAAAATGCCTCGGCTGGACACTCGGGAAGCAGAATCATTGTTTTTGCTGGACAAGGAGGAACTTGGCCGCTTAGTCCAAGAAATGCCTGAACTCCTTACTCCGGGTCTTATTTTTGCCTGGAAAAACAACCTGGTTTTCCCTTTCTCCTGAAGGACGGCCTTTGATTCTAGTTCAAATAAACCTGGCTAAATTTTTTCATATTGCCAAGAGTAATGCCGGTCCCCCTAACTACTGTAGTCAAGGGTTCCTGATCCACCACCACCTTCAGTTGCAGTTTATTGCTGATAAGAGAATCCAGGCCCTTGAGCCATGCTCCTCCTCCAGCCAAAAGCACTCCCTGATCCAATATATCGGAAATTAATTCCGGAGGAGTCTTGTCCAGGGCTCGCCCTACTGCGGCAACGATAGCACCTACAGGCTCTTTGATTGCCTCGGCGATTTCTCTATCGCTTATTTCCACTCCTTTCGGGGCCCCATTAACCACATATTTTCCAGTAACCTGACAAGTTCGCTGCTCTTGCAGGGGTTCAGCCGCCCCTACCTTCTTTTTCACGGTCTCTGCCATATTTTCTCCGATGAGCAACTGATACTTGTTTTGAATATATCTCTGAATGGCGTCATTCATTTCATCCCCGGCCACCCGGACCGACTCGGAGTAGGCAACTGCCGAGAGGGAAATAACCGCTACTTCGGTGGTCCCTCCGCCGATGTCCACGACCATATTCCCCAATGGTTCCTCAATGGGCAAATCCGCGCCAATAGCCGCGGCCATGGGCTCCTCAACGAGTAGCACTTCCCTTGCTCCGGATTGCAAACCGGATTCTATAACAGCCCGTTTTTCCACCGGGGTAATACCTGTAGGGACACAGATGACCATCCGCGGCTTTATTAGATTGAATCCTTTAATTACCTTGCGGATAAAATAAGAAATCATTGTCTTAGTCACTTCAAAATCAGCAATAACCCCGTCTTTCATCGGACGGATGGCCATAATGCTTTTCGGAGTCCGCCCCAAGAATTCCTTTGCTTCCTGGCCCACGGCCAGGACTTTGTTGTCCTTGGAGGATAGAGCTACTATGGAAGGTTCATCCAGCACGATCCCGTCTTGGGGAGTATACATAAGCGTATTCGCCGTACCCAGGTCCATAGCCAGATTCTTGCCCATAAATCCCAACAATTTATTCCAGACCATTCCCACCCCCCAATAAAAATTTACTGCAAGTCACTCATCAACTCCTGGCCCGCAAATATAGATTCTCCAGAAAAAGACCGAGATAGTCAGCCACAATAAGCAAAAAAGACTTCATATTCTGATCACAGCCCACTTCTCCCCGGTCCGCCAAAACCAAAACCCCTCTCGTCTTTTTGTGCACTACCAATGGCAGGCAGGACAGGGTAGCGAAATCCGGCGTTTGCACTTCCTTACCAAACAGGGGCAGATTGGTCACCCCTTTTTTTTCGGAGGAAAACACCTGAGTTCCGTTTTTCAAAACCCATCCCATCAGACCGGAATCAATATTGAATTTGTGCCCTTCAGCCAGCTTCGATTTGAGTTCCAAATTATGGCTAGCCTCAAGATAATAACCACTGCCTGTTTCGTCCCGGCTAACCATGAAACAGCAATTAAATCCGGTGTAGTGAACCAAAAGCTTCAAGAGTTCATTCAAGTATGTCCTCCACTTGGGATACTTGGAACGAAGTCTCAAAACCAAAGTAATACAATCAAAAAGGGTTTCTTTGCGCCTGCTGGCATCAATCTCACACAAGCCGGTACGCAACCTTTCCACCAATTGTACAAACTGGTGCAGGATCTTTTGGTCCTTGTCACTGAAGGAATAAGTCTTTTTGCTGTCCAGGCAGAGCACTCCCTCTTTAGAGGAAAGGGGACATCCCATAAAGGCCTTTATCTTCGAATCCCCCCCCGAACTGTAATAACCTAGACAGCTGACTTCGCGGTCAAAGTTATTTATCAAAAGAGGTCTTTGGTTGCGCAGGATCCAGCCGACAAGACCAGTGCCAGGACGGATTTCCTTCTGGGTATCTATTTGATCCCCGAGACTGAAAGAGTGGGCAATAGCATACTTCTCCTCATCCTTTTTGAGTATGAGGGCCGCTGAATAAGCGTCAAAGACGCTGCTGACAATCCCCAGGATACTTTCCAAACAATTAGCGCTCATATATATCCACTACTTAATTCTTATCCGGAAATTCAAAAATTTCCGAATGTAGAAATATCAAATTTCCAATTCGGAAATGATGTTTTTCTGTTTAAAAAGGAAATTTAATAATTATGAGTGAACGTATCTTAATACGTGGTCTAATAATTACGAAAACCCTCGCAGTTAACCTGGAAAAGGGCCATTTGCGGATAAGAACTACTTAAAATGCCTCTGAAAATAAAACTCCAAACTCCGATTGTAGGTTTTTTCCTCTTCCTGGGTAAAATAACAGGCGGGCAACTCCCCCCTCTGACGGTGATAATGCAGGCATTCGCAACACAATCCGTGTCTGGGGCATTCATAGTACGTGCATGTGCAATACCGGGCGTTCACCTCAGCCCGGGGGCACTTGTCCAATTTTTTCATTTCGGCGACCCTGCTCTGTCTTTCGGATTATGGGCTAAAACAACTAATTAGTTCTTATCCGGAAATTCAAAAATTTCCGGGTTTAGAAATATCACGTTTCCAATTCGGAAATGAGATTTTTTCCTGTTTAACAAGGAAATTAAGTAATTAGGAGCGAGCGTATCTTAATACGGGATCGAATAATTACCAAAATTGACGCCGTTATAACGGAAAAGGGCCATTTCCGGATGGAAACTAACTAAATAGATAAAACGGTTGCTGGGTGTCAACACTCCCCGAGGCCAGACATATGCACAAAAAGTCGAAGGATGGAGTTAAATACACAGATTAAATTTTGCAACTCTCTGATTTATTTAACAGTTTCAACTTAAACCTTAACACTGTCTGCAAAAACATATTTTTTACAGGCGTATCAGAGCACTATACATACCCAAAACACAAAACTCTCCTCCAGAAATATACACTTATCCTTAAAAGCAAATAAAAGCAATTTTTTTATATCTGATCCGTATCTAGGGTTAATATACCTGTAACGTACGCTGTTTTCTATTTATGCATATTTAATTTTTCAACCTACATCTGCCAAGAAAGCGTATTTTAAAATTTTTTTTATTCAAACTTGCCTTATAGACAAAATTAAGTTAAACTTTAAAATCCTTTGTAAGACTTATTGCCAATAAAACAATCTTTAAAAATTTTTAAAAACTGCACAAGAATATGAAGAGAAAGTGGTACGAATTCTTTCGAGAGGCGGAAAATATTGTCTGGTCCAACAAGTCAACCCCGTTGCCCAAATTCAAACTAAACAACATAATCGCTTTAAAAAAATACCTGGATATTGTTCATGCACAACAATGCCTGATCAAACCCTATTTCGATTTCCAGAGATATCCCCTCCTCGACACCCGCGAACTTTTACCGTCTTTTGAGGCCGATCTGTACGAGTTTGAACACTTGCCCGGATTCAGCATGGTGGCCTTTGAGAGACCTATTGACTATTTCAACGAGATATTTCAGTTTGATATAATTCATTCCCCGCAGGAAGAATTTCCTTCTCCTCTCGGGAACAAGTGCGCACTCCCGGAAAAGATAAAACACCATAATCTCCAGACCGTTTCCCAAAAACTGCCCAAAAAAAATCAGGACCATTTCCGGCGTAAATTCGCCAAAAGGGGAGTTTACGACCTGAATAACTACCCGGCACTTTTCCCCTTTCTCCTGCATATGGACCGCGGTCATGTAATGTCTTTGGATAATGAATCAGACTTTTACCTAAGCGGTACATACGCTTCATTCCCCTCTGACCTTGATACCGAAATGAAACGATTCGGGTTGAGGATCAAAAAATTTCTGCCCAATAACAACTATTACTATGAACGTAACCGAAACTTCGTCTATCATTTTCTGATGGAACTTTACGGTTTCCCCATAGTGTCGGAAAGACGAACCTCGGCGGCCCTTTTCAGCCGCAGGCTCTTCAAACTCGGGGAAAATTTTCTCATCCGTGTTCTGGGCCAATCCGACCGGTGCATAACCTCCATCTATTCACACCCGGAGCACAAGTTCTACCCTCGCGTGGAAAAATTGGCCCTCACCCGCTTGGATAGTCTGGACAAAAAAACAGAAGATTATTTGCGCCGGGAAAACCTTTTTGTCGATCCGGAAAAAAAGGTCATCCTGCTTCGGGTAATATACAAACAGCACAAATACGACCCGAACAACGTTCAAGAAGACAGAGCCCTTTCCGTTTTTCGCCAGGAACTGGTCGACCCACTTACGGGCGAGCCCTGCACCCGCATAAACCTGATCAAGGACACTTCCTATCTTACTCTCAAACTAAACGATATAGTTAAAGGGGAATTCACCGGTCGGGTAAAATATAAAAGGGAAATAGTAGAGGACACGGAAACCCATGAAAAGAGATTGAAATTTTTATACGCATGGCTAAGCAAACATCAAAGAAGAATAGTGGGCTATTCCGAGGAGTTCTATTCCAATGTAATCAAAGTGTTGGACAACTACCTGCTCAATCCGGAAAATTATGAAGAATTCCAGAATCTGGGGCATCTGTATCATGAAGTCTGGCAGAAATACAGCTTCATTCGCCAGACCAGAAAAATAAGGCTTTTGGAGGATTTGGGACGAAGAAAACTGTACGGAAAAAAGATCAACTACAAAGAAATGCTGCAATACATGCACAAGATCCTGAACGAATTCAAATTCGAGATGGTTGATTATTTTGACCAAGTGGTAGCCAAGGCCATTTCCATGAGCGAAAACATACTAAATGACCGCTATTTACGAAAAAAATACATACAGGCCCAAGAAGATTCCCTGACCCAATACGGAAGGAACATCCGTAGGCTTTACGGATACATAATTGGACTGCTAGACGATCTGAAAGCTATTCGCCGGGCCAAATCCGGGTAGCTCTAGTTAGTTCTTATCCGGAAATTCAAAAATTTTCGGATTTAGAACTATCAGGTTTTTAATTCGGACATGAAATTTTTTTCTGTTTAACAAGGAAATTAAGTAATCATGAGCGAGCGTATCCTAATACGTGATCGAATAATTACGAAATTTGACGCAGTTAAACTGGAAAAGGGCCATTTCCGGATGGAAACTTGTTAATTTCAAACACATTGAAAACTTCAGCAAAAAACCAAGGAGCGGAAAATGAGTGCTTCGCTGAATAAAACCCCATTGGATTCCTGGCACAGGGAGAACAAGGCAAAGATGGTCCCTTTCGCCGGTTGGGAAATGCCCGTGCAGTATTCCGGTATTATCCATGAACATCAACAGACAAGAAAAAACTGCGCAGTATTCGACATATCCCACATGGGAGAATTCTTTATATCCGGTCCCGAAGCTGCGGACGAGCTTTCCCAAATAGTCACCCATAATCTGGACACCCTTTCTCCGGGGAAATGCCGCTACGGATTCATGCTCAATCATTCCGGGGGAGTGATAGATGATCTGCTGGTCTACCGCCTGGATCGGGATGAATTCATGCTGGTGGTTAACGGTGCCCGCCAGGAAACCGATTATGAATGGATTAAATCCCACCTGAGCAGAAAAGTTGAGTTAAGGGACGAAACCATGCAGACAGCCAAGATAGATCTGCAGGGCCCGTTGTCCATACAAGTCCTGGAGGAAGTGATGCCCGAATATGCATGGCGTTCCCTCAAATTCTTCAATTTCCAGCATATAACCTGGAGGGGCATCCCCATAAATGTAAGCCGCACCGGCTATACCGGCGAACTAGGATATGAAATCTATCTGCCTTGGAGTCATGCCCTCACTGTATGGGAAGCTTTTGTCGGTAACGAAAAGGTCCAACCGGCGGGACTCGGGGCGCGGGACACCTTGCGCCTGGAGGCGGGACTCCTTCTCTACGGCCAGGATTTAGATACCGAGCACACCCCGGTGGAGGCTGGATATTCATCAATGCTCAATTCCGAAGCGGACTATATCGGCAAGGAAGCTCTAGGCAGGGAGTCCGCCAGACTTATCCCTTTGAAAATTGACGGCAGGCGCGCTGCAAGGCAGAGTACACCCGTATATCGGGAAGGAAGGAAGGTGGGCAGGGTAACAAGTGCCTCATTCGCTCCCTCTTTGGGGCACAGTATTGCTCTTGCTTATGTGGACCCGGATGTTGCGGAAGAAAAAGAATTCAAAATTCCCATGGCCAAGACGGAACTCATGGCCGAAAAGACGGAACTGCCCTTTTATACACAGGGGACCGCCCGAATGAAGCTTGAGTAGGCGCCCATGCTTAAGCAAGCCTTAACGGGCATAGCCGCAGGGTACCGGAAGATTAGCGCCGGGATAGCCGGAGGCGCGTTATTGGTGATCTGTCTTTCGCTTATTTTCCAAATAGCAGCCCGTTTAATTGGACTCAAAAGCAGCGGATGGACTGTGGATATCACCCAAACGGCCATGGTTTGGCTTACCGGAGCCGGAGGGGGACTCTTGGCCTCCCAGAACGCCTTGCTCAAATTGGATCTATTTATCCCGCACAAGGCAAAAAAAGCGTTCATCTCCGTAATTGTCCTTTTTATCGGGGCTATGTTTATGTTGGCGGGACTTAAAGCGGCCGCGGGCAATTGGAACCAAAGCAGTCCGGTAATAAAGATCCCCATGGCCTTTAATTATTTGGCCTTTGTCTGGACAGGAATGGGCATAGTACTCTCCGGTCTGCCGATAGAAAAAAACACCCCGGTCTTGAGCAAAGACAAATGACCACAACCATTATCGCCCTGCTTGCAGGGCTCTTTCTCGGCATACCAGTAGCCCTCGCCCTGGCCTTTGCAGCAGTTTTAGCTTCCGGCATATTCTTAGATCTTCCCCTGGAATTCTTGGCTTCCAAGATGCTGGGGGCAGTATATTCTTACCCCCTCTCTGCCGTTCCCCTTTTCCTTCTGGGGGGAGAACTTTTGTTCCAGAGTGGGTTTACTTCCCGGTTAGTACATATTTCCAGAATACTTGGGGAAAAAATGCACCTCGGCCTGGCTTCGGTAACTATTTTCGTGGCCTTTTTCCTGTCCGGACTGACAGGAGCTGCGGTGGCCGAGACCGCTGCTCTGGGGTCGGTTCTGTTTCCCGCTTTAAAGGAAAACAATTATCCTCCGGCCTATTCCGCCACGCTTATTGCTGCCTCTTCCACACTAGGACCGATAATTCCTCCGAGCATCCCGCTCATAATTTACGGGCTCATGTCCCAAACCTCCATCGCTTCCCTTTTTGCGGCCGGGATAATACCGGGCATACTCACAGCTGTAGGCATTTTTTTGATAAACTATCCACGGGAAAAAAAATTGTCCGATGTGCGTTTTAGCGGAAGCTGGAAAGAACTGGCAAAGGAAATCCCCCGGGTCCTGCTGCCTCCCCTTGCCCTCATCCTGGTCATGATTTCCGGAATTTTGACCATCACCGAAACAGCAATGGGCTTTGTCCTTCTGGGCGGCATATACCTCTTTATTCCCGCAAGGCGTGCTGATCTTTTGCCGGGAATATTTCTCCGAGCGGCCCTTTCTGCGGCTCAAGTGCTCATAATTATTGCCTGCGCCGCTGCCTTTTCTTTCTGCTTGACCCTTTTCGACTTAACCGGGATTTTCGATTACTTGCTCCATCTATTCCCCAATGCCCAACTGGGCTTCTGGGTAATTCTAAATGTCGGACTTTTGATACTGGGGACTTTCCTGGAAACCACTGCGGCCATCTACCTAGTTGTCCCGGCGATTCTCCCCCTAGCCGCTTCTTTGGGGATCCCCCCGACTCAACTGGGGGTAGCCCTGGTATACAACCTGATTCTGGGTATGATGACCCCGCCGTTCGGGATCACCCTTTTCGTGAGCTCTTCGGTGTCCGGGGCTCCCATCCGGGACATATTCGCCCAGGTTTGGCCATTTTTGCTGGTGGGAATAACCGTGTTGCTCTTAATAGTCCTTTTCCCTCAATACGTCCTTTTTACTCCATGATACGGAGGAATCCATGCGGCGCGAAAAAACTCCAAAGACAGTAAAACACACCTTTTACCTCCCCCCGGAAAATTGGCACCCACCCTATACAGTCGCGGGCCAGGAGGCTGTGCACATGCTGCGGGTATTGCGCTTGAAGGAAGGAACCCGGGTACGGCTCATGGACGGACAGGGAAGGATGGGACATTTTGAATTGGTATCTGCCTCCCGGAATCAGGCAGAGCTGGAAAAAATAACCGAATGGGAGATCGCCCCGCCCCACAAACGGCTCTGTCTGGCTTTGGCCTGTTCCAAAGGTCTGCGTCGATCTTGGCTTTTGGAAAAGGCTTCTGAGCTGGGGGCATGGGAAATAGCGATATGGGCAAGCGAAAACAGCCCCGGCAGATTAAAGCGCGAGAATCCAAATAAGTGGCTGGGGCCGGTGATTTCCGGAGCCAAACAGAGCCTAAACCCCTGGATCCCTGCCATAAACGTCTATCCTTCCGGGCTGGAAGAACTTCTGGAGAAAAGCACCTCATATCCGAACCTCCTGGCCCTTATGGAAACTTCGAAGGAAGCCATTCTAGACAAAGAAGATTTCCACTCGCCGGGAAACATTGTGGTCATAGGCCCTGAGGGCGGATTCTCCGGGAAGGAAAAACAGCTCCTCCGGGAAAGAAAAGCACATTTGCGCACCCTGGGCAACCGCATTCTGCGGTGGGAAACAGCAGCCATGGTCACTCTAAGCCTGCACCATATTTTATCTCCAGCCAATTCCTAGCCTCCTTCACCCAAAAGACCCACGTGGTTAGTCAATTTGACATCCCCAAAATAAGGCCGCGGAGCCAAAATGGGTCTTTGCGGGCTTATTTAACTTTAGCCTGAGCTTACCATAACTAAAAACAAAGTTTCATATAAATCAGTTTATTATTTGGAAATAGCCCAAATTTTGTGTACACTACTTTTATTGAGTTTTGATATACTTGGACTTTATCGGGACACTGGAAATCCCCAAGGCCGAATATACCTCGCTTTGTTTCCGGGCTGGAGTTGTGTCATGCTGAATATGGACCTTGCCCCTCCTTCTCTGGGCGCGTTTATTCTCACCTGGAAGTGGGTAGCAAACTGAGAGCAAATGATTGAGCACCGATTGTGAATCCCGTCCTGAGCTAACCCGGAATGCATTAAAATATTTAATACCTAAAGAAGCCAAGTTGGGTCCAAAATAAAAAGCAGCGATGGATTTCCATGACTCCACCGCTGCTTCTCATCTAAGTTACAAACAAATAGGATGAATTAAGGGAATCTTATCTTCCTTTTGCTCTCTCCCATTCATCTATTTCGGCTTCATCCTCCACTTCCTCCCACCCGGAGAACATGGCCTGAATATGGGCGGTTAACGAATGACCGGTAGTAGTCATATACACATGGACCAGTATAAAAGAAAGGATAGCGAAAGCACCCAAGATATGCACAACCGCCAGAACTTTCAGGCTGATCCAGCCCAACCCCCAGCTCTGCCAAGAGTTGTAAGTATAATACAATAGCCCGGTTATCATCTGCAAAGGGAGCAGTATAGCCGTTAACCCAAGATAGGTCAGCCTCTGCAAAGGATTATGTTTGGATTTTTGGGACTTTTGTACCGGATGGGGATGCCCTTTGAATATCCCGGAAGTATAATAACGAACCACCTCGAAGAGTTTCTTGGTGGTGGGGATATATTGCTTCCATTCTCCTGTGGTCAAAAGCCAGAAGATAATAAATGCAAAAAGTACAAGCCATGTAAGGCCGGTAAAGTTATGCCAGTACACGGCCCGCTCATAGCCGAGCAGACTGAATGTACCGTGCACCTCCAATCCGGTTATAAGCAATACCGCAATCAAAACGCTTTGAATCCAGTGCCAAAAACGTTCAAACCTTGTATATAAATAGATCCGTTGCATTCTTTTTTGACTGGTCATATCAGCTCTCCCTTTTTCTGCGCGAAATTATACGGACAACTGCGTGAATAAATATTCCCAGTAACGAAAGGACGACCACGGTCCAACCTATCCAGTTTACAGCCGTATATGAATCCCGGGCCGGCATATAGAATCCGGCCAGATTGTTCAAACGGCTGCCCTCGGGAGTATGACAAGCCACGCAGCGAAGTGAGTCCTCCTTTGGGGCTACCATATGGGTCGTGGGATACACATACTTGGTCTTAACAAAATCCACCCTCCCACTGAAAGGCAAATCCACATAATCCATTGCATCGCGCACAGCTATATTCCAGTCATAGCTTTTCCAGAAAGCCTGAGTATCGTTCTTTCCCCGTGGAAACAAATGGGGGATGACCATATTGTTGTTCACCGGATCATACGGCGTCATGCCCTCATGGACTTTAAAAGGCATAATACGGGCATTGGGATCACTGCTGTTGCCGATGGGCCAAGCCAATCTAACCGCACCCGAGGGATCTACCTTGTCTGTAGCAAGGACGGTGTCTATCCCCCCGGAAAACCAGTAGTAATCAGGGACCACATTTTTCTTCCAAACAAATTCACCCTTTTTCTTCATAAAAACAGGGCGATTATACGGCCCCATAATCTTGGTTTTGCCGTCCATCTTCTGGCCGGCCTTGGACCAGTCCCACCACATCTTGGTAGGCAGGGCCCGGGCAAATTCAGGGATATGACAAGATTGGCAGGCGACCCTGTCCGTGTGGTCGTTGGGCTTTTTCCCTTCCTTGTGCGGCTTGGCAGTGTGGCAGGATTCACAGGCAATCTTAGGAGCTAGATCATCTTCCACCAAGCTTTTGCGGTCGGTATAAGCGGGGGTGCTGTAGATCCTTCCGGAAATCTTGTGTGCCTTGGTGGTGTGACAGCGTTGACAAGCAAAATCTTGGCCTTTCTCGGACATGTGCACATCCAAGCTCTTGGATGGATTGGTCATGGAAGAATCCAGATCGCCGTGCTTAACTCCGTCTCCCCCGCCCCCATAGAAATGACAAGTTCCGCAATTGCGCCGGGTGGGTTTGCCCACGCTCTGAGCCACTTTAGTGTAATTCGGGGTAGGGAAAAACTTTTTGCCCTTAAACATCTGGCCCATTTGACCGGGCTTATTAGGATTCTCCTGCAAGGGCTTAGCCGGATAACCGGCGTTGGTGGGAAATTTTTTATAGGTACCGGTCTGATCATGGCAGACAAGACAATCAATGTGCTTTAGGTTGCTGAAGTCAAAATCCTTGTTCCTCCATCCGTATCCAATATGACAACTCGTACAGCGCGGTTCGTTGCTATTTATGTTTATACAAAAATTATTCATCACCAAACCGGCCTTGCCCACCTTGGTATTGTTTCCGCCCTGAGGGTCGAGCCAAAGCCAGTGGATGGTGTTCGCCAGCTGCTCTCCAGCCATGTTATGGCAGGATAAACAGGCTTTGGTTACTTCCGGACCGGAGTCAAAATCCTTTTGCAGGGGCTTAAGTTTGGAATGGTCCACCGTGGAAGGTGGTGCCTTGCGTTTGACAGCCTGCTGGGCCATCTCCAGCCCCGGGGCCTGATCATCCTCGGCAACAGCCACGGCCGCTCCGGTAACGATCAAGCTCAGAGCAACAACCCAGAGCAAAAATTTACCCGGATGTTTCATAGTACTTACCTCCCGTTCCATTTTAAAGAAACTGGCTTACTTTTATAATTGGATAACAAATTCCAAAAAGGAAGCAAACATTTTTCGGCGTAAAAATTATAAAATCATAACCAGATACTGGAGAGGGGGAAAAGCTTAAGATGATTCAGGAGGAGAGAATAAAATTCTTCAGTTCCGGATAAGGCTTGAATCCGGCCAGTTTCTTTTTTCCGCGGACAAAAGTGGGAGCGCAGGAAATTTCCAGTTCCCGGGCTTTCTGGATTTCTTCTTGCACCTTTTCCCGATACTTGCCGCTTTCCTGTACACTCCGGCAGTCCTTCTCGGGAAGGTTAAATTCTCGGGCTATTTGCAGCAATTCGTAGCGATCGCCGAGATTAATTCCCCTTACAAAATAGGCTTGAAAAAGGGCTCTTTCCAACTCCCGGCCGCAATCATGCTCTATTTCCGCCCAGGCCCGAATCTCGTGCGCCGGGCCGGTCCTGCAGATCATGCCCGGATTGTTCAAAACCAGGCCCTGCTCATGCGCGGCCTTTTTAAGCTCCCGGAATATAGCTTCCAAATCGGCAAAAGGATCGCCGATAAATTCTTCCAGATCCATGCCCTCGTCTGGAATTTCCTCATCATGCAGGGGCATGGACCGGAAACGAAAGCAAATGCCTTCCTCTTTTTGCAGCCGATCAATACTTACAGTACTGATATAGCACCACGGTCAGGTGAAATCGGTAAACACCTGCACGGTTTGTTCGCTCTCAGACATTTATGCCCTCCTTTTTAAGGCATTTTTACTAACAAAAAAACAAACAAGAAAAAACCACAGACCGCGAATACCAAAGAAGGCAGGACCAGCTTGCGCCAGGCCCGGGCAACATCCACGCGGAAAAACCGGCAGGTAAGGATGAAACAGATATGCAACGGGGAAACAAGGACCCCGGTAAAACCGGCAAAAGAAGCCAAAACCAGATAGGGTATCATTTGCTCCTGGATACCCAGCGTATCTATTATCCCCAGAAGCAGAGGAAAGGTCGATCCGACAAAGGCCACGGTGATCCCGGAAACCATTCCCACGAGGAAAGGCAAAAACACGGCCGCGGCCAAAAGAGCGGCGTCATCACCGGCGGCCTCGGCCATGGCCCCGACCACATCCGCAGCGTACATGACTTCCTTGAACATGAATATGGCCGCTATAACCAGGAGCATGGAATAAAGACTTCTCTTGCTCAGGACCTGGCGCATAAAATCACTGCCGAGACGGTTCTGAACCATGATGCAGAGGATGGAAAGGACAAGAGCGGCCAGCACTCCGAACTCGAAAGGCACCTTCGGGGCCACCACCGGAATCAGGCATTCCAGCCCCACGGATCCGACAATGGCCACAATTAACGGCAATCCCTGGACAAAAACTCCCTTCAGCCCCTGTCCGCATTCATTGCTGGCTGCGGTGCTGCTTTCCACCTGCAAAACCCCGGGACGGAGGAAAAAGAACCACCCAGTGCAGAGCATGATCAAAACCGCCGGCCAAGTCCGGGAGATAAAGACGGATATGGGAATGTCCGCCAGGGCCACTATCAGGATGAATCCCGGGTACAGGGGCCAGGCCAGCTCCCAGATATGCCGGAACCAATAATTGATGAGCGCGCGCTGGGTATTGTCCATATCCATATCCCTGGAAGCCGCGTCTGTCAGGGGAGCGGAGAAAATCGCCCCGCCGGGCATGGGCAAGAGCCCGATAAGCGCGGGGAAAAAGACCAGCCGCACTCTGGGCCGGGTCAAATATCCGGACAAAGCATCCATGAGCCTTTTGGACTGCCCGGAGCGCTCCAGGGCGTCGGACAGGACGAGGATAAGCCCGACAATCGCCGCCAGAAGCAAGAATTTCTCCTCGATCAGGGCGCGGGTGCAGGCAAGTATGATCTCACCCCCCCCAACACCGAAAAAGAAGCCCAATAAAATGCCCCCGAAAAGAATGGACAGACTCAGGGGCAGACGCAGGCGGATACCGGCGAGCATGGCCGCGAACGCGGCAAAAACCTTTAAAAACGGCAAACTGCTTTCCAGGAAAACCACTTGTTACTCCTCATAAAATTCGTGCAAAATCCAGCGTTGTGAAGCTGCTGATGAAAGCATTTTGCCGCGCAAAAATCAAAATTTAATCTTTACACCAAAATGAAAGTTGGCTAAAAGGCCAAATGTTATTCGGCACGCACCCCGGCTTATTCTGTACAAAATTTTATTACTGAAGGAGAATTAAGATGGACAAATTCGATGAGGTCCTGAAAGAAATGGACTTTAACTTTTTCGGCTCCGGGGAGCACGCCATCTCCGCGCCGGACGCGGCCAGGCTTTACAGCGAAAAAAAGGCTTTCTTCCTGGATGTACGCACCCGGGAAGAAACCGAGCAGATCAGCTTTCCCCGGGCCCGAAACATTCCGGTAAACGAATTGCCGGACAACTTAAATGAACTTCCGGCGAATGGGCTGATCATAGTCATGTGCTCCTCGATCTTTCGCGCCGCCCTGGTCTACGGCTATCTTCGGTCCAAAGGATTTGACGCGGTCAAGGGACTCACAGGAAATATGGAGCAGATGGCCGCGCAGCTGAAACCGGGGCCATTGTATAAAAGATCCTCGCAGAACGGGTAACAGACATGGAAATCGCGCTCATTTCCGCGCTGGCCTTTTTTTTGAGTTTTGCCTTCGCCCTGGGCGGCGTGGGTTCGGCCATAGTTCTCATCCCGGTATTGAACTGGCTGGGCATTCCCATGACCGAGGCCAAACCCACCGGGCTTTTCGTGAACACGGTAAGCATGGTCAGCGCCACCGCCTCTAATATAAGGCACAAAAGGCTGGATTTCTCCCTGGGCCTGCCCATTATCATTAGCTCGGTGGTTATCGCCCCGGCCGGAGCCTATTTCTCAACCCTGTTTCCGGAACGGATCATCCTGATCCTGTTTGTCCTTTTTTTGTTTTTTTCCGGGAACATGATGCTCTTTTTCAAAGGATCCAAATACAAGGAACAATACCGCGAGGACCGACCATTTATTCCCCTTTTGGGCATCGGAGTCCTGGCCGGGGCACTTTCCGGCATGCTCGGCGTGGGCGGTGGCGGAGTCATTTCCCCCCTTCTTCTGGTTTTGGGCTTCAACCCGAAAAAAATAGCTGCGGTAACCGCCTTTGCCGTACCTTTTTCCTCTTTCACCGGTTTTCTTGCTTACTGGGGCATGGGGCACTTCCGTCCCGAACTGGTCCTGCCGGTGGGCCTGGCCGCCTGTGCCGGCGGATACATCGGGACGCATTTCATGCATAGCCGCATGTCTCCGGCCACTGTTAAAAAGCTGCTGGCCCTGCTTATCCTGGGGCTGGGAATAAAACTCCTGTTTCAGGTCATATAAAAAATAGCGAATCCATACGCGCAAGGGAGCAAATCATGCTGAAAATACTTTTTCTATGCACGGGCAACTCCTGCCGGAGCCAGATGG
>CAYNNQ010000034.1:0-28903 GCA_964398785.1 uncultured Desulfovibrionales bacterium | reverse complement strand
CCCTTATCCATTAACGGTTAAGTATAGGACAGGGGGCTCTCAAAGCCCAGGATTTTTATATGTCCGAGCCGAGATAGGCGTCAATGACCCGCGTGTCCTTTTGTACATTCCGGGGAGTATCCACAGTCAGCAATCCGCCTTCCACCAGGACCAGCACCCGATCGGAAACCTGCATGAGTACATCCATGTCGTGCTCTATTATCAGGATGGTCAGTTCCAGCGTGTACCGGATATTCAGCAAAAGCTCGGCCAGTTCATCGGATTCTTGGTTGTTCAGGCCAGCGGCGGGCTCGTCCAGGAGAAGTAGATCGGGTCTCCCGGTCAGGGCGCGGGCAATTTCCAGCTTTCTCTGGTTGCCATAGGAAAGGTTGTCCGGATAGTTGTTGGCTCTCTCACCCAGTCCGACCAAATGGAGGTTCCCCCTGGCTTCTTTTTGGATATTTATATATGGTTTTGAACGGAAGCCGATTATATCTTTCAGTCCGGGACGGCACCAGGCATTGGCCCCAAGCGCGGCGTTATCCTCCAGAGTAAGCTCGGAATACAGGCTCAAGTTCTGAAAGGTGCGCATTATTCCTTCCCGGCTGCGCATTTGCGGAGCAAGCCTGGTGATTTCCTTTGCCCGGAAGTGGATGCTCCCGGAGCTAGCGCTTATTGTCCCGGATAGGGCATTGAAAAGCGTTGTTTTCCCTGCTCCGTTGGGTCCTATAACCCCCAGGATTTCCCCGCCGGGCAAAAAAAAGCTGACGTCCTGGAGGGCCTGGATCCCGCCAAAATTTTTGTTTATATTCCGCACTTCAAGCATCTATCGTTCCCAGACTTCCTTGTACCCTTTGCCCAGATAGGCTCTTTGCACTTCCTTGTGCTGCAGCAGTTCGTTCCCCTCTCCTTCCAAAACGAGCCGCCCGGTTTCCAATACGTATGCCCTGTGGCTCATTTTTAGTGCAGCTCTGGCGTTTTGCTCCACCAGAAGGATGCTCAAGTTTTGTTCCCGATTCAGCTTATCGATACTTTGCAGGATTTCCCGGGAAAGCAGGGGGGACAGGCCAAGAGAAGGTTCGTCTAGAAGCAAAAGCTCCGGTGCGGCCATGAGGGCGCGGCAGAGGGCGACCATCTGCTGTTCCCCGCCGGAGAGGCTGCCGGCGGGTCTTTTCCACAGTTTTTTCAGTATAGGGAAGTCGCTGCGTAGTTTGCTGGCCTCTTGGCGTATTTTTTTCTTGTCTTTGCGTGCATATGCCCCAAGTAGGATATTGTCCTCCACACTAAGCCCCTTGAACAGTCTTCTGCCTTCCGGGCAGAGCGCAATACCTTTCCGAATTCTTTTTTCCGTGGGCATGCGGGTCATGTCCGAATTTTGGTATATCACTTCCCCCCTGGCTGGAAGGAGGAGGCCGGCTATAGTCTTCATTAGCGTGGTTTTGCCCGCTCCGTTTGCTCCGATCACGGAAACTATTTCACTTTGGCCAAGATGGAGGGAAATAGCTTTGAGTATGTGTATACGCCCGTAGTAGGCCTGTATGCTACGCAGTTTGAGCATTATTTTTCCCCTTGTCTGTCTTTCCCAAAAGGCCTTGGGGGCGGAAAATCAGGGTAATTATAAGCAAGAGCCCGTAGACTAGTTCTTGATAGTCGGAGATTTCCTGGAGGAGTTCCGGCAGGAGAAATAGTGCTGCCGCCCCCACAACCGGACCGAATAAAGTGCCCATTCCCCCGAGTACAACCATGCAAAGCAAGAGTATGGATGTGTGCAGCCCGAATGCTCCGGGGCTTATAAAGGTGATATAATGGGCATACAAGGATCCGGCGCAACCGGCAAAAAACGCGGAAAGAGAGAAACAAAGGGCCTTTAGAGGAAAAGGGGATATTCCCATTGTCCGGGCGGTGAAGTCATTTTCCCTGATTGCCGTGAGATTCAATCCTAGTTGTCTACGGGACAATCTGCGGATGACAAGCAGGCATAAAAACAGAACACTCCATATGTAGATCAAAAATCCGGAAGATTCCATCCTGAAATTGGTGATTCCGTAAAGCCCATCCGGGCCTCCGGTGAAATCCAGGTTTTTCAGGAAAAGTTGTACGATTATGCCCAGCCCCAGTGTGACTACGGCTAGATACTCGTCTTTGAGTTTGAGCGCCGGAGGGCTGATTGCAAGTCCCACCGCCCCGGAAAACAGTCCTGAACCGGCGATCAATAAAATGAAGGGGAGCTGGGGGAAGTTTAGGGACAAAAGGGCGGAAGTGTAGGCGCCCATGCCGAAAAAAGCAGCGTGACCCAGGGAGATCAGCCCGGCATAGCCGACAATAATATCCAGACTGCAGGCCAGCAGGATGTATATCCCGCCCAAGTTTATGAGGTGGACAAGGTAAGCGCTCATTTGGTTGACTCCGTTGAAGGCCATGCCTTAACTTTTTTTAACTCAAAATGGTACCCCCTTTTTTCAGGGGTCCCCAACAGATGTACCTGTAAAAAAGTATGTTTTGCAGGCAGTGCTAATTTATAAATTTTAAGTGTTACGTGTTAAGATTTAAGTTAATATTTATTTATAAAATTAGATAATTAGGAGGTTTAATCCGTGCGTTTTGCACTTGCGTCCCGACAGGGGAGGATATGTGATCCTCTATGACGCAACTGCAAAAAGTCGAAAACTGGAGTTAAACGCACAGAATAAATTTTTTAACTCCTTGGTTTTACATAAAACTCTCAACTTAAAACTTAACACTGCCTGCAAAAACTTATTTTTTGCAGGCGCATCCTCTATGTTTGATGTGTATTTCTTCCGCCTGGTTTTTGGGGACGGTCTTGGATTTAAAACAAAATTTGGGTGCTGGAAAAGCCGGATTTGACAGGAGCTTTGTCAGCGGGATATATTAAAGACATCGAGCCATTAAATGGATCTTTTCGTGGACGGGGCACTTCTGGCCCGGTATCTTATAATTCTCCCCAAAGCGGGGCACTCTTTTTGGGTAGGGCCGAGGAATTAGACGTAGTTGTAGCAGCCATTTTTGTTTTTTACTGTAAATGGTGGAGATCTTTTCTAGACGTATGTAGTTGTCTGCATTTAATAAGGAAATCAGGGCTGGGCACTTGAAGTACCCAGATTATTTGCTAAAATAATTACCCGGGCAAGTGGCCCAGGGACAAAGAGTGGCTTTGTTGATACATGGACTGGACCACTTATATGGGAACAAATTCAAAAAGGGAAATGCATGTCGGAAAGGGTAGAGGATTTAACAATCGATTGGTATGATGACAATGGAATTCAGGTGGTCCGGGAAGTAAAAAAAGAGGTCCTGACCAAGGGGGCTTGGGCTACAGTCATGTATGCTTATCAAGACCTGGACCGGAATTCGGATGAATTCGGTCCGGTCAAGTTCCGCGTGGTTCGGTATCAGAAGAGGGGAGGGCGGTTTCGTCCGCACTCCAAATTCAATATTTCCTCGGTGAAGCAGGCCGGGGAAATAAGGGATGTTTTGGATGAATGGGTGCAGGAGCTGGGCCAGTAACCGGCTTAGCTTAAAAGGTTTTCTTGGATAACGCCGCATTTTCAAAAACAAGGTTAACCATTTGACTTTTATGTGTTCAGATTTAAGGGATATTGTATGAGTGAGACCAGAACCGAATTCGGAATAGAGACATTTGCCGAGGAGGAACTGGAAGAGCCGAAGAGGTACAAGGTACTTTTGCACAATGATGACTATACGACCATGGACTTTGTCATATTGGTTCTAAAAAAGGTCTTTCATAAAAACGAAGAGGAAGCTACTCAGATTATGATGAAAGTGCACAAAGAGGGTGTGGGTATTTGCGGAATATATACGGCGGAAGTTGCTGAGACAAAAGTCCATTTGGTCCGCAATATGGCCCAGAAACAGGGCTATCCCCTGAAATGCACGATGGAAGAGGTGTAAGGATATGCTAAGTAAGGAATTGGAAAGAATAATAGCTCTGGCTATTCGGGAAGTAAAAAGCAGACATCATGAATTTTTGACTCTGGAACATATACTGTATGCGTTCCTATTGGATGACAAAGGCAAGGAAATCCTTTCGGACATGGGCCTGGAAACAAGTAGCCTGAAGAACCAACTGGAGCGTTTTTTTATTGATCACATGGAAGTCCATCCGCAGAATCAGGAACGGGAAATAATCCAGACAATGGGTGTTCAGCGGGTGATGCAAAAGGCGATAATGCAGGTGCAGTCCGCCGGAAAGGGTATGGTCCAGAGCGGGGATCTCCTGGCGGCCATGTTCGAGGAGGATGATGCATTTGCTGTCTACTATATGCGTACTCAGGGTCTCACTAGGCTGGATGTATTGGAATATGTCTCCCACGGCATGCGCCAGGACAAGCCGGGCTCCTCCTGTCCCGGATGTGAATCCGAGAAAGGAGAGAGCGAGGAGGGGAAACAGAATCCGCTGGAGCTCTATACAGTCAATTTGGTACAGAAGGCCAGGGACGGGAATATCGATCCCCTCGTGGGCAGAGAGCAGGAAATGAAGCGGGTTGTGCAGATCCTCTTGCGCCGCAGCAAAAACAACCCAATTTTCGTGGGGGATGCCGGTGTGGGGAAGACTGCCATGGCCGAAGGGCTGGCTCTGAAGATAGCCCGTGGGGAAGTCCCCCCTCAATTCGCGAACATTCAGATATTTGCCCTGGATATGGGCTCGCTGCTTGCGGGGACAAAATTCCGCGGGGACTTTGAGTCCAGATTGAAAGGGGTGATAAGCGAACTGAAAAAGGTCGAGGGAGCAATTCTCTTTATTGACGAAATCCATACCATAGTCGGGGCCGGTGCAACCAGCGGCGGTTCTATGGATGCCTCTAACATCCTCAAGCCTGTTCTGGCTTCCGGAGAGATCCGGTGTATCGGTTCTACCACATACGAGGAATACAAGAACCATTTTGAAAAAGACCGGGCCTTGTCCCGGCGTTTCCAGCGCATTGAACTCCCAGAGCCCACTTCGGAAGAGAGCCTGAAGATCTTGCAGGGCCTGAAACCCTATTACGAGATGCACCATCAAGTACGGTACATGCCGTCCGCACTAAAATCAGCGGTGGATCTTTCCGCGCGTTTTCTGCGGGACAGGCATCTCCCGGACAAGGCCATCGATGTCCTGGATGAGTCCGGGGCGGCATTTGTCCTGGAAGACGCGCCCAAGGGCAAAAAGCAGGTTACTCCCAAGGACATAGAGAGGGTGATTTCCCGAATGGCCAGAATACCTTCCCGACAGGTTTCCTCTTCGGACAGGGATAAATTGCTAGAGCTGGATACTGAACTGGCCAAGGTCATTTTCGGTCAGAATCAGGCTATTGAATCCCTGAGCAAGGCGATAAAACGTTCCCGGGCCGGGCTTCGTGATCTGGGCAAGAATGTGGGCAGTTTTCTTTTCATCGGGCCCACCGGAGTGGGCAAGACGGAATTGGCTCGTCAGCTCGCCGGGATTATGGGTATTTCCTTTTTGCGCTTCGATATGAGCGAATATATGGAAAAGCATGCCGTAGCCCGCCTGATTGGAGCCCCTCCGGGATATGTAGGATACGATCAAGGTGGGCTTTTAACCGAGGGAATACGCAAAAATCCGTATTGTGTCCTCCTTTTGGACGAAATCGAAAAAGCCCATCCGGATATGTTCAACATCCTTCTCCAGGTCATGGATCACGCCACTTTGACCGATAACAACGGTAGAGAGGCCGACTTTCGGCATGTTATCCTACTTATGACTTCCAATGCCGGGGCCCGGGAAATGAGCGCCAAAAAAATTGGCTTCAGCTCGGAGGGTGATACCGACATCACGGCCAAGGGCATGCAGGAAGTGGAAAGGCTTTTCACACCGGAGTTCCGCAACCGGCTGGATGGGATTGTACCCTTCAATTCCTTGGACAGTGAAGTCATGCGGTTGGTGGTGGATAAAAACATTCAGGAGCTAAATTCCCAGCTTGCGGAAAAAAATATCCGGGTGGAGCTTACAGCCAATGCTCGCGCTCAACTGGCAAAGGAAGGGTACGACCCTTATTTTGGTGCCAGGGCCTTATCCAGGGTGTTGCAGGAGAGGATAAAGGATGATTTAGCGGAAAAGATCCTGAGTGGGGAATTCCCCAAGGGGTCTAGCGTGAAGATAGGATACAGAAAGAATGAATTCTATTTCCAGATCGCAGGTTAACTTTTTTGTGTTCCGCATTCCTGAATAATGCCTGTATTTTATCTAGGGAGTGATCCTGTATTTCCTCCTCCGGAATTGGCTGAACCGGACGGATTGTTGGCAGTAGGCGGAGATTTGAGTGAAGATCGCTTGCTTTCCGCTTATTCCCAGGGGGTATTCCCCTGGTACTGCGAGGACACTCCTATACTGTGGTGGTGTCTGAGCCCGCGGCCCTTGCTTTTTCCCTCCCGGCTACACATACCCAAGAGTATGCGGCGCATTTTGAATTCCGGGGTTTACTCCGTTACATTCGACACTGCTTTTGAAAAGGTCGTGCGCTACTGTGCTCAGGTTGTCCGTCCGGAAGGAGATGGCACTTGGATCATGCCGGAAATGCATGAGGCATACGTGCGCCTGCATCGTTCCGGATACGCCCATTCTGTTGAGTCCTGGGAAAACGGGGAGTTGGTGGGGGGGCTTTACGGGGTGAGTATCGGCCGCGCCTTTTTCGGGGAGTCCATGTTTTATCTGCGGCCCGATGCTTCCAAGGTGGCTCTTGTGTACCTCTCCCGCGCCCTCAAGAAGTGGGGATTCCATTTTTTGGACTGCCAGCAGACCACTCCGCATGTACTTCGTTTTGGTGCTCGAGAGGTAGATCTCGAAACTTTCCAGTCCTATCTACAGTCTGCTACGCGTTTTCCTTCCCGGAAGGGGGAATGGAGCAATCCCTGTAACGGTGGGATCCTCTGACGGAGGGAATGGTTTTTGTGTCTTTGTTGCCTGGTCTTTTCCAGGACTAAATAAAAACTGTATTTTAAGTGCTGGGCTTGTTGTTAAGAGCACCCAAAAGGATCAGGCTACGAAAATCCACAGTTTGGGACAAAGACCCCAACCGGAGACAGGGGGGATTTACCCCTCTTTTCCATTCTCCCCGATTATGGGCTGGTGCGCGCTAAGATCAAAAAAACCGTGCACAGGGAAACTCAAGGGATAATTGGGGACTATCTCCAGCTTCATTATCCCGAATTGCTCGCCTGCATTCAGTTCGCTCAGAGGAGGCAGCCCTTTGGGCAGTGGGAATTCGAACGGGGCGCTGTCAATATTTTTAAGCCGGGAGGAGTATCTGTTTTTCAGGTATTTTACGATCTGATCGCGTTCCTCGCGGTTGAATGCCTCCATTATCACTTTACGCGAGCGTACCGGATCTGGGTCCGCCTCTTCGCTTATGGGTTCCCCGAGCAGTTTTTCCCAGGGCATCCCTTCTTCTTCTGCCGGGTCCCAATGGGGGCGGAACAGATGGACCTGTACATCCCGCCTGCCCTTGAAGGAGATTATCACCATACTGATTACATAGGCCCGATCCACGGGCGGAGCCACTTGTGGTTCCTGCACGTTTAATTCCATTTTGTACTTTTCCAGTAGCCCCCTTATTGCGAAGAGATCGTATAAGGGGGCTTTTAGATTATTCCGGATGGATTGGATTTAACTTGAAATTAATCCAACTGGGCATTCAATTTGGCCTTGATGTCCTCGATTGCCCCTTCACCGTCGAGTTCAATGTATTTGATGCCAGCTTTTGGCGCGAGTTCCTTGAAAAAATAGGCAGCGGCCAATGTGCCGGTCTGGGTATCGTAGTAAATTTCGTGTCTTTTATCTATGGCCTCTTCGTCCTGATCATCGGCCCGACTTTTCAGATCTCCTCCGCAGATTCGACATTTGTCCCCGTCCGGCTTGATAGCATCAATGTAGATATTGTTCGGGTGGTTGGGATCGTTCACGC
Organism: uncultured Desulfovibrionales bacterium; assembly: GCA_964398785.1. Lineage (GTDB taxonomy): Bacteria > Desulfobacterota > Desulfovibrionia > Desulfovibrionales > Desulfonatronovibrionaceae > CAYNNQ01. The sequence continues at coordinate 20,984 of CAYNNQ010000034.1, read as the reverse complement.
ACAGCCGCCGCCCCATGATGCGGTTCTTGGCGGTTTGTCTGGGCAAAAGGATTTCGATTACAAAGTCGAGTCCCATTCCTTCACTCTGCAGGGCGTCCCACAATTTCTTGGCCTGCTCGATATTGCGCGGGAACCCATCCAAAAGCCACCCGCCTTCCTGTTTTTTCAGGGTTTCCAGAATCATGGGGACTGTGATATCGTCCGGAACCAGATCTCCCCTGTCGATATACTCCTTGGCCTTTTTGCCCAGTTCAGTACCCTGGCCAATATGTTCCCGAAAGATGGCCCCGGATTCGATGTGGGCCACATCGTATTTGTTTTTAACCAAAGATCCCTGGGTGCCCTTGCCGCTTCCATTCGGTCCGAAAATTAAGATATTCAATTGTCCTTCCTCCTTAAGAAAAATTTCACAAGTATTTATCCTTTGCTGTTTTCGCTGTCAATAGAAGGCATACGCGTTGCTGTGGAGTCTTTTTCGCAATCGTGTTTCCTTTTTAACCGAAGGAATTGGCGTAGTTTCATTTTTGTTGTTTCCCGGGAAATAGGTCCACCTGGAGATAAGCGCCGCTGGAAATGGGGGGGTCCCCGCCCGCTAAACCCTTTGAACATTTCGGTTAAAGCGTGTATGTCCATATTTGACTTGCACATTACCTGGAAAATCACGGACCGGGAATTCGGCACACAAAAATTCCAGCAGACTAACCCCGGAAAAGCCATGTAAGGCTTTGTAGTGCCAAAATAATTTTACGGAGCGTAGCCAATGGACGGAAATAGATTGTTTCGGGAATTTGCGGCCATAAGTGTTTTCTTTCTGGCCGTATTTCTAGCGGTGAGCGTTTATTCTTATTGGCCCATGGACCCCAGCTTTAACCAAAAGGTGAGCGCCGGGTTTGAAATCCATAATGTGGCCGGAGTGGCCGGGGCTTATTTGGGAGGCACCGTGGTAGAGATCTTTGGCGTGGCCGCACTCATTTTTCCTGCAGTCCTCTTTTATGTGGCTCTGGTTCTTTTTTTGCCCAGCTGGGGGATTCGTTGGTGGCAGGGCATCGGCCTTGCGGGTCTGCTTTTAAGTCTGGCAGTTTGGTCCGCCTATCCCTGGCCTTCACAGAATGTGGTCCTTTTCCGGGTTTCCGGAGGGGGATTTTTGGGCTCCGTGCTAAATTCCTTTTTATACAGTTATTTCCATTTCTGGGGATCACTATTGGTCCTGCTCTTTTTTTCCCTGTTTTTTCTACAGTTAACCGGGGCGTTTTCCTGGCTGGACGCAGGGCGGCGTTTGATGTCTTTTTGGGGTTCTCTGGGCGCAGGTTTATCTGTACGGAAAAAACCGGAAAAATCGCGGAAATCGGCGGAAGATGCCCTTTTGAAAGATAAAGATAAAAATAGAAACAAAAGCCCCGGAAAACATAAGAATGGAGAAAAAAAGGGGGAGAAACAAAAAGAAAAGAAAAATTCTGATTCTCCAAAGAGGGCCACTGAGATCACTTTCCGGGAAAAGCAGGATTACCCCCCCCTGGATATTCTGGCTTTGCCGGATAAGCCGGAAACCCAAACGCTGAGTCAGGAGGAGCAAAAGCGCATTGGTCAAATCGTTCAGGATTGTCTGCAGGAGTTTGGCATACAGGGCGAAGTGCAAAGGATACTTCCGGGGCCGGTTATAATCATGCTTGAATTCAAGCCGGTTCCCGGGGTGAAGGTCAGCCGTATTGCCAATTTGAACGATGATCTGGCCCGGGCTTTGAAAGCCGTGGCCGTGCGGATAATAGCCCCCTTGCCCGGAAGAGATACCGTGGGTATTGAAATCCCCAATCAAAAGAGAAAGACCGTTTTTCTACGCGAGATCCTGGAATCCTCCCGGTTTGTGGATTTTGATCCCCCCCTGCCTCTGGTACTGGGCCAGGATATCCAGGGAGAGCCTCATGTGGAGGATCTGACCCGTATGCCCCATCTTCTGGTGGCCGGAGCTACCGGGGCGGGAAAAAGTGTTTGTCTGAATTCTCTCCTGATCAGTCTACTCTACAACTCCGGACCGGAAGATCTCAAGTTTTTGCTTATTGATCCCAAAAGGATCGAGCTGGCTGTGTATAATGACCTGCCGCATTTGGTTCACCCGGTGGTTACGGATACCTCCTTGGCCCAGGTGGCCCTGGACTGGGCCGTGCATGAAATGGAGAAACGCTATGATGCCATGGCCAGTTTAGGGGTACGGAATATTGAGGCCTACAACAAAAAGCTGTCTACAATGGATAAAAAGGCCGATCCGCAAGTGGAGGATTTGCAGCCCATGCCTTACTTGGTGCTTGTAATAGACGAAATGGCCGATTTGATGCTTACTGCGGCCAAGGAGGTGGAGGTGAGCGTCGTCCGTTTGGCTCAATTGGCCCGTGCGGCTGGTATACACCTCATATTGGCCACTCAGCGTCCCTCGGTGGATGTGGTTACCGGCATAATCAAGGCCAATTTCCCCTCGCGCATCGCCTTTCAGGTCAGTTCCAAGCATGATTCCAGGACTATCCTGGATGGACCGGGGGCAGAGTATCTTCTGGGTCTGGGAGACATGCTCTTCAAGGCCGGAGGAGGGCAGACACAAAGGGTGCATGGTCCCCTTGTCCAGGACGAGGAGATCGATTCCGTGGTCCAATTCTGGAAGCAGAAAGGCGGAGGAGAAGAACTTGTGGATCTTGCCCAATGGAAGGAGCAGGGCAATGAAAATTCGGATAATGAAGGGGGAAACGATCCTGTGCTGGACGATCCCAGATACAAGGAAGCCGTGGACTTTGTCCGGGACCAGGGAAAAGCCTCCATCTCACTCATCCAGAGACGGTTGCGTGTCGGATTTAATAAGGCCGCGCTTTTCATTGAGCAGATGGAAAAAGACGGAGTCATAGGCCCTCAGGAGGGAAGCAAACCCCGCCAGGTGCTCAAGAAATCCGGCGACAGGTGAAGGGGCGATGCACGCTCGGGTCTCCCTGCTGCTTTTCTGGGAAAAGCTTTTGTTGTTTTATATGACCGGCATCTGGGGATTGAGATATCCCGGGGTGGCCGGTTTTCTTTTTTTTGTCCAGGCGGTTCTGTGGATTCGTTCATCTCGATCTTTGTTGTGGATGCTCCTTGCCTGCGGGACAGGTTACCTGGCCGCCTCTCTCGCCTTTCCAGCCGTCCCTCAGGGGGATTTGCCCGGGTTCATTGTTAACCGGGACAAGGTGCGCATCTCCGGCGTAGTTCAAAAAACAACCACCAAACCCGGGAAAAGGGAGAGGATGATACTGGAAAAGGTCAGGGTGCGGGGAAAAGGTGTGGACAGGGATCTTCCCGGCCGGATGGTCCTCAACTGGTACGATGCCCGGCAATTTGTCCTTCCCGGACAGCATATCTCCTTGAGTTCCCGGGTTAACCCCGTGCATAGCCTGGCCAACCACGGTGTTTGGAACAGCGAGTTTTATTGGCATAAGCAGGGGGTTTTCTGGCGAAGTTATGCCAGCAAGAATGACTCCGGGGTACGCACTAAGGGGCGGGGAGACTGGTGGAGCCGGATGCGGCACGCTCTCATGGACAGGGTAAGCAAAAGTATGGATGCCCTTGGTGGGGGATGGAGTACCCGCAGTCTGGAACGGGTCAAAGGGATGGCTCAGGCCCTTTTGTTCGGGGAAAGGTTTTATCTGGATCAGGAATTCGTGGACCTGGTTCGACGGGCCTCTCTGGGGCACAGCCTTGCTTTGTCCGGCATGCACCTGGGGATGCTGATTTTTCTGGGGTGGCTTCTGGCCGGCGGAGTGGGAGCCCTTTTCCCTGCCATATATCTGTATCTTCCCCGTCCCAGGCTAGCATTCTGCATTGCCGCCCCCCTTTGCATGGCCTATATCTGGATGGGACAGGCCCCGCATTCTCTCGTACGTTCAGGACTTATGTTTTTTTTCTGGGGCATCTTTGTCTGGAGAGGCCGGGGACGTAATTTGACCGATGCCCTTTTTGGGGCCCTGGCGCTTATCCTTGTTTTTTCTCCCTTGGCCATTTTTGACTTGAGCCTGCAATTGTCCGCCCTGGCTGTGGCCGGCATATGCGTGTTCAAGAATTATATGCGCGATATCCTGCTCCGCATTCCCTCCTTTTTCCTGAGTCGAGTGGCGGTCTATTTTACGGGGCTTTTACTGATTACCTTGGCGGTGAATATTTTCCTCTTGCCTGTTCAGGCCTGGAGCTTCGGCTACCTGAGCCCGCATTTGTATCTGAATCTCCTATGGATACCGGTTATGGGGCTGATAGTTTTGCCACTAGCCTTTACCGGGCTTTTGCTCAGCTTGGTCTCTCCCGGTATCGCCGGTTTTGTTTTTTGGTGCATGGGGGTGACAATCAATCTTTTCGCAGGGTTACTCACCTATATGGATGCCCGTAACTGGCTGGATCCCGTATTGGTTATCCGTCCGCACTGGGGCCTCACCCTGCTTTACTATTTTCTTGTCTTGGGAAGTATCTATTGTTTTGGCTGGTACAGGCATTTTAAAAGAATACTGGCACTGGGATCCGCGGTGCTGATCGCCGCCTGCTTTCCCTGGATCTCCTCGGGGATGAACGATTCCCTGTGCCTTAGTCTAATGGATGTGGGACAGGGGCAATCAATTTTTATTCGCACTCCTGCAGGTCAGCGGACCATAATCGATGGAGGGGGGTCGTGGAATCTGGATTATGATTTGGGAAAAAGAGCAGTGGTCCCTGCGTTGGCCTGGGGAAGATGGCCCGGGGCCGAGAACTGCATTCTTTCTCATGCGGATATGGACCATTTGCGCGGCCTGTTTTATCCTTTGGCACATGCCGACATAGGTACTTTTTGGTTCAATGGGAGGTGGCCGGATAAAATTGACGGGCGTATTTTGAATAGATCCTTGCAAAAAGGCGGGGAAAAAGTTCGCGTACTCAGGGAAGGGGACGTTTTGTCCTTGAGCCACGGAGTCAAGCTGCAGGTATTACATCCACCCGGATCTTATGCTTATCCGGAGGACAATGATAATTCTCTTGTTTTGCGTCTTGTTTGGAAGGGACATGGGCTGGCCCTTTTGCCCGGTGATATCGAAAAAGACGCCATCCGTGGGGTTTTGGATTCCGGACGTCGGCTGAGTGCGCAGGTTTTGCTCCTGCCCCATCACGGCAGTCGAACCAGTTTCTACCCGCGGTTGTATGAGCGTGTTGACCCGGAGATTTCTCTGGTTTCCGCAGGTTTTTTAAATTATTTTCATATGCCGCATGAAAAAGTGACAAACTATTTTCGGCAAAGGGATATTCCAGTTTTGAATACTGCGCATCAGGGGCAGATTGATGTTGCATGGGAAAGTCCCGGAGCCGAACCCCGGATATGTACATTTCGAAATAAAGAGCCGAGATATTGAGGTTCTCCGAGACAGCGTATGGATTTTTATATAGCAGGGGCTTTCTCTCCGGAACCAATTATGGTAGTAAATGCAAATGAAAGTGGTGCTAAGATTTATAACCCTTTTGTGCCGTGCGCTGCAGCGTTTGGCGCTTGATGATTGCAATTTTTATGAATGGGGTATGTCTTATACCCTGATAACTATACACTATGTCCATGAATGATATCAAAAAAAATCTGCCTGCGGATGCCTACCGGGAGCCCGGGTCAAGGGAAGTGGATGGGATACTCGACGATGCTCGCATTGCGGCAAGAAAGGGAGATGCGGAAGGCGTGCTGGAAAAACTCCGCAATCTGGAGTCCAGATTCGATTCCTTAATGAAGGCGATGCACACCCTGGAAAACAATCATGACGGGGTGCAAAAGTCTTTCCAGGCCCTTGAGAAAAAAAACCGTGAACTCAAAAGCAGCGTCAAAGCGGCATCCGCCGGTTATGATTCCATTCTGCAGTCGTTTCAGCGTATCCACGCCCAGTGCAAGAAAGTACAGAGCCTGCGTCATCTGCGATATCTTCCGGATCTTCTGGACGGCTTCAGAGAAGGCTTTGAATTGGAGTCTGTAGGTTTGATGCTGGACAGGGATATGTTCAAGGGATTTCTGCCCGAAGGTCTCCATTTGGCCACTAATGAAGAATTGGTGGCCGCCGGATCCGGCCTGGGGCTGGCGGACACTCCCGAGCTTTCCTACATGGGCCCTTTTCCCGCGCCGGAGATTCTGCCCTTCTCCCTGGGATGCGTTCCCAGTCCGGAAGGGATGTCCGACGGATCCTGCTTTGTGGGAAAACTGGTACATAAATTTACCCAGGAAAAGACCATTGGATACTTAACCTTTATTGACTCCGATCCCAAAAGGTATGTCCCGAACAAGGACACCGATTTTCTGGATCATTTTTGTTCTGTTTTGGCCTGTTGCCTTGTTTCTGTTTTGGATCACGCCAAGCTGGACCGGGAGAAAGCGGTGGACCCTTTGACGGGTGCGTACAACCGGGAATATCTTTTTCGACATGCCCCACGTATACTTGATTTCTCCCAGCGCAAAGGATTTGCCGTGTCCTTGGTATTTATCGATCTGAATCGATTCAAGTATGTTAACGATAAATTCGGACACAAGGCCGGGGATCAGCTGCTGCGCAGGATCGTGACCGCAATTTCCGGGATTATCCGCAAGTATGATATATTCGTGCGTCTAGGAGGGGATGAGTTCGTGGTCCTCATGCCGGGTATGGACAAAAACCAGACCTCGGAATTCAGAGATCGTTTGCATGCCACTCTGCGAGACATAAATTTGCAGGAATGCACTGAAAAGGAAGTCGACATCCAAGTGAGCGCATCCATTGGGATAGCGGAATTCGCCCCGGGCAAGACCCTGAAAACCATGCTACAGGAGGCGGACCAGAAGATGTATGATGCGAAAAGGATGGAGCACGAGGTGATTGTCCCGGGAAAATGATTGTTTATTGCCTTAAGAGTGCGGTTTTCGATATGTAAGGATTTTTTACAGTCTGACTGTCGGAGATTCTGTGCTTTACTTTCCTTTCTTAGCCCCGCGAATTTTTAAATTCCGTCCTTCGGCATTCAAATATATACTTTGACTGCCGGGCCTGTCGTTAGAAGCATCCAAAAGGATTAGGCGAAGAAGAACAAAAAAAACATTTTTTATTTTACTTGGGCAGAGGCATCTGCAAAAAGTCGAATAAAGGAGTTAGACGCACAGCTTAAACTTTGTAACTCTTTGATTTTACTTAAAAATTTTAACTTAAAACTTGACACTGCCTGCAAGAATTTATTTTTTGCAGGCGCATCTGGGCACAAGGAATTACGCAAAGGCAATCTCCATCAGGGGGTGATGATATGGTGGCTGGAAATTATTACAAGGATCAGGGGGAATATGCTTCTTCCCCGGAAATACAGGAGAGAAATGCTGAAGTTGAAGACATTCAACATGAATTCGAGGCCTTGGCTGAGAGCATGGGTGAAGGCCTGCTTGCTGTGGATGCACAGGAAAGGATATTTCGTGTAAATGAGCAATTCCTGTACATGAGTGGCTATAACCGGGCAAAAATCTTGGGAAGGGATATTCAGGAGGTGCTTGACGACTCCCGGGTGCACAGTGAGTTGGAATCCGGAGATATGGAAGGGACTAAACTCAGTGATGTCGCCTTGCCCGGATCGAATTTTTTATATGATGTCAAGTTGGTTCCCGTGTCCAGTCAAAAGTTATTACTCTTATTCTCCGGCGGATATTTACCCCGCGAACTGACTGGGGATATAGAAGATACGGAAATGGAAGAGCTGCTTTGCCAGGATCATTCTTTTAATAAATGCCTCCTGGATTCCGGTTCGGATTGTATAAAAATCATTGATACCAATGGACGCTTGCTTTTCATGGGCAGTGGAGGGCAGAGGCTTCTGGAAATAAGTGATATCCGTCCCTACCTGAATCAGTCCTGGATAGATTTCTGGCGCAAGGAGGATAGGCCTATGATAAAGGAGGCTCTTAACCGGGCCATCCAAGGTGATACTAGGACCTTCGAGGGCTATTGCCCTACAGTTACCGGTCGGTCCAAGTGGTGGAGTGTGTCCATATCTCCCATTTATGAACAAAATGGTGATGTATGCAGGCTGTTATCCGTTTCCCGCGATATAACGGAAAGAAAGGAGACAGAAGAGGCCTTGCGTAAAAGTGAACAGAACTACCGGGCATATGTGGATAATTCTCCGGTGGCTTTTTTTATAGCCGATGCACAGGGACGTTATGTTGATGTAAATGGTGCCGCCTGCGGGATGCTCGGATATTCCCGGGAAGAATTGCTGTCCATGTCCATTGATATGGTGGATAAAACGGAGGGACTAGACAAGATCAAGCAAGAGTTCCACGAGCTGAAGGAAAAGAACCGCTATCGCGGCGAAAGGCGTCTGCAGCATAAAGACGGCCATTATGTGGATGTCCTCCTTGATGCAGTTTCTTTGGAGGAAGATTTACATATTGCTTTTTGTCAGGATATTATGGACTTCAAGGATGTCTTGCGCAGACTGCGGGCGGCTAATTCCAAGATAAACAGTCTTTTTAACAATCTGCCTCTTGTCATTATTGCCCTGGACAATGATGGTAGAATTATTTCTTGGAATGCCATGTCGGAAATCCTGCTTAACGTTCGTTCGGAAGATGCCCTGGGCAAAACCTTCGGAGAGCTTTCACACAGGCTGAACTGGACAGAGGTTATGCAGTCCGTGGGGAAGGTTTTTGAAGAATCCGGATACGACAGTACGCATAAAGAGGTCCGCTATATACGCAATGACGGCACCACCGGATTTTTGGATCTAAGGATTTTGAACTTTCTGGATCTGCCGGAGGATTCCGAGCAGATGATTCTCTTGGTGGGCAACGACATAACCGAGTTCAAGGTCATGCAGAGTCAATTGGGCGAAGCCCAGAAACTGGAAGCGATCGGTCAGCTGGCTGGGGGGATCGCCCATGAGATAAACACCCCGGCTCAATATGTCGGGGATAATCTGCACTTCCTTCAGGACTCTTTCGCTCCCCTGAACAGGGCAATCAACTGTCTGCGTCAGCTGTATACGGAAATGCGCCCTGATTTGTCCCCGCAAAAAGCGTCGGAAGTGGAAAATGTTCTGGAGGAAACAGACCTGGATTTTTTTATGGAGGAGATACCCTCTGCCCTCTCTCAGGCTTCCGAGGGAATTGATCATATTTCCAAGATTGTTTTGTCCATGAAAAAATTCGCCCGTCCCGGCGAGGAAGAGAAGGTCTTTCTGGATTTGAACCAGCTTGTCCAAAATGCGGTGACAATAACCAAAAACGCCTGGAAATACGATGCGGATATGGAATTGGATCTTGAAGACGGATTGCCCGAGATTCAAGCATTTCGTGGAGGGATAAATCAGGTGATTCTGAATATAATCGTAAATGCTGCGGACGCCATAAAGGAAAAATCGGAAAAAGACAGAGAAGAAGAAAAAATAAAAATTCAAACTTCCTTTTCGAAAGAGATGGCCAGTATGATTGTAACCGATACCGGAACGGGCATGTCGGAAAAAGTGCGGGAGCGCATCTTTGAACCATTTTATACCACCAAAGAGGTAGGCAAGGGCACGGGACAGGGATTATCCATTGTCCATGCCATTGTCGTTGATCAACATGGGGGGAATATAAAAGTGGACAGTGAGCCGGGACAGGGAACAACAGTCACTGTTTCTCTTCCCGTGCGGTGAGACTGGGGAAAGAGGTGCCTATTTGCCTTTCGCCAAGGTTGTGCAAAAATATTAATACGACCTTTTTGGGAGTTATATGGATCATATCAGTATCATATTTGTTGATGATGAGCCGAATGTCCTTTCCGGGCTGAGGCGTATGCTGCACGCCCAGCGTAAACACTGGGATATGCATTTTCTGCAGGAGCCCCGGGAAGCCTTGCAGCTTATAAGCGGGAAGTTTTTTGATGTGGTGGTAGCAGATATGCGCATGCCGGATATGAGCGGGGCGGATTTCTTAAGAGAGGTCAGCAGTATCAGTCCTTCCAGTGTACGCGTTATTTTATCCGGGTATTGGGACAAAAAGATGGTTATGCAGACTGTGCCGGTGGCGCACCAATTTATGGCCAAGCCGACTTCCTCGGAGACCATTTCCGAAGTGGTCAAAAGGTCGTTTGCCTTGCGCAGGTTATTGCAAAACGAGGTCCTTTCTACACTTGTATCCCGCATGGGAGCACTCCCTGCTCTTCCGGAGACTTATGTCCAGTTGGTGGACAAATTGGAATCCGGAAAAGCGAATCCCGGGGAAGTAGGAGAGATTATCTCCCGGGATGTAGGGATGTCCGCCAAGATACTTCAACTTGTTAATTCCGCCTTTTTCGGTTTGGTGCGCAAAGTGGAGAGCATACAGCAGGCTGTGGTCTATTTGGGGATGGATACCATACAGGCGCTGGTTTTGGGAGTACATATATTTGAGAAAATGCAGACCCTGAAGATCGACGGCCTGTCCATGCAGGCCCGGGTAAGACATTCCCTGCAGGTAGCAGAACTGGCCAATAAACTGGGATCTTTGGAAAACATAGACAAAGAAATAAAGGAGACTGCCTTTTTTGCCGGAGTGCTTCACGATTGCGGGATGCTCCTTCTGGTTCAAAACATGCCCGAAAAATACGAGGAAGTGATCAACAAGGCAAAGGAGGAGGACATTTCCCTGGATTCGGCGGAAACCGACGTATTCGGTGTATCCCACGCGGAGATCGGGGCCTATCTTTTGAATATTTGGGGGCTACCGTCGGAATTGGTTAACGCCGTGGCTTTCCATCACCGCCCACTTGAAGCCTGCAAGGCGTACATGGATCCCCTGGCTTTGGTGCATATTGCGGATTATTTGGAATTTAAGCAAAATAGGGGCAGTCTGGTTGGGGCTTTACTCCCGCCGGAGGAGCAGTTCTTGGAAGCAATTGGCAAGGAAGGGACCTTGCATTGGTGGGAACAGAATCTGTTACAGGAGAATACGGATGGGTAAAGAGAAGGTCCTGTTTGTGGACGACGACACTAATATGCTGGATACTTTTCGCCGAATCCTGCATCACAAATATCAGGTGGATACAGCCTCCACTCCTATAGAGGCTTTCCAGGAAATGAACAAGTCCGGTCCATATGCTGTCATTGTGGTGGATATGAAAATGCCGGAAATGGATGGAGTCCATTTTCTGCAGAAGGTCAAGGAAATGTTCCCGGATACCGTGCGTATCATGCTTACCGGGCACGGAGATATGCAGGTTTCCATGGAGGCATTAAATAGTGGTCAAATTTTTCGTTTTTTGACCAAGCCCTGTTCGCAAGAGGATATGACTCGCGCTTTGGACGATGCCATAGCCCAATACAGATTGATTACCGGAGAAAAAGAGCTCTTGGAAAAGACTTTGACCGGGACTGTTCAGGTCTTGATGGAGATTTTGAGTTTGACCAATGAGGAGGCTATGGGTCGTGCTTCACGGATCAAGAGATTCGTTCGGGACGTGGCCCTGCACATGGGAGAAATGGATATATGGCTTTACGAAAACGCCGCAATGCTTTCCCAAATAGGGTGTATTATATTGCCGGAATCGGTGTTGAAAAAACTTAGGACCGGGGAAAAGCTGGAGCCGGAAGAGTTTCAGCATTTTAATCAGCATCCGTTTATTGCCGCGGACATGCTCCGAAAGGTCCCGCGCATGGAGGAAATATCCCGAATCATAAGCTATCAGGAAAAACATTTCGACGGGGGAGGAGTCCCGGTGGACAAGGTTGAGGGCCGGGATATTCCACTCGGGGCCAGGATATTGAAAGTGACGCTTGATTTTGACCTTTACGTTGTCCGGGGGATGAAGCACAAGGAAGCCCTGTATAAAATGGTGGACAAAAAAAATCGCTATGACCCTCAGGTTTTCAAGTCTTTCGTGGAAGTGCTTCAAGCCGAGGAGCAGTACAAGGTCCGCGAGGTCACTGTGGATAAGATGGTGCCCTTTATGGTCCTTCTGGAAAAAGTTGTAACCCTGAAGGGAGGGATGTTATTAAAGGAGGGGAATGAAATTTCCGCGACAATAGCCGAAAAGCTGCGCAAAATGGATGAAACTTACGGTGTAAAGCAACCTATTAAGGTATTGATCCCCCCGCAGAAAATACTGGAAAAGAAAAGGGCACAGCTGGAAAGCAGTCAAGTTGGATAATTTTTGGGGATCAAAAGAGGTGGAAATTTGGCCGAAATTTTGGCACGGTTCCCTATCCAGTGGATGGGCGCAAGGCAACAATACTAGCTAATATGATTTGGAGAATGCATGGATGAGAAGATAAAATCTGTAATCACGCAGTTTTCGGACGCAGTTCAGTTCGTTATGAGCACCATGGCCATGGTTGAAGTGCAGCCGGGAGACCCGTATGTGAAAAAGAACAATACCGCCACAGGGGACATATCCGGAGTTATAGGTTTCTCCAATGCCGGAAACCACACCGGCGGGACCATGTCTTTGACTTTAACCAAGGCCAGTGCCCTGGGAATTATTCAGAACATGCTGGGAGAGGAATATTCGGAATTGAGCCAGGATGTGGCCGATGCAGTAGGGGAATTGACCAATATGATCTGTGGTCAGGCACGCAAGAATCTTAGCGAAAAGCTAAACATGGATTTCGAGGGAGCTATCCCCACTGTAGTTACCGGGAGCGATCATACCATACGCCATGTTTCTTCCTCGGCCATACTTGCCATGCCTTTCAGCAGTCAGTTCGGGGATCTAACGGTGGAAGTGTGCTTTTCCTAAAAGGGAAGTGCCCTTTGTTCCCATGGTAATATTACACCCTTGCCATATTTGGATTTATTGGGCCCTCGACGTTTGATGTGGTTCCCCTCTACCCCTCTCCCACCAATTATGTCTAATATGGTTGGTGGGAGAGGGAGGTGGATGTCAAAGGTTTATCTCTTCCCCGCTGGACATGGATATCAATCTTGTTTCCGGAGCACTTTGTTTGAGGTGTTTGGAAAAAGCCTTGGTATCCTGTTCCAGAGCTGGAAAAGTCCCCCAGTGCATGGGCACAACTTGTCTGCACCCCAAGAGATTACAGGCTAGTGCGGCCTGGGGAGAGTCCATGGTAAAGACTCCTCCGGTTGGGAGGATGGCTGTGTGGATATCAAACATTTTTGCCCACAGTTGCATACTGGAAAAAATGGAGGTGTCTCCAGCATGATATACACAGTGTCCGTCTTCAAGTGTAAAGATAAATCCCACCGGCGTCCCTGCGGCGCAGGAGTGGAAGGCTTGAGTCATGGTGATTTTGATCCCCTTGAATTCCACAGTCCCGCCAATGTTGAAGCCTATGCCGTTTAAAATCTTTTCCGGGTCCACTCCCTGCTCTTGGCAGTACCCGGCTAGTTCCACCTGGGCCGCAACATAGGCCCCGGTCCTCCGGCATATATCCACGGCCTGCCCCATGTGATCACCATGGTCGTGTGTTAAGGCCACGATATCGGCCTTTTCAATATCTGTACTGGAACAATCCGCTGCCGGATTGCCCTCGAACCACGGGTCGATCAGTATATTCAGTTCTGGGGTGACGATTTCGAAATTGGCGTGGCCATGCCACTTGAGTTTAGCTGACATCAGAAGGCCTCCTTTTTTTTTGGGTCCGCTGCCGATGCTGTTATTCCCAGTTCTGCATGCCCCAGCGCGGGGCTAGCTCGTTTTTTATCCCCAAACCATCCATGATTCTGGATGTAAGCAGCTGAAGGAGATCGTCAATACTTCCCGGATTGGTATAGAATCCGGGCATGGGAGGGAAAATGCACGCCCCGGCGTCATGAGCGGCCAGCATATTGGTTAAATGTGTTCGGTTAAGCGGGGTTTCCCGGGGAACCAGAATAAGTTTTCGGCGTTCTTTGAGGGTTACGTCCGCAGCGCGGTGGATCAGATTATTCCCCACCCCCTGGGCTATGGCCGCTAAAGAGGCCATGGAACAGGGGCAAACTACCATGCCCTGATGCGGCCAGGAGCCGCTGGCAAATGGGGCGGAAATATCCTTCTCAGAATAGGTTCGCGTGGCTGTGCGGGTGCTATCTGAAAAGTCGTAGTTCTCCCACTCCATTATTTCCCGGGCGGCTCGGGAAATGATCAGATGCACTTCCAGTCCGTGTGAAACCATGTTTTGCAAGAGATTTAGCCCGTATGCCATTCCGCTGGCCCCAGTAAGGGCCAAGATGATCCTTTTGTGCATGAGGTGACAAGTACCCCATTCGTTTTTCCTTGACAAGAAAGAAGGTGGCGAATAATTAGCTATATTTCCCGTGGGCAATTAGCTCAGCTGGATAGAGCGCCAGCCTCCGGAGCTGGAGGCCGCAGGTTCGAATCCTGCATTGCCCACCATTTCTAAATCCAGCCTGATTTTTCAAATCCAGCAAAACTCCCAAAATCCCCGAATAGAGCCAAAAAGTAGGTTTTAGGTTGTCCAATAGGTCCAACCGGATTTATTGACATCCAGAAAAAATTTTTTCTGGTGAAGAATATCCATAGGTAGCATCAAATAGTGAAAATTTCTCACTTTGGGCCCTTATTGGATAATTTTTGTGGCTCTCCGACATAGCGTGTGGATTTTTTAATTTTCTCCCCATGATCTTTTTGGATGCTTTTAACGAGAGGCCCGCGCGTTTTCTTGGCCCCGCCAAAAGGGGGAAGCCGGACCGAAAAGCAACTTTTAATGCAGACAGAAAACAGTACCAATATGAATGCAGCAAAAATTTTTTTCCCTTTCAAAACTAGAGTCCGGAGGGGGCAAGCATCCCCCTTTGCCGGGGTCTAGAAAACACCGGGCCGGTAGTTTGGCATCCAAAAATATCAGGCGGAGAAAATCCATATTAAACGTCGAGGAGCCCAATAATTTTCCGGCCTTAATTTATTTTTCCCCTGGTAATTGTTGCTCCATGAGGGAAGAGAACTATCCAAGTTTACATATTCATTGCTTGACATATACCTAGTTCAACTTATATATCGTGATATAGCGATATATGCTTTTTAGTATAGGAGTGCGGAAATGAGGGAATTTATAAAGGTGATGAAAGCACTGTCCGACCGGACGCGGGTGAAAATCGTAAAGATGCTCCAGCGAAGAGAGATGTGCGTCTGCGAGATCCAGAAGGCCCTGGGCATTGCCCAGTCCACTGCCAGCAAGCATCTGAAGATTTTGGAAGAGGCCGGGCTGACAACCTATTCCAAGGATGGGCTGTGGGTGAACTATTCCCTGGCTAATGGTGCTGAGAGCCCATATGCCGCAGACATGCTTAAAAAGTGCACAAACTGGCTGGAGGATGATCCGGAAGTAATGGAGCTCATGCGCCGGCTTCCGCAAATAAGCCGGGAGGATATTTGCCGGTCGCGGAGTTGTTCTTCCGAAGAAGACCAGTGAACCCTTAAATATAAAACAGGAGGGAGAGGCATGGATATCAAGGTATTGGGTCCCGGTTGCCCGAAATGCAAAAAGGCCGAGGAAGTGGTCATGCAGGCCGTTACCGACTCCGGTGCGGATGCAAACGTGGAAAAGGTCACGGACAGCATGAAAATCGCGA
The DNA here is from genome assembly GCA_964398785.1 of uncultured Desulfovibrionales bacterium. Classification (GTDB taxonomy): domain Bacteria; phylum Desulfobacterota; class Desulfovibrionia; order Desulfovibrionales; family Desulfonatronovibrionaceae; genus CAYNNQ01. The sequence goes on along the minus strand of CAYNNQ010000034.1, from coordinate 5,479 downwards.
AATACGGGGTGTTCGGTACTCCGGCCGTGGTTGTGGACGGTGAGGTCAAATCCGTGGGCAAGGTGCCCAAAAAGGATGATGTTATGGAGTGGATTAAATAGTTTAAAATCCGGTCCCGGGGACCGGATTCTAAACTACTGAAGGCTTGGGAATCAAAGCGAGGATTTAAATGAGCGCATCCACTGCAAAGAAGTTGCCGCTTCTGGATAGATTTTTGACCCTGTGGCTGAAAAAGAGATACTTTCCGTATGCGGTACAGACCCCGACCGGGGTATGTCACGTGACGTGTCGGGATTAGAATCAACTGATAACCAAAAAAAGTAAAGGAAATCAAAGGGCCATGAAAGGAAATGTTAAAAAGGTGTTCATTGCCGTAGCAGTGATCCTTGCAGCAGTGCTACTCTGGAATATGTTTCAGTACGGAACCGGCCCGAAAAAAGATATGCAGCCCGCATCCGGGAACGCGGCGGTAAAATCGCCCGCACCCGGGGAAGTGCTCATGCTTGATCTGGGGTCGGATGAATGCAAGCCGTGCATAATGATGGCCCCTATTCTGGAGGAATTGAAAAAGGCCTATGCCGGCCGGGCCAGGATTATGTTCATCGATGTCTGGAAAAACAGGGATGAGGCCAAAAAATACGGAATCCAGGCCATTCCCACCCAGATATTTTTTAATGCAAAAGGGGAAGAAGTGGCCCGGCACACCGGATTTATGGATAAAAAGTCCATTGTCCGCCAATTGACCCGGATGGGAGTGGAGCCTCCGGAGAAGTACAGTAATTTATGATTGCATTCCGTAAGTACAGGAAAAATACGACATGCTTGATCAGCTTTTGATCGCGGTCAATCAATGGATGTCCGCGGGTACAGCCCTGGCCCTGATCGGGGCCTTTATCTGGGGCATGGTAAGCGTACTCTTGAGTCCGTGTCATCTGGCCTCCATCCCCCTTATCGTGGCCTATGTGGGCGGGCAGCAGACCGCGGTGAATCCGAAACGGGCCGGATGGTACGCCGGGGCCTTCACCCTGGGTCTTTTCATCACCATTGCCGCGGTGGGCATCGTCTGCGCCATTCTGGGCCGCATGCTCGGGGATGTTGGGGGCTGGCTGCAAATTGCGGTGGGCGGGATATTGATCTGGGTCGGACTGGGCATGTTGGGCGTACAGGCCTGCACAGTTTCCGGAGGGATGCTGTATCGGTTAAAACTGCGCGGGATCCACGGGGCCTTCGGGCTGGGGCTGGCCTACGGGATCCTGTCCGGGTCGTGCACTTTCGGGTTCATCGCCCCCATTCTGGCCATTGTCACCGTGCAGCAGGCGGTTTTCTTCGGATCAATGATGATGCTTTTATTCGCCCTGGGGCATTGCCTGCCGATTGTTTTCGCCGGAAGCTCCGCGGCTGCTGTGCGTAGACTCACCGAAAGCGCCACCTGGCAGGGCGCGGGATTCTGGTTCCGCAAAGTGGCCGCCGCGATTATTTTTCTCCTGGGTGTTTATTTTATATCCAGTCCGCTTATGAAAATATTTTTAAGGGTATGCATCTGAGGAACGGCATTGTGCCGGTAATGCCGATGTTGATTCTTTCCCCCGCGCTGATTGGTTGTTGGCTGTATTATTTTGCGGCGCAGGCGAGAAACTTGACGGTTCAATTTATATGCATATATCCGCATTTAGCAATATAGTGCACTTGTTAACAAGGAGGGGCAGATGAATATAAAAGAGCGTTATAAGTTGTTGCTGTTGATAGGTTTTTTCCTGGTGGCCTATTACGTGCCCTGGAACAGCGAGATAGTCCGCCAGGCCGGGCTGGAGGCGTTCATGATGCTTAGGGAATACGCCCGGGAGCACGTTTTGACCTGCCTGATACCGGCCTTTTTCATTGCCGGGGCCATTGCCGTGTTTGTCTCCCAGGCCTCGGTAATCAAATATTTCGGGGCCCAGGCCAATAAATTCCTTTCCTATTCCGTGGCCTCGGTGTCCGGCACCATCCTGGCGGTTTGTTCCTGCACCGTGCTCCCGCTTTTCGCCGGGATTTATTCCCGGGGTGCGGGAATAGGTCCGGCCACTGCCTTTCTGTATTCCGGTCCGGCCATAAACGTTTTGGCCATTGTGTTTACCGCCCGGGTTCTGGGCTGGCAGCTGGGCCTGGCCAGGGCGGTGGGCGCGGTATTTTTCGCCGCCATTGTCGGCCTTTCCATGCATTTTATCTTCCGCAAGGATGAAGCAAAACGCCGGGCCGGACAAATGCATCTCCCGGATGAAGAGGGAGAGGGCCGGTCTCTTTTTCAGGAAGGCGCATTCATGTTGGTCCTGGTACTTATCCTTATATTCGCCGCGTTTGCCAAGCCTTCCCAGGATGCGGCCGGGCTGTGGAAAAGCATTTTTCAGGCCAAGTGGATAGTCACCGGCATCCTTCTGGTCATCCTGGGATTTATCCTCAAGTCCTGGTTCAAGCGCGAGGAACTCGGGGACTGGGTGAACTCCACCTGGGGGTTCATGAAGCAGATATTTCCCCTGCTTTTCGCCGGTGTCCTTTTCGCCGGGTTTTTCCTGGGTCGCCCCGGGAATCCGGCCCTGATACCCGAACATTTCGTGGCCGAGCTGGTCGGGGGCAACTCCATCTGGGCCAACCTGTTCGCCGCCCTGGCCTCGGCGCTCATGTATTTCGCCACGCTCACCGAGGTACCCATCCTGCAGGGACTATTGGGATCGGGCATGGGCCAGGGACCGGCCCTGACCATGCTTCTGGCCGGTCCGGCCCTTTCCCTGCCCAATCTGATCGTTATCGGCAGCGTCATGGGCTGGAAAAAGACCGGCACTTTTGCGGGGATAATAGTGATCCTCTCCACCTTTCTGGGTATCATTTATGGGAATCTTGTTACTTGATGGAGTTTCAATTAAATTCTAGGGCTAGTTGGCCTAAGTGAATTAATGTTTTTCTTTTCTTGATCTCGCGCCAGAATGGAAATATATATGCATGGACTATTTGTCGTTCCATATTTATTGCATTAAATGACTAGAATTTTTGCTTGTTTGCAATGGGGTAAGATAAAGAGCAAGGAATTTCTAAGTGAGGCCAAAATTATAATGAAAAGACCCTTGAAAATTATTTTTTATAGTATTGCCGGGCTGATAGCCCTAATAGCTTTAGTCGTAATTGTTGCAGTCCTTGTTGTTGATCCCAACGTCTACAAGGGGCAGATAGAAAAGATTGCCTCGAAGCAGATCGACAGAAAGGTACGGATAGGGGGAGATATTGATCTTTCCCTGTTTCCTTGGATCGGTGTGCGTATACGGGATGTTTCTGTGGCCAATGTCGAGGGATTTCCAAAGGATAAATTTGCTACCGTGGACAATCTGGGGATTAAGGTGAAACTGATTCCTTTATTTGCCAAGGATATACAAGTGGGAGGAGTGAAATTAAGTGGATTTACAATAAATCTTACTACCGATGAAAATGGCCGCAAGAATTGGGAGGGGATGAGTGAGGCAAAGAAAGAAGGCAAGAAAGCTCCTGAAGTCTCAGAAGGGCCTGGGGAGAAGAAGTCTTTTTCGTTACCGGTTTTTGAAATACAAAAAGTGGATATTAGCAAAGGGACTGTTAACTGGACCGACAAGACTACCGGCACCCAGCTGCAGTTTAAAAAATTGCGCTTGAGTGCCGGTCCGGTCCAGATGAACCAGCCTTTTTCTTTCCAGTTTGATTTCTCTTTGGAAAACAATAAACCGGAATTAAAGATGGATGTCGAGGGGAATGGTAAATTGCGGGCGGATTTGCAGAATAAGAGGTTTTCTATTCCTTCCTTTCAGCTTTCCACTAAATTCATGGGCCCGGTTGTTCCCGGCGACAACGGTCAACTTACCTTGAACACGGAAGCGGAGGCTGATTTAAAGGCAGGAACTGCCACCATCCATACTTTTTCCTTGGATACTTATGGCTTGAACCTTACTGGGTCGGCAAAAGGAAAAGATATATTCAGTGCTCCCCTTTTGCAGGGGCAAATGGAGTTGGCTAGGTTCAACCCGAGAAAACTTTTGAAGCGTTTGGGAAATACACCTCCTTCCACTAAAGATGGAGATGTACTTGCAAAGGGCGAAACCCAGCTGCATTTTCGGTGTTCCCCAAAATCGGTGGAAATTTCCGATTTATCGGCTAGCCTGGACGAGACCTCATTCACAAGCGGACGGATTACTGTAAAAAATTTGTCCGATCCGGCCGTGGATATGGAACTGGAAGTAGATAAATTGAATGTGGATCGTTATATGCCCAAGAAAGATAAAGCAGAAGGCAAAAAAACAGATAAGAAATCTGCTTCCAAAGGGAAAAAAGACTCGGTTCTTCCGGTGAAGACCTTGCGCAAACTCGATCTTGATGGGCGTATTTATTTTGATCATTTGACAGTAAAAAATGTCAATATGCAAAATGTTGAACTGATTGTTTCCGCTCACAAAGGCCTTATAGATATTGAGCCCCTTAAGGCCAATTTGTACGAAGGGACCCTACATACAACTGCAAAATTTGACGTGCGTAAACTCCCTAGGATTCAGACTAAAACAAAATTGGACAGAATCAATATTGATCCGTTGCTAAAAGATGTATCCGGGATGCATCCTCTAACAGGAAAGACAGATTTTGAAGCGGATATAGGTACAAAGGGTAGAATTATTGAGGATTGGCTCAAAAATCTGGATGGCAATGTTTCCATGTCCGTAGATGGCGGAGCTATTCGGGGAATAAACTTCGTACAGAAATTGCGCAGTAAAATCAGGACTTTTAAAGGTATGGAACCAAAAAGTTCCCAGAAAGAAATGACCGATTTTACTGAACTCAGGGCCTCGGCCGAAATAGAGCAGGGAGTGGCGCGGAAAAGCTATCTGACCCTTCAATCTCCGCTATTGAACCTGGAAGGCTCGGGTAGGGTGGATTTAGTACAGCAAGTCCTTGATTATTCCCTTAAAGCTGAACTAACGGAAGAGTTTAAGGATCAAGCGGGAATCGGGGTGGATAAAGTCGGGACAATAACTGTCCCTGTAAGCCTTTCCGGTTCTTTGACTGATCCGGATTATAATCTGGACGTAAAAAAGTTGTTTCAAGACCTCGGGCAACAGAAGATCAAAGAGCAAATTCGGAAGCATATCTTGAATAATGGCAGGGGAAAGGAAAAAAGTGAGTCAAAGGACCGACCAAATCCAAAAGAAATAATAGAGGGTATCTTTAATTGAAAGCGTTCTTTCCCGGATTGAGACAGCAAGCTTATGCTGTAGGTTCTTGTTGCCTTATCAACTATCATGTGGTCTGGTGCATGAAATACCGAAGACAGAGGCCTCTGCAAAAAGTCTAAGTCCGGAGTTAAATGTGCAGGTTAAATTCTACAAACCCCTAATTTTAATTAAAACTTAACACTTAACAACTTAAAACTGCCTGCAAAAACATATTTTTTGCAGGCGTATCAAGACAAGTCCTTGTTGATAAAATTGAA
>CAYNNQ010000033.1:0-30310 GCA_964398785.1 uncultured Desulfovibrionales bacterium | reverse complement strand
TCGTATGGGCCGTATGACCATAAATCTTGACGATGAACTGCAACACGCCCTCAAGGAGACCGCTGTCCGCCACGGACGAAGCGTCAGCAAGATAAACGAGGAAAGTGGCTATCAAGGATAAAATCCACGCGGACCGCCCGTCAAATTGTTGCTCGGGCTCGGCAACAAGCCGGATTAGATGAAGAAGAAGCCCTTAATGTGGGCATTCAAAAAAACCCGGGCCTATCGTTCGCAGTGAACAAGCAAATTTGGGTTCTCGACGCTTAATGTGGAGTTTCCTCGCCTGACCCTTTTGGATGCCAAACTTCCGGCCCGGTGTTTTCTAAGCTCCGCCAAAGGGGGATGCTTGCCCCCTCCGGACTCTTATTTCGGCGGGTAAGATATTTTGCAGAATTCAAATGATATTTTTGTCAGTCTATATTTGGATGTGCTTTCCGGTCCGGTTTCCCCCTTTTGGCGGAGCCAAGAAAACATGCGAGCCTCTTGTTAAAAGCATCCAAAAGGATCAGGCGAAGAAATATAAAAAATCCATACGCTGTGTCGGAGAGCCGCAAATTTTTGTGCTCGTCACAGACATCCTTGTTGCCGGGCTAATCACAGCGAACCCCAAGAGCCCTACTGCAAAATTCCGGGTACTTGCGCAATAGAAAATCCCGGGCGACTCGCACCCGACCTCCTGCTACTTTCCCATCTGCTGCCAGACTTGATAGGTAAACGCTTCCAGGCGATTTTGAATATTGGTCTCAGCCTGACCGTCGTAACTCAAAGAAAGCATGGGAATGGAAGCATCGCGACGCAGCTTGGGGATAATCGCGCTGACCACGCCGCCGGGCATGCAAGTAAAAGGAAGGACATTGATCACCCCCTGAACCTTTTTGCTCTGATAATCCATGCTCTTGCCTATGCTCAAAACGGCCTCTCCCTCCAGTTCCGGGGGAAGATACGGTTTTGCGGAACGTAAAAGCTCCTTGACCTCTGGCTCGGGTAGGGAACGCAGCCATCCGTTTCCCGCCTGAAGCAGATTCTGTTCCAGACGTTCCTGAACCATGGACTCCATCTGCAGTCTCATCCACTCCCGGAGTTGCCGGTTGCGCCGGGCATTGACCTTGCTTGTATACGTTACATAGTGGACCCACTCCCCCATCGGGGGCATCCACACCTCCATGCCCAGATCTTCCAGACGCCGGACAAGGAATTCATTGGCGAAAGGATTGGAACGGACATAAATTTCCCCTACAATACCCACCACCGGCTTTCGGGTGGCCTCAGGGCGGGGCAGGTCGGCAAACTCCGATGCTGCCCGGCGCATAAGGGAATGCAAATCCCCCTCCTCGGCTACGGTGCGAGTTATGGACTGCAGCCATTTATTATAAATCTCTTCACATTCCCCGCGTTTTCTCGTATATGGTCGGGTTTCCAAAAGGAGCTTTTGCAAAAGGTCCACTGCAACCACCCCTTTCCAGGCCAATTTGGTAAAATCCCTGCTGACCATGCCCAGTTCCTGGTACAATCTAGTCCCCTGTACCGGAGAAAACAGCGGTACCCGGCCCATCCCCACCTTTTCCAGAATAAGACGGTGCAACTGGTGATAGAGGCCGAAACGGCAGGGCCCATTGGCAGCAGGCATGAAAAAGGCCGCATGTTCCGGGTCAAAATCCGGACCAGAGACCGCCTTGATGATATCCCCGGTAGTCAGGACAGCTGGCAGACACTCCTTGCCCTTGGTATATTTGCGTCCCCAACGCAGGCTTTCCTCATCCGAAGAAGGCAAAGTGGCCGTTCGCACGCCATTGGCCTCAAAAGCGGCAGCAAATGCGTGCAAATGATCTGTCATAGGTGGTATATACAGAGTACGGTCAAGATTGAAACCTTTGGGGGTTTGCACAAAAGGTGCATTGGCTATCTCCCGACCCGGAAGACCGGCCGCACTGTCCAAAAACGCCTCCAGCCGGGTTATGACCCCGGCATCTGCTGTGTGCTCGTCCACTTCCAGTTCCAGATAAGGCCTCTTGCCCAGTTGGCGTTCAAAGAAATGCAGGATAAAGGCGTCCGGGCCACAGGAAAAATTGGTAATGAAAACCGGTATCAGCCCGGGATAGGTATCCAGGAGCCTTGCGGCAGCCAGAATCCTCTTGCCGTAGGCCCAGTACATATCCTCCAGACCGTCTTCCAGGGATTCATCCAGAGGCAGGCAGTCCAGGGGAAGGCACCGCACACCAAGCTTTTTAAGCTTGCGGGAGATATTCATGTTCATCCCCGGATCAAGGGCATTGTATGGGCGTCCGATAAGAAGAACGCAGCGCTCCCCTTCCTCCAAGCCTTCCAGGACTTCCCTGCCCAGATTGCGAAGATCGGCGGCGAAGCCGCTCTGGGACGCCCGGGCCTTGTCCAGGGCCCTGCGCATGGCCCGCCAGGAAACATCCAGCTTTCCGGCCATCTCCTTCCACTGTCTTGCGTCCTTTTCCTCTCCCAGATTCAAAATCGGAGACAGGAAACAGGCATTCGCCTGTTCCAGGTCCCCGGCGGCCCGGACCATCCAGGGCAGGGACTGTACATAGGGGCAGATAGTCCCTTTTTGACCGGATCCCGACCAAGCCGGGATTTCCTTGATCTGGGGCAGAAAAATATTTTCCACTCCTTTTTGCAAGAGATCCCGAACATGCCCATGTGCAGCTTTCATGGGCAAACAGGACTCCGTGGTCATACATTCCGTGCCCATATTAATGTGCTTGCGGGTAGTAGGGTCGCTGGTAACCACCTCATACCCCAAAAAAGAAAACAAGGTAGTAAAAAAGGGCAGCCATTCCTGGAAAAAAAGACACCGGGGCAATCCCACTTTTGCTTTGTTTGAGACCGGGGAGGAAGATAAATGCGAATATTCATCCAAAAGGGATTGCCTCTTGTGTACAGGATCCGGTTTTTGGTCCCTTAAAACGGAAAGGACATAGTCGTAGCGGTCGCAGCGATGCCCGAAATACAGAGGACGCTCCTCCCCTTCAAAACTCACTTTTTGGATCTCGCAGGCATTGGGACAGCCCGAACATACAAAATATTTGCTACGTGCTTTACGCCAGGAAAGATCAAAACCGAGAAAACCGCTTTTGCCCCGGTGATGCCGCATGGCGAGTAAAGCCGCCCCTATCGCGCCGGTTACCTCGTTATGCACAGGGACGTTTACTTCCCGCTCCAAGACCCGGGAAAAGGCGGCAGTAATACCCTGATTAAACGCAGTACCACCCTGGAAAAGGACTTTTTTCCCCACGGAGCGCTGCTCCACCACCTTGTTCAGGTAATTGGCCACGATGGAATAACACAGTCCCGCGGCCAGATCCGATTTGTCCACTCCCTGCTGCTGATGATGCACCAAATCGGACTGCATAAAGACCGTACATCTCTCCCCCATTTTTACCGGGGCTTCAGAATTCAAGGCCACCCCCCCGAAATCCTTCACATCAATACTCAAACGGTGGGATTGCTCTTCCAAAAAGGAACCAGTCCCTGCGGCGCAGACCTTATTCATGGCAAAATCAACAATAACCCCCTTATCCAGACGGATATATTTGGAATCCTGCCCCCCGATCTCGAATATGGTATCCACTCCCGGCTCGATCCAATCCGCGGCCGAAGCCTGAGCGCTTATCTCATTGCGGACCACATCGCCTCCCACATAGGCCGAACCAAGAAAACGCCCCGACCCGGTACTCCCCACAGCCACGATCTCCAGGGGGAGGGGGTGTTGTCTGCAAAGATCCTGCAATCCTGTGGATATTGCCTGCAAAGGACGCCCGGCAGTGGACAGATAGCTCTTGGCCACCACCTCCAGCTGCCCGGCGGCATGGGCCTGTGCATCCAAAAGGACCATTTTGGTGGTGACCGAACCCACATCCAGCCCCAAAACCGCTCTGCGCGGAGAGTCATTCCTTTTTAATCGGGTATCAGCGGCCTTTTCATCCCGGGAAGGAAAAGGACCGGAAACGGCCTGTAGAGGAGGAAGCCGGTCCGTGGGGGATTTATCGGTTTGGAGGGCCCGGACAAGGCTATCTCGGCCGGGGTAGGGAGAGAGGGAATCTTTTTTCGACCCCTCGAGAGCCGCACCAAAAGCGCCCATGACCTTGAAATGCTCCGGTATTATCAAATCCTGGCCAGTTGCAACCAAAGTTTCCTCAATCGCCCTGCGCACGCCCAGATTAGCCGCCACTCCGCCCTGGAAAACCAGAGGAGGCTCAATTGTCTTGCCCTTGGCTATGTTCGTCTTCAAGTTGCGGACAATAGCAAAACACAATCCGGCAATAATCTCATCGTCCGGCACACCGCTTTGCTGCAGATGGATCATGTCCGATTTGGCGAATACCGTGCATCTTCCGGCAATCGTGGGCACATTGGGCGCCTTTTCCGCCAGGGAAGAAAAAGTCTCGATATCATACCCCAAACGGACAGCCTGCTGTTCCAGAAAAGCTCCGGTTCCGGCGGCACAGGCCGTATTCAGGGCAAAATCATCTATATCCAGTCCTCTTTCTCCTGCGGGACGGACCACAATAAGCTTGGCGTCCTCCCCCCCGATGTCGATAATGGTCCTGGCCCGGGGATGGAACCATTCCACCGCCTTGGCATGACAGATAATCTCATTTATAAAATCCACCCCTAAAAGCGAGGCAATCTGCTTGCCCCCGGTACCGGTGCAAGTCATGGAGACCACGGCTTCTTGGGGAAACCTGGACTCAAATTCAGCCATTATCTCCTGCCCAACCCGCAGGGGAGTGCCCAAATTCGATCTATATGTGGAAAAAAGCACACATCCGTCAGTGTCCAAGGCGACCGCCTTGGCTGTCCCCGACCCCACGTCCAGTCCGAAATGGATATACTTGTGCATCTCTCCTGTCCCGTTTAGAAATTTAATCTGAGTATCCGCTCCACGCCCCGGAAATCATCCAAGGACATCTCCCGAGACCGCATCTGATATTTCCAGCTCTATGACCCAGTGTGTGGATTTTTTATATTTTCTCCTTCTGATTTTTTTGGATGCCAAACTACCGGCCCCATTTCCAAGCCCCACCAAAGGGGGATACTTGCCCCGTCCGGACTATTGTTTTTGGAGGGAGAAAAGGTATTGCTGCATTTTAGTTGGCACTGTCCCCTATCTGCATTCAAAGTTGTTTTTCGGCAATGTAAAACAAATATTGATTGAACAATATCCACGCGAAAACATTACTGTCAATCCAGAAGGATATTTTTAGTTCCTGGGAGGAGGCGCCTGCAAAAAAATATATTTTTGCAGGCAGTGTTAAGTTTTAAGTTGAAAGTTTTAAGTAAAATCAGAAGGTTATAAAGTTTAATCAGTGCGTTTAACTCCAGTATTCAACTTTTTGCAGATGCCTCTGGGAGGGGAATCCCGGCAGGAATTGCCGCTTCTCTTGGGCACAAAAACAATAAGGGAAAGAAGAAGAGATGGATATATAGGCACAAAATGCTGCTGAACCGCGGATATAGGACTTTTCGGTTTACGCCGTGCATTCGGCGGCTTAATAAGCCAAAAACAGGCTTAAGATCAATGTCACTTGCGGGTGAACTGCCTCTCCATGGTGGAGTCAAAAAACTTGCCTATCCCATATTCCCGGCGGCGGAAGAATTTCTCCGGGCTGGGGCCGATAATCTGCATCTCCGGATATTTTTGCTGCACCTCCAGGGCAATCTGCATTTCCTTCGTACAACCGGTGGAATATGTCGCGTCCTTGCCCGCCCAGATGGGAGGAACCATTTCCCCCATAAGTTCAAAGCTGATTTCTATGTCGGACACGCTCTGAAATCTCCAGATAGCCAGAAGTCCGCTACGCTGGACTATCTCCCACATATACATGAGATCATCGGCATCCATGCCGGACTCAAAATGCTCGGCAGGATTGATGATGAAAGTCTTTTCCAATCTGTTGCGCAGATAATCAACAAATGTATTTATGACCGTTATGGCCGTTTCTGTCTGTCCGGGAATACTGCCCACAATCCCGCTATAAAACATGACCATCTGCCCGTTGGTCCTGGCTTCGGCCATCTGTTTCTTTATGTATTCCGCCTTTTGAATAAGTTCATTTTCCGAATATATGCGCAACCGGGATGACTTGGCCTTGAACTGGAATCTCATCTTCCCGGGCTGTTCACGGTAAAAAGCCAGGATGTCCCGGCTGAAGGCGTGCGAATTCAAAATCAGCCGGCGATAGTTACCCGTGCCCTTGGCCAGGACCACATCCGCTTCCTTCCACGCCCGGGCAAAGGTCACTGAAGTCCGGTACAAATTGAGGCGCTCCCGGGTACCGTCGGATATGACCACCAAATCGTGTGCCCGCAATGTATCCAAAAGTTCATTTTTGGTGATATTGCTTTCCTCGACGAAACGAGCGCCATTCAGGAACTCGGATAGTACGGGATCTGCCTCGCAATCCCAATACATGGGATAATCAAAATAAAACCCTTCTTTCAATGCCAGGATGACTTTGCATCCCAGACGGATAAAAGAACGGATAATAAGGATATCAAAGAGTATTCCCCCCGCGGAGTTGGGCAGGTACAGTATCTTTTTCCCCCGCGCATTATTCGGTCCGAAAAGCTCGGTCATGGTTTCATCAAAGCCGCCCCATTCGGTTTTTATTTCCTGGTCCACCTTCTCCGGGTCCGGCGAAAAATCATTTTCCTCCCATATTGCTCCCCAGGTTGAGAGGCAAAAGAGCCGCCTGAACTCCAAGAGATCCAATTGCCAGCGAAGATCCTGTATCTTTTCACAGCCCATGGTGGAGCTGGGACAAGCACTGATAAAACGTTTGAACAAAGGGGCTTGCATGAATTCACGGGCCCGGCGATTCAAGGCTATTTTACGCTCCTGATAGGGATCCTGGAGGGCGGACTGGCTCAGGAAGATGGTCAAGAGCCTTTTTAAAAGCCTGGAGGGGATGACAAAAGGATATTTGAAAGTATCCCGGAACTTGTGCCGGCAAAGGGCGACAATCTTGCGGCGCAGATATCTGTCCAGAGGTACGTGGCGAATGACCCGGACCAGCTTGCGCCATGTGGAACGGTACTCTTCACGCAGCTCATAGGTCATATCGGATTGGAGCAGATTCTTGAGCATCCAGTCGGTACACGGGGCAAAAAAGTGGCCTTCCTCCAGGTCCACGATAAACCGGAGCTGATCCAGGGAAGCGTTTTTGTCCGGAGATATCAGATGCTCCAGATCATTTTCGGTCATAAAATGCAAAAGCCAGGCATCCAGATCCGGATCCCTGCCGTAATTGAGTTCCATTATAGAACCGATTTCCGGTAAATTACTCAAGATTCGTCGCCTCCATTAAAAAAACCGCATTCCTGCAATTTGGTTACAAAATGTTCCGCATGAGTTCCCAGGACTACCAGTGTATTTACTGCTCTCTCAATCTCCAGGCTGTCTCCGGGTAGGAGTTCAGCCCCGGATTGACCGTCTACAGTTAAATACATGGAGGGTCCCTCATCAGGAATATCCACCCGGAGTACCGAGGAACCTGGAAGAACAACCGGGTAAAAATTCTGCAGAAAAGGACATACCGGAGTCAGAATGAATGAATCAAGTTCGGGAAAAACCAGGGGCCCACCCGCGGAAACATTGTAAGCCGTGGACCCGGTGGGAGTCGAGACTATCACGCCGTCCGCCCGCAGCCTCTGGGCACAAGCCTTGTCTATGCTGATATAAAAACGATTCAGCCGGGCAACACCCCTGCGGTTTACCACCAATTCGTTAATAGCCTGCCCCCGGCTCATTTGTACATAATCGCGCAACACCCTATAGCTCAAAAGCAAACGCCGCGAAAAAAAATATTCCCCATCAAGCACCGAAGAAAGCTGCTTTTTCCAACTCTCCGGGGTTATATCAGCCAAAAACCCTACGCGCCCCAGATTGACCCCCAGCATGGGGATGGAATCAAGATCCGCTTTTCGAGCTACACTGAGCATTGTTCCGTCTCCCCCCAGAACCAGAATCAAATCCGGAGGCGGTTCTCCCAGCTCCAGAGTCTTGCTGCCCACACGGTTATCCTGGCAGGAGACCAACACACCCCTTTCCTCCAGCCATTCGGATATCTCCGCGCCCAGTCCGGCTGCCCGTTCGTTACCCGCCTTGGTGATTATTGCTATATAGGAAAAATACTTGGTCATTTAATAATGATACCCGATAACCCCCGAATATTCAAGAAAAAAGTCTTAAAATAAGGAGTTAGCAAATATAGGCGATATGCCTAAAATGGCCTTTTAAAAAAAACATTAGGAAATAGCCTAAAGTTTTTTAAAGAATAACCGATTAGATGATTAAGTGAGCAATAATATGACTATCAATAATCAATTTGTCCAAAACATGCTGCAGACCTATGATAGGCAGATGGACACGGGGCGAAGGCTCAACCGCCTGCGCAAATATTTGCGTAAATCCTCGGAAAAAGATAGTAGTGAGCAAACAGAGGCGAAAAGAAGAAAGACCATCCAAAAAGTGGCTAGCGAGATAGTGGAGAACCTGCTTACTTCCAAAAGCGACACCCCCTTGGTTCAAGAGATAAAAAGCCAGATGGAAAAAGAGCTGGGCAGCCCTCTTATATTTTACTATCCTCCAAACGGTGAAGAAATGCAGATACTTAAAGGCAGCCCTAAAGAACACGCGGAATTGTCCGAAAAAGAGAAAGAGAAATTGATGCGTACTCTTTGGGAAACCACAGTAAAGATCGTAAACAGAACTATGCTGTAAACTCCGAAGTTTTGGAGGTTTTACATATGAAAATACTGGGACTAATCACCGGCATTAAGGGCTATGACCAACCCACGGTGGACAAAGCGGCCGAAAAAAAGGCCGAGGCAAAACAAGAAAGCACTTCCCAGCAGGACAAAATCTCTCTTTCCCAAGAGGGGAAACTCCTGCAGGAGGCCCAAAAAGCAGCCGCGGATAGCCCGGATGTCCGTCAGGAAAAGATCGAAAATCTGAAGGCGGAAATACAGAAGGGAAATTATCAGTTGGACAGCACTAAAATCGCCCAGAAGCTAGTGGAGCAGGACATCGAACTCCTGAGCTAACAAAACCTTTTCCTTGTGTGGCCTTAGCCGACATCCGCCTTGCTGCCCTCTTTTCCTTCGCTGCCCGCCAAATCCTTCACGTAAACCTGTGCTGGCTTACCGCTTAAAAGCTGAGGTACCTGTAAACCGATTCTTTTCCGGATATTAACGAACAGGGGTCCGGCCAGATTGAGCGCGGTTTCCTCCGGTCTGCCCGGGGGGATGGAGACCGAAACCAAAATGGTAAGGTCCTCCATGGATCTCACCCGCAATATCTTTTCCTCGGAACTGCCCACCTGGACCTGGTAATCGGGCACAAAACTGAATGGTTCGGCCACAAAAAGCCCCAATTGGGGGTTGTCCGTGTTCTGCAAAAGCATAAAGGCGGACTTTTCCCGGAGTTGGACCAGGACAAACTTTCTGGCCCGGGGATATCCGACCAGCCCGCGGGGAAAGGTGATTACCCTTTCCTTTTCCACCTGAATGCGTCCTATCTTGGAAGATATTTCCATCATTTCTCTTTTTTCCATAATTCGGCCACCGCCAGAATATCGTCTGTATCCGCCTGCACTGCCTGTTGATTTTCCGCCTGGATTTTCTGGTACAATTCATCCCGATAAACCGGCATACCCTCGGGTACATCCAGGCCCAACCGCACCTGCCGCCCTTTCATCTCCAGGACAGTCACTTCTATATCATCCCCCAGGTGGATGCTCTCCCCCACCCTTCTGGTTAAAATCAGCATTCAATATCCATAGGGTTTAAATATAATTCATCAAATTCATTTGCATCACCTGGGAAGTTGAACGTAAGACTGCCTGGTAGGCAACCCTCTGGCTCTGCAGCTTGGTCATGATTTCCGCCACGTCCACATCCTCCAGGTTGCTCTTTCTATTTTTCTGGTTGTCCACGAGGGAGGACATGGTGCTGTCCGCGACATCCAGCCTGTTCTCCCGGGCCCCCACGCTGGCCAGGGTATTGGAGATGTGCTTTATGTTTGAATCCAAATTGGACAGACTCTCCTGGACCCCGCTCTGGTTATTGGTATCCAGATACCCGATAAACTTGCCCAGAGTCTCGAAGATATTCTTCTTGGAATCTCGGCCAAACACGGTCTTGTCCACTGAGCCCTGTTCATCGCCCATAATACCGCCGAAGACCTGTTTGCCGATATTGTTTACCTGCAGGGACTCATCCGCAGAAATCTGGAAATCGAGTTTGGCTTCCTGAGGCCGCAGATAAAACTGATCCCCCTCTTGTATACTACCATCCACTACTTCCATTCTGCCTTCCGGGAGCAGGTACGTATTCTCGCTTGTGCTCGTGGAATGTCCAGTGGACCAGCTTGTACCGTTATCCGTGCTGTAGGAATATTCAACATCTCCTGAACCTGAAACTGAATCAATACGGACTACAGTTCCGGAGTCGAAATCTCCTTTGGCTGCAATATTCAGAGAACTATCCTCAGCTGCTTTCTCCACTTGCACACCATTGTTTATTGTAAACAAGTCATCGTCGGAGACACTGCCTGCAGAATCAGGTATAGTTACATTTCCCCCGGGCAATTCATATTCATCTGAATCGGTAGTAGCCGAGGTCCAGGTCTTTCCCCCGTCGGTGGAATAAGAATATTGTGTAGGAGAAGCGGATGCATTGTCTATACGCAAGGTAGTCCCTGATGGTATATCGCCGCTTACATGGATATCCTCAGGGCTCGAAATACTCGAGGCATTAACATCTAGCTCATACTCGTTTTCGCTGTCTCCTTGATATTTGGCGGTGGGGCGGACCCAGAGCCAAGTCCCGGAGGTATCGTCAGGGCTGGCGGAAGCCTCTACTTCGTATCCATCCGCCAATTTAACCTGCTTATCCCCCAAGTGCAAAGTGGTATTGCCACTACTATTCAAAGCTCCCGAATCTGTGGAATCTACAGTAGTCCAGGTTTCCCCGCCGTTAGTGGAATAACGATAGCCTATATTTGATCCACCACTAGAATCAACAGTCCCATCATCTTGGAATTGAACCAAAGTGGTTCCACCCTTCTCCCCGGTAATGGAGATAATGTCCTTGTCCTGAATATCATTTTTGTTGCTGGTGACGTTCATCGCACTCTCAAAGGCGTTTTCATCCACCTTTTGCCCGGAAAAAATGCTCTTGCCTTCATAGGATGTATTGGACAGGCTGACTACCTGACTAAAGATCTGTTCCACCTCGTAGCTCAAGCTCTGTCTCTGTTCCTTGGTCAAAGTGCCGGTAGAAGCCTGCTCCGCTATCGACTTGGCCCGGCTCAATAGATTGTTAACCTTCATAAGGGTATCGTCTGCCAGTTTAAGCCACCCCTTGCCGGTGTCGATATTATTCCGGAACTGTTTCAATGATTCTATGGAGTCCCGGTATTCCATTACGCGTATCGTCCCCACGGGATCGTCCGACGGCTGATTTATCTTCTTCTGGCTCGCGGCCTGGTTGTTCAGCTGCATCAACTTGGACGAGGCAGTGTGCATATTGTTCAAAAAACTATTGAACATTTCCATATGAGTCACGCGCATGGCTAGTAACCTCCATTTAGGAGCGGATGGAAAGCAGGGTCTGAACCATCCTGTTGGCCGTGGTAATCAACTTGGCCGCGGCCTGATAGGATTGCTGGAACTTGATTAAATCACTCATCTCCTCGTCCATATTCACTCCGGAAATCTCCGACTGACGGCTGTCCAAATCATCGGCCAACGATTTGTTGTAATCATAGTTGAACTGGGCCTTGTCCTTGTCCGCGCCTACTTTACCCACCAGGGAATTATAGTATTCCTGCAGGCTCTGTTCGGTCGTACCCTCGGACAAGGTGGTTATGCTCACCTTCTTTTCCTGCAAGCCGGCAATTTCCTTGGCTACAGTATTATCCCCGGAATTGCTTTCGTTCTCCCCGTTTATGTGCCCGGCATTGATAAAAGACACATTATTGCGCACCTTGCGGTTGATAGCCAAATCCGAAGCCTGGCTGCCCTCAAAAAAGGTATTTATCCCCAAACCGGATAGAAGTCCGCTGCTATCGTTGCCAAAGGCAAAATCATATCCATCGTCTGCCTCGATCTGGAGCTTTCCGTCGCTGATACTGGCATTTATATGATCGATGTTATCAAACGCGTCCCGCACATCTTCCAAACTGTGACTGGAGGGATCAAAATTCTGTATGCCTCCTGTGGTCGTATCGAAATCCAGAGTTCCGGAAGAATCCAATTCACCGGAGGACTTGTTATATACATAGGTCATAAGATTCCCGGACTCCAGCTTATCCCCGAAATCCAGACCTGCACTTGGGCTCTGCAAGGGCTCACCTTCATTCAATACGGAATAAGTGCCGGTGACGTCAGTAAAATGCTGCTCCCCCGCTCCCTGGGTGTGATGGCGGTTCACCTCCCAGGCCAGACTCTGGGAAAAAGCGTTCAGCTTCTCCTCGTATTCCCCCACCCGGTCGTCGCGGAAATTGAAATACCCGGCCAGGGACCCACTAGTTAGACGCCGTTCATTGTCCAGACCGTTAGGCATCTTCTGCGGGGTTATATTCATCTTGGAGGAGCTGTTCTTGTACCAGTACAGCCCCTTTTTGGGCATTATTTCAAAGCTGTCCCCCTCCTTCAAATCATTCCCGGACCCCGATTCAAACCAGACCTCCACTTCACTGTTGGGAATTTTTACCCGGTTTTCGTAATCACGGGCAGTGAAGGTGGAATTGCCGCTGTCATCCTTTATCCAGGTCTGTCCCCCGTCCTTGGAAATCTTGAACTTTGCTCCTCCAGCCCCAACCCCACCATCATTTACTATTTTGATAGTATATTCATTGCTGGAGGAGCCCTGGAATTTAATCTCTCCATCAAAATCGGAATCTATATTGGAAAAGGACTGCGCTCCTTCAAAAGCCACTCTATAAGTATCCTGCCCGTCCACCAGGGTATGGCCGGATTCGGTAAGCACAGATACATTTCCCTTGCCGTTGTCGATATACTTTATATCCATTTTCTCGCTCAACTCCCGCACCAGCTT
This sequence comes from uncultured Desulfovibrionales bacterium, assembly GCA_964398785.1. Lineage (GTDB taxonomy): Bacteria > Desulfobacterota > Desulfovibrionia > Desulfovibrionales > Desulfonatronovibrionaceae > CAYNNQ01. The sequence continues at coordinate 17,218 of CAYNNQ010000033.1, read as the reverse complement.
GTCCCGCTTATCCCTAAGGGAGTTGGCGTTTATTTCCCCGTCCACTTCATGCAGATTGATCTGCTTGTTCAGCTCGGCTATTTCCTGGATTATTTTGTTAACCCTGTCTACATCCTGAGAGATGTAATTATCCATCTGGCCCTGGATATTCTGCAAGTTACCTATGGTATTGTTGATATTTTTGACCAAGCTCGCGGAATTTCCCAACAACGCGGTTCTTACGCTGTTCGAATCCGGACTGACCGAAAGATCCTGCCAATTCTTGAAGAATTTGGCCAAAGCGGCATTGACTCCGTCACTGTTTGATTCGTTGAAAAGTATCTGCACATCCCCCAGGCTTTGATTGATCTTGTCCCATTTCTCCTGCAGCCCGGCCTGATTATTAAACTGATTCTCAACGAACTGATCAAAGTGCCGGATAACCTCCTTGGCCTCCACCCCGGTGCCGATCTGCCCCGGCTTGAGGTCCATGGCCATGGATTCTTCCAGCCGCACCTCCTGGCGGTGGTACCCTTCGGTATTCACATTGGCAATATTGTTGCTCACCACCTCCATGGAAGTCTGGGAGGCGTTCAGAGCCTTTTTGCCTATATCCAGAATAGTGCCGATTCCGGGCATCAAAGCCTCCCGCGGAGTATTCCGGCATCCCGTCTGCGTTGATTAAAAGTAGCACGGGAAGAATAGATATCTTCCTTTTCCGAAGAGACCTTGTCGTAGAAAAAAGTCAAAAGCTTACCGCTTTGCTCGGCCAGGGCATCGGCCAGGGAATTGTTCTTTTCCGCCTGCCCCGCGGCTTGCTGTTCCGCTCTTTCGGCCTCCAGAAGCACCTCTTGTACCTCTGTATCCTCCCTGTTCTTTCCGATCCAGTTATTTAAAGATGAAAAACCACTTTCCCGGACCCTAGCCCCCAGAAATTGTTTTTCCCGCATAAGCTGCTGTAAAAGTTCCTGTATGGAAAATTCCAGAACGGCAATTTTTTTCGGTTCATGAGCTTTAAGGGCGGAAAATTCTTCCTGCAGAAGTTTGTCCAGGAGGATAAACCCCTCTTTCATCCGAATCAGAACTGAAAGCAAATAATCGTGCATGCCTATGTCCTCCTGTAAATTGCATTGTCCCCGACACTTAGCCTGACTGGCCATCACCCACCGAGAGCCCGGCCAGGACCCGTTTACGAATCATTTGCGGATCCCAGGCCTGCTCGCCCTGCCGTAGCTCGAAATGCAGGTGTGGGCCGGTTGATCTTCCTGTATCACCAGATAATGCAATTTTCTGACCATCCTGAACAAACTCTCCTTCATCGACCAAATTTTCCTTGTTGTGCCCGTAAAAACTCTTCCATCCGTTCTGGTGCTGGACCACCACCAAATTGCCGTACCCGGACTTTTCCCCGGAAAAGACCACCTCTCCGGGCCAGCAGCTCTGTACTTCACTCCCCTTGGGAACGGAAATATCCACACCGGAGTGCCAGGCTTTCTCTCCGGTAAAGGGGTCATCTCTCCATCCGAAACCGGAACTGAGCTCCCCCTTAACCGGCCAGGAGATATCCGTCATAACCGAGGACCGGGCCCTGGGATTTACAGGATCACCCTGCAGTGAAGCGGATGATTGCAGGGAGATCCCTCCGGCAGGCTCCCCATAAAGGGATTCAATCTGCCGGGCCAGTATATCCGCCTTGGCCCGGGGATCGGACGCGCTCTCCATGTCTGCCTGCATCTGGGAAAGATATTTCTCCCTGGCCGCGTTTTCCCCGGGATTTTCTTCCCTAGGGGGGACTTCCACGCTGGTATCCACCTCCGGTCCGGATTTGGCGCTTTCGCTCTCCAGGCGGGAACGGAGCTGCTCATAAAGCATGTCTCCAAGACCCATCCCCCGCTCACTGGCCATCTTCTCCGCGAATTTCTGATCAAACATGGACAAATACATGTCCTCGTGCTTGTTGTGTAGATAGCCTTCCTTGGGCACGGTGGACTTCATTTTCTGCCACATTTTTTTCACAAAAATAGCTTCAAAATCCGAACAGGCCTCGCGCAAGGAGTCCTTGGAATCCTTGCCGGAGACCGCCTCGTGCATGCCCTTTACCTGCTGCTGTTCCCGGGAAACCTCCGCAGATCCGGACTTGGCCGCGAGCATCTGAGCCTGGTTCAAAACAGTCATCTAGATGACCTCCAGTTCGGCATGCAACGCCCCGGCCGCCTTCATGGCCTTGAGTATGGAAATCAGATCCCGCGGAGTGGCCCCTATCCTGTTCAATCCATCCACCAGCTCCTTGATTGTCGCCCCATCCACCATCATCAATTTACGCTCTTCCTCGGTGACCTGCATTTGCGTTCTAGGAACCACCGCGGTCTGTCCCTCGGAGAAGGCCTCCGGTTGGGAAACCTGTGGCTGCTCCTGGACCATGATATTCAGATTACCGTGGGCGATAGCCACTTCGGAGATACTGACCGAACTCCCCATGACAACCGTGCCAGTCTTTTCGTCCACCACTACTCTGGCCTTGTTTTCCGGATCCACATTCATGTTTTCCAAAGCAGCCAGGAAAGGAACCAGATTTCCCTGAAACTCCCGGGGGACATCCACATCCACCGTGGCTATATCCTTGGCCTTGGCCGTGCCTGATCCGAAACTGGCGTTTATTTTGCCCACTACCTGGCTTGTGGTGGAAAAATCGCGTACATCCAGATTCACGGTCACAGTATCCTGCTTGTTGAATTTAAAGGGCACTTTCCTTTCCACAGTGGCCCCATCAGGGATGTTGGCCACCGTAGGGACATTCTTGCTGGCTGAAGCAGCATCGCCTCCCGCAGAAAACCCCCCTACTACCAATGCTCCCTGCGCCATGGCGTAAACCTTGCCGTCCACGCCTTTGAGCGGAGTCTGGACCAAAACGCCGCCCAGAAGACTCTTGGCATCTCCTATGGAGGACACCGAGACATCCATTTTACTCCCCGGCTTGGCTGAAGCGGGCATATCCGCGGTTACCATGACCGCGGCCACGTTTTTCACTTTCAAATCATCCTTGTTCACCCGAACTCCCATACGTTCCAGCATATTATGCACGGATTGCGAGGTGAAAGTCATCCCGCTCTTGTCTCCTGTACCGGAAAGCCCTACTACCAGTCCGTATCCCACCAGTTGATTGGAACGTACTCCGCTAAAGGAAGCTACATCCTTCAACCGGACCGCAGGGGTGCTGTCCGGAAAAACACACATTGCCCCAAGAACAAGTAAAACAAAAACAAACTTGCGCATTCTCGCTCCCGATTTAAAACGGCCAGATATTATCCAAAATACGGGCCAGCCACCCTGGTTTTTGCTTGTCCGTTATTATTCCCTGTCCATAAATCTCAATATGGGCATTGGCCAAATAATCCGAAGTGATCGCATTGTTCGGCCCGATATCCTCGGCCCGGACAAGGCCGCGGACAACTATAATATGGGTCTCCCCGTTTACCCGAAGCTGCCTTCCGCCTTCAATCTGCAAAAGGCCTCCGCCCAGGTCCTTTACCACCCGGGCGGCCACAGTGGCGGTGATGTCCGATTCCCTCTCGGTTGAGCCATCCCCCTCGAAACTACTGGAGGAACTGGCCTTAAGCAGCGGTGTTTCCCCGGTCTTACCCCGGGGTCCGGCATTCGGCCCCACTCCCAGAGCCGAGCCCATGGGTAAAGCACGTACATTCTCCATCCCGAACATGTTCTGCACACCCATCTGCATGCTGGAATCCTTTTCCGTATCCGTACTGGCTTCGTTCTCCGCACTCAGGGACTCCACCACATTTACCCGGACTATGTCCCCCACATGGCGGGCCCGATTATCACTGAAAAGGAATTCGCTTCTTGAACTTTGAAACAGGGAACCAGGGTTCTGCTCCCTTTTCGTGGCCCTGCTCTCTTCCGGGGGAGGCGGAGTGTCCATAGAAGGCTGGGGCACGCTTTGGTGCTTGGCCGGAGCGCAAGCGGCAAGAAATACCAGGACGCACCCGGTTAATGTAAAACGCAACCAATGAGGCATTTTTCCCTCCATGTGATTATCTGACCACGACCGTTTCGCTGTCCCGCACTCGAGCCGTGACCTTTTTATTGCTTTGCAGATTCTTCACTCTTACCGTATCTCCAGCCCCGGCGTCGGAAAGGACCACTACCGGCACTACGAGACGTATATGCTTTCCATCGTATCTCAAATCGACTTCCTCTCCCCGCTTGACCACAGGCAAGGGCTCCAGTCTATCCATGGTCAGGCACTGCCCTTTTCCCATGGATCGGGCAGCCATCCATTTGCCTTTTTTACCGTCCCACACCTTTCCGTTAACATAAGCCATATTTTTGCGCTCGAAACGGATTGCATCCTTTGTTACCGGGTCCCGGCGGTTTACGGGTCGGGCCGTACAGGGCACCGTTTTCCATACATCGATAAAGACACTGCCGCTATAGGTATTGCGGATATTTCCGTATCCGTCCTTAACCTTGATTCTTACTCTGTTCCGGCCAGCTTCTACATCTGTAGACGATTTGTCCAAAACGACCTTGCTGGAAGAGCCGGATAGATATACCGCTTCCGGAAGCCTGAATTCCCTAAAGTCAATTTTTTCCCCTTCTTCCTGCACATACGGCTTCAAAAATTTGACGAGCTTTTCCTTCAGATCCTCCCTGCCCAGGACTCCGGCCCCTCTTTGCAAAACCATCTCCCGCGGATAGAGGCAATGATCCGCCAATTTCGGGGCATGCTTGTTCATGGCCCGGCGTAATTGGCCACGATTAATAACCACCCGTCTACCTTCTGCAGGAGATTTCCAGAGTTTTTGGTCTTTTATTTCAGACCATACCTGTTGACCGGCCTGAGTTACAGGATCGGCTATATCCGCGAAATGGATGTACTTATCCGAGACACTGGCATGCTCCTTGATCATAAAATTGTCTTCAGCCCGGGCTTCTGGGGCACTTCCCTGCAAAAAGAGCAAAATCCCCGCCAGAACAAGGCACATATTTAATATGTATACCAGTAGCTTCTCCGGCAATCCAATCATCCCTTTACCCTTCCTCTTTTACATTTCCCATTCGGGAAGAAACTGATTATCTTACCATCCTGTTGGCTGTCTGCAACATCTGGTTGGAAGTCTTAATCGCCTTGGAATTGGTTTCATAGGCCCTCTGACCGACGATCATGTTCACCATTTCGTCCACCAATTCCACATTGGACATCTCCAAAAATCCCTGGGAAATAGTGCCTACATTCTGCTCCCCGGGAACCCCTTCTACAGGGTCGCCGGACCCTTGAGTGGGTAGATATAGATTACGCCCCATGCTCTTCAATCCAGCCGGATTAGTGAAAGTGTAAAGAGGGATGTCCATTGCCGCCAGCTCTTCTCCCTGTTTGTTCATTGCGGCCAGATGTCCATCCTCGTTGACCACAATATTCTGGGTCTCCGGAGGGACATTAAACTCCGGCTGCAGGGGGTAGCCGTTGGAGGTAACGATCTGTCCATCCTCCGCCAGCTTGAAAGCACCCGCCCGAGTATAGGCCTGATTTCCATCCGGGGTGGTCACCCGGAAAAATCCGTCTCCCTCGATGGCCAAGTCCAGAGAATTACCGGTATTCTGGTAATCGCCCTGGGAAAACATCTTGTGTACCGAAACCGGACGGACGCCCATACCTATCTGCATCCCGGTAGGAGTATTCTGGCCGCCGCCGGTTTCGTTCCCGGCAATCTTCAAATTTTGATACATAAGGTCCTCGAATTCCGCACGACTCTTCTTGAATCCGGTAGTATTCACGTTGGCCAGATTATTGGAAGTAACGTCGATGTTCATCTGTTGGGCAATCATCCCGGATGCGGCTGTCCATAACGATCGCATCATAGCTAGATTCTCCTTGGATATTATAAATTATGTTACTGTACCCACTTGCCGGGTCACTTTCTCATCGGCCTCACGGGAATTTTTCATAACCCTTTGCAAAGATTCAAAATTGCGCATGGTATCAACCATATTGACCATCTGCTTGACCACCTCCACATTAGAGGACTCCAGATACCCCTGACGCACCTGAGAATCTTCAGCAGGCAATTCCTGGGCCTGGGCGTTTTCTTTCAACTGGAGCAAATTCTCACCTTTTTTTTCCAACACTCCCAGGTCCTCGAATGTCACTAATCCGACATTGCCCACTACCTCTCCATCGGCCATCACCTGTCCCTGCTCATTCACCGCGACTTTCGCATTGTCAGGAATTTGTATTGGGCCTCCGTCACCAAGCAACTCATACCCCTGAGACGTCTCCAGATTGCCGGTGTCGGAATTAAGCCGGAAGCTGCCGTCACGGGTATAGGCAGTCTGCCCTTCATCCGTGCGCACCCGGAAAAAACCTTCCCCATGGATGGCCATATCCAAAGGATTGCCGGTTTTCTCCATCCCGCCCTGCTGAAAATCAATATAGTCTCCGGTTAGTCTGGTCTGGGACATGATCTTGGAATCCGGCCACGATAACCTGTCCTGTAATGTTCTGTTCGGATCAGCATAATCCGAGGCATATCTGACGAACACGTCCTTGAACGCGCTTTGGTCCTTTTTATATCCGGTGGTATTCACATTTGCCAAGTTATTGGAAATAATGTCCATTCTATGCTGCTGAGTCAAAGCTCCGAACAACGCGGAATACATGCTATTTTCCATAAAGACCTCCTTTCCCGCTTTTGAAGCAAATTTCAAGCCAAAAAAATTCAGGAAAAAAAATGGCAATCTGGGAGGAAATCATACAATCTTTGCGGGAAAGCCGGATACAACCCTTGACAATAAAGCCAAAATGGACAAGATATACCTGTTTTCCGAGCGGGTGTAACTCAGTTGGTAGAGTACAAGCTTCCCAAGCTTGCTGTCGCGGGTTCGAGTCCCGTCACCCGCTCCACTCCGATTGAATTCCGGCCGAAGGCCGTATTGATTCAAGGAGTGGGCCTTTTTGGTCCACTCTTTTTTTTACAGCCAAGCGTTATGCAAGACAAAGAACTGAAAGAAAAGATACAGGAAATCGTGGCCCCTGTTTGTACCGCCATGGGTGTGGAACTTTGGGGTATCGAGACCTCGTTCAGCGGGAGAAAGGGTATAATACGCATATACATAGATTCCCCCCAGGGCGTGGGTATCGAGGACTGCACCAGCTTAAGCCGGGAGGCGGGTACTCTGCTCGAGGTAGAGGATCTAATCCACGGCTCTTACCGCTTGGAAGTCTCCTCGCCGGGGCTGGACAGGGTCTTTTTCTCCCCGCAACAGTTGGCTGATTATACGGGGCGGGAAGTGCGGGTAATAATGAACGAACCGATAGAAAACAGAAGCAAGTTTACCGCGAAACTGGCTTCGGTCTCCGGGAGCCGGGTGTGCATCGCCCCGGAAGGGGAAGAGGAACTATGCTTCGACTTTTACGAGGCCAAAAAAATAAAACTCTTGTTCAAGGGATAAAGACCTAAGGCGTTTTTTAATCCCCATAAATATACATAGCAGGAACGAATCCGGGTATTCAGCTCCGGACAAAATGAGTCCGGAATACAAGAATCCTGGAAAAACCAAAAAAATTGAAACGCGTCCGAAACAAGGATGCCTAACACCCAAACAACCATTGTTACAGTTTTTGTCCGGAGGTATGCATGGGTCTGGAACTTAAGAAAGCCATCGACCAAATAAGTAAAGACAAAGGGATCGAACGTGATCTATTGGTGGACACACTGGAGGAGGCGGTACGCTCTTCAGTACAGAAAAAATTCCACAAGGACTTGGATATCGAGGTGAACTTCAATGAAGAAGCCGGGGAAATGGAAGTCTACCAATTCAAGGTTGTGGTGGACGAAGTCCAGGATCCGGATGCGGAGATCACCCTGGAAAAGGCCCAGGAACATGATCCCAATGTGGAACTGGAAGATGAAGTCGGATTCAAGGTGGAAGTGGAAGATCTGGGACGCATAGCCGCCCAGTCCGCCAAACAGGTAATCATCCAGCGCATGCGCGATGCCGAACAGGAAATCATCTACGAGGAATACAAAGAAAGGGTCGGGGAAATCGTCAGCGGTATCATCCAGCGCCGCGATCGCGGCGGCTGGATAATCAATCTGGGAAGAACCGAGGCCCTTCTTCCCCGGGAGGAGCAGATTCCCAAAGAGAGATTCCGTCGAGGAGATCGGGTGCAGGCCTACCTGATCGAGGTGAAAAAGGAAGGACGGGGTCCTCAAATAATTGTTTCCCGCTCCCACCCGGACTACCTCATAGCCCTTTTCCGCCGGGAAGTACCGGAAATTTCGGATGGGACCGTAAAAGTGATGGGAGCAGCCCGCGATCCGGGACGCAGGGCCAAGGTGGCCGTGGTTTCCAGTGAAAACAACGTTGATCCGGTCGGGGCTTGTGTAGGAGTCAAAGGATCCCGTATTCACAATATAGTCCAGGAACTCAAGGGAGAAAAACTGGACATAGTCATCTGGAATCCGGACATAGCCACCTATGCGGTAAGCGCCTTGTCTCCGGCCCGCATTTCCCAGATAACTGTAGACGAGGAAGAAAAATCCTTGGAAGTCATTGTCCCTGATGATCAATTGACTCCGGCTATCGGGCGAAAAGGGCAGAACGTAAAGCTGGCCTCGAATCTGCTTGGCTGGTCCATTGATGTCTTTACAGAATCCAAGTACGGACAGCTTTACGAGCACAAAAAGCTTTTGAGACAGGTCGCCAGCACCGCGGAACTTCCCACTGAGGCCTTCGTATCCGCCGGATATGAAAGCCTGGAACAATTAAAAGAGGCTTCGGACGAAGAGCTTTTGAATATTTCCGGAATGAACGAGGACAAGATTGAAGATGTCCGGGCAGCGATGAATTTTTTACAGGACGAGAATGGCACACAAGAAAGCCTGGAATCTGTAGAAACCAATGATGCGGAAAACGGGGAATTCGGTGAAGAAGATGCGGAAGAGACGGGATTTTTCCGTGTAGATCCCGAAAAAGCCGAAGACAGGAATGAATAAATCCGGTCATATTCCGATACGCACCTGCATTATTTGCCGCAGAAAATTTGCCAAACACGAACTGATGCGCTTTACCTGCCCAAACAGGGAACAAACCGGGTTGCTTCCCGATCCTGAACATAAACTGCCCGGACGAGGTTTCTATCTCTGCGGCGATGAAACCTGCCAAAAAAAACTGAATAAGTTTAGGGGCTGGCGAAAAAAATGCAAGGGGGTAACAAATGGCTAGCAAAATGCGAGTAAGAGAACTTTCCGCAGAGCTGGGGATGAGCAACAAAGAAATGATCCAGCTTCTCCGGAACCTAAATATCCAGGTGAAGAGCCATATGAGCGGACTTACTGATGATGATGTCCTGAAAGTCCGGGAAAAAGTGCAGAAACAATCTGCAGAAGAGGTTAAGGACAAAAAATCCGGTTCCGGAGTCATTGTCCGCCGTCGGAAAAAGCAACCCCGCAGGACAGGGGAAGAACACCAAGACCAGGGAACCGCCTCCGAACACCACCCCCCGGAAACGGCGGAACACACAGAAGCAAAGCCTGAGCCCGGAGCAGAGGGAAAAGACGATTCCCACTCCGAAAAAACACCCCCAGAAGCCGAAGAAGCCCCTGCATCACCTGAAAAAAAGAAAAGGGACAAAAAGAAAAAACGCTCCGAAGATAAGCAAAAAAAGGCCTCCGAACCAAAGGTGCGGGTAATTTCCAAACCGGAAGTGGAGTCCCAGCCCGAAGCCGAATCACCAGAAGAATCCCCTGCGGCATCCGAAGATGTTTCCCAGCTAAGCCCGGAAGAGATAGCCCGCAAGCAGATCAAGGCCGAGGAGACCAAGGGCGAAGAAGGCAAAAGCAAAAAGGAAAAAAAGAAAAAAGGAAAGAAAAAAGATAAAAGGGTTGTGGACGTTTCCGACAGGTATGCCCCGGGAGAGGAAGCCGAAAAAGGCAAGAAAAGCCAGAAAAAGACCCAAAAAGAATCTCCCTCTCCGGACAAGACCGGAGGCAAATCTCGAAAGCCCCAGGATAAGTCCCGAAAACAGGAACCTCCTCAGCCGCAGCCCCAACAACAGACTACTCAGCCGCTCAAGGCCTCCAAACGCAAGCTAAAGATCGATGAGGCCATCCGCGTTTCCGATCTGGCCAAGCAAATGGGCGTAAAGGCGCAGGACATAATCAAGAGCCTGCTCTCCCTGGGAATAATGGCCACTATCAATCAGTCCGTGGATATTGAGACTGCTTCAGTAATTGCCGATGAATACGGATTTGAAGTGGAGAACGTGGGCTTTTCCGAGGAGGAATTCATCCTTCCCCGCCAGGAGGACAAGGAAGAAGAAACACAACCCCGTCCGCCTGTCGTCACCATCATGGGGCACGTGGACCATGGCAAGACTTCTCTTCTAGACTCCATCAGGCATTCGGACATTATCGGCAAGGAAACCGGAGGAATCACCCAGCATATCGGGGCCTATTATGTATCTACTCCCGGCGGTGACCTGGTATTTCTGGATACTCCGGGTCATGAGGCGTTTACCGCCATGCGGGCCAGAGGGGCCCAAGTCACGGACGTGGTCATCCTGGTGGTAGCCGCGGACGACGGTGTTATGGATCAAACCCGGGAGGCGCTCAACCACTCCAAGGCTGCCGGAGTGCCCATAGTGGTCGCTGTGAACAAAACCGACAAGGAAGGGGCCAATCCGGACCGGGTGAAGCGCGAACTGGCTGAACGAGGTCTGGTCCCTGAAGATTGGGGCGGTGATACCATTTTCAGCCATGTTTCCGCCAAACAGCAATCAGGTATAGATGAACTTTTGGAAATGGTCCTTCTCCAGTCGGAAGTCCTGGAGCTCAAGGCCAATCCGGACAAGCCGGCCCAAGGACATATAGTAGAAGCCAGGCTGGATAAAGGACGCGGTCCTATGGCCACCGTCCTGGTGGAAGGCGGTACTCTGCGCCAAGGGGAACCCTTTGTCTGTGGCCTTCATCACGGCAAGGTCCGGGCCATGTTCAACGATCAAGGCAAAAAGGTAAAAGAGGCCGGACCGGCGACACCCATAGAAGTCCAGGGATTCAGCGGAGTACCCGAAGCCGGGGACGAATTCGCGGTAGTCCAGGAGGAAAAAGTAGCCAGGAAGATTTCTGAAAGCAGGCAGACCAAACAGAGGGAACGGGACCTGGCCAAGGAATCCAAGATCACTCTGGAGAGTTTTTTGGCCGCCAAACAGGAAGGCGAGGCCCAGAATCTCAACCTGGTGCTCAAGTCCGATGTACAGGGATCTCTGGAGGCCACGATCGAAGCGTTGAACAAATTGTCCACAAAGGAAGTCAAGGTGAACATAATCCACGGTGGTGCCGGCGCTATCACCGAATCGGACATTATGCTCGCCTCGGCGTCCTCTGCTATTATAATCGGATTTAATGTACGGCCCACCGCCAAGATCCGGGAAGTAGCGGACAGAGAACAAGTGGAAATTCGCTTTTACGACATAATTTACAATATGGTGAACGACATCCGAGATGCCATGGCCGGAATGCTGGCCCCGATAATTCGGGAACAGTATCTGGGACAGGCCGAAGTCCTGCAGACTTTTGGAGTCCCCAAGGTGGGGACTGTAGCCGGCTGTAAGGTGGCCGACGGTAAACTGCAAAGGAATGCCAAAGTCCGGCTGTTGCGTGACGGTGTAGTCATTCACACTGGGGCGATGAATTCGCTCAAAAGGTTCAAGGACGACGTCAAGGAAGTGGCCAAAGGCTACGAATGCGGCGTGGGACTGGAAAAATACAATGACATCAAGCCCGGAGACACCCTGGAAGCCTTTCTGGAGGTGGAGGAAAAGGCGACTCTATAGGACAAGTCGCCGGGGATAAAAGCACCGAAAACCTAACTCTCCGGATTTTATTGAAATAATGTTCATCGGGGTTTTAAATCTGGAAATACGGCTGCATGCTGTTTTTTCCCTCAAGGAAAAAAGGAAAATCAGCAATAGCCTGCGACAGAAAATCCGCAACAAGTTTAATGTATCTGTGGCGGAGACGGAAAACATAGACAACAGTTCCGTGCTTACTCTGGCCGTAGCCATCGTCTGCAACGAACGCAAAAAAATAGATTCCACCCTGAACAAGGTACTTTCTATGGCCGAGGCCATAACCGAGGAGGAAATTACCGGGGTGAATATGGAAATTTTCGGAGTTTAAAACATGCGTAAAGGTACCACCCGCCGGTCTTTCAGATTGGGCGATCAGATCATGCGCGAACTGGGAGAAATAGTCGTTTGTGATGCGCGCGATCCGCGACTGGAATTTTTGAATATAACCGGGGTGCGCATGAATAGTGATCTAAATATCGCAGAGGTCCTTTATACACATATCGAGGGCCCCTCTGCTGAACTGGACAAGGCCCTGGAAGGCGCTACCGGCTACCTGCGCTCCGAATTGGGACGCAGATTAAAGCTGCGCTTCGTCCCCGAACTCCGTTTTATCTGGGATGAATACCTGGAGAAAATGGTCTATGACCAAGAATAGAAATGCAATTGCAGATACTCTGGCCAACTACGATAACTTTCTGGTCACCGCCCATGAAAATCCTGATGGCGATGCCCTCGGCTCCATGGCCGGTGTAGGATTTCTTTTACAAACCCTGAACAAGAATTTCCGGCTGTACAATAAAAGCGGCGTTCCCCAAAAATTCGATTGGCTACAGCTGCCAAGCGAAGTGTTTACGGAACTGCCCAATCAAAATCCGGAGTGGTTAATTGTCCTGGACAGCGGGGACTCCACCCGACCTGGAGAGCCCCTGGCTTCGCTTATTCCCGGAACAAAGACAATAAACATCGATCACCATCTAGGGAATCCGGATTTCGGGGACCTGAACTGGGTGGAACCCGCCCGTTCTTCAGTGGGAGAGATGATCGCCCTCTTGCTCCAAGAAATGCACTTCCCCTCTCTAGGTCCTTTGGCCGAAGCACTATATCTGGCAATGGCCAGTGATACCGGATTTTTTACTTACGACAACACCACCCCGGAAGTTTTGGAAATAACCGCCGGAATGATCCGAGAAGGGTTGGACATTGCCAAGATCAATCATTTGATCCAAAGCCGGTGGACCCTGGGCAAACTGCACCTCCACGGGAAGATCCTAAAAAGAGCCGAACTGCACTGCGCAGGCCAGGTGGGACTTATCCACATAACCGGAGAAGATTTCCGCAAAACCGGTACGGATATCGAGGACTGCGAAGGCCTGGTCAACTACGTGCGCAACATCTCCGGAGTAGAAATCGCGGTAAGCATACGCGAGGAAGGGCCTGGGGAATGCAAATTCAGTCTTCGTTCCCAGGGAGAGATGGATGTCCAGGAAATAGCCTCCTCTCTGGGAGGAGGAGGGCATAAAAATGCTTCCGGCGGAAAATTATACCTGGAGATAGAAAAGGCCCGGAAGACCGTCTTGCAGGAAATAGCCGCCTGTCTTCCGGATTGCTCAACGGAAAGGGACTAAATACTCCGTATCTTATGGCAAAAAAAGGGAATAAAATAGACGGTGTGCTTGTTCTGAACAAACCTAAAGGGCCGACTTCCACTGAGTGCCTGAACCGCATAAAAAAACACTATAAACCGCAAAAGATTGGACATGCTGGTACTCTGGATCCTTTGGCGGACGGCATACTCCCGGTTCTCTTGGGCCGGGCGACCAAGCTCGCTCCGTATATCACCTCTGGCTACAAGATATACAAAGGGGAGCTTTTACTGGGAATGAGTACGGACACCCACGACATCGAGGGACAAATTACCGCGGAAAACAGCTGCACAGGAGTAACCGAGAAGCAGGTTGTAACAGAAATCGAGGCCTGGCAGGGTTTGACATCACAGGAGGTTCCGGCATATTCTGCGGCTAAACACAAGGGGGAACCTTTATACTCCCTAAAGCGCCGCGGCCGGGAAGTTCCCGAAAAGAAAAAAGAGATTTCCATTTTTCGGTCGAAGGCTCTACAGACGAACCTTCCCCGAGTTGAATTCCGGGTATGCTGCTCGCCCGGCACCTATATACGGTCCCTGGCCCACAGCCTGGGGAGCCGCCTAGGGTGCGGAGCTGTTTTAAACGCATTGACCCGGGAATGCAGCCATCCGTTTACCTTGGACCAAGCGGTTGACTTGGAGAGACTCCTAAGTGGGGATGTGCACGAATACCTCCTGCGGTTAAGAGACTGCCTTCCGGACTGGCCGCATTATTCCATCTCCGAGGAGGCTGCACGATTGGTAGCCAATGGCGGGGCATTGCCTGTTTCTTCCACCCCGGGCTTTTCGGGAACCGAAGGAAAAAATGCAATGCTTCTAGGGCCAGAGGGGAAGACCCTGGCTATTGTCCAGGCCCGACAGACGGATGGACAATTAAGGTGGACCATTTTGCGGGGACTTTGGACCTGAAAATGGGCATTTCTAAAACGATAAAAACTAATGGAGGATATAGCTGTGGTAATGACTCCGGACCAAAAACAAGAAATCATTGAACAGTTCAAAACGCATGAAGGGGACACCGGTTCTCCGGAAGTACAAGTGGCTCTTTTAACTGAGAGAATCAAGTATCTAACGGAACACCTAAAAGAGCACAAACAGGACACTCATTCGCGAAATGGCCTGCTCAAGCTGGTCGGTAAGAGAAAGAAGCTTCTTAACTATCTTAAAAAGAAGGACATCACTAGATACCGCAACCTGATAAAAAGATTGGGTCTGCGCAAATAGTATCCTCAGCCCGGCGGGTTTCAACCCGTCGGGCAATCTCAATTGTAAGGAAAAAAAATTATGACACTAAATTTCGATATCCATAACGTCAGTGCGGAAGCAGGCAGTTCCAACATCACCCTGGAAACAGGCAAACTGGCTCTCCAGGCGGACGGATCAGTCTATGCCCAGTACGGTGAGACCGCGGTACTGGTAACCGCGGTAACGCAGCCCGTTGAACGGGATATAGACTTCATGCCCCTGGTGGTTAACTACCAGGAGATGTCCTATGCTTCCGGTAACATCCCGGGGAACTACTTCCGCCGGGAAATCGGAAGGCCGAGCGAGCGGGAGACCCTTATTTCCCGGCTTATTGATCGGCCGATCCGCCCTCTCTTTCCGGAAGGATTCCGGGACGAGGTCCAGGTAATCGCTACTGTTCTTTCCTCCGAGCCGGATTTTGATCCGGACATCCTGGCCATGACCGGCGCCTCCGCCGCCCTGCATATATCCAAGATTCCCTTTCTGGGACCAATAGCCGGGGCGCGGGTAGGATATATCGACAACAAATTCGTATTCAATCCGACCTGTTCCGCATTACAGGAAAGCAAACTCGATCTGGTTTTCGCGGCCACCCGGGATGGCGTGGTCATGGTCGAAGGCGGCGCGGAGTTCGTGCCGGAAAGTCTTTTGTCCGATGCTATTGCCTGGGGCCATGAAAGAATAATCCCTTCGCTGGATGCCCAAGAAGACCTACGTTCCAAGTGCGGAGCCAGCAAAATGGATTTCATGCCCCCGGAAAAAGACCCTGAGATGGAAGACTATGTCCGCACTACAGCAGCCAAGGAACTCCGGGAGGCTCTGAGTGTACCGGAAAAAATCCAGCGCAAGGAAGCGAAGGAAAACGTCAAGGACAAAGTCAAGGCAGAAGCCGCGCAGAAATTCGGGGAAGACTCCCCGAAACTGGCCCTGCTTTCCCCGACTCTGAGCGAACTGGAAAAAGAGATCGTTCGGGACCAGATTGTTTCTACCTCCGCCCGTATTGACGGACGCTCCACGACCGAGGTCCGTTCACTGGGGATGGAAGTAAGCGCTCTTCCGCGCACACATGGTTCCAGCATATTCGCCCGCGGAGAAACCAAGGCACTGTGCATCGCCACTTTGGGCAGCACTTCCGACGAGCAGCGGATTGAAACCTTGTCCGGGGACAGCAGCAAGCGGTTCATGCTGCATTACAATTTCCCTCCGTATTGCGTGGGCGAAGTAAAAATGCCCCGCGGTCCTTCCCGAAGAGAAATCGGACACGGCGCTCTGGCAGAGAGGGCCTTGAAGCCCATTTTGCCCGATTCCGAGGAATTTCCTTTCACCATGCGCGTGGTTTCGGAGATAATGGAAAGCAACGGCTCTTCCTCCATGGCCTCTGTTTGCGGCGGCTCACTTGCACTTATGGATGCCGGTGTACCGGTCAAGGATGCGGTAGCCGGAATAGCAATGGGGCTCATCAAGGAAGGAGACAACTACTCCATCCTCACCGATATCCTGGGAGACGAAGACCACTTGGGAGATATGGATTTCAAGGTAGCCGGCACCAAGGACGGGGTTACCGCCATCCAGATGGACATAAAAATTGCCGGTATCCCCTCCACTATTATGAGCAAAGCTTTGGAGCAAGCCCGGGAAGCCAAGGAACATATCCTGGGAGAAATGAATCAGGTTCTGGGCGAGCCCCGTAAGGAACTTTCACCGTATGCCCCCAAGATGGAAATAATCAATGTGGACTCGGCCAAGATAAAAGACATTATCGGTCCTTCTGGTAAAAATATAAAGGCCATTACCAGCGAAACAGGGGCCAATGTGGATATTGAGGATTCCGGGAAAATATCCATTTTCGCTCCGGACGGAGAGGCTCTGGAAAAGACCAAGGAAATGATTCAGGCCTTTGACCAGAGGCCGGAGATTTTCCAGGATTATCTTGGAGAGGTGAAAAAGATCCTGGATTTCGGGGCCTTCGTGGAAATTTTGCCCGGTGTAGAAGGCTTGGTCCATATCTCCCAGTTGGACACCGGACACGTGGATAAAGTAAGCGATGTCTTAAATGTCGGGGACCAAGTAAAAGTCAAGGTCCTTGAAGAGACCAAGGACGGAAAAATACGACTGAGCCGCATGGCAGTGCTTAACGAAGAACAAGGCAAACCCCACGATGCAAAACCGGCCCAATCCGGTCCTCCCAAAAAAGGTGGCCCGAATAAGCACCACAACCCCAAATCACGGGGCAAAAAAGACTAACCAATAAACTTTATCCTGCAAATCCACACCGGGGAGGAAAACCTTTTTCTCCCCGAAAGAAATGAACCGCCTGATTTTTTTCGGCGGTTATTCTTTTTATGTACCCGGGATAGTCTGTTCGGAAATGGCGAACACACACATTGAATGCATTTTTCTGGAGGGATTTCCGGGAATTTTAGAATCTACAGAGGCATCTGCAAAAAGTCGAATACTGGAGTTAAACGCACAGATTAAACTTT
>CAYNNQ010000032.1:0-31495 GCA_964398785.1 uncultured Desulfovibrionales bacterium | reverse complement strand
ACCCGCATTAGTCGGTTTTTATCCAAAATTTTGGGTCTCCCCCCGCCTTCGTCATCCCGCACCCAAATTTAAATTTGGGTGCGGGATCCAGTATAATGTTTTGCACAGATTCTTGAGACGAACCGAACAAAAAATGGACAGGAGATGCCAATGGGGATAGGTTATAATGAAATTCGGACTGAAATTTCGCTTTCCGCCATAGAACATAATCTTGAACATATCCGAAGCAAATGCGCCAATCCCATCCCGGTAATCAAGGCGGATGCATACGGGCACGGGCTGTCCGCCACTGCCGAGACCCTTGCCAATTGCGGAGTCAAATCCCTGGCCGCCGGGACGGTTTCCGAATCCGTTGCCCTAAGGGAGATCCCGTTTTCCGGAGAGATCCTCTCTCTTCTGGGGCCCGTGAAAGCAGAAGATTACCCAAATATAGTAAGATTCTCCATCGTTCCCTTTATCGGCAACTTTGAACAGCTGCATAAACTGGAAAAAACCTCCTGCAACCAACCGATTGCAGTGGCTCTCAAATTCAGCACAGGCATGTCCAGACTGGGGTTCGAGCCCGGCCAGACAGCTCAAGTGGCAAAAACCATAAATCGTATGGAAAACATAAAGCCGGTGTATCTCTGCTCCCATCTGGCCGCGGCTGATTCCCCGGAGCAAAAGGAATTCACCACCAATCAGGCCAACACCCTGGAGCATATCGACAAGACCCTAAAGGAGCCGGGCATAAAATGCCAGAGATGCCTAGCCAATTCCGCAGCCACACTTTCCCGCCCGGATTTGCATATGGACGCCCAGAGGCCGGGAATATCCCTTTACGGGGGCAATCCTTTTCACGGTAACGAATGGACAGAAAAAGGCGAGGGATTGCAACAGGCCATGCAGGTCAAGGCCCCGATTATGGAAACAAGGGAACTGGAAAGAGGGCAAAGCATAAGTTACGGGCGTACCTTCCGCGCCCCGCACAAGATGCGTGTGGCCATAGTGGCCTGCGGATACGCGGACAACTACAGCCGGGGGCTCTCTAACACCGGCTGGATGCTCGTACGCGAAAACCGCGCTCCGATTCTGGGCCGCGTATGCATGCAACTGACCGCGGTGGATGTCACCCACATCCCTCAAGCCCAACCCGGAGACTGGGCTTACCTCCTGGGTGGACCGGGAAAGGCCACCATCCGAGCAGAGGAACTGGCCAAGTGGTGGGAAACCATATCCTACGAGATTTTCTGTCAACTAGGCCAGAATCAGCGCTTTTACCTCCCCTAAGACCTATTTCCGGTACAACAAGCTTTTCTATAAATTATGTGGATAGTCTTTGCTTTTCTCACCGCTGTATTTGAAAGCGCCAAGGATGCCTCCTGCAAGCATGCTCTGGGCTCCAGCCGTGAACTCACCATCGCCTGGGCATGGAAGGTCCTCTCTCTGCCCTTTTTGTGGCCTGTTTTGCTCTTCATCCCCTGGCCGGAAGAAATCTCCCCGGCCTTCTGGACTGCTTTGGCCGTAGGCGCGGGGTTGAACGTGGGGGCAACATTCATGTACATCCGGGCCATAAACTCCGATGACCTATCCCTGACCCTGCCCCTTTTGAGTTTCACTCCCCTGTTTCTTCTGCTTACCTCCCCGATTCTGGTGGATGAGTCCCCTCAGGGTATCCTGGGCTATGCCGGGATTGTCCTCATAGTCTGCGGGAGCTATGTACTGGGCTTGGGGAAGGAAAAAGGACTTATCGCTCCCTTTAAGGCCCTCTTCGCTTCACCGGGGCCGCGCTGGATGCTGGGAGTTGCCGCACTGTGGAGCATCTGCGCCAACATGGACAAGATAGGAGTGCGGGAGACTTCGCCTTTTTTCTGGGCCGCGTTCGTCCAAACGGCTATCGGAGCAGGAATAAGCGTTTTTTTCCTGGTGCCGGCCAAAAATAAAACTCTTCGGACAAAAGACAGCAAGCGCATGCTGATTTTGATCGGATTATTTACCGCCATAGGCCTGCTTTCCCAAATGATAGCCATAAACGCGGGTATAGTCCCGTACGTGATTGCCATAAAGCGGACCAGCATTTTTCTGGGAGTTTTGGCCGGTGGACTCTTATTCCGGGAACAGGAAATGGGACGGCGCCTTGCCGGTTCCCTCTGCATGCTTGCCGGAATAATGTGCATTGCCCTGGCTTGACCCTCTCCGCTCCAGGAAATAAACAAGGCGTTGGCGTTAGCAATGTTTTTTTCGCTTGGGAACCAATAATCCTTAATGCCTAGGATTCAATACGCAGAAGGACTAAATAATGGCCGAAGAAGAAAAGATCAACAGACGGGAATTTTTCAAAGGGATGGCCCAGAAAATGAAGCTCAGGGAGTGGAGGGAAGGGGATATCTCCGGGGTCCACCCCACCCTTCGCAAGGCGGACAATAGTCTCAAAGCCGGGGACTATTCCCAGGCCCAAAAATACTACGAAAAATTCCTTCAAGAAGAACCCAGACACCTGGAGGCCCTGCGCCTGGCCGGCTACTGCTGTTTTCGGCTGCAGGATATAGATACTGCCCGGGAATATTGGACCTCAGTGGAAGAAATCCGGCCCAAAGACAACTTTTGTTCCCTGTATAACGGCCTGGCCCATGCCCGGCAGGGGTCCATGGAAAAGGCCCTGGAATGCTGGAGGACCTATTTCAACATCCATAAGCCCCACATACAAAGGGAAATAAACGTAACCCTGGCCCTGGCCGAAAACGGTGAAGACTTGGACCCCCAGGAAGTAGCCGATAGTATCGAAGAGGCCATAAACCGTCAGAAAAAAGGGAAATCCGAATAAAGATCCCGCACCCGAATTCAGATTCGGATGCAGGATACAGTATCCTGTTGGCCCGGAGGGGAGAAACTAAGAAGGCTCGTCTCAAGAATCTGTGCAAAGCATTTTATGTTTTTGCTGAATCAAAATACTGGATTACCCGGTCCGTCATTCCTGTCGCCGAACAGGAACGGGTAATGACGGATGGTGGATAGCCCGTATTTCTAGGCATGAACCAAGTTGTTCGGAATCTCCACCCCCGTCATACCTGTCCCGGATCGGCGTCCGGGATGACGGATCAGGTATCCAGGAAACGACAATAATTGGTCAACTCAAGATATTTCATTAATAGACTTTAAATTCAGTTGATTCAGAATTTTTTGCGGGACTTTGACAACAAGATTTTGCACAGATTTGTGCGAGGAACCACTAAAAAACACGCCAAAGACCAGAAAATGACAATCGGTCGTGAACCAATTCTTCGTGTTTCGCGTATTTCGTAGTTTAAGCAATCTGAAGGCCAACAAGTGAATACTCTGACCTTATGCCCTTTTTTCCGCAGTAACCGCAAAAAGCGGATCGGACAGCTGCAGCAGGGGGTAGTAACGGTCCCGTTCATCAAAGGGGCGCGGCCAGCCCCTTTCGGAATAGGTTACTACATTGGTGAAGCCCTTGTTTTGCAAAAGTAATTCGGAAGCCAGTCCCAGTCTTTCGAATTCGTGCAGTTCCGTCCAAATATTTACTGCTTTACCCGGAAACCAGCGATGCGAGAAACTCAAGACAACCCGGCCACCCGGCCGAAGAACACGATAAACTTCCTGGATGACTTCAAAAGGGGAAGTTAAATATTCCAAGGACATGGAGCAGACAACCGCATCGAATTCCCTATCTGCATAGGGAAGAATGGGGTCCTGATTCAAGTCATGCACTCTGTGCTCGCTCAATCTCGGATTCTCTTCCATCTCCTTTGAGTTCATCCCCAGCCCCTTAACCTCGGCCAGTTGCAGATCCTCGGGAAAATGCGAATATACACTACTCATAAGATCTAGAACCTTCTGACCCGGAGTTAAGAGCCTGGCGTGCAGGCCTTGAATATTCTCCAACGTTCTGGAGTCCACATGCGCGGTCAGACGGGGCTGGGCATAGAATTCTTCATCCGACCTATTGTCCTCTCGGTTAAAAGCCCCACTCTCAAAAAAATCCGTGGGACTGTGTTTCACCCGGGCCTGCATGCCCGGACCATCAGTCAGCATCTCCAGCCAAGCCTTACAACTGCCGCCGAGTTCCCTATCCTTCTCCCACACATCCGCAACCTGCACCTGCAATTCTAGATCATCCCCGGCGAGGGGATGGTTGAGATCCGTTGAGAAATGGTCATTGGTATTTTCCACACAACGAAAAGGGATCGTACTTTCCGGAAAAACGCCGATCACGTTCTTTAACAGCCCCTGGGGATAAAAGCGCCCGAACCTCGGAGAGATTGTTTTGCCATTCATTGTCCTGCCCACGAAGTTCTTTTTGCTCAGCTGCTTAACCCTCCGCTTATCCCACGAAGATACCCCCATATCCGAGGCATTCAATTGAAGCGAAAACTGCTCCCCATTTTCCCGGCCGCTAACTTCCTTGTGCACAGCAACAGGAAGAATATCCCGCCACATATTCACCCCGGAAGCGAAATAACAATCCTCGTGCAGTACCCCATCTCTTTCCCAAGCCAACCGAAAATATAAATCGGCCATACTGTTTTCATCTATCCGCATAATACCTCCAATATCCAAATTATATTACATATAAGATAATAGTAATCAATACTACCTATTTGACAAGGGGGGACATCCACTAAAAATTATTGACTTCAGGAGCTATCCTGGTTGCTCGCCTCTATCTAGTTTCCGTCCGGAAATGGCCCTTTTCCATTTTAACGGCGCCAATTTTGGTAATTATTCGAGCACGTATTGAGATACGCTCGCTCATAATTAATTTCCTTGTTAAACAGGAAAAAATATCATTTCCGGATTGGAAACATGATATTTCTAACCCCGGAAATTTTTGAATCTCCGGATAAGAACTATCTAACGCTGGGCTAGATTGTGATTTTTAGCACAAAAGCTGCACATAAAAAATGCCATACCTAGAAAAACAAAAACAGAGGCGATTACTTGCCACGCAACTGGCGTTTGTCCCCCACCCGGATGGTCAGTTTCTCCTTGTCCATGAATTCCAGAAGGGGGATGGCGAACTTGCGGGAGAGGCCGGTGAGTTCCTTGAAATCCACCGGACCCATCTCCTCGTTTTGGGAAAAATAATCTTTGAGCATTGCTTTCAGCCTATCCACGGCCTGCGGAGAGAAATAAAAATCCGCGTTTATTTTTATAAGTTCCTTGTTCTCCGCAAGCAGGCGCAGGACTGGTTCCGCTTCCTTGGGCTTAAGGTCCAGCTTTTCCAGGAGTTGTTTTACGGTCGGCGGTTCAAGGCCGGAATTGGTATATTCTTCCAATATCCTGGAACGTAGTTTTTCCTGGTCCGCGGCCAAAGATACCTTGTGCTCCGGAAGACGCAGGACCTGCTGTTCATTTACCAGTTCCCCCTTGCGTACCAGCCTTTCCAGAAGGAAATGCAAGAGCTTGTCCGGAACACCCACCGCCCAGCCCGAAGCCAATTCTCCCCGGGATATCCCCTGCCGGAGGGGATTGCGCTGGTGGTATCCATCCACGTATTTTATAACATCCGTGCAAAGCCTTTGTACCACTCCACCACTGACATACACCCTGTTTTCCTTGTCAAAGACCAGGGCTTCCTGACGCCCGCCCATGTCCTGCAGCGCTTTCTCCAGTGCCTTGCCCTCCATATCGGTCATTGTCTTGAGTTGCCTGAAGCTCAGGCCGGCCGACCCGGAACGCTCCAGTTGCATGCCGATAAGCTTTTCCCCATAAGCATGGGCCATTTCATACAATTCCTCCACTTCCGGGGAATGTCTCTTTACCTTCTTCGCCACTGGATTGATTATCCGCGCTCCGGCAATGGTCCTCAAAGGGGAAAAGGAACGCAAAACGCATCTGTCTGCGTACACCCCAGCCATGGGGGAGTCAAAGCGGACCTGGGCCATACAGGTTTCCCCCGGATGCAGCTTGTCCCGATCCAAGAGATATATCCGGGCCATGGTCTCCTTGGAACCGTGATGGAAATGGACTTCAGAGCGATGGCGCAAGGGCTTTTTCGCGGATCTAAGAGAAGTGAGCTCCAGATCCCACACCGGGCTCGGAAAGAGGGTCCCCGGATGGGCAAGCACAAATCCGCGTTCCAGGGCCTCTACGTCCAGGGAATAGAGATTTATGGCGGTACGCATCCCGGCAGTGCTCTCCTCCCTTTGTTCCCCGTGCACCTGGATGGAGCGCACCTTGGTCTTCAATCCTTCGGGATAAACCATGATTTCATCCCCAACACGGACCTTGCCCGAAACCAGTGTCCCGGTAATCACGGTGCCGTGTCCACGCATGCTGAACACCCGGTCTATGGGCAAACGGAAGAGATCGGCCCGGCGAGGGGCGGCAAAACTCTCCGCCATCCGCGCAAGGTACTGACGCAAATCCTCCAGGCCTTCCCCTGTGTGCGCGGATACAGGTATCACCGGGGATTCTTCCAGAAAAGTCCCCTGCAGGTAATCCCGGATATCCTCCTGGACCAGTTCCAAAAGTTCTTCATCCACGGTATCCACTTTGGTTACTGCAACCAGCCCGTGCTCAATACCCAGTAGGGAGCATATTTCCAGATGTTCCCTGGTTTGGGGCATGACTCCCTCATCCGCGGCCACCACTAAAAGGACAAAATCTATGCCCGCCGCACCGGAGACCATGTTCTTCACGAACTTTTCGTGCCCCGGGACGTCCACTATCCCCAGCTTTTGCCCTTCATAAAGCCCAATAAAGGCAAAACCCAGTTCTATGGTGATCCCCCGCTTTTTTTCCTGGGCGAGCCTGTCGCAGTCAATCCCGCTAAGCGCCCGGATCAAGGCGGTCTTACCATGATCTATATGTCCCGCTGTACCCATTATAACCGGCATAATTTACCTCTACCCCCTGCGCGAGCGCTCTTTGTGAATATTTTATCCACTATCACTAAAAAAGCCAAGATTACAGGCTCATCCGAGTGAAGTGTACTTTTGAAAACCGGATGGGAACCAGTTAGTCCCCCGCCTCATAAAACGCCTTGTAGGCCAGATACGTGCCGTAGACATCCGCCTTGCTCACAACTTCAAAGGGGCTGTGCATACCCAGGACCCCCGGGCCAAAGTCGATTATGTCCAGTCCGTAGACCGCCAGGTGCTTGGCCACTGTTCCCCCTCCGCCTTCATCCACTTTGCCCAGTTCCGCCATCTGCCAAGGGATACCCGCGGAGTTTAGTATCCTGCGCCACCAGGCCACATATTCGGCATGGGCGTCATTGGCCCCGAGCTTGCCCCTGTGGCCGGTGAATTTGCTGAATACCGGACCATGCCCGACAAGAGAAGCATTGAGTTTTTCGTGGACATCCTGATAATCCGGATCCAGTGCCCCATGCACGTCAGCAGAGACCGCATTCGAATTCCGGAAAAGGGTGCGTAAGCTGGTCTCCGGCTCCCAGGCCTGCAGCAGGTCCTCCAGACAATACTCCATGAAATAGGATTTGGCCCCTGTGGACCCATCCGAGCCGATCTCTTCCTTGTCCCAGAAAATGGCCACGCTGGTATACTCCGGTTCCTCCGCCTCCAAGAAGGCCCGCAAACCGGTAAACACGCATATCCGGTCGTCATGCCCATAGGCCCCGATCAGACTCTCGTCCAGGCCCACGGACCTGGCCCGCCCTGCCGGGACTATCTGCATCTCGGAACTGTATAAATCCTCTTCCACAATTCCGAACTTGTTGTCCAAGACCCGGAGGAGATTCTTGTACACCTTGTGTTTTTCCTCCTCTTCCAGGTCAAGGTCCGGCTTATGCCCCAAAATGACACTTAATTTTTCCGCCTCAAAGGCCTCGGAGAGCTTCTTGTCCATCTGTTTCCGGGCGAGGTGGGGCAGCAGGTCGGAAATGCAGAAAACCGGGTCATCTTCCTTTTCGCCCAGAACGACCGGGACCTTGCTCCCGTCGGTTTTCACCACCGTACCATGCAGGGCCAGGGGACGGGAAAGCCAATGATACTTGCGTATTCCCCCATAATAATGCGTTTTTCCCAGGGCCACTTCGCACTGCTCCGTAAGCGGATGCTGCTTCAGGTCCAGGTGCGGAGTATCCGCATGCGCCCCCAGGAGACGAATTCCCTCGGAAAGGGGCTTCCGTCCCTTTCGGGCCACAAACACGGTCTTGTTCTTATGCACGCGAAAGACCCCGGGAGATTCAAACTCTTGCACATAACCCGCTTCCTGCAGGATATCGGACACGTAATCCACGGTCTCCCGCTCCGTTTTGCAACGGCTCAAAAAATCCATGTAGGCTTGGGCAAACTCCTGCATTTGCCCGTCCTCGGAGCCGTATGCTTCCCAACAACTCTTACTCTTGTATTCCAGTTGCATCCTTTCTCCTCTTAAGCAATTCTTCAAAATAATTTACTGTCGGCACCAGACCTTCCTCTAGCCCCCATACCGGTTCCCACTCCAATTTTTCCCTGGCCAGCCCTATATCCGGGCGACGCCTTTTGGGATCATTTTCCGGAAGCGGCTTGTGCACTATCCGGGAAGCGGAACCGGTCAGATCAATCACCTTTTCCGCCAGCTCCCGAATGGTTGTTTCCGCCGGGTTTCCCAGATTAAGCGGGCCGGAGAATTCCGGACCGGACTGCATAAAACGAAGCATCCCGTCCACCAAATCCTGAACAAAACAAAAAGACCTTGTCTGGTCCCCTTCTCCATAAATGGTTATCGGCCTGTCCTGCAGGGCCTGGAGGATAAAGTTGCTGACCACCCGGCCGTCATTGGGATGCATATTCGGCCCGTAAGTATTGAAAATCCGGGCCACCTTTATATCCAGACCATGCTGACGCAGGTAATCGAAAAAAAGGGTCTCCGCGCACCTTTTCCCCTCGTCATAACAGGAACGGCGACCAATGGGATTGACCTTTCCCCAGTAGCTCTCATCCTGGGGGTGGATTTCCGGATCTCCATACACCTCGCTGGTCGAGGCCTGAAATATCCTGGCTTTTACCCGCTTGGCCAACCCCAGGACATTGATGCTACCATGCACGCATGTCTTGGTGGTCTGGACCGGATCAACCTGATAGTGTATCGGTGAAGCCGGACAGGCCAGATTATATATCTCGTCCACCTCCACATACAGGGGAAAAGTTATATCCTGACGCAAGATTTCAAAACGGGGATGATCCTGGATTTCCCGAATATGTTCTTTTTGTCCGGTAAAATAATTGTCGCAGCATAGCACTTCCGCCCCCAGATCCAAAAGCCTACGGCACAGATGGGAACCTATGAACCCCGCTCCGCCCGTAACCAGGACCCGCTTGCGTACCAGCCCCTTGAATTCACCCTGCAGCATCTCTCCCTCCTGTGCTAATTAGTCTCCATCCGGAAAAAAATATGAAAAATCCATACGTTGTGTCGAAGAGCCAAAATATCTCATTTCCGAATGGGAAACGTGATATTTCTAAATCCGGAAGTTTCTAAATTCCCGGATAAGAACTAATTGTCACTATCCATTCCCAGGGCCTCATCTAGTGCGTCCACCACTGCACCGAGTTCATTTTCCCGTAGAGTCCGCACATCCAGACAGAACCACTCCTCTTCCAGCCGTCCCACAAGGGGCGGGTCCACATGCAAAAGCCGCTGTTGGAAATCGGATACAGGGACCTTTGCCGGACGGAGTCTCAGAACGAAGGTAGGCAGATCCTGCTCCGGAAATGCCCCACCCCCCACTCGCGAACTCCCCAGGCTAACCGAGGTGCTCATTCTCTGTCCACCGATACGCCTCTGGACCTTACGCTGCAGTCTAGAAGCCCTTTTCTTCAGATCGGCCTTGTCCGCGCAAATCATGTTCAGTGTGGGGACCTCGCGTGCGGCCTTGTCCATATCCAGATACAGACGCAATGTCGACTCCAGGGCGGCCAGGGTCATTTTATCTATACGCATGGCCCTGTTCAGAGGGTTGGCCTTTATACGCTCGATATATTCCTTGCGGCCCAGAATGATGCCAGCCTGGGGGCCGCCCAGGAGTTTGTCCCCGCTAAAGGATACCACCGAGGCCCCGTCTCGGATTACCTGCTGCACGGTGGGCTCGGGCAAAAAGGAATAGCCATGGGCTTGAAAATCGAAAAAATTGCCGCTGCCCATATCCTCCAGGACCGGCAGACCATATTTTTCCCCCAGTCCGACCATATCTTGCAAGGGGACTTCCTTATGGAAGCCAATAATGCGGTAATTGGAGGTATGCACCTTGAGAAGGGCGGCGGTGTCCTCCCCGATAGCCTGCTCATAGTCATGGAGGTGGGTCCTGTTGGTCGCTCCGACCTCCCGAAGGCAGGCCCCGCTTTTGGCCATTACCTCCGGGATTCGGAATGAACCGCCGATTTCCACCAACTGGCCGCGGGAAACTATCACTTCCCGCCCCTTGGCCAGGGTATCCAAAACGAGCAGGACCGCCGCGGCGTTATTATTAACCACCAGTCCGGCTTCCGCCCCGCTCAACCGGCAGAGGAGATTTTCTACATGAGAGTACCTCGACCCCCGGCTGCCGGTTTCCAGAGAAAACTCCAAATTGGAATAGTGCTCGCAGGCGTCGCGCACTGCCTCAGTGGCCGGCGTCGCAAGGAGTGAACGCCCCAGATTGGTATGCACCACCACCCCGCTACCGTTTATAACCCTGCGGAAATGGGGTCGGGAGCGGGAACGGACAAAGGCAAACAAACGCGGTTGAAGTATTTCCGGGGCAAGCTGTTCTTTCTCCCGGATGGCCCCGTTTTTTATTTCCTCGCGGCAGACATCCAGAAACGCATTCACCAAATCCCGGAGCATGGTCCGGGGAAGCCGGGCCAGCTGCCCGTCCTCCTCCAACTCCTTCAGCAATCGATCCACTGCGGGCAAGGCACGAAACAGATTTTGCAAACCATCCTCCTGATAAATAATTTCCAGCCGGAAACCTTATATTTCTAAACACGAAATTTTGGCTCTCGGACACAGCGTGTGGATTTCTATATTTTCTCCCCCTGATATTTTTAGATGCTTTTAACGAGAGGCTCGCGGTTTTCTTGGTCCCGCCAAAAGGGGGAAATCGGACCGAGAATCGGGCTCTTAATGCAGACTGGCAACATTACCTACTTGAATGCTGCCAAACTTTTTCTCCCTCCCAAAACTAGAGTCCGGAGGGGGCAAGCATCCCCCTTTGGCGGGGCCTAGAAAACACCGGGCCGGTAGTTTGGCATCCAAAAATATCAGGCGGAGAAAATCCCAAACATCAAGGAACTGAAATTTTTGAGTCTCTGGCGTTACCTATGGGTTTTCTTCGCCTGATCCTTTGGGATGATTTCAAGGGCAGACCCACACTCAACTATAAATTCGAGGACTGGACCAAAAATTTTCCCTCAAAAAGGATAAGGCGAAGGAGACTCTAAAAAATCCATACCCTTCGTCAGACAAGCATATTATCCCCGCCTCGCATCCAGTGCGGAAAACGGGAATAAAAAAGTCCCAAAAGATACAAGGATCCGCAAACAAGCACCCGTTTGTCTCCCGCAATTTGGGAAAGAAGCAGCTCAAAATCCCCATGAAGCAGGGCACGGTCTCCCAGCATCCGCCGGGCTTCGGCGCAGCCATCAGGACGGTCATCCTCTCCCAGGGGATAAAGGAGTACCGGGCACTCGAATTTTTCCAGTACAGCACACATCCCGGAAACGTCCTTGTCCGCGAAACAGCTGAATACAATAATCTCCGGGCACATCCCTGATTCCTTGAGGATATGGAAAAGGGAGTCCAGGGCATGCGGATTGTGCGCCCCGTCAAGAATTATCTGCGGAGAGCGGCAGACCCGGTGCAGCCTGCCGGGCAAAACATCCTTCCTGCGTCCCCCCTCTACCGGGGAAAATTCAGCACCTTTTCCGGCCGTAAAAACCCCCCAGGCCATCTCTGCCAGACGGTAATTACCATCCAGATAATTGCCTTCCCCCGCTCCATGGCCGGGAAAAAAATCCATTCCTTTTTTTCGGGCCGCCCGGCGCAGGATTTTTTCCACTCCGGGTTCCTGCGGGGCACTGACCACAGGGGAGTTTTTAATCGCTCCCGCCTTGTCCGCAGCAATATCTTCCAAGCTCCGTCCCAACACCCTGCAGTGGTCCAGAGCCAAAGGGGTAAAGACAGTCAGATCCGGCTCAAATACATTCGTGGCATCATATCGCCCCCCCAGTCCGGCCTCCAGCACGGCCACATCCACCTTTTCCCGAATAAACAAGAGATAGCCCAAAAGGGTCAAAAATTCAAAATAGGTAAGTTCCAGTTCGCTACAGGCATACCCGATCACGCCCGCCTCTTCCACCCACGCCCGGGGAGAAAGGTCTTTCCCGTTCACGCGGACCCTTTCCCGCAGACTTACCAGATGAGGGGATGTATACAACCCGGTACGCAAACCGCTTTCCCGGGCCAGTTCCTGAATATAAAAGGCCGTACTTCCCTTGCCGTTGGTACCCAACACATGGATAACCGGAAGCTCCCGGGGAGAAATCCCCAGAAGATCCAGGGCACGTTGCATGCGCTCCAGGCCCAGATGCATGCTGAACATGCCCAGTCCGAGCAGGTATTGCTCCAGCTCTTCAAAACCGGCATATAAATCCGCTTTCAAAAATCCCCCTGAGGCATCTGCAAAAAGTCGAATCCTGGAGTTAAACGTACAGATTAAACTTTATAATTCTTAGATTTTACTTCAAACTTTCAACTTAAAGCTTAACACTGCCTGCAAAAATATATTTTTTGCAGGCGCTTCTTTACGGTGTCTCTGCCCATCTCAAACCAGAATTTTGCACATTAAAACTTGCCTAGTACGAACAATGCAACTATAGATAGTTCTTAACCGGAAATTCAAAAATTTTCGGATTTAGAAATATCAGGTTTCCAATTCGGAAATGAGTTTTTTTCTGTTTAACAAGGAAATTGAGTAATTACGAGTGAGCGTATCCTAATACGTGATCGAATAATTACGAAAATTGACGCCGTTAAACCGGAAAAGGGCCATTTCCGGATGGAAACTAGATATAAACCGCAGGAAGCAAAGGTGCAAGGCTCCTCAACATATTAAATGGATTTTTTCGGGGTTTGTTTTCCGGAGATCTTGTTTCCCTAACTCCCGGCCCGTTATTTAAGATTTCCCGCTTATTGCACACAAGATATTCGGAAAACTCAAAATCCCCAAACAAAGACACAACTGCAAAAAGCCGAAGGCTGGAGTTGAATCCAGGGACCAAATCTTGCAACTCTCTGATTTTACTTAACACTGCCTGCAAAAACATATTTTTGCGGGCGTATCAAACAAAGTCAAGGAACCAGATACAAAAAAACAAGGAGCGGAGATGAGTCTTGTAAGCAAAGAAGAAGCCCTAGAATACCACTTGCGGGACCCCAGGGGCAAACTGGAGATAATGCCTTCCAAACCCTGCAATTCTCAAAAAGAACTGTCCATGGCCTATACACCCGGTGTTGCCGAGGCCTGTCGGGAGATACAAAAAACTCCCGGGGATGTCTATAAGTATACCAACAAGGGGAACCTGGTAGCGGTGGTCTCCAACGGATCGGCGGTACTGGGGCTGGGTAATATTGGCCCCGAGGCGGGCAAACCGGTAATGGAGGGCAAGGGCGTACTCTTTAAGTCCTTCGCGGACGTGGATACTTATGATCTGAACCTAAACGTCTCCACACCGGAAGAAATCATTGAAGTGGTCCGGACACTGGAACCCACCTTCGGCGGTATCAACCTGGAAGACATAAAGGCCCCGGAGTGTTTCCAGGTGGAAGAAACCCTCAAGCGGGAAATGGACATCCCGGTATTCCATGACGACCAGCACGGCACGGCGATCATTTCCGGGGCGGGCTTGATAAATGCCCTGGACATTAGCGGAAAGCAGGCGGACGAACTGAAGATGGTGGTTTCCGGAGCCGGTGCCGCGGCCATCGCCTGCTCCAAATTCTACGAATCCCTGGGAGTGGATCGGAAAAATATCTTCATGTTCGACTCCCGGGGACTAATCCATGCAAAACGCACCGACCTCACCCCGGAAAAATCCTCGTTTGCCCAGCCTAAAAATTTAGGAAACATGGAGGAAATCATCCAAGGGGCGGATATTTTTCTCGGGCTCTCCGTTAAAGGAATTCTTACCCCGGAAATGGTCAAGTCCATGGACACAAACCCGATAATATTTGCCATGGCCAACCCGGATCCGGAGATATCCTATCCCGAGGCAAAATCCGCACGGCCGGATTGTATCGTGGCCACCGGCCGCTCCGATTTTCCCAACCAGGTGAACAATGTTTCCGGTTTCCCCTTTATTTTCCGAGGTGCTCTGGATGTCCGGGCCCGGAAAATAAACGAGGACATGAAAATAGCCGCCGCCCGGGCTCTGGCCGATCTGGCCCGGGAACCGGTACCTGAAGAGGTCCTGCAGGCCTATGGCCACCAGGAATTTTCCTTTGGCCCGGATTATATCCTGCCCAAGCCATTGGACCCGCGGACCATGCTCTACGTGGCCCCTGCCGTGGCCGAGGCGGCGATGCGCTCCGCAGTAGCCCGTGAATCCATAGATATAGAGGGATATAAAAAAGAACTGCAAAACCGTTTGCACCGTGTGGACAAAAAAATTAAGGGGTACCTAACAAGCGTCTGATGTCCGCCGGGATAATCAGACCCTATTAAAAATCCTGGAGAACACCAATGCACGAAATGTCCATAGCCCAGAATCTCATACAAATAATCGACGAGGAAATGACCAAGCACGAAGTGCATAAACTGAACAAGATAAAAGTAGTGCACGGAAAACTCTCGCATATAATCCCCGAGGCTTTGGAGACCGCGTTTGAGGTCCTGACCCAGGGGACCAGTATGCAGGGTGCGCAAATGGATCTGGAGGAAAAGCCCTTGCGCGTGAAGTGCCGGGAATGCGGTTTGGAATTTTCCCCGGAAGGCGAGGACCTCGTGGTCATGACCTGTCCGGGCTGCAAGACGGAGTTCGGGCACGAGATACTATCCGGGAAAGAGCTTTTTATAGAGGAAATCGAAGCCGAATAAGCAAGGAGAAAAAAATGGAGCAACAAATAAACATAGCCAGGGACATCCTGGAAAAAAATGACAGATTGGCCGATGAACTGCGAAAAATCTTCACCTCCAAGGGGATACTGACCCTGAATCTGATGAGTTCTCCGGGAGCGGGCAAGACCACATTGCTGGAAAAGACCCTTTCCGCACTCAAGGACAAATACGAAATGGCTGTTATCGAGGGGGATGTTCAGACCAACAACGATGCCCGCCGTATAGAATCTACCGGGGTGCATGCTTTGCAGATCAACACGGACGGCGGATGTCATCTGGACAGCGCCATGATCCAAAAGGGATTGGATGACCTGGACCTGGAAGATGTGGACATCCTCTTTGTGGAAAATGTGGGCAATCTGGTCTGTCCCGCGGAATTTACCGTGGGCGAGGATCACAAGGTAACCATTTTGAGTGTGCCGGAAGGAGACGACAAGCCGGAAAAGTATCCCCTCATGTTTGCGGAATCCAGCGTTATCCTCATAAACAAGACCGACCTTTTGCCCTATGTGGAATTCAGCGTGGATAAGGCCGCAAATTTCGCCCGCAGCCTGAAAGGGGAGGTTTCGGTTTTTCCCCTGTCCGCCACAAGCGGAGAAGGGCTCCAAGAGTGGTACGAGTGGATCGAAAATCAGGTGCAAATCAAAAAAGACGGCGCAGTGTCCTGAACCATGCCCCTTCCAGCCAACGTTTCCCTGACCTCCATCCTGGACAGCGTAGCCGACGGCGTATTCACCGTGGATCTGGACTGGAACGTAACCTATTTCAACGCCGCCGCCCGGGAAATAACCGGGATTCCCGTCGAGGAGGCCGTGGGAAACAAATGCTGGGAAGTGTTCAAATCCAGCATCTGCGACAGCGAATGCGCTGTAAACGCCTGCCTGGAACAAAAAGAGGCCATATCCAACAAATCCATCTATATACTCCGGCCGGACGGGGAAAAGGTCCCGGTAAGCATCAGTGCCGCCCCCTTGCGCAACGATGCCGGGTCTATAATCGGAGGAGTGGAGACATTCCGGGATCTTACAGATTTACAGATAATCCGCCAACAGATGGAGCAGAACTATACAGTTGAGGATATCGTAGGCAAGAGCAAGGCCCTGGAAAGGGTGTTTACCATCCTCCCCCAAGTGGCCAGAAGCAACTCCTCGGTCCTTATTACCGGGGAATCGGGGACCGGAAAGGAGATCTTCGCCAAGGCCATCCACAGTCTGAGCCAGCGTAGCGTAGAGCCCTTTATAGTGGTGAACTGCGGGGCGATTCCGGAGAGTCTTTTAGAATCCGAGCTCTTCGGATACAAAGCCGGGGCTTTCACCGACGCCAAGCAGGACAAGCCGGGACGCTTCCAGGCAGCGGACAAGGGGACCATATTCTTGGACGAAATCGGGGACATGCCCCAGACCCTACAGGTTAAACTCCTGCGCTTCTTGCAGGAAAAAAACTTCCAGCCTTTGGGCTCGAATGAAAGCACATGCGTGGACGCCCGGGTTATTGCCGCCACTCACCAACAACTGGGGGAGAAAGTACACAAAGGGCATTTCCGCCAGGACCTCTATTACCGCCTGAATGTAGTCCCTATCCATCTGCCCCCTTTAAGGGAAAGAACGGAGGACATTCCCCTTTTGGTCAACCATTTCATCCGCAAATTTAATGCGGTCCAGGGAAAAGACATCCAAGGGGCTTCCGAAGATGTCCTGGCCGTATTTATGCGCCATAATTTCCCCGGCAACATCCGGGAATTGGAAAATATCCTGGAATTCGCCTTTATCCTTTGTCCCAGCGGATTCATCCAGCTGGAACACCTGCCAGAACAATTACAGCCCCGGGAGCAGGTCCAAACGGACAAGCCGCTTACACTAGAAGAAATAAAATGCCGGGCCGTGACGCAGGCGCTGGCCCGGAACGAAAACAAGAAGATGCGTACCTGCCGAGAACTGGGTATCTCCAAAGACACCCTGCGCCGACTCATAAAACGCTGCTCTCCGAACTCCGGATAAGAACCAAGTACCTTGTCCGGCAAACTTTCAAGGTCCGTGAGCACCTTTATCCCCCCGCTCCAAGCATCTAATCTTATACCTACTTTGCTATCAGGAGAATTCTGCTCCTACTAATCTTGTTTAAGGCGCGGAATTCGCCCAAAAACTTACTCCATTAATCTTTTGGATTATTATATTCTTCTGACATTACAGGATATTTTTTTAATGGCACAAACTATGCTCAAAAGTATCCTAAAGAGGCGACAGGAAATGGACAATGCCCCGGAAGCCGAAAACAACTCTTTTGCGAGCAAACTCGGACTTATATGTCACGGTGAGCGTCTGGCAACAGTATTTGACCAAGCTTCGGAAATAAGGCTCTGGGAAAAAAAAGACAATCAAATTTACCCCGCAGGACATCTCTCCCTCCCGTATAGAGATCTGATGGGCAAGATCTCATTCATCAAATCCTGCGGGGTAGATATTTTAATATGCGGAGCAATCAGCGGATATGCCCGCAGTATGCTCAAACAGAAAAAGATCCGCCTAATACCTTGGATCGCCGGAGAAGTGGACTGTGTTATAAGCGCCTATGAAAACCAGCGCTTGCATGAACTGCACATGCCCGGATGCAGGATTGATACCCCTTTACGCAGGTGTCGGCAAAGACGTCGGAAAAGCGAAAAGAGAAACACGTGGAGGAATGGATGAAAATAGTTATAAGCGCTCAGGGCAAGGACTTGGATGCCCCTGTAGATCCCAGGTTCGGAAGGGCCCAGAGTTTTATAGTCTATGATCTGGAAAATGATGGATTTGAGTATATCGATAATACGCAAAATTTGAATCTTCCCCAGGGCGCGGGCGTCCAAACCGCGCAATGCGTAGCCAACACCGGAGCCAAGGCGGTAATTAGCGGACATATCGGCCCCAAGGCATATGCCGCGCTTACCCAGGGGCAAATGGATGTCTATTTCGCCTCGGCCGGTACTGTGGGGGAGGCTATAGAGGCCTATAAAAATGGCCTTTTACAGAAAGCCAACGGCGCGGACAAGCCGGGGCACTGGTAAACAAGCATTTTTGCAAGGAGGTGTTTAAAATGCCTGGATTGGATAGAACAGGACCCAATGGTTCTGGAGCGGGAACCGGAAAAGGCCGCGGAGGATGCGTTCCTCGTCCGGCTTTGCGCTACGGAGCAGGGAAACCCATGGGAAGGGGCCGCGGCAAAAAACCCGGCCGGGGACGCAGATCAGGCCGGGGCATGAATCGCGGCCGATTTTAAACAGCAATCAGAAAAAATAAAGGAGCGTCACTATGCCGGGATTTAATGGTAGCGGACCTCTCGGTCAGGGTCCAATGACTGGCCGGGGCTTGGGTCGCTGCACAGGAGCAGTGCCTCCGGGTGCAGTTCCCCCGGGCGGATTCGGCCTTGGTATGGGCCGGGGATTCCGCGGCGGCCGGGGATGGGGCCCCGGACCCTGGGCAATGGGTGGATATTATCCCCAAGGTGCAATGGACCCGGCCGATGAAAAGACTATTATTGAAAATCAGATCAAGGGATTGCAAGAGCAGTTGGACATCCTGAACAAAAAACTGGAAGAGATGTCTTCCTAGACTGACTGTCACGGAGGGGAAAATAACCTTTTTCCCCTCCGTTTTTTGCGTCTTTTTTCTGCGCACAAAAACCGCATCCGGGAATATCTCGGCGGAGCGAAAAAATGTTTAAAGATGAGACTAGATCCGATAACGTACAACAAAACAAGAAACTGAATTCCTCCTTGTCTTCTCCCAAAACCAGACAAGACTCCAAATGGTCCGAATGGCTTTTTAATAGCAAAAAAAAGGGGCCTAGCCCTCCTGCCGGATCTACTTGCGTCTGCCCCAGATGCGGGGAAAAGGCCGCGCATCAGGCCGGGCTCCCGTGCGTAGACACCATCTGTCCCGCCTGTGGGGCTCCCATGGCACGCAAATTTTAGCCATCTCTTTACTGAGGCAACCGCAAAAAGTTGAATGCTGGACTCAACCGCACAGATAAAACATTGCAACTATATGATTTCACTTAAAACTTTCAACTTAAAACTTAACACTGCCTGCAAAATCATAAAAGGAGACGCGAAATGCGCGTAGCAGTTGCCAGTGGGAAGGGGGGAACCGGAAAAACCACGGTGACCGTAAATCTTGCCCGCTATCTGGCTTTGGAAAACAAAAAAATTCAGCTGGTGGACTGCGATGTGGAGGAGCCGAATGCACATTTTTTTCTTGATGTAAGCTACGATCAGGAAAAAAAGCAATATGTACCTGTTCCGGATATAAATATGGACAAGTGCCTTGGCGAATCGTGCCAGAAATGCATCCGTGAATGCAGGTTCAAGGCACTCATTTGGATGGTAGACCAGGTAATGGTCTTTCCGGAACTGTGTCATAGCTGCGGGCTGTGCAGTCTGGTCTGCCCTGCTGATGCGGTCGAGGACAGTACCCGGGAAATCGGTACAATGCGCCACTCAGAAAAAGACTGGTTGCATATCTACGGTGGACTTTTGCGCATCGGAGAAGCAATGGCCCCTCCGCTTATAAACAAAGTAAAAAAGGCTGCTCTTGCCGAGCAAGAGGACTTGACCATCCTGGACTGCCCCCCTGGGACCACCTGTCCGGTAATCGAGTCCCTGGAGGGAGCAGATTATGTTATTCTGGTCACCGAGCCCACTCCCTTCGGTTTATACGATCTGCAACTCGCTGTTCAGCTTATGCGCAAGCTCCATTATCCTTTCGGGGTAGTGGTCAACCGCCAGGGAATGGGCGGAGAGGAAAAACTGGATCAATACTTGAGCGAGGAAAACATCCAAGTATTGGCCCGTTTGCCGCATACGAAACAAGCAGCCCAGGCATATTCCAGAGGTGAACTTTTAGTCGATGCCTTCCCCGAGTTCCGGGAGATATACGCCGAGTTATGGCAACTGGTAAAAAATAGTGTTTCCGCGGAGGTGGCCTGATGAAGGAAGTAGTAGTTATAAGCGGAAAAGGCGGAACTGGTAAAACTAGTGTAGTTTCCGCCCTGGCCGGACTTGGACCGGGCAAAGTGCTGGCGGACTGCGATGTGGACGCCGCGGATCTGCATCTGGTCCTCAATCCGGACATACAGGAGAAAATGGAATTTATAAGCGGAGAACTGCCGGAAATCGACCCGGATGAATGCATCGAATGCGGGGAATGTTTGAACCACTGCAAATTCGACGCGATAAGCGAGGATTTTCGGGTCATAAAGGAGAATTGCGAGGGTTGCGGTGTGTGCGCCTATGTCTGCCCCGTGGATGCGGCCAGGATGTATCCCCGTCATTGCGGGGAATGGTACATATCCAAGACCCGATTCGGGGATATGGTCCATGCCAGTTTGGGCATTGGAGAAGAAAATTCCGGGGTCCTGGTCACCACGGTACGCAAAAAGGCCGGAGCAATGGCTGAAGAAGAAAACAAAGAATACGTCCTTGTGGACGGAGCACCTGGTGTGGGATGCCCGGTGATTGCTTCGCTGACAAACGCGGACGCGGCCATCGTCGTGGCCGAACCCACGGTATCCGCTGAGCACGATCTGCATCGGGTCTGCGAACTGACCCACCATTTCGGGATACAAACCCTGACCCTGATCAACAAAGCGGATATAAACGAAGATATCACCCAAACCATCCAAAACTATTGCCAGGAAAGAAACATCCCCATTCTGGGCAGGCTTTCTTATGACGCCAGGTTCACTCAGGCCCAGATCCACAAACAGAATATAATGGAATTCGACCCGGATGGGCTGGGTAAAGAGATGGAATCCATCTGGGACAAGATGCGTCAGGAACTCGAGATTTAAAACCCGAAACTTTAATATGCACGGAGAAAATAGGAAATGGAACAGGAAAACACAGAAGAACAGGAAAAACTAAAAAGCAATCTGGCACGGATAAAAAACAAACTGGTGGTCTTATCCGGCAAGGGCGGAGTGGGCAAAAGCACGGTGGCAGTAAATATGGCTGCGGACTTGTCCCTTTCCGGAAAAAAGGTGGGCCTTTTGGATGTGGATGTACACGGGCCTTCTATCCCGCGCATGCTGAATCTGTCCCAGGAAAATCCGCATATAGAAGAGGGATACATCGAACCTATCCAATGGAGCAAGAATTTGTGGGTTATGTCCCTGGGGTTCATGCTACCCAACCGAGATGATGCAGTTATTTGGCGCGGCCCTATGAAAATGAACCTTATCAAACAATTCCTAACGGACGTAGCCTGGGGAGATCTGGATTATCTGGTTGTGGATTGCCCGCCGGGAACAGGGGATGAACCCCTATCCACCCTGCAGTTGACCGGCAATGATGCCAAGGCAGTAATTGTCTGCACCCCGCAGGATGTGGCTGTGGACGATGTGCGCCGTTCCGTTAATTTCTGCAGCAAGTTGGGTAACCCTGTACTGGGGATTGTGGAAAACATGAGCGGATATGTATGCCCCAAATGCGGCCAGACTACGGACATTTTTGCTTCCGGGGGAGGTTTGGAGCTAGCCAAGGAAACAGGAACAAAATCCCTCGGAAGCATCCCTATCGACCCGGAAGTGGTTCGGGCCGGAGACAAGGGCTACGTCTTTGTCCATACTCAGGAACAAAGCAAGGCTGCAAAAGCCATGCATAGCATTATTGACCCTATACTTGCTATGGATAACAGTTAAAAGTACGCCCAAAAGCCTTAGCCCCAGGAATCTCCAAATAATAAGTAACCCTCCAAACTCCTTAAAAAAGGTTGCCAAAAGCTATAAATTTTGGCACTTTTTTTTTGTGTTATAAATACTTATATTGCCCAAAGCATAAAAGACAAATGGATCAATTTCTGAAGGACAAAAAACAGCCCATCCAGGACAGATCTAACCCTAAACTTTAATAATAGTGAATAATTCGGAGGTTTTAATATGGCCGAACAATGTGGTTCGTGCTCGGGAAAAGAATGCGGACAAAAACAGGAAGACGAAAAGCTGCAAAACAGCCTGGGCCGGATAAAGAACAAACTGGTGGTCCTCTCAGGCAAGGGAGGAGTTGGCAAAAGCACAGTGGCCGTTAATATCGCGGCCGCTCTCTCACTTGCCGGTAAAAAAGTAGGACTCCTGGATGTGGATGTACACGGCCCTTCCATCCCCCGGATGCTCAGCCTGACTCAGGAGAAACCGCATATAGAGGAGGGATACATCGAGCCCATCCAGTGGAACAAAAACCTGTGGGTAATGTCCTTGGGCTTCATGCTCCCTAACCAGAACGATGCGGTCATCTGGCGCGGCCCGGTAAAAATGGGCCTAATCAAGCAGTTTTTGCAGGATGTGGCCTGGGGAGATCTGGATTATCTGGTTGTGGACTGCCCTCCGGGTACCGGAGACGAACCCCTGTCCGCCCTGCAGCTTATCGGCCCCAGTGCCCGGGCGGTTATTGTCTCCACGCCACAGGATGTAGCCGTGGACGATGTACGGCGTTCCGTGAACTTCTGCGGGCAGGTGGGGAATCCCGTACTAGGCCTTGTGGAAAACATGAGCGGATATGCCTGCCCCAAATGCGGAGAAATCAGTCATATCTTCGCCACCGGAGGAGGAGAGGCCCTGGCCCGGGAAACAGACATCGATCTTTTGGGACACATCCCATTGGATCCGGAAGTGGTCCGGGCCGGTGACAAAGGATACGTCTTTGTCCAGACCCAGGAACAAAGCGAAGCGGCCAAAGCGGTGCAGGCCATAACCGCGCCGATTATGGCCCTGGCTGAAAAATCTCCCGCGAACAAAGAAAACCAAGAGACTACAGAAAGCAAAGTACCGACCAATGGGGAAATAAAAGTGGCGGTACCTACAGAAAACGGAAAATTGTGCATGCATTTCGGACACTGCCAGCAGTTCGCCATGGTCCAGGCCGATGCCGGGAAAAAAGAGGTGTCCGGTGTGGACCTTCTAGACCCTCCCCCGCACGAGCCGGGAGTTTTGCCCAAATGGGTCTCCCAACAGGGAGCGACCCTGGTTATCGCCGGAGGGATGGGCACACGCGCCCAGAACCTCTTCCAGGAACACGGGGTGCGGGTAATCGTGGGCGCACCGGAAGAGACCCCGGAGAATCTGGTCCAGTCCTATCTGCAGGGAACCCTGGAGACCGCGGAAAACGCTTGCGATCATTAAGTCTTTTATAAAATCTTGCATACCCCACAAAGCGGCCTCCGGGCCGCTTTTTTTGTTTCTTTCTAAGGAAATTGGACAGTCAAAACTCTTTTTCTAACAAATTGAAACAATTGCTTATTTTCTTCTTTGACTTAGCCTTGATGTGCTTTTGATATAATCTTTTTAAATATATTATATACTTTTTCTTGTACTGAGGCATCTGCAAAAAGTCGAATACTGGAGTTAAACGCACAGATTAACCCTTATAACTTTTTGATTTTACTTAAAACTTTCAACTTAAAACTTAACACTGCCTGCAAAAACATATTTTTTGCAGGCGCAACTATACATCGGGCATGCGGATTTTTTTTGACCTTTGGAACAAATATCCGTACAAAGCAGGGGCTGAGAGGTAAACAACAGCGAATATTCCCTATACGGAGACATCTGCAAAAAGTCGAATACAGGAGTTAAACGCACTGATTACCCCTTATAACTTTTTGATTTTACTTAAAACTTTCAACTTAAAACTTAACACTGCCTGCAAAAATATATTTTTTGCAGGCGCCTCTGAGCATGAACTAAACGCAAAGCCAAGAGGGTCTTACCCGGCCATTGCCGGGTGTTATCCCTGATTTCGCAAATATTTAAGCAAGAAACCCAAAATATCTTGTCAGGAGGTCCCATGAATAATCCAGACCCTTCCCAGTCCCCGATTTTGAACGAAATAGAGAGTGAAGCCGAAAGCACCATGCATCCCTTGCTGGAGAAAATACTAAACAACTTAAAACTCATAGGAACGATTATCGGTGCGATCGTCCTCCTAGCCGGAGGGATCTCCGGGTACAAGATGTATAAAAACCACCAGATAGAACAAGCCACCTCCAAGCTGGAAAGCATCCTTTCCCGTGACGATGCCGCGGCCAAGGCCGAAGCCTTGGACAAATTCGCCAAAAAGGCCCCGGATGTCCTTTCCACCGGTGTACGCTTGGAACTGGCCAGAGCTCTGATGCAAAACGGAGACTACCGCAAAGCAGCCAAATCCTTTGCTCAGCTGCAGGGGAAAAACAATGACCTGCAGCCGCTGGCCATCCTGGGAAAGGCCAAGGCCCTGATATTGGCCGACGAATACGCAAAGGCAGTGGCCTTTTTGGAAAGAAACAAGGGAAAAGTGCCCGAGCAATACCAGCGTCCTCTAAGCAATATGCTGGCATACTCCGCGGAAAAGAGCGGCAACTGGCAAAAAGCCCTTTCCGCCTATCAGGAACTCAAATCCCAGAGCGACATGTTCCAGGGGCAAGGCAAAGCTGGTTTTTTCGAATACAAGATAAATAAGATGCAACAAAAAATGGCCGGATAGGAGAACCACATGCGTGAATTCATTCTTGAGGGCAAGGCGGAGGAAGAACACCTCTTGCTGGGCAACGAAGCGATCGCAAGGGGGGTTATCGAGGCCGGGACGGGCTTTGTTTCCTGCTATCCGGGCACTCCTTCTTCCGAGATCCCGGATACCCTGTTCCGTTTATCCCCAAGCGCCGAATATCATTTCGAATATTCGACCAATGAAAAAGTCGCGATGGAGGTGGCCGGAGGCGCGAGCCTGGCCGGAGTTCCATCAGTGGCTACCATGAAGCACGTGGGAGTGAACGTGGCAGCAGACCCGCTGATGACCCTTTCCTATATCGGAACTCCGGGTGGTCTCTTAGTGGTAAGCGCTGATGATCCCGGCTGCCATTCCAGCCAAAACGAGCAGGACAATCGCTATTACTGCCGCCTGGGAGGCATCCCCTGCTTCGAGCCGGCAACAGCCCAGGAATGCAAGGATATGGCCCGGGCGGCTCTGGAATTTTCCCGAAAATGGCAGCAACCGGTCCTTCTGCGCACCACCACCCGTGTCAACCACCTGCGGGGAGTAGTACAGTTCGGAGAACCGGCTCCGTGCCGGAGCAAAGCTGAATTCATACGCGAACCGAAACGCTTCGTCCCGGTCCCGGCCGTAGCCAGAATGCGGCACCCAAAGCTTTTGGAAAACCTGGAAATGGCCAGATCGGAGGCGGAAAAGTCTTTTTTCAACCGCGTAAGCGACAAGGGCTCTTTAGGAATTATAGCCACGGGCGTTTCGCGGGCATACGCAAAGGACTGCCTGGAAGAAGACCCCCGGTTGGATTGCCGCCTTTTGGAGTTGGGCATGACCTACCCCCTGCCGGAAAAATCCATAGCCAAATTCCTGCGTGAGGTGGACAAGGTCCTGGTCCTGGAGGAACTGGAGCCCATTGTGGAGAGCGCTGTGCAGGAGCTGGCCCACAGGGAGGGAATTCCCGTTACCATCCGGGGTAAAGGGGATGAGTTGAACCGGTTGGGGGAATATTCCGCGGGGAGCGTGCGCAAGACCCTCTTGGAGATGAGTGGATTGGAAGACCGGAATGTCGCGCAGGACTGCGGTGCAGACACCTCGGATCTGCCCATGCGCCCACCAAATCTATGCGCCGGCTGCCCCCACCGGGGCACATACTTCGCAGTGCGCAAAATTTTCGGGGACGAGGCCGTGTACTCCTCGGATATCGGCTGCTACACACTGGGGCTCTTGCCTCCTCTTAACGCGGCGGACTTCCTTTTGTGCATGGGTTCTTCTGTATCCGCCGGATGCGGGATGGCCCAGGCCCAGAACAAGCCGGTAGTCGCCTTTATCGGGGACTCCACCTTTTTCCATTCCGGAATTACCGGGCTGGTCAACGCTGTATACAATGAGCACGATCTACTCTTGGTGGTAATGGACAACAGTACAACTGCCATGACCGGACATCAGCCGCATCCTGGGGTGGGAAGCACCCCGGTAGGGGAAAAACCGGCCCTGGATATTCAAAAGATTGTTCACGGCTGCGGCATAGAACAGGTAAAAAAATGCAAGCCGTTCAATCACAAGGCCATGCTCGCAGCCTTGGAGGAATTCCGGGAATCCTCCGGGGTGCGGGTGCTTATCGTGGAGGAACCATGTCCCTTGTATGCCCGGCGCATGCTGGGAAAAAAGAAGAAAGGCAAGGCCAAGGTCCTGGAAACCTGCGACGGATGCATGGAGTGCATAAACACTTTGGCCTGTCCCGCATTTAATGTACAAGAGGGAAAGGCGCATATCAATCCGGCCCAATGCGCCGGCTGTATGCTTTGCGTACAGATATGCGAGCACATCCAGGCGGACAAGGGAGAATAATATGGAAAAAACTCGCGTGTTCCTCACCGGAGTCGGAGGCCAGGGGACTCTTACCGCCACCAACCTGCTTGCAGAAGTGGCCGCAGACAACGGAGTGCGGGTGACTGCCGGGGAAATCCACGGCATGGCCCAGCGTGGTGGAATTGTGCACTCCTTCGTCCTTCTCGGCGGATTTTTGA
This sequence comes from uncultured Desulfovibrionales bacterium, assembly GCA_964398785.1. Lineage (GTDB taxonomy): Bacteria > Desulfobacterota > Desulfovibrionia > Desulfovibrionales > Desulfonatronovibrionaceae > CAYNNQ01. The sequence continues at coordinate 4,938 of CAYNNQ010000032.1, read as the reverse complement.
GCCCCAAGATAACCGAGGCCGAAGCGGACGTGCTGCTGGGTTTCGAACCATTGGAAACACTCCGTGCTCTGGATTTCGTACACCCCGAAGGTACGGTAGTCTCCAGCTTGAGCCCTGTATTTCCTCCCGGGGTGTGCATGGGCAGGGAAGATTACCCGCAAATGGAAACCATCCGGGAAAATTGCCGGATGTGCACCGCTAATTCCTATTTTGTGCCCTGTGGTGAACTGGCCGAACAAACCGGAGTAGCCCAGACCGCAAACATGGTCCTTATGGGCGCCCTCTTCGCTTCCGGCTGTCTCCCCATGGACATGCAAAGCCTGGAGAAAGGGATCAAAAAGCATCTCAAACCCAAGATTGTGGACATCAATCTAAAGGCCGCGGAGCTCGGCGCCCAAAGTATCCAATAACTCTCGATGCAAAACCGGTTCATCGATGTACTGCACCGAATCTTTGGTGAAATCGGGCTGGATTCCCCGCTTCGGGAAGGATTGGCCGGAATACTGGAGACCACATCCCGGGAGCTGGGATACAAAAGGATGTCCTTGGCCATCCTGGAACCAATCTCCAAGACCATAGAATTCAGCCTGTACTGTGGACCGGGCAAAGTCCCCAAGCATTCCTACGTCCCCGGGGAAGGCATAACCGGCAAGGTGGTCCAGAACCAGGAGCCGATTGTTGTCCCCTGTATGGCCGATGAAAAAAGCTTCCTCAACTTGGCCTTTGACCGGGATGCAGACGAATTGAGCAATCTGTCCTTTGTCTCCGTGCCCATCCTGCGCAAAAACGCCGAGGGACAGCAGGAGATGCTGGGTGTTTTGAGCGCGGATCTCCATCGCGGTTCTAGGCAAGAGCTCGAGCCGCACACCACTTTCCTCCAGGTGCTGGCGCAGATAATCGCCAGACAGACCTCTTTTCTCCAGGACGAAGTCACCAGGAAACAGGACCAGAGATTCTTTCTGCCCCCGGACTCGCCGGACGGCAACCAGCTTACAAGCGACATTATAGCCTCCTCCAAGGCCATGCACATGGTCCTGACCCAGATCAGCCAAGCGGCTCCGAGCGAGGCCACCGTCCTTGTTCGCGGACAATCCGGAACAGGCAAGGAACTGCTGGCTGAAGCCATCCACACCAACAGCCCGCGCTACAGCAAACCGTTCATAAAGCTGAACTGCGCCTCCCTGCCCGCAGACCTCTTGGAGAGCGAACTGTTTGGACACGAAAAAGGGGCGTTTACAGGAGCGGTAAAGACCAAGAAGGGACGATTCGAGCAGGCCGATCAGGGTACGCTTTTTCTGGACGAAATAGCCGAACTGAGCGCCTCGGCCCAGGCCAAGCTGCTGCGCGCCCTGCAGGAGGGGGAAATACAGCGCCTGGGCAGTGAAAGGACAACCCATGTGGATGCCCGCATAGTCTGCGCCACCCATCAGCCATTGGAGGATCTGGTTGCAGAGGGCAGGTTCCGCGAGGACCTGTATTACCGGGTAAATGTCTTTCCGGTTTTCATCCCCCCCCTACATGAGCGCAAGGAGGACATCCTCCCCCTGGCCGAGCATTTCCTGCAGGATTTCGCCCGCAAGTACAAAAAGGAAATCAAGCGGATCTCCACCCCGGCTATTGATCTTTTGATCCAGTATCACTGGCCGGGAAACGTGCGGGAACTTAAAAACTGCCTGGAAAGGGGGGTGCTTGTCTGCAACGAGGAGGTCATTCGCACTTACCATCTTCCGCCCAGCCTGCAGACCGCGGAAAGTTCGGCCACGGACAACCAGTTCTCCTTCAAGGAGGCGGTGGCCCGCTTCGAACAGGAACTCCTGGTGGAGGCCCTGAAGAAAAACAAGGGGAATATGCTCCAGGCGGCCCGGGAGCTGCGGGTCACCTATCGGATACTGCACTACAAGGTGCACAAGTTCGGTATCGACCCCGGCAAATACAAATAGGTCATGCCCCGGAAACAGCGGCCACCTTGGATTGCATCCCGCCGCTCCGATCCCGGCGATAGTCCACCTTGAGGGTCATATACACCCGCTCGCAGTCCTTTTGCATCTCTTCAAAACAGTTATCCACGGCGGCCAGCACCTCGCGCCAGTCCCCCTCGATACAGGTACCCATGGGACCGGACTCGCAGGGCATCCCGCTATTCTCGAGAATCTCCACCGCCCGCTTGACGTACTGCCCGACTCCAATCCCCTTGTCCAGGGGGAATATGGCCAGCTCGGCTATAACGCTCATGGTAACCTCCAGATAATATTTAGGCGTATGTTCAAACTTTGCAACGTCCCCTTCGAGGCAAGGAAAAATCTCTCCCAGGCTCATTACAAAGCCTGCAGGAAAGAATCAGTAAACTCCCGGCAGCCCACCTTTTTGCCCCCCTGCATCTGCGGAGCCAGATCCGCGGTCACCCGGCCCGAGGAAAGCACGGAGTCCGCGGCTGCGTGAATTATCTCGGCCGCCTCCGGCCAGCCTATGTGCTCCAGGAGCATGGCCCCGCTCAGGATCATGCTCAAGGGATTGGCCATGTCCTTGCCCGCGATTGTCGGGGCCGTGCCGTGCGTAGCCTCGAAAAGGGCCAGTTTGTCCCCCATGTTCACGCCCGGGGCTATTCCCAAGCCCCCGACTTGAGCGGCCAGAGCATCGGAGATATAATCCCCGTTTAAGTTGGTCGTGGCTATGACATCGTATTGCTCCGGGCGCATGAGGACTTCCTGGAACATGGCGTCCGCGATGCGGTCCTTTAGGACCATCCCGCCCTTGTCTTCCTCGCCTTCCGCCGCGAATACTCCCTTGAACTCCGCTTCAGCCAGCTCATATCCCCAGGCCCGGAAAGCGCCCTCGGTGTATTTCATTATATTGCCCTTGTGCACCAGGGTAACGCTTTTTCGGCCCTGATCCCGGGCGAATTCAAAGGCCCGGCGGCAAAGCCTCTTGCATCCGGCCTGGGTAACCGGCTTTATGCCCACCGCGCTCTGCGGGTCCAGATCAGCGTTCATTTCCGAGCGCAGAAACTCGGCCACCTTTTTTGCCTCCGGGCTCCCGGCCGCCCATTCGATTCCGGCATAGACATCCTCGGTGTTCTCCCGAAAGACCACCATGTTCACCCTCTCCGGGTGCTTGACCGGGGATTGTATACCGGAAAAATGGCGTACCGGACGGATGCAGGCATACAGATCCAGGGTCTGGCGTAGGGTGACATTCAGGCTGCGAAAACCGCTGCCCACGGGAGTGGTCAGCGGACCCTTCATGGCCACGCGGGCCTTTTCAAGACCGTCCCAAGTCTCTTGCGGCAGATATTCGCCTGTTTCCTCATATGCCTTTTGCCCGGCCAAAAGCTCTTTCCAAACCAGCGTCCGATCGGAAGAATAGGCCTTTTTCACCGCCGCATCCAGTACTTCCCGGGCCGCATTCATCACCTCCGGACCTATGCCGTCACCCTGAATATAAAAAATCTCCTGCTCCATTTTTACTCCCTTGAATTTAAGACAACTTCTTTTGACCTTGAAAGGCCCCTTTTCACAGTCATGCAAACAGGAAAAATATCTAGCGGGACGGAGACGATCAGTCAATTAAAAGGAAAAATGCCTGCAAAATATGCTTTTCAGATAAGCGGGCACCAAAATTTTGGACTATGTTGACAGGCGACATTAAAGTAGCTACGTTTATCTAAAAGTAGCTACAAAAAAATTATTCATAAAAAAGGCCCCTCGCCCAAATTTGTGCAAAATTTATTGCTAACACCCGGCAAATAGTGCTTAACCAACTGAACTTAATTACTTTTAATAAAATATCATGAGTTGACCAATTATTTTCGCGTCCTGGATACCTGGTCCGTCATCCCGAACAACTGGGCTCAAAACTCGAAATACGGGCTATCCACCATTCGTCATTACCCGTTCCTGTTCGGCGACAGGAATGACGGACCGGGTAATCCAGGATATAGTTTTAGCAAAATCATAAAATGATTTTCACAGATTCTTGAGGCGAGTTAGGAAAAAAATATTTTACGGGAAAACAGGAGAGCTCTCTATGGAAGTAGGAATCAAGGAAGCCAAAAACAACCTGAGCCGCTTTCTAAAGCGCGTCAAAGCGGGTGAGGAAATCATCATAACCGAACGGGGAAAGCCCATCGCCCGGATCGTCGGGGAAAATTCGGCCACTCCCTCACTGTACTCCACCCTTGCCCCTCTGGTCCACAAAGGCTTGGTGCAAATGCCCAGCCGGAACGTGCGGGGTTTATCGGCAAATCCGGTGAGCGCCCCGGGTAAATCCGCCTCCGATATGGTCCTGGAGGATCGCAGATGATCCTTTATCTGGATAGCAGCGCATTGGTAAAACGCTATTTTAAGGAGGCTTTTACCGATGAAGTGCTGGAAAAATGGAGGAACGCGGAAGCCGTTGTTACCTCCGCAGTAGCCTATGCGGAAACCCTGTCCGCTATATACCGCAAAAATCGGGAGTCCAAACTTGACGAGGGCACCTTGTTGCAACTTATTCAGGCTCTTCAGTCCGAATGGGATGGTTTAATCCGCATACAGGTAACCGACGAACTCAACAAATACATTGATATGGCCTTTCAAAAAGGTCTTTTACGCGGATTCGACGCCGTACACTTGGCCTCGGCTCTTGTAATCCGGGAACAATTTCCGGACGATGTATTTTTTGCCTGTTTTGATGGGCGGCTTAACGCGGCTGCCCGGAATGCCGGGCTTGGAACTTTCTAAATTTATGCGCGATTTTTGCTTGGCAAAACAAAGGATCGGCTAAATGTGACACCCCGAACCAAGGGGAATCTGTTATTCTCTTTCCAGAAAGGACCTCATGTCCCGGGGAGCGCCAATGTGGATAAATCCGGTCGGGTTCACCAAATAAGGCACATTCTCTATGGAAAGGGCCGTGGCCACCAGGACATTGTATTTAAGACTGGAATATTCTCCCTCACCG
>CAYNNQ010000031.1:1221-33002 GCA_964398785.1 uncultured Desulfovibrionales bacterium | reverse complement strand
CGGCTGAAATGTGCATATAAATACTTCGTTTAAGGAATAGTCACGGATTCAGGTTGGGAAATAAAAATTTTTATCTGCTCCAGGGCCCTGTGCAGTACCCAATTTCCCAAGGGAACTATCAGCCCAGTTTCCTCGGCTATGGGTATGAACTTGTTGGGAGGTATATGCGCGGCGGAAGCGTGTTTCCAGCGCAATAATGCTTCAACCCCGTAGATCTTGCTGGCGTCGCAGGATAATATGGGTTGATAAAAAAGTTCAAACTCTGCGTTTTCCAAGGCTTTTTTTAATTCTATCTCAAGCTGCATGTTTTCTATAGCCTGTTCGTACATTCGCTGAGTGAATACTTTGTAATGTCCTTTCTTGCTTTTTTTTGCTTTATACATGGCTACGTCAGCATTCCGGATTATGTCTTCCTCGTTTTCTTGCCACTTGGTATTCATGACGACCCCGGTACTTGCTGAAATGTATATTTCTTGATTATCCAAAATAAAGGGACGTTCAATCTCTTTGCAGATTCTTTTAACCACTTTTATGGTCTGAGCATGGGATTCTATATTTTCCAAAAGGATTATGAACTCATCTCCACCTAAACGGGAGACTGTGTCATATTCCCGCAATAGCGCCTTTATTCTTTCTCCGAATTTGACCAGTAAATTATCTCCGGTTTGATGCCCCATGGAGTCATTTATCCTCTTAAAGTTGTCTAGATCGACCATTAACAGGGCAAAATTTATCCTAGATCTTCGGGAATTTCTTTTCAGGGCGTCCCTTAGTCTCTGCGTCAACAAAAAACGATTCGGGAGTTGAGTTAAAGTGTCATAAAAAGCCTGCACCGAGAGCTGCTTTTCTGACTCTTCAAGCTTAGTGATTTTTTCCTGGAGCATCTGATACAATTCGAAGTTTTCTATGCAATTCGCTCCGCTTAACAACAGTATTTTGAGTATGGACAATGTGTAGTCTGGGATTGTTTTGAATTTATCACTCAATATCCCTATAAAAAGCCCCCTCACACGGGAAGAAGTAGAGATTATATGCACTATTAATTCCTGACCGGTGCTGGAATAATGTCTGAGCGCCATTTTATAGTACATGTACTGCGCCAGTTTTCGGGATTCAATCAATTCGTCTAGCTCCTTGTGTGCATCTAACGATTCTTCCGGCTCTTCCTTATACTTGAGGACGAAATCGTTGTCCGTGTTTATAAGGAAGATATAAGCACCTTTTAGCCGGATGGTTTTATAGCAGCATGTAGCTATCTCCTTTAATATAATGTTAATATCCGGAATCTTGCTGAAACTTTCCTTGAATTCGCCCAAACGGGAAACGGTCTCCAATGCTTCCAGAGCGTACTTGTTCTGATTTTCCAGATGGTTGATCCGTTCATTCAGATAGCGGTAATCGATGTTGGGCAGGTTGCCTTTAAAATTGTTAATAGGCATACTTTTCCTGTATTCTTTTTGGAATTTTTCCCCGGGAGCAGGGCCAATTTGTTCTCTATAGTCTGTTGGATTCTGGTCGTTTTGGGGAATACATATTATGACTCCCCTAAAGGAATTTATTGTATCAGGTCACATATCTCCTTGAGCTTGAACTGGGTCTGGGTAAAAACACCGGGAATCATGGACGGATTTATTTTTAGCTTGCCCCCTGTCTCCTCCGGGACAGGGGGGATGTAAAGGTTGCCGCTTGTCCCGATAAACAGGGTATGAATCAGCACATCGGCTAGTTGGAGTATGCCGATTTCCAAGGGGTAGTCCGATTTATGCGGTGCATGGTGGAATTGTACGGATTGTAGGAGAAAATGAGGGAAATTCCACAAAGATATTATTTTTCCTCCCAGTTCACAATGGTCAAAGCCCCAAAGCGGTTTTTCCATCTGGTTTAAAGGGAGCTTTTTTTTCTGGGCTTCGCGGATAGTATAAAACATAAGTTCCGGATGGTTCTTAAGGAGAATGAGGCGGCCGATGTCATGGAGTATCCCGGCCAGCATCATTTTTTGGGGAGATATTCCGGTTATTTCTGCCAGAGTTTCTGCAATAAGGCCGCATCCTATGCTGTGATTCCAGAAAGAACGCATGTCCATTATATATTGGGGAATATCCTTGAACATAGAGATGACACTGATGCTTGCGGTGATTTTGAATATCTCGTTTATGCCCACCAGGGTAATTGCCCGGTCTATTCGCTCTACTTTATTCGTAAACCCAAAGTAGGGGCTGTTGACCAGTCTAAGGATCTTGGCAGTCAGCGCAGGGTCGTTCCCAATAATTTCCCCTAAATGGTGAGATGTGCATTTAGGATCGTCTATTGCCTCCAAAAGTCTTTGCAAAATGTCCGGCAGAGTCGCCAGGCTTTCCTCTTTGTCCACGAGCTCGGTCAACTCTACTGAGGGGAGATCATTGGGAGGGGTGTCGGAGCAGGAGAGTGTATTTTCTCCGGGAAAAGCTGCTTTTTGAAGGAAGGAATTGTCCTTGTGTCCAGCGAGCCAAAAGATGATATTTTTGAATAGCTCTTTGTTAATTGAATGGGAAAAGTCCCAAGTGCAAAAATAAGGAAGGAGATTTTCCTTGTATTCCAGTACAGTCTCTTTTTTTAATTTTTTCCAATCATTAGATGCGTTAGAGTCTAGGGATATGGGGACTTGAAAGATACCCCAAGCCTTGCACTTATGGATGTCTTCCCTAGAGAGCGTTTTCCCTTCCGGAAAAATCAGCCTGCCCTGAGCCGATTTTATTTCTTCGGCGGTGATCGCGCCAGGGTCGAGTTCTTCGATACTGGCCATGTAGGTTTTGATCATATTATACTTTAAATCGAAAGAAGTCTAAATTAAAATTTAAGTTAAGTTTGCATAAAAGAAATCGTATGTAAATAATCAACCGGCGATTTAATTTCCAGAAGCGGGAATAAGGCTTAAACTGAAGTAGAGCACTGTGGCCGGCTAACAGGAGTAAAAAATTGCCTTGACCATCCCCCGGCCCATTGATAATCCGCTCTTGTGCCAATGAGCCAGGATAGCTCAGTTGGTAGAGCAACTGATTCGTAATCAGTAGGCCGTCGGTTCAAGTCCGATTCCTGGCTCCAGATATCACTGGGAGGGGGCGTAGCTCAGTTGGGAGAGCGCAGTGTTCGCAACGCTGATGTCGTGGGTTCAAGTCCCATCGCCTCCACCAAATCATTATGAACTAAAAGGACCTTGCGGGGTCCTCTTTTTTTATGGGGCAAAAGGCATGGGGAGATATATGTTAAAAACAGGGCTTAAATCCTGTTTTGATCAGCACGGACAAAGAATCTCCTGTACGGGGACGGGCCAGGATGCGGAATATCTCGTGGGTGATGCACTTCCTGAGCCAAGGTTCGTATTTGCAGATCATGGCCTTGTGCGGGATGAATATACACAACTGTTCTGGCCTGCGGAAACGGATGTATTTGACTTCCCCCTGAGTTGGCCCGAGTCCCTGCAAGCCATTGTTCAGCTAAACCAAAAGAGATATCTGGGAAGATCGGACTGGAGGATGCCGAACAGGAAAGAACTGAGAACTTTGATAGACCATGGCCGGAAAAACCCGGCCCTCTCCCGGAATGATCATTTTTCCGGTCTTAGGTATTCTTGGTATTGGACTTCCACCACTTCGGCCATGTTTCCGGAATATGCCTGGTATATCCATTTGGCGGGCGGACGTATGTTTTGGGGAAAAAAGACGCAATTGGCTTTTTGTCGTCCGGTTTGCGGGAAGAGTTCCCGTATCTTGCCTACAGGCCAAAAGCATTGCTATGATACTCACGGGGGCGTAGTGGAGTGCAGCGGTATTTTCGCTCTTACGGACATCCCGGATTACAGTTATAATCCCGATAAGAGGTTTCATCTGACTGAAACCGGAGTGGAGGATGATATGACCGGATTGGTTTGGTATCCTGATCCCTTTCTCCCGGTCGGGAAATGCAACTGGCAGGAAGCCTTGAATACAGTCCGGGAATTGGCCGAAAAAACCGAGATAGCCTGGCGGTTGCCCAATATAAATGAACTGGAATCTATAGTGGATTGTTCCCGTCATACTCCGGCCTTGCCTTCGAATTTTTCTTTAGATACAGTCCAAGAGATTTATTGGTCTTCAACTACTAGCGGGTTTGAAAAAGACTGGGCATATGCCTTGTACATGTACAAGGGAGCTGTTGGAGTCGGATATAAACCCACTGCCGAGTACAGTGTATGGCCGGTAACAGATTCTGTTTATCCTGAGTAGCGAATTTAACGGGATATATTATGGAGGAGCGATGAAGCGCATAACGGGATTGTTTTTTCTTATTGTGGTATGCTTTACGGCTCCTGGACAAGGGGACGCCGCCGATCTGCAAGAACTAGCCAAAATAGCCACTGAAAAAGCCCAGAGGACTTCCAGCGCTAAACTTACCTGGGAGGACATATATGCCAAATTGGATAAAGCCTGCAATATGCTCCAGGAGCAAGGTCTGGAAAAAGGGTTGCCTCGTATGCGCGGGGACTCTGAATATGTATTCAAAGGAACCTATTTATGGGTGCATAATTTGGATTTTGTGATGCTGATGCACCCCATGAAACCGGAGCTTGAGGGAAAGAATATCAAGGATTACCGGGACCAGCGGGGTAATCTGCTTTTTCAGGAGATGAACCGCAGGGTTAAGGCTTCCCCGGATAATATAAGTTTTGTGGATTATTACTGGCCGAAACCCGGAGTTGAAGGAAAAGCTTTTCCCAAACGTTCTGTGGTACAGATGTGCGATATTGGTGAGAAAAAGGTGATTGTGGGCTGCGGGAAATATTTGGATTAACCCCAAGGTATATTTCATCAAGTGTCGAGGACCATATTTTTTTCTTGCTCCCGCAGCACTTCCGTCAGATTTTTTTTCTCAGTGGTAATGATATTAATCCCTGCGTTTTCAAATAGATAGGCTGGCCCCTTTCCCGCTATATCTTCTTTTAAAATGATCTGATCAACTTTTTGCTCCACGAGCCAGTTGGCTACTTTAATCCCCCGGCCTTTGGGGTGGGAATGGTATTGGTTGGAGCGAATATTGTGTTCCACAATCTCCTGTTTTTCCCCCTCGAGATCTACAAAAGCGAAATAGGGCGCTTCACCGAAATTGGTGTTCAAATTTCCCTGCAAGTCCATCACCGGCAATGCCAGACGCGTTTTGTCGGTGGAAGTGGGCTCATAGTGTATTATAACCCTACTTACCCGGGGAATTTTTTCCTGGATGTTTTTTTCAATTTCTTCACTGGTGTGATGTGCTTTCTCCAGATCCGCCGTGCGTAGTTCTATCTCCGCCTGGATAAATATGAATCTTCCGGCATTACTGGCGACTACGTTTCGCACCTTTGTTACCAGCGGATGGTTTTTAATGGTATTCTTGATTATTTCCAGCTTTTCCGGGGCAATTGAGGCATCCAAGAGAACGCGCATCCCTTCGGACAAAAGGTCCCACCCGGCTTTGGCGATAAACAAGAGAACCACCGCCGCGGCTATCTGATCCATCCCTATTCCCCAAAAGGAGCAGTTGAGCTTAAAGTAATTCAGAGAAACAGATACGAGGACAACTATGGAGGACAAAACATCCACTTGCCGGTGTCTCCCTTCGGCCATAAGAGTGGGAGATCCTGTCTTGCGGCCAGTGGACAGGGCGTATTGCCCGAAAAGATAGATGGCCAGTGTGGAAAAGAGCATTAAAACCAGTATCGGCAGGGATATCTCGGGGATCTTTTTACCGGGTTGAAGGACCCGGGTGGCTATTTCATAGCCTCCCAAAAATATGAACAGGGCAATAACTACGGAAATGACGTTTTCTATTTTGTATAGGCCCAAAGGAAATGTCTGACTCTTTTTTTCTGATAGATTGACTCCAATGAACACGGCCAAGGAGGCTACAGAATCGGTTGCGGAGTCTATTGCGCTGGCACTTACAGCCAGACTGCCGGAGAGAACAGCAAGTATACCTTTCAAAATGGCCAGGACCAGATTTAAACCAAAAGCAAGGAATGCCACCTTACGGATAATTCGGGATTCATTCCGACTTTTTTTCTGAGTAGGTTCTTGATTCATTTAGAAGTTTACAAGGATATTTTTTGCTTTTTGGGGAATTTGGTAAGATTGGACACTGTTTCGGAAACTTTCGGGGGAAACTCCCGTGAAGTCCGGTGTAGTTTTTGAGTGCTTCTTTCCGCGTATATAGTATTTTTCCCTGGACTTGTCGTACAAAACCCAAATGGTGGCGTAACTCTTTTTCTGGTCTGGAGTCAGGTTGTCCACGTAGGTGTAGGTGCGAATTGGATCCTTTTTTATTTTTCCCTTGCTGGGGATCACCAAGTGCCATTGCCCTACCCACCGGGGCATTTCCGGAAAATTTATTGTTTCTGTACGGCCGACCTCCGGGGGTGATAAAAAGAAAATGCAAATGAACAATATGCAGATAAGCGGGGCCTCGTTTCTCATTTATTACCTCCTTGCTTATCTAGGCTGATAGCGTTAACCGGATTTCATTTTCCAATGATAAAAGGGGATTGACTTTTTGTCTATGTCTCTTTTTTTGCTCTAGGCTCCCGGAAATATTGATCTTGACCAATGAATATCCACAGATGGCGTGAGAGAGCCAAATTCTTTTAGCTCCATTCGATACTGGGGATATTTTTTGACAAATGCAAATGTCTTTCCGTATCTTTAAAGATAAAAGGGGGATGGTGTAGTGAAAGTCATCAATTTTTTTGTGGTCCATATTAGTGGAGGTCTGTAGTGATAAGTCCTGCTGTGGTTTTGTCCCGCCCCAAATACTCGGAAAATATCGGATCCGTGGCCAGAGCTTGCGCCAATATGGGATGCGCGGAGATCGTTCTGGTTTCTCCGAGAGGTTATGACTCGGAGAAGGCTGCCCCTCTGGCTACTGCAAAAGGTAGGCAGATTTTGGAAAAAGCGAGACAATCCCAGGATTTGAATTCAGCCCTTGGTCCCTACCATATTGTTTATGCCACAACCGCGCGTATCGGTGGATGGAGAAAGGGGGTTCTGGATCCGGAACAGGCTGCTCTGGGAATGGTCAGGGAAATGGAAATGGGAAAAAGGGTAGCGATTACCTTCGGCCCGGAGGATACCGGACTAACCAACGCGGAAATTGAATTATGCGATCGTCTTGTGTGTATCCCTACTGCTTCCGAGGCATGGTCCTTGAATATTGCTCAGGCAGTATTGATAATTTTGTACGAGTGGTCCAAAAAAATTCCTCAAAAATCAGTCCCTTACCATGACCGGGGCCAGCCTCCCTTTATTACCCACGAGCAAAGACAGATATTGTATTCCAGTATTCAAAAGGCACTTTTGGACATGGACTATCTTCATCCGGATAATCCGGATTATTTCATGATGGCTGTAAAAAGATTCTTGAACAATATTGATTTGCGGCGTCATGAATTTGATTTGTTAATGGGAGTGTGTCGGCAGATAGGGTGGCTCAAAAGGGAGGCTGAAAGAAACAGGGGAACGGTTTGATAACGGGATTTGAAAGGCCTGGGAGGAATTATGTGCAGAAATGTTTGTGTTTGTATCTTGCTGTCTTTGGTTTTGGCTAATCCGGCAAGCGCGGATACCAAGCGGGTGGAAATCTATCCGGATCAGGCCCGTGTGGAAAAGACGATTGTAGCGGAGCATAAAACCGACCGCTTAAAAGTGGAGTTGTCCGCTCACACCCGCTCCAATACACTCCGGGTCCGTTCCGATGGCCCCGGTATATCTTCCCTGGCTTCGGAAAAGGTCAGCTTTTCCCCGGGAGAAAGGATATCCAGTTTGAAGAAAAAGCTCTCAATTTTAAGGGGGAAGAAAAGTGCTCTCCAAAGCAGGGTCGACTCCTTAAAAGGGGAAGTTGCCTACATAAAAAAAACAAAACCGGTGCCGGACAAAGGTATCCAATCCGTGTTATCCATGGGCGAGGCACTGCGCAAAAGGCTGCAAAAGGCTTACTCCGAGCTCTTTGAACAGGAAAAGGGTTTAAAGGAAATCAGGGGGAAGATCAAAGAAGTTGAGCGCAAGATAAAAGAAGCCACCGGGAAAAAGGATGAGAAGCTTGTGTTGAAAATTGTCTTCAGTTCCCAGCTAACTCCGGGGACAAAAATACATCTTGGTTATGTGGTGGATAACTGTGGATGGAAAAGTATGTACCGCTTAAACGCCAAACCCGGAAAACAAGAGGTGGGGTTTCGCTGGAAGGCCCGAATATGGCAAAACACGGGAGTGGATTGGAAAGGAGCTGAGATGTCCTTGTCCACTTCCAAGCCTGTGTGGCGTCTTTTACCTCCTGCAAAAGGGAATTGGAGTATATCCCCGGTTCGCAGAAAAAAGGTCCTGGATGCAGCAGAAGCTCCGCGTGCAAAACAGGGCTCGAGGGCACTAAAGGCCTTTAATCAAAGCGCTGTTTCCGGGAAAAAGGAAAGACAGTTTCGTACCGTTTACCAACTGGGCAATTTGAGTGTTGAATCCGGGAAGAAAAAGACTGTTAACATAAAAAAGAAAAGCTGGCCGGCTGAATTTGACTATTTACTCCGTCCGTACAAGGCACAAGCTGCTTTTGTCCGTGCCCGGGTGGACTTTGGACAAGCGGTACGCATGCCTGCTGGCAAAGCCTCTTATTTCCTGGATTCGGCTTATGTGGGGGAAGGAAGATTGGATATCCGGGATGTAAAAAAAGAACTGTTCTTCGGACCGGATAGACAGATAAAAGTGGGGTTTGTGAATGTGGATAAAAAATCCGGGGAATCCGGGTTCTTGGACAAGAAGGATACTTATTCTTGGAAATGGGAAACCGTAATTACCAATAATAAATCTTTGGCAGTGGATGTGGTTGTTCAGGATATATTACCCAAACTGGGGGACAAGGAGATTGAAATGGAAAAGACTTTCAATCCAAAGCCGGATAAAATAGAAGACAGGACGATCAATTGGAAATTACATATTCCTTCGGGAAAGCAGAAAAAAGTGCTGTACGGCTACGATATAGCCTATCCCCGGGATATGCGATTGAATATGGGGCGGTAACCCGGGAATTCAAGAAGGCTATAAGGGCACAGAGGATACCAGTAGCGCCTTTTGTGCCCTTGTAGCCAAATATTTGACAGGTGGACATTTGAGGGTCAGTTGCCCATTGCATTTTGGGGCTCAAGACTGGAACAGCAGACCATGTTTCTCCCGTTATTTTTGGCCAGATAAAGGGCCCTGTCTGCATGTTCGATCAAATCCGTGGCCGGATAAAGGGACCCCGGTTCCATTGAAGTTATTCCTATGCTTACGGTCAGACGGATTACATGGCCATTGTACTTAACCTGTAAGTTGCCAATCTTTTTACGTAGGCGGTGGGCCAGTAGCCATCCCTGATTTTCCGTAGTCTCCGGGAGAATCACGGCAAATTCTTCCCCTCCGTAGCGGGCGGGAAAGTCGGTTTCCCGCAGGCTTGACTGCAAGATTTCCCCAATTTTTTTTAGAGCGATATCTCCGGCCTGGTGCCCGTATCTGTCGTTTATGTCCTTAAAATAGTCTATGTCCAGCATCAAAAGGCTTAGTGTGCTGGCGTGGCGTTGGTGCCGCTTGATCTCCTCTTTAAGGCGTTCATCGAAATGGTGACGGTTATATATCTTGGTAAGTCCATCGTGGTCCGCTTGAATACGGACTTTTTCGTACTTGAGGGCGTTCCGGGCGGCCAGGCCCAGGTGGTTACCCGCATTATGGATGATTTCTATTTGGTCTTTGCCCAGTTCCCGGGCATCGTCGGCTATTAGAATAATGATTCCGTAATATTCATTCCCGGACTTCAGGGGGATCATTATCAATTTTTCCGGTTGCGGATATCCCAGTTTTACCGGGGATTCGCCGAAATAATCCACTTTGTAATTTTGGATTTCCTCTCCGCTTATCTTCTTGGTTGCATCCAGCAAATGCCCGATCCATTTGTTTTCTTCTTCGGGCAGGGCAAAATTTGGGATATAGAGGCTGCCTTGTATGATTTCTTCGGAAGATTCCCAAAATATTCCCATAGTGCATCTGTTTTGCAGAATTTCCCGGAACTCCGAGTCGGCCATGGCCATAATTTTGCGGATGTCTAGAGTCTGAGCGGCTTTGGTCAGAATTCTGTTTATAAATGAGAGCTGTGAACTCTTGCGGGATAGGATTTCCCTTTCCAGGGAGATTTCTCGGGCCATATGATAAATATCTTCATACAGTTCATGGGACTGTATCGCCTTATCCATCAATTGGTCCAGTTCGTTCTTGTCCACCGGAGTTTGCAAAAAACCCAGAAAGGAAGAGGGGATGGACATGTCCGGATCTATTGTTTCTTTTTCCTCGGCCAAAAGGGCAAGTTGGACCTGATTTTCGTCTACAAGGCTTTGTTGATCCCGGGAAGTATGGGCCCATTCCTTGGCCGGAGTAATCAGTATGGACGGAATTTCGGCATGAACGTTTTCTTCCAGCCTGGAAAGTCCGGGATTCAGTACTTTGACTATACTGTCCTCCGGAAGAAAGCTGCTTATTTTTTCCCGGGTGTCCGCGGACGCTTTTAAAAACAGGATGACAGGGGAACTTTTCTCGTGCATATTTTCTCCTCTCGGAACAAATGCAAGGGATTTGTTTTCTGCTGATTTGTAATTTATTGTTGGCTTCGATGTATAATTTTGCTGTTTTTATAAAAACATGCAAAAAGCAGGCCGATATTGAAGAAGAAAAATCCGGAAGAATTCTTATGGGAAAAAAGATATGGGCTAGTTTGGACTGTTTTATAGAGAAAGGGGCGGTAATGGGCAGAAAAGTGGCCAATCAGGATTTTTTGCAGGCCCTTTTCGCCGCGGATGAATTTGACGAATACCACTTTTTTCCGGAAAGCTCAGGACACTTTAACTCCCTGTATTCCTGGACCAAAGAGTTTTCTCCGCACGCAGCTTCCAAGCTTTATTCCTTTTCCCGATTGGATCTCCCGAAAAAGCTCCGTGAGGAGGATTACCACTGCTTCCATTTGTCCGATTGCATTAATTATCCCGCTTATTTGGCCCGATTGAGGAATAAATACAGTCGGCAGATATTTCCCATTACTTCATTAACCCATTCTCTTAGCTATCAGGATTATCCGGCCAGTTTTCTTCGGCATTTGTGGCCGGGAACAACCCCGCGGGATTGTGTGGTCTGTTCTTCCAGTTGCGGCAAGGAAGTCCTTTCTCGATATTATGAATATTTGCGAACCAGTTACAGCCTGCCCGGCAATTTTTATTCCCCCAGGCTGGAACATATCCCTCTGGGAGTGGATTGGGAAAAGTATGCAAGTGTGAACCCGAAGCTGCGGGCAAAAGCCAGAAATTCTCTGGATTTGGGAGAGAAAAGTGTATGCGTTACCGCTTTGGGGAGAATAGCGCACTATTCCAAGATGGATATGGTTCCTTTCATACGGGCCTTGCAAATTTGTCTTACCCACAGTCCGGGACTGGAGGATATAGTACTGGTTTTGGCGGGGGGGACGGAAGAAGGGCAGGAGGTGCGGCATTCTTTGCTTAATCTGGCTGCCAACGCCGGTATTAATCTCCGTATTTTTCCCGATCCCTCGGAAGGGGAGAAATTGGAAATACTCGCAGCCTCGGATATATTTGTCTCCCCGGCGGACAATTATCAGGAAACTTTCGGACTTACACTCCTTGAGGCCGGTGCTGCAAAACTGCCTGTTGTGGCCGCCGACTTTAACGGCTACCGCGATTTGGTGGAACACGGGAATACCGGAATGCTGGTGCGAACTCTGGGGCCGGAGGAATCTGGTTTAGTAAACGACTTGGCTCCTCTCTTACCTGACAGTCAGTCACATTTACTTTTGGCCCAGAATATTTGTCTGGATATGCAGGATATGGTCTCCTGTCTGGAAACCCTTCTCCATAATGAGGGACTACGCAGGGAGATGGGGGAAAAGGGGCGTAGAGCCAGCAGGGATTATGACTGGGCCCGGATAATTGAGCGTTATACGGCTCTCTGGGATTTTTTGTGGGAAAAGGATGTCTTGGAAAAAGAATCATTGAGGGGAAAGAAACATCCGCTTGGATTGGATTACGCCTGGATATTTTCCAATTATCCCAAAGAGAGGCTGGATAGTAAGCGAACAGTGGTTTGGAGTGCTTTGGGCAGGACTCTGTATCGCCAGCAGGATTTCCCCGTGGTTTACGCAGGACTGGAGGATTTGGTCCCCGCGGAAAAATTGCGGGTATTGCTCTTTTTGGCCCGGGGAGAGATAATGGTAGAGGATCTTTGCACCAGGCTTGTTTCCGCTACTGATATCTCCGAGGAAAAAGCCAGCTATTTCATAACCTGGGCGTTTAAACAGGGATATCTCTGTCTGGCTCCCGAACAGGGATAATCTTTCAGCTGCGTATTTTCTGCAACAGCTGTTGGGCGCTTTGCATTTTAGGGTCCGATGCAAGGGCTTTTTTTAGGTATTTTTCGGCTTGGGGATTGTTCTGCAGATTGTAGTGGGTCCTGGCAATCTGGTAGGCGGCATGTGAGGAGTTCTCGACGATTTCCGGGTATAGCTCCATTGCTTTTTCAAATTGCTGGAGGGCCTTGTAATGCTGTTTTCCCTGAGAATAGGCCATCCCCAGATTGTAATACAACCCTCCGTCCATAGGGGCCAGCTTCAGGGCCCTTTGATAGTATTCGATGGCAGTTTCCCATTTCCCTTGTTGGCGCAGCTGGATGCCCATCTCGTTAAACATCCACAGATCTTCCTGGTTCAAGAGTTCCCCTTTTGATTCAATGGCCCGGTCCATGAACTCCGTGGCCATTTGGGGGCGCGACTCCTTTACTTCCCGGGCGATTTGCATAAGCACGGAGGAAACCATTCCTGCTGCCTGTTTCTGGACTTGCCGTACTGCCTGCTCGAAGTACTGCTGGGCTTCTTCATCTTCGTCTAGTGCAATGTATGTTTCTCCCAGCTTGATTTTTCGCTTGTGGTTCAAAGGAGAAAGGTTATCCAGTTTTTTTAGGTATTTTAGTTGGTTTTCCAGGTCGCCTTGGGCTTGATATACCTCTACCAGTTTGTGCAGGGGTTTTAAGTAAAGCTTGTTTTGCTTTGCCGCCCGCAGGTAGTATTTTTCGGCCTCCTCCAGTTCATTTCTATAAAAGCGGATGTCTCCCTTGAGCATCAGGCCAGCCGCGCTTTCCGGTTTTTCCTTCAGGATTTTTTCCGCTGTTTCTTCCGCTTCCTCCAGTTCCCCTTTTTCTATCTGTCCTTGGCATTTTTCAATATTCTCAGAGAGTTTATTGTTCGGTTTGACAGTGAGAGCGGTCTTCTGGATTATGGCGTTTACCGAGGCAGGCTTGATTATGACGTTGTCCGCCCCCATTTCGTATATTTGGACTATAGTATCCCGTGAGACTTCGTTACTCAGGCAAATCAGTTTACACTTTTCCGCAAAAGTGGACTTTAGGGAAGTAAACTCCAGAATATTATTCTTTTCACCTATTTGGCCCTCTATAAAAAAGAGGGTGCCATTGAAACGCTTGAGATTGTTACGGGCCTCTGCAATGGCCGGAGTAAGTTCGTGGTTGATAAATACATGGCTCTGCTCTAGGCCCAAATGTTTAAAGGTTGCTTTGAGGGTCCTTTGAAAGGAAACATCCTGTGAAACCAGGGACAGACAGTATTTCATCTCCAGAAATACGTGGCGGAATATCTGATCATAAATATTCGGTTTATTATTGCTCATAATTTGTTTTGATTGATGCGCCTGCAAAAGATATTTTTTTGCAGGCAGTTTTAAGTTGTTAAGTAAAATCAGATGGTTGTACGATTTAATCTGTACATTTAACTCCGGACTTGGACTTTTTGCAGATGCCTCTTAATTGGTTGTTAATGGATTCGTATTATATTTTAACATACCTGGAATGAGTCCATGATACCGGGGATTTTTAAGTGTCGGTTCATGGTTTTAGCTATAAATTATGCGTGAACTTTGGGCAATAGTCAAATTTGTGAAAAGAATCCCCGGAGGAATATCCCGGGCGTAAGTGGGCAATTAGCAGATTACACTCATTGCATTATGGGCAAAAGTAAGCCATAATATGGTGTGTTAAGGCGAAAAAGAGGGTGTCCTTTTTAAAAGACATGAGTGTTATTCTGCAATTAAACCTTGCTTGAAACAAAATATGGCTGGAAATATTTGTTTACTGTATAGGAGTTTTTTCTTTCTTTTCCGGAGCTGTTCGGGAAAGGGAGCAAGTGTTTTATCCCTAGTTGTTGCGTGTGTATTTTTCTCTGCAAGTATTTTGCAGGCCGGACAGAAACAGGAGATTGTCCTGGGGATGTCCGGGGCTTTTACCGGACCTACCCGGAGCCTGGGTATTGAACTCTATAGGGGGGCCAGGGCCTATCTGGAGAAAGTTAATGCCCAGGGCGGTGTATATGGCCGAAAAATAAGGATCCTGGCTTATGATGACGGGTATAATCCGGAACCCACCGTGCGCAATACTCTGCGCCTTATCCGCAAGGACGATGTTTTCGCGCTATTCAATTATGTGGGGACCCCTACCACCACCCGCGTTCTCCCATTGCTTTCCAAATTTTCTTCCCGGCATTTTTTTCTTTTCTGCCCCTTTACCGGAGCCAACCCCATGCGCCGGGCACCGTATTCTAAATACGTCTATAACTTGCGGGCTTCTTACGATCAGGAGCTGAAGGCTTTAGTAGATAATTTCGTAGAGATTGGCAGGGAAAGAATTGCCGTCCTGCATCAGGTAGATGCCTATGGAAGAGGTGGATGGCAGGGAGTGAAAAAAGCCCTGCAGGAGCATGGGTTGGAAATTGTTTCCGAGGCCACTTACAGGAGGGGAGCACCTTTCGAGCAATCCTTTTATCCCCAGGCAAAGATAATTTCCTCCGGAGATCCGGATGCGGTTATATGTATAGCTTCCTATGCCGCGGCTGCCGCGTTTATCCGGGATGCCCGGAAAAACGGGATGGATATGCCCATAGCCAATATCTCTTTTGTGGATTCCAGGCGCATGCTTGATTTGCTTCGTACCGCGGAAGAGAAGGACGATGCGAAATATATCAAGAATTTGGTCAATTCCCAAGTGGTTCCCTTCTATGGCCGTAAAGGTCTGCCGGCCGTGGAGGAGTATAAGCATTGTATGCTTGAGTATGAACCACAAATCCCGGATAAATTCCCTTGCTCGGATTACCAAGTTCAGGGTTTCGGAGCTGTGAGTTTCGAAGGGTTCCTTAATGCCAAATTGATGGTCAAATTATTGCGCAAAATGGGGCCTGATCCCAAGAGGAAGAATATCCGGCACAATATGGATCGACTCCATGATGTGGAATTGGGTATTGGAAGGGAGGTGGATTTTACTCCATACAAGCACCAGGGCCTGGAGCATGTCTATTTTATTACATTCCAAGGGGATCATATACTTCCCCTGCATGATTTTAAGGGGGCGTTTAAGTGATCGGCTCCCGTCTTTTCAAAAAGACATTGTTGGTGGTTTTGGGGATTTTCCTGGCCATAGGGATTCTTTCCTCTGCATTTTCCGCCTGGATACTGCGCGGCCAATTGATAGACGACTATGTCTCCCGCGCGGAAAGCATAGTGAGCACAATTTCCGTTTCTATCCCGGATATCTTTCTCAAGCATGATGTAGCAAGTATTCAGTCCATAATAGACCAGTATCTTTCCGAGAAGGGAGTGGGGTATGTGTATGTCCTTGATGAGGGAAAAAATGTGGTCGCTCATACATTTGCTCCGCGTATTCCTCAAGAAGTGCAAAATATCATATCCTCCCGCCCTGTTGAGGAGATTGCCCAGAAAAGAATAAATATTCAGGGGGCAGGATACATAGACATAGGTGGGCCGATTCTGCGTGGAGAGGGTGGATATATCCATGTAGGCATGAAAATGGGGACCATAAATTCCATAATTGTAAAGAATCTTTTGCAGATCCAGTTTTTTAATCTGTTTCTATTCCTTTTGTGCGTGGGAATCTTATATGCCTTTATGGACCGGATTTCTCGTCCGCTCACCCAGCTCAACGAGTATGCACGCCGCTTGGCCCGGAAAGATTTTGATGTCCAACTGGATCTGGACTCCAGGGACGAGGTTGGTGAGTTGGCCCAGTCCATGCGCCATATGGGTCAGGAACTTTCCGGGTTCGTGGGGCGTCTCCAGAAGGCGGTGCAAAACGCCACCAATGAATTGCAGGAGACTTTGACTTATCTGCACGCCATTTTGGACAACCTGGCTGACGGTCTGGTGGTTACTGATGAAAGCTGGGGGGTGATCCAGTACAATATGGCCTTTAAATATATTTTCGAAATAGAAAAAAACAATTTGATAGAGCTTGATTTACGTGATTTTTGTCCTTCGGATATCGCCTACATGTTTTCCGATGAAATCCAGGAGGGAGTCCAGCGGGAGGACTTTGTGATTACGACCCGGGAGGGAGGGGAAAGATACATTGAGGTTACCAAAACATTTGTTTCCCTAAGCTGTGGGCTCAATTACATTTTTATATTTCACGATATTACCAAACGCAAGAACTCGGAGAATGAACTTAAAAACTTGTATGAAGACTTGGATAATCGGGTTACCGAACGTACCCAGGAGCTCAGAAGGGCAAATGAGCTTTTGCAGTCCGAAATTGAATTGCGCAAACAGGCTGAAGAACAGCTCATGTCCGAAAAGGAACTCTTTTCAGTCACATTGAAGAGTATTGGTGAAGGAGTAGTGACTACGGATAGATCCGGAAATGTTGTTTTCGTCAATACGACCGCCGAAGGTATTCTTGGGGTGCACATGAATGATGTCCAGGGCCTTCCCTTTGAGCAGGTTTGCCAGTTGTTAAACGGCAATGATAATAAGCTTGATCCGGTTCAGGAGGTTATTGATCATAAAGCCATTGCCGGGCGCAAACGCGGAACCAAATTGTTAACCGGAGAAGGTGGATATGTTGATGTAGCCTTTAAATGCACGCCTATCTTTGACCAGCAAAGCGTTATTCTGGGTACGGTGACTGTAATTCAGGATATTTCTGAATTCCTGCGCATGGAAGAAGAAAGACTTCGCAAGGAAAAACTGGAATCTATCGGGGTCTTGGCCGGAGGGATTGCCCACGATTTCAACAATCTTTTAACCGCGGTCCTTAATCATATCCTGATAGTCAAGATGAATCTCGATTCCGAAAGCAAAGAGTTTACCAGATTGGATGATGCCCAAAATGCGATCCTCCGATCCAAACAGCTTACACAGCAGCTTTTGACCTTTTCCAAGGGCGGGGCTCCGATACGAGAAACCACTTCTGTCCCTGAATTCCTGGAGGAAACAATAGGTTTTGCCTTGCGCGGCTCGAACGTAAAAAACAATATAAGCACGGACAAGAATCTTTGGCCGGCCAATGTTGATTCCGGGCAAGTGGCCCAGGTTTTTGAGAATTTGGCTCTGAACTCGGTCCAGGCCATGCCCCAAGGCGGGAATATTTATGTCCAGGCTTCCAATTTCCCCTATAAAGGGGGAAGAGAGGATTTGGATCTGGAAAGAGGCAATTATATCCGTATTGATTTCCGGGACGATGGGCCGGGCATAGAAGAAAAAGACCTGGATAAAATATTTGACCCTTATTTTACCACCAAGGAAGTGGGCAGTGGCCTGGGGTTGGCCAGCACCTATTCCATTGTTAAGAATCATCGGGGAGATATTTCCGTTTATTCAAATCCCGGGGAAGGGGTACAATTTGTTGTTTATTTGCCCGCGGTGGAGGCTGAACAGCTGAGTCCAGACCGCAAAAAGGTTTCCAACGAACTCAGATTCGGACAGGGCAGAATTTTGGTTATGGACGATGTCCCGGACATTCTGGATATTATGGAGGACGCCCTGGAACTTTTGGGGTATGAGGGTGAATTCGCTTCCACGGGAGAAGAAGCCTTGGAAAAGTATAAGCAGTCCTACCAGGAAGGGCGCGCATACGACGCTGTTATCCTTGATTTGACCGTTCCCGGAGGTATGGGAGGTAAAGAGACCGCAACCGAGATACTCAAAATAAATAGTCAGGCCAAAATAATAGTTTCCAGCGGATATTCCCAGGATCCCATAATGGGTAATTTTCGCAGTTACGGTTTTTGCGGTGTCCTGGCCAAGCCTTATACTATGGAGGAAGTGGGCCGGGTGCTGGATGAGATCCTGAGGAAAGGGTCATCCTCCCGCGCATGAAGCCCGCCTGTTCTCCAGCATATCCGTTAACTTCTCCGGGAAACACTATTTCTTGGTTCCCCTCTAAATGCAGGACGTTTCTATTTGGCGACCATCTCTGATAATATGGTAAAGACCGTCTATTTTTCCTGCTGTCCTGAATACAACGGTGGGCTTTACGGGTGCCTCGCTCAGCACTTTCTAACTTCTAGCTACTCTTTCCGGGGCACAAAGGTACTGGTCAAACCCAATCTGGTGGCCGGGAATAACAGCGGGCTGGGATGCACTAATCCATTTTTTGTCTTTTCCGTATGTCAAATACTAATGGATATGGGGGCAAAGGTGTTTGTCGGCGACTCTCCGGCTTTTGGCTCTGCACGGGCTGTGGCCCGTAAAATCGGTCTCTTGGAATTTTTAAGGCCTCTGGGGGTGGAGTTATGCACTCTGGGACGTAAAAAGAGACTGAAAACAGGGGGGCACAAGGCGGTTATTTCCCGGGAGGCCCTGAACGCGGATGTAATAGTCAATTTGCCCAAGTTGAAGGCGCATTCCCAAATGCGGGTGACCGCAGGAGTGAAAAATCTCTTCGGATGCGTCTGCGGAATGCAGAAGGCCATTTGGCACGCACGCCTGGGTGCGGATGTTTCTTCCTTTTCCGAATTCCTTCTAGCTGTCTCCGGACATTTCCCCAACACTTTTACCCTGCTGGATGCTATTACCGTCATGCAGGGTAGCGGACCCACAAAAGGGCGTCCCTTGCAATTGGGGGCAGTGGTTGCCGCGGACGACCCCTTTGCCCTGGATACTGCTGTATATGAACAGCTCGGTCTTCGTCCCAACGAGGTCCCAATGTGGCGAGCGGCACAGGACAAGGGGATCCCTGCTGCGGATCCCGGCACTTTTTGCCTTACCGGGCATTTTTCCGGGTTGTGGACGGAAATGGAATTGCCCCGGGAACTCAAGAGCCCGGACTTTAGTCCCCTTTTTTTATGCACAAGCCTAGCCCGTCGGACCAAAGATCTTGTGTGGGGAGGAAAATAACGGTTTCTGCCGAAAGGAATGCATTTTTTGTGTATTCCTCACGTCTAATTCTTTTTGGATGCCAAACACCGGGCCGGCAGTTGGGCATCCAAAAAGACCAGGTGGGGAAAATCCACATTAAACGTCGAAGCCCCTTTAAATTTGGGTGCCATCTCCCTTTCTGGCGGGGAAAAAAGACAAACGAACCTGTCCTTTAAGGCACCCAGAAGGATCAGGCAAAGAAAGTCCCTTGGTAACGTCAGAGAGTCTGACTCGGGGCGGAATCCATCAATTTTTTTCCGGGCTTAGGGTTATGCGTACATCGGCTACAATCCCCTTTTGCGAATTTACCAGTACCGGATTGAACTCCGCCTCATAAATTTCCGGGAAATCCGTGGCCAATTTGGACATTTTAAGGATTATTGTTTCCAGCGCCGGAAGGTTTACCCCTTTTTCTCCCCGAAAACCTTTGAGCAACATGTAGGATTTTACTTCTTTTATCATGTCCCGGGCATCCTTGTTGGTTAACGGAGCAAGCCGAAAGGAGATATCCTTGAGGACTTCCACATATACTCCTCCCAAGCCGAACATGAGCAAAGGCCCGAACTGATCGTCGTGTTTTACTCCGACAATAACCTCCTTGCAGTCATTTGGGGCCATTTTCTGTACCAGACAGCCGGCAATATAGGCCTCGGGAGTTCGTCGCTGGGCACGGGAGGTAATAGCCGTAAACGCAGAGCGGACTTCTTCTTCAGTCTTTAGGTTTACTTGTACTCCTTCCACGTCAGTTTTGTGCGATATATCCGGGGAGGCGATTTTCAGGACCACCGGAAATCCCATTTCCTTGGTTGCCTGGACCGCAGCCGTACTGGAGCGTGCCAATCTTGTTTCCGGAGTGGGCAGATTATACGCTTTTAAAATCTCCTGGGCCTGAAACTCCACTATTTCCTGATGTCCGTATTTTCGGGCCTTGGCAATAACCTCGCGCACTTTGTCCAGATTCCGTTCAATCTCCGGTACATGGGGCGGAGGATATATCTTGCGCTGATACTGGTCATGCATGGATTCCATGCTGTTGATGGCCGGTTCGGGAAAAGAGTAGCAGGGCACTTTCCCTTCCAAAAGTATTTTCTGTCCAGCCGCGATCCTCTTTTTGCCCATGAAACAGGCTGAAATCGGTTTGCTTGATTCTTTGGCCATATCCACTATGCCCCGGCTGATTTCCTCGATTTCCGCTGCCGCACTGGAAGTGGGGGCCAAAAGGACGAGTATGGAATGCACATTGGGGTCCTGCACCACTATATTGATGGTGTCCAAATACCTTTGTGCTCCAGCATCCCCGATGATGTCCACCGGGTTGTAAAGGGAGGCATAAGAGGGCAGTGAGTCCTGGAGTCTTTGTAATGTGCCGGGGGAAAATCTGGCCATTTGCATGGATGAGTTTTCACAGGAGTCCGCAGCCATTATTCCCGGCCCTCCGGAGTTGGTTATGATACCCATGTTCGGCCCTTGAGGTAAGGGCTGGGTGGAGAAGGCGTGTGCCAGGTTGAAAAGGGTTTGTATGTCGTGAGCACGGATTATACCAGCTTTTTTGAAAGCTGAGGCATAGGCCTGATCCGACCCGGCTATCGCCCCGGTATGGGAAGATGCCGCTTTTGCCCCCGCGGCTGTGGTCCCGGATTTGATCATTATTACCGGTTTTTTCTGGGTTACCTGGGTCGCTGCCTGTATGAATCTTTCCCCATCGCAGACGTTTTCTATATACCCCAGTATGACATCCGTATCCGGATCATCCGCCAGGTATTCCAGCATATCCGCCTCGTCCAGGACAGCTTTGTTTCCCAGGCTGATAAATTTGGAAAATCCGATGTTTTCCCCTAGTGCCCAGTCCAGTATGGCCACGCAAAGTGCTCCGGATTGGGAGAAAAAGGCAATATTTCCTTTTGAGGGTTGTTCCGCGGCGAAAGAGGCGTTGGTCTTTCCGTGGGTATTTATCATGCCCAGGCAATTGGGGCCGAGCAGGGCCATTCCCTGTTCTCGGGCTATATTAATCATATCCTGCTCCATATGATATCCTTGCCCGCCTACTTCTTTGAATCCCGCGGTAATTACGATTGCTGCCTTTGTCCCCTTGCTTCCCAGTTCTTTTAGGGCGTCCAAGACCCCTTCCCTGGGAATGGCCACTACAGCCAAGTCCAGATCTCGGGGAAGTCCTTTTATCTCCGATGTGGTTTTAAGTCCTAGGATCGTTTCTTCTTTGGGATTTACGGGGTATATTTTGCCTGAAAATCGGGACTCCAGGATATTCTGGACGATAGTGTGCCCGATTTTGGTTGGTTTGGCAGAAGCCCCGATAATCGCCACCTTCTGGGGGTCGAACAATGCTTGCATGTTATTGGCCGGCATATTTCCCTTCCTGGTTTGAATTCACAACTTTGGTTTTACCGATGGATTGCGGCAACTTGTAAAGGTACAATTACAGTCTTTATCCGCAGAGTTCAATAGGGTAGGTCGATTATTTGAACAGGAATATTCTCTACTTCCCCTGGAGTGCTTCAGCTTGCCAAAGGAGCTCTTTCTAGGTTAAATTATAAAAGAAATAATCTGAATCCAACAGGAGGGAGTAATGTATTTCAAACAAATTACAGTACCAGGGCTTGGGTGCAATTCATATGTGCTTGGCTGTCCCGGTGCACGGCAGATGGTGGTGGTCGATCCCAAGCGGGACATACAGGATTATTTGGATATTTCCCGAAATGAAGGGATGCAGATAACTCATATAATAGATACTCATGTACATGCTGATCACGTCAGTGGAGCCCATGAATTGGAGTCCCAGACAGGGGGACAGATATACATGTCTGAATTCGCCCCCGTGGAATTCGACTGCGGCAAACTCAAGGAAGGAGAAAAAATTGAGTTTGGAATGGTTCGTATCGAAGTGCTCTATACCCCCGGTCATACCCCCAATTCCATTTCTTTATTGGTTACGGATAAAGGAAGATCCGAGGAGCCCTGGATGGTTCTTACCGGAGATCTTTTGTTCGTGGGGGCAATTGGTCGTCCGGACTTGGCCGGGGCGGAAGTACTCGAGGAACAGATAGGAAATCTGTATGATTCCCTGTATAACAAGATAAGTAGCCTCCCGGAATATCTGGAACTTTATCCGGCCCATGGCCAGGGTTCCCTTTGCGGGAAAGGACTTAGTTTCAAAAGCAGTTCCACATTGGGCTTTGAAGAGAGATCCCAAAAGATTCTCCAATGTGAGACATTTGAAAAGTTCCATGACCAAGTCGCCGGTGAATATCCTGCCCGGCCCAAAAGCTTTTCCCACATAATAACTACCAATATTCGTGGCGCTTCACTTTTGGAACGCTGCCCGTTGGATCGGGCCCTTAATCCGGATATGTTCAAAAAAATAGCCGATCAAGGGGCAACAATTGTTGATACTCGGGATACTGGGGCATTTGGAGGATTCCATATTCCGGGGGCAATCAATATAGGTTTTGAGAAACAGATGGCCAATTGGGTTGGAATGGTCATTGATCCTTTAGCGGACCTCCTTTTGGTGGTCGATGACGAGCATAAGTACGAGCTTATGCTTATTGAATTGCACCGGATTGGTTATGACCGAGTTTTCGGGTATCTGGCCGGAGGTATGGC
Organism: uncultured Desulfovibrionales bacterium; assembly: GCA_964398785.1. GTDB lineage: Bacteria > Desulfobacterota > Desulfovibrionia > Desulfovibrionales > Desulfonatronovibrionaceae > CAYNNQ01. The sequence goes on along the minus strand of CAYNNQ010000031.1, from coordinate 10,108 downwards.
GGCGTGGATCAACCACGGGTTCCCTATTGACAATCTTTCTCCTATTTCCATTCAAAAGTTAAAGCGGAAAATGGACAAAAAGGATGTCGGGCATATAGTGGACGTGCGCACATTGGAAGAAAGGGAAAAGGGGTATGTTCCCCGGTCTGAGTCCATACCCATGAACTACATTCTGGAAAATGGTCTAGATCTGCCCCGGGAGGAGGAGATTGTCCTTGTCTGCGGAAGTGGTTACCGGGCCAATATTGTTGCCAGTGCGCTTAAGCACTACGGCTTTACCCATGTACACAGCCTGGCCGGAGGTATGATATCCTGGAGCAGTGCCGGTTATGCCCTGGAGGGACAACCGCAGTGATCGGGCTTTTGCGGTTGACATTGAGCGCAAGTTGTGGGGTTTTTAGTATGCCTTAAATCCGAGATTGGCCGTACAGCAGGGTAAATTGAGGAGGGGACATGAACAATACGAATTGAATCGGAATTTATATTGTTTGTTCTCCAATACAGCGTGTGGGGCTCTTCGACACAGCGTGTGTGGTTTTTATACTTTCTCTGCCTGATCTTTTTGGGATGCCAAACTACCGGCTCGGTGTTTTCTAGGCCCCGCCAAAGGGGGATGCTTGCCCCCTCCGGACTCTAGTTTTTGGAGGGAGAAAAATTTTGCAGTATTCAAGTTAAAAATGTTGCCAGTCTGCATCAAGAGTTGTTTTTTGCTCCGGTTTCCCCCTTTTGGCGGGTCCAAGAAAAGGCATGACCCTCTTGTTAGAAGCATCCAAAAAGATCAGGCGGAGATAGCATATCAAGCGTCAGGAATCCGCGTGTGTTTTTTTATCGGGGCCGAAACTCCGGCCCCGTTTGTATTATTCTTGGAGCATGGATTCCCCGTTTATATCTTTCAGGGAATTGAGGATAATAAGGATTATGTCCAGGATGTACCAGATAAAAAATCCGCCCAGGGTGAATAGCTTGAGCATTCCCAGTGTTCGATGGCCGAGATAAAAGCGATCCAGTGCCAGAAGTCCGGCGGTAAAGGAAAATATAAGGGCAATGCTTTGATATCTGAGCTCCTCGCTATTTACGGCAACTCCGTCCGCAGTCCTGTTAAGCCGTCCGGAAACGATACAGTAAGCATCCAGGATGAACCACAGCACGAGCACGAGTCCGATTGCTCCGCTGAGAAAGGAAAGCACGGGATTGGGACCGAAACTAACACCCCTCGGACCGATTGAAGCCAGAGTAGCGTAGTAAAGGATGTAAAAGAGCACGTTGACTCCGATGCGCAGGATACCCAGCTTATTGTAGCGCATGTAAAAATAGTGGGCGCCAATGCTGTTTCCGAATATAAGCAAAAACATTAAAAAGACGGGATTCCTTGTTTCGCTTCCTTCCAATTCCAGTCCGTATACGTCGGTCTGTTTGTTGAAAAGGAGCAGGAAGACATCAATGACCCACCAGACAAATAGTCCGCCGAAGGTGACCAGCTTTAGTATCCCGGTTCCTATCTTGCCCAGATAAAAGCGGTCGAATCCGAAAAGGCCGAAGATAAGGGCCAGCATAAGAGTGACATGGTAGGACTTTTTTTGGCTCGGTTTTTCTTCTTGCTCGGCTTGGCGCATTTTTTTCAAAAGCACCGTGTCTCTGAATTGTTTTATCTCTTCATAGAATCCTGCCGTTTCACCCATTTTGGCCTCCTTGGACTTTTTATATGGTTATTTAAGTATAATCCTATTTATTTTCCATCTGGAAATGGCCCTTTTCCATTTTAACTTTGTTAATTTTCGTAATTATTCGCTCACGTATTAGGATACGCTCGCTCAAAATTGCTTAATTTCCTTTTTAAACAGGAAAAGTCTCATTTTCGAATTGGAAACGTGATATTTCTAAACCCGGAAATTTTTGAATTTCCGGATAAAAACTATTTAATCCCGGAAAGAAATGTATGTCAACAGGATTATGAAAAAGGCTTGACTTTCCGATACAGCGTTTGGGAGCCGCATCAAACCGCGAGGAGCCGGAAAAATTTATTTTAGGCCCGGGTAATGTCGACAATGCTCGGATTGCCAGGTAGTATTGATCAATAGAGGTAAGTGCAGTTGATCCATTCAAGGATTACAACTTTGTGTATGTTATATAAAAACAGTATGCAGGGAGCTTTTTATGAAAATTGTAAGCCTTTTGGGGAGTCCGCGTAAAAAGGGAAACAGTGCCTTAATGGCGGACTATATTTCCTCCCGGTTGGAGTCTGAGGCCAAGGGAGAAGTGACGACCTATCATTTGAACTCCCTTGAGTATAAGGGATGCCAGGCCTGTTTTATGTGCAAGACAAAACAGGATAGTTGTGTGCAAAAAGATGACCTGGCTTTGGTACTGGATAATGTGGTTGCATGTGATGTACTTATAATGTCCACTCCGGTATATTTTGGGGAAGTTTCCGCCCAGCTCAAGGGTTTTATTGATCGTACTTTTTCCTACCTGGTTCCGGAATACGGCACCAGCGAGGTGAAAACCCGGTTAAATCCGGGGAAACAGATGGTTTTTCTGCTTAGCCAGGGTCATCCCAAAGAGGAGTATTTTGCGGATATATTCCCCCGTTATGATCGTTTCTTCAAATGGCTGGGATTTACCGAGAATCATCTGGTCCGGGCCTGCGGAGTATATGATAAGGGGGATGTGCAGGAAAGAGAGGACGTTTTTGCTGAACTGAACGAGACTTTTAAAAATATTGTAAGTTAGCCTGTTTTTATGCGCGGATATTCGGACTTGGGAACTTGCGTGCAAGATTTGCGCAGACACGGGGATCTTTTGGATCTAAAAGTCCCTGTTGATCCCTATCTGGAAGTAGGCGCCATCCAGAGGCGTGTTTTTCAGTCCGGAGGCCCGGCTATTTTGTTTAAAAATGTGCAGGGCTCTTCCTTTCCCATGCTGGGAAATCTTTTTGGCACGAGTTCGCGCGTACGTTTTATCTTTCGTCATACACTTCGCAACCTGGAGGAACTCCTAGCCACCAAGGTTGATCCCATGCGGATTCTGCGCAGGCCCTCGAATCTGGCCAGGGTCCCCTGGGCTCTGCGTAACTCTATTCCCAGAAAGGTCCGAAGTGGTCCGGTTTATTCCTGCCGGACCAGACTCAGCCAGTTGCCCCGGCTTATTTCCTGGCCAGGAGACGGAGGGGCGTATGTCACCTTGCCCCAGGTCTATTCCGAGAATCCGGAATGTCCCGGTTTTCGGGGGTCGAATATGGGCATGTACCGGGTGCAGCTATCTGGGAACCACTATCTTTCGGATACTGAAGCGGGATTGCATTATCAGATCCATCGGGGAATAGGGACGCATCACGCCGCAAGCATAGACAGGGGGGAATCCTTGCCTGTGAATGTATTTGTCGGAGGCCCCCCGGCCATGAATCTTGCCGCGGTAATGCCTCTGCCCGAGGGGATACCGGAGATTATGTTCGCTGGAGTATTGGCCGGAAGGCGTTTGGAAATGATTTGTCCGGATTCGGGACTTCCTTTGCCTGCCGATGCCGATTTCTGCATCCGGGGCCGGCTAATGCCCGGTGATAACAAGCCGGAGGGCCCCTTTGGGGATCATTTGGGGTATTATAGTCTGTGCCATGATTTTCCGGTTATGCGAGTGGATGAAGTCTTGCACCGCAAAGATGCTGTATGGCCGTTTACCACTGTTGGACGGCCTCCCCAGGAGGATACTGTGCTTGGGGAGTTTATCCATGAGCTTACCAGGCCCCTTGTTTCCCAAGTGTTTTCCGGTGTGCGGGAGATCCACGCGGTTGATGCCGCCGGAGTCCATCCCCTCCTGCTTGCAACTGCAAGGGAGAGCTATGTGCCTTTCTCCCCCTCTCGACAGCCGCAAGAGATCCTTACCAGCGCCATGTCTCTTTTGGGGCAGACCCAGACCTCTCTTTCCAAGTATCTTTTGATTGCCGCGAAAGAGGATGATCCCGGCCTGCAAGCCGGAAACATACCTCTTTTTTTTAAGCATGTGCTGGAGCGGATCGATTTGCACCGGGATATCCATTTCATAACCCGGACTACCATGGATACGCTGGATTATTCCGGGATAAGTTTAAATCAGGGGTCCAAAGTGGTCTGGGCTGCAGCCGGGGGCAAAAAAAGGAGATTGAGTCACGAACTGCCCGGGAATTTGGGCCTTCCGCGTGTTTTCTCCCGGCCTGTTTATTTCGCTCCGGGGATAATGGTAATCAAAGGACCGGCACATTCCCGGCCTCGGGAAAGTGCCTGTCCGGACATGGAGGAGTTGGGCCGGGTCTTGGCGGAACAGGAAGGAATAGATGGGTTCCCCTTGATTGCGGTAGCCGATGACAGCGAGTTTACTGCTGCGAACTGGGAGAATTTTCTGTGGACTGTTTTCACCCGCTCCGATCCGGCCAGCGACTCCTATGGGGCCGGGGAGAGCACGAATTGCAAGCATTGGTCCCCAGGGCGGGCCTTGGTAATAGACGCCCGCCTAAAAACCTACCATCCGTCTCCCCTGGAGAACGATCCAGAAGTGGAGGCCCGGGTGGACAAACTGGGAGAGAAAGGCGGTCCTTTGCACGGAATAATCTGAACCGGGACTATTCGTTAATGTCCATATCCCGGGCCGGTACTAATCCCGGTTGCTTATAATGGGCTATTCCCCAATAATCTTTATAAGTACCCTTTTGTCCCGACAGCCGTCGAATTCACCATAAAAGATCTGTTCCCAGGGACCGAGGTCAAGCTGGCCCTCGGTTATGGCCACCACAACCTCCCGGCCCATAACCTGTCTTTTCATGTGCGCATCAGCGTTGTCTTCCCCGACATTGTGTCTGTAGGAATTGACCGGTTCGTGCGGGGCCAGTTTTTCCAGCCATTTCTTGTAGTCATGGTGCAATCCGGATTCATCATCATTGATAAAAACACTGGCGGTTATATGCATGGCATTAACAAGCACCATTCCATCTTTAACTTGGCTGGCTCCCACTGCCTTGCGTACCTTGGGAGTGATGTTTTCAAAGCCCATTCTTTCCGGGATATGCATCCATATTTCCTGGCGATAGCTTTTCATATAACCTCCTTATTTATGTTGAATTCATACCCAAAATGCCTTAAGCCTAGATCTCTTCTCCGAACATATTTGAATGTTTAAAACAAGTTGAGATTCAGGAGGTATTCTATTCAGATGGAGTCTTTGGACAAAACACTTGCGGGTATTGAAACGGTTTCTACAGGCCTGATGGAAAAGGCCAGGAAGCATATGAATAATTTAACCAAACCCCGGGGCAGCTTGGGTTATCTGGAGGAACTGGCCTGTCGTTTGTTTGCAATCGGTAAGGGAAAAACCCGGGTAGGGATTGATCCGGGGCGTATATACACATGCGCGGCTGACCATGGGGTGGTTTCTGCCGGAGTAAGCCTGTTCCCGCAGGAAGTTACGCGCCAGATGGTATTTAACTTCCTGCAGGGCGGTGCAGCTATAAATGTGCTGACAAACTGCTGTGATGTGCAGTTAAGGGTAGTGGATGCAGGATGCTCGGGTGAGCCTTTCCCTCCAGACGAAAAATTGGTGGATGCCCGCATACGTCCGGGCACGGCTGATATCTCCGAGGGGCCGGCAATGAGTCTCCAGGAATGCGGATTGGCCTTGGAAAAAGGCATAAAATTGGCCGAACAGGCCAAGAAAGAAGGTTGCCGCTGTCTAGGAACCGGGGATATGGGCATTGCCAATACAACTCCTTCCACGGCTCTTTTCTGCGCTTTTTTGGGATTTGATCCACAGGATGTTACCGGGCCGGGTACGGGATTGGACGAAAACAGTGTCCGGCGAAAGGTCCGAACTGTGGAAAGGGCCCTGGAAGTGAACAGTAAAAGATTAAAATCCGAGGACCCGCTGCAAGTACTGGCTGCCGTTGGAGGGTTGGAGATAGCATGCTTGAGCGGGATTGTCCTGGGAGGAGCCAAAGAAGGAATACCGGTGGTTATTGACGGGTTCATCTCTACTGCCGCCTTTGTGGGTGCCTGGATGCTTTCTTCCCGCGTCCTTGATTACTGTTTTTTTGCACATGCCTCGGCCGAACCCGGATATGGACAAATAATGGAAAGGATAGGGGCCAGACCGATTCACAGTCTGGATATGCGTCTTGGGGAAGGAACTGGAGCGGCCATGGGAATGCATGTGCTTCGCTGTGCTTCGGATGTATTCAATGATATGGCCACTTTTGAAAATGCTGGAATCAGCGAATAGAAAAACAAATTTGTGCTGATATCCTTCTCGTGCCTGAAAGAGGGAATTTTGGTCGTGCTTTGATATGATACGCCTGCAAAAAATATGTTTTTGCAGGCAGTTTTAAGTTGTTAAGTGTTAAGTTTTAATTAAAATTAGGGGTTTGTAGAATTTAATCTGCACATTTAACTCCGGACTTGGACTTTTTGCAGAGGCCTCTGCTATAGAAATTCTGGCTCTCCGACACAACGTGTGGATTTTTTTATTTTCTCCCCATGATCTTTTTGGATGCTTTTAACGAGAGGCCCGCGCGTTTTCTTGGCCCCGCCAAAAGGGGGAAGCCGGACCGAAAAGCAACTTTTAATGCAGACAGAAAACAGTACCAATATGAATGCAGCAAAAATTTTTTTCCCTTTCAAAACTAGAGTCCGGAGGGGGCATCCCCCTATGCCGGGACCTAGAAAACACCGGGCCGGTAGTTGGGCATCCAAAAATATCAGGCGGAGAAAATCCATATTAAACGTCGAGGAGCCGAAATTCTTTGTGTAAATCTCCGTCTTTGTATATTCGGGGCGCTTTTTAGGCGGGAGAGGTGTAATATTTGTGGTATTCCTGCAGGTTATGCATGAGCTTGCCAAAGTCGACTTGTAAGCTTTTTGAAGAGATGTGGATTGGAGTGCCGGTCATTTTGTAGTTGCCTCGGTTGGTAAGTCTCTTTATAAAATTCCCTTTGGTTATATATTTTTCTGGATCCTGGACATAGATGGAAGCAAATTTGTTGGGGCCTATTGTATATTCCTCGATCCTGATAATCTCTCCCCAGGGAATGAATCCGGCCGAAATACCGCTTGCATTGTCGGTGATACCTCTATAATTTATGATTACACCGGGGATATTTTGAAATAATTTTCTAATAATTACTAACCCCAAAAAACCAAAGAAAACAATTGCGGCAATACTGATTAGCCTTATAAAAAACAAATTGTTATACCTGTAGCTAAAATTGGTTATTGTTTTTTCATCCAAATGGAGCATCAACGATCCAGTAAGTACAAAGGCTCCACTGATTATCAATAGAAGCAATAGCTTTTTCCTGCTCAAAGGGATTTCTATCTGTGGGTACATATTTTAAAACTTTTTATTTTAGGACAAAAAAGTATATATTTTTATTAAAGATATTTTACCCCATATGTCAATAACTTGTTTTGACTGTGATTCTTTGTGGATGGTGTAAATATGTTTCAGAATCAAAAGGTCGGTTTGGCTCTGGGTGCTGGTTCTGCGCGTGGATGGGCACATATCGGAATAATCAGGGCGCTTAGGGAAGCTGGTATTGAGGTGGATATGGTAGCCGGTAGCAGTATAGGCGCGTTGGTGGGGGCCGTACATTGCGCAGGAGGCCTGGAGAGGCTGGAAAAGGTCGTGCTGGACCTCAACTGGAGAGGGATCTTGAATATGCTGGACGTGGGCATACCTCGCTCCGGGATACTGGATGGACATAAAGTGGCCCAGTTTGTCCGGGAGCATGTACCTCAGACCAATATAGAGGAGATGCCCAGTTCTTTTTGCGCGGTGTGTACGGATATCGTAAGCGGGAAGGAGGTACGTATAAGTTCCGGAGACGTTATTGAAGCGGTTCGGGCCAGTATCGCCGTTCCCGGTATGTTTACCCCGGTAAAGAGAGGGGAGGATATTTTGGTGGACGGCGGACTGGTTAATCCTGTTCCAGTTAACGTAGTGCGGGATATGGGGGCGGAGTTCATTGTCGGTGTGGATCTCAACTATCATACCGCGGAGAAAAGGGGAATCAAGACCCGACAAGAAAGTGACGCCGAGGGAATACAGATTCCATCTGAAGAGAGGAAAAACAACATGTTACTGGAATGGCGGGAGAGATTGTCAGCGGCCGAGAATTCTATCCTGAGACAGGTCAAGCAGTGGATGGTCCGGGACAGGTTGCCCAATGTATTTGAAATAATATTCAGCTCCCTGGATGTGGTCCAGGGCCAAATCTCCGAGACAAAACTGGAGAACTTTCCTCCGGACATATTGATCCGTCCCCGCTTGGGGAGCCTTCGCTTTATGGATTTCAACCGGGGGAACGAAGCCATTGCCGAGGGGTATCTCATGGCCAAAAAACAGGTGGATGCCTACAAAAAGAACACGGTGCTAAATAGCTGAAGCGCGGCCATGGCGTATACTCCGGCCAAAAGATCATCCAGCATGACCGACCACCCCCCGGGAAGCCAGTTTTCCGCCCGCTTTACGGGAAAGGGCTTTAAAACGTCAAAGATGCGGAAGAATACGAATCCCGCGGCCAAAACGCCCCAGGAGAAGGTGGTAATGAACAGGTAAGCGGTCCATTGCCCCAGGAGCTCGTCAATAACTATCCAACCCGGGTCTTTTTGCCCGTGCGTTTTTTCCGCCCGGCCGGATACGATTGATCCGCCAATGAATATGATCAAAAGCAAAAGCCCGCGCAAAAAGACGGGCAGGGGGAAAAAGCAAAACGGAGCAATGGCCGCGGCGAAAAGCGATCCCCAGGTTCCCGGGGCGTTGGGCAGGCGGCCGAAGGGTCCCAGAGCGGCGATATGCGAGCAGATTTTATCCCGGTTCATTCCGGTTCGATGCATCCGGTGCTTAAAAGTGTTTGCACTGTTTTGGACAG
>CAYNNQ010000031.1:0-1121 GCA_964398785.1 uncultured Desulfovibrionales bacterium | reverse complement strand
GTTAATAGACTTCGTCGTGCGTGCCGAAGTCGATAAAAAGAACTTTTTTGTTAGAGATAAATTCAAAAATTACCCTGTATTCGTGATTTATGCTGAAAGCCCAGATACCTTTTAATTTTCCGCTTAATTTGTGCGTTCTTAATATGGGATTAAAAGGATCGTTTAAGAATAATTCAATCCTTTCCCAGAATTTGTTTTTCAGTTGGGGGTAGTTGCTTATCTTTTTGCGATAGGATTTTTTGAAGCCTTTGTCCCATACCGCTTCAATCATTTTCCAGGTCCTGAAGAAGTGTTGAGATATCGCCTGATTTTGTTTCGCCTGAGGAATAATTGGCCCTGGCTTCATTTACTCTGGAAGCAAGATAGTCCCGCTTTGAGTCCCTGAGTCTTTTTTGCATTATTTCCGTCAGGTATTCTTTGTCTTCAAGGCAAAGTTGCTGGAATTCATCCAGGAGGTGATCCATGGCTGTATTCATAATGTCCTCCTTAGTAATTGCTCCAATAATATACTAATCAAAAGGAAGAAAGAATCAACCCGTGGGGTCGGCCAGTAGGGCCTGCTTCAGGCTCTCATCCAGGGTGGGATGGGCGAAGATGAGTTCCTCCACCTGACTGCGCTCCCAGGCCTGATCCACGATGGTCTGGGCCAGGGTAACCAAATGGGAGCAATTGTGCCCCACCGCGGAGATTCCGGCCACGCGCTCATTTTCCCAGATTATTTTTATCAGGCCGTATCCGGCTCCGTGCGCCTGGCAGATGGGGTTGGCCACCAGCTGGGCCCGGCTGCAAAGATATTCCCGACCCTGCCTGGCCATCTGCTCCTCGGTATATCCGGCGCGCATGATGTCCGGCGGACCGTACACGCAGGACGGAATCGGCTTTCGGGGATACGGCGAGGTTGTCTCCTCCAGAATATGCCCGACTGCGTATTTTGCCTGATCCGAGGCGGCGTGGGCCAATTGGCAGATATTGTTCACATCCCCGATCGCGTATACCCCCCGGGCGGCCCGCAGATGCTCGTCCACCCCGATCCAGCCGGTCTTGTCCCGGCTTATCTTTTGTATATTCTCCAGGCCCAGACTGTCTACATTGGGCCTGCGTCCGGCCGCGAGCAGGCATTT
>CAYNNQ010000030.1:0-33029 GCA_964398785.1 uncultured Desulfovibrionales bacterium | reverse complement strand
CCTCACATCATGACTGGACTACGGACCAAATAGTCAGTGCCAGTCTGGATCGCTATCAGGTTGAACATTTTTTTCGTCAGAGCAAGTCCGGTGAATTCGGCACTTTCCGTCCCATTTGGCACTGGACCGACTCCAAGCTCAGGTGTCATCTCTTTTCCTGCGTAGTCGCCCTGACTTATCTAAGCTTAATCAGGCTGTGGCTCAAAAGGGCCGGTGTGGAATTCTCAGCAGATTACGCCATGCAATCCATGCGCAACCTCTCAAGCTGCTTATGCTGGCAGGGTGATAAGAAAAAGCCGTTTCGCATGATAGAAGAACCCACCCCCGACCAAGCCAAAATTCTAAAGGTTTTTGGATATAAAGTACAAAAAGGGGTACTACAAGCCATTTGATAATAACATTCTGTTATCAATGGACTTTTTGGAAAATTTTACTATTAAGTCTGAAAGTCAAGTTCGAAACGGATTTCAATCATCCAAAACTAAATTGACACTCATTTTTAGAGAGGATTATTATCACAAATCTTCTTATCGGAATGTGTATTCTAGGGCATTTATACTTGAATCGATTCCGTCGGTCATTTCATAAAATCTTACTTCAAAACCCTGGTCTGACGGCATTACACGCGCACTTTGTCCGTATATAGACACACTATACGCTTAAGTCCGATACAGGTTACATCTGTTACAGAATAATCCAAATCTTCATATTTTGTTAACGGTTTGATCAGTCCGCTTATGGTTTCCAGGTTATTATATTTGTTATCAACAAAAATTAACAAAAAAAGAAAATTCGGCATAGTTTTACAGGATAATTCGCGATCCAGTTGCTTCGGATAATAATCAAAACATTCTAGATTAGCGATTTTGCCTCTTATTTGACCGGCATATTCTGCCAAATCAACGGACACTAAATTAGGCAGGATCTCAAATGCACAAAAATCGTGGATAAAGTTAACAAGGGCTTGTTCGCTTAAAAAAAAGTGGTCCGGTTGAGTTATCAGGCATTCATTTTCAAAAATTTGCTCCAAGCGGTGCTCTGAGGAGGGCAAAAGAAAAGTCATATAAAACTCTTTTTCCAGAAAACACTCCCTGATCATCTTTCGGATGCCGGCAACCTCCCCTGAATCCAGCTCCCCGGCCAGGAAATAGTAATCATAACCTTCATAAGCATCGCGACTGTTAATTGTATCCTCCGCCCAGCATACCGTGATCTCGGGCAAACCCTCATCTTCAAGCCAAACCCACTGTTTGTCCGGATCAATATTTGTCCGGTAATCAAGTAGCTGAAAGATTTTGTCCTCAATAAAATGGGTAAGGTTTTCTGATTCACTTCCAAATACCAGGACCAATGCCCTAAATGAACTTTTTCCGGGTTCCATTATTACCAAACTCCATACTTGCCCGTTTTAGCCTGTATTGCCACACGGTCTGCAATAAGTCATAATAATTAGCTATGACATTTTCGGCCATATAAATACATACCGATTTAGAACAAGTCTTGAAGGGAAAGGAATATAAAGCAACCGTGTTTTGCTTCTTTCGAAATTGGAATATCCCCGGGTCATATATTAAGTTGGGCGCACTACCTGTTGAGAGGCAACATCCCTTTTGACCTGCATAACAGTGTGTATTTACAGTCGATTTGCATGCCTTACAGTTAACAGTAATATTCTCCAAAGTTCAAAAAGATAAACAGGTTCATTTTTAACCATATCTTTATCGAATTGGCAAGCGTTTCTTCATTAAATCCGGTTTCTACTCATTTTTAATCCAATTCTTCGGCAGGCTACAACATCAAGTTCGGCCATCCCTTAATACGGCTTGAAACCAGTATCCGTTGCGGCTAAAACATTAAACCAGGATGAATATTGATTCAAGCAAACCGCAGCTTTTAAAGGATCTGGCCTCCCTGTCCGCCCGGCTTCCGCCCATGTATGAGGTCGGATAATGGTACCGGGTTGATGTGGCAGAAGGCAACTGATGGCCTAATGGATTGGAATACGGCCATGAGCTATGCCTCGGGCCTATCCCTGGGAGGACATTCCGGCTGGCGGTTGCCGGACAAGGATGAATTAAAGGGATTGTATAATTCGGAGTGTAAAAAATTGATGGACGTGCGAAGGGATTGGTACTGGTCGTCTACTACCTTCGCCAACGATACGGACTACGCGTGGTTCGTCGACTTCAACTACGGCAGCATGTCCAGCTACAGTAAGTCCTATAACTATTACGTGCGTGCCGTGCGTGACGTTCAGTGATGGGTGATTTGATTCTTCGGTTATTTGGCCCTTGGTCCTTTGGGCAGCAGGATGGGGGTTGTCGCTGAGGCAGCCCCATCACCCGGATGCGGTTGGAGCTTTTTATGCATCAAGCAGGTATGGTCAATCTTCATGAGAAGGATACGGCTATGGCCATGGCATAGTCCAATTCAATTATTTTGGAGACTGCCAAAAGAAATCTTGATCATTTAGGTAGGCTTAAACTTCTCTCAGAGCATGCACGTAGGGTCCACATGGGAAGGTACAAAGAAGACAATGACTTCAAATAGGAATTTTCAGAATTTCCCGACAGAAGATATCAGGAGTGATAATACGGGTTTGACCATGGTTGCCTATCTGCAAAAGGCCGGAGCATTTGTCCCCTGTGATCAGGAAGTCCGCTCTACCAGCCTGAGACAGACCCAGCAGAAAAGCATCATCCGGATCATTGGCTTGCAGGCCCATAGGCAGTTTGTCAACGAGGTTGCCACGGCTAAGGCAGTTAATCAGGGTTCCCACCCGGTGGCCCTGTAGGATTCGCTGCAGTTTGGGGTAACGGCTGGCCCGCCGGATTTCCTCTATCTGTTGGCGGCAGGTGATAAGCTCGAAGCGGCCATCCTGCCAAGTCTGGAAGATTTTGTGAGGAGGAGCGTACGGGGAGATCAGGGCGGAAAGCAGCACATTACTGTCCAGTACCACACGCATCAGGTTTTTCTGCTCCAGTCCACGGCCTCAGCCACTGCAGATTCAATTTCCTCAGGCGTGGCCTCCAAGTTCTGCTCTTTGACCGCCTGGGCTGTTTCATTGAACACGCGCTCACGCACAGCGTCTTCAATAAAGCGGGACAGGTCTCCCTTGCGGCCCTGTCCGCAGCTGGCCAGAAAAACTCGCAAGGCCTTGTCGGTTTCTGCTGATACGGCGACGTTCCAACGCACGGAATTCATGGCGCACCTCCATGGTGTTTATGTGTTTATACACCGATTGATTGAGAAGGTCAAATTTGATTTTTTGAGCGAGAAACAAAAGAAGTTTTATTATGCGGAGGCAAGGTCCGATAATTATTATAAAGCCTGACTGCAAAAGGCTTTATAATTCAGGTAGATTGGAACTTCTTTCTGAACATGGACGTAGTCTTCATTTACCGTAATTTTTCCCGCTATTGAAAATAGGTCCTAACTGAAGTTAAGAATTTGATAAAAATCTAATTCCACACGAAACGCCAAAGAGCCAATTTTTTCCTATGTTGGGATTTTCTTTCTTCGGGATCGAAATCGAATCCATAAGCAGAGGATTCCTCCCGCACCAAATGACATATTCTTTCGCTTTGGATTCCGATCCCGAACCCGATAGCGATCCCGATTTCAATCCGGTTTATCCCAACAAGAAAATTAACAAAGCTAAACTGGAAAAGGTCCATTTCCGGATGGAAACTAACCAGTCCACCTCGGCAGGCTACAACATCAAGTTCGACCATCCCTTAATACGGCTTGAAACCAGTATCCGTTGCGGCTAAAACACTAAATCAGGATGAATATTGATTCGAGCAAACCGCAGCTTTTAAAGGATCTGGCCTCCCTGTCCGCCCGGCTTTCGCCCATGTATGAGGTCGGCGGCGCGGTACGGGACCGTCTGCTGGAGCGGGAGACCTGCGACATTGACGTGGCCGCGCATGACCCGGAAAAGGCGGCCCGGCTAATGAAGCGCACATTGGGGACGAAGACGGTCGCCTTTAACCGGGAAAGGCGGGCCACGGCCTGCTACCGGATTATAAGCGCAAATCACCCGGGTATCCATCTGGACCTGGTACATATTCAGGGAGAAAGCATTGAAAACGACCTGGCCCGGCGCGATTTCACCATAAACGCCATGGCCCGGCCCTTGGGGGCGGAAAAGGACACCGAAATAATTGATCCCTTCGGCGGGAGGGAGGATTTAAAACAGGGCATAATCCGGAGCACAAGACCAGAAAACATTGCCCAGGATCCGCTTCGGATAATGCGCGCCTTTCGTCTGAGCGCCCAGCTGGATTTCGGCATTGAACCGCGCACCCGAAAGATTATACGCCGCCACGCAGCAAGCTTGCTCCAAAGCGCACCAGAAAGGATAGGTGCCGAGATGCGCATATTTTTGGGATGCTCTCATGTATCTCCCCGGCTGCGGGAAATGGACGATCTTGGGGTGCTTGAAGCACTCCTTCCGGAAATCAGACCCATGCGGGGGTGCACCCAACCCCCATTCCACCATCTGGATGTTTTGGAGCATAGTTTTCAGGCCTTCGAGCAATGCGAGGAAATCACTGCAAACCTCGGTAAATACTTTGAAGAGCAAAAAGAAAACATGCGCTCCATCCTGTTTTCCGGCTCCCGCCTCCCCTGGCTCAAGCTTTCGGTCCTCTTGCACGATGTGGGAAAACCGCAGTGCCGGGAGACTGGCTCCGATTCCAGAAAAATCACCTTTTACGGCCACGACAAAGTGGGAGGAGAAATAGGGAGCTGCATTGCGGACAGAATAAGGCTCTCCGCAAAGGAACGCAACTACCTCTCTCTTTTAATAGACGAGCACATGCACATCTTCAGTCTTTCCCGGCCGGAAGTCAAAAAAAGCACTCTGTTTCGTTTCCTGCGTAGGACAGGGGACGATCTGATCCCCATACTCATTATGGGCATGGCAGACAGCCGGGCTACCCGGGGACCAGCTCGTCCAGCCGGAGAGATAAAGGACTTCGAGAACCGGGCCAAATGGCTCCTCCGGGAATACTTCCGGGAATTCAAAACCGAGATAAAAGACAAAACCCTCCTAAACGGGAGAGACCTCCTGGCAATGGGTTTTCAGCAGGGACCGGAAATCGGGCGTATACTGAAAAAGGCCCGCAAGGCCCAGGATGACGGCCGAATAACCAACAGGAAAGAAGCCCTGGAGTGGGCTGGGAAAACAGCCTCTCGGAAAGAGCGCCTTGGATGCAAAGACCATGTCCATGACTGACTGCTCGCGGTATTAAAATCCCCAGCATCTAGACGGTGTCAGCTAGTTCTTATCCGGAAATTCAAAAATTTCCGGATTTAGAAATATCACCTTTCCGGATGGGAACTAGCTACTAGCGTATCCAGCTCGACACGCAAGATATCCAATACGGCTGTATAACCCCGATTGGCCCGGAACTAAATCAATACACACACCCCTTGTTTTTTCTGTACCTCTTTTTTCTCCCCTTGACAGTTTCTCTTCAGAACCTATGTTAATTTAGTCCAAGGAGGCGTATAACTAAAAAACCTTTTTGCTGAAACAAACCAACAGCTTAAATAAAAGAATCAAAGGAGTAACAGCCGATGAGCACAGAACAACAGGAACAGCATGAATTCCAGGCGGAGATAAAAAAGCTTCTGGATATCATTATTCATTCACTGTACACGAACAAAGAAATATTCCTGCGCGAACTTATTTCCAACTCTTCGGACGCGCTGGACAAGATCCGTTTCGAGGAAAGCCGGACTTCGGAGATTGCCGACTCTGACGCTCCTCTGGAAATCCGGATCGCTACAGACAAGGAAAACTCCAAAATCACCCTGACCGACACCGGTATCGGGATGAACAAGGAGGAAGTCCAGGAAAACATCGGGACCATCGCCCATTCCGGCTCGGAAGACTTTTTGCGCCGTTTGTCTGAATCCCAGGAGAAGCCGGACAACATAATCGGTCAATTCGGAGTAGGTTTTTACTCCGTATTCATGGTTGCCTCGGAAGTTACCATGATCAGCCGTTCCGCCTCTCCGGAGAAAAAACCGGTTCGCTGGCATTCCGACGGGCTGGGAAGCTACACCATCGAGGAGCTGGATGAGGAGCGCCCCCGGGGAACCCAAGTGGAGATCACCCTGCGCGAGGACGACTCCGAATTCGCTGATCCGGAGAGACTCAAGGAAATCATCAAGAAGCATTCCAATTTTATTTCCTTCCCCATATACGTGGACGATGAAAAGGTTAACACCATCCCCGCCCTGTGGAAGGAGCCCAAATTCCAGATAACAAAGGAACAGTACAAGGAATTCTACCAGTTCTTGACCTATGACACGGAGGAGCCGTTCGAGACTCTGCATGTCTCGGTGGATGCCCCGGTACAGTTCAACGCACTGATATTCATTCCCCAAAAGGCCCCGCTTTTCTTTGATTACCAGAACATGGAATACGGCCTGGATCTTTACGTAAACCGGGTCTTGATCCAGCGCGGGAACAAGGATCTGATTCCCCAGTACCTCGGTTTCTGCAAGGGTGTGGTGGATACCGAGGATCTGCCCCTGAACATTGCCCGCGAAGGGATCCAGCAGAGCGCGCTTATCCGCAAGATATCCCAGAACCTGACCAATCAGGTACTTTCCCGGCTGCAAAAGATCGCGGAAAACGAACCCGAACGGTATAAGGAGTTCTGGAAAGAACACGGCAAGATGTTCAAGCTCTCCTACTCCGATTTCGCGAACACGGACAAAATAAAACCCTTGGTGCGCTTCAACTCCTCTCACTGCGACAGCGCGGAAGAGCTTGTCTCCCTGCAGGAATACACGGAAAGGATGTTCGAGGGTCAGGACAAAATCTATTACATATCCGGGCAAAGCCGGGAGGCAATAGAATCCAGTCCCCACATGGAACTCATGCGCAAAAAGGGCGTGGAGGCCTTGTATCTTTACGAGCCTATTGATGAATTCCTCTTGGAAAGCCTGCAGGATTACCAGGGTTATGCCTTTACAGCGGCCGAACACCTCAATCCCGGAGATCTGGAGGACCAGGAAAGCAAAAAAGACAACGAAGAAGAAGAGAAAGATGAAAAGCCCCAGTTGCAGAATCTGGCCAAGAAGATGCAGGAAGTCTTGGGGGACTGGGTAACTGAAGTGCGAGCATCCAAGCGGCTGGAGAGCAGCCCGGCCTGTCTGGTTACACCGGATGAGGGGATGAGTTCACAGATGCAAAAGATCATGCAGCAAATCAACCAGGACAATTCAATTCCCAAGAAAATCCTGGAGATAAACCCGGACCATGAGTTGACCCAGAACCTGATCAAGGTCCACGAACACGAACCCCAATCCGAATTCATAACCAAGGCCACGGAACAGCTCTTCGAATCCGCCCTGCTCTTGGAGGGTTATTTGAATGATCCGCACGCCCTGGTCAACCGTAACTTTGATCTGCTCACACAGTCCAGTTCCTGGTATACGGAAAACAGGAACATGACTTCCTCAGCCTAACGCCTTTTTCCCCAGCTTGGGTACGCCCAAGCTGGGGAAAAACCGGCTCTGTGTCACAAAGCACAAATTTTCCTCCTCACAGGGCCCAAAGACTATCTCTGTTTCATCCCAGCCAAAGCGGCAAATATCCGGAAGCCATGCGCAGCGATTTTTCCGCCTCTCCGGCCCGCGGTCGAAGGGAGCTCACCGTCTCCCAGAAAGCCGGGCAATGGCTACGGTGGATCAAATGACAGAGTTCATGCACCAGGAGTTGATCCACGAGAGGGGGTGGTAAAAACAGTAGCTTGGCATTCAGATTTATATTGCCCTTTTCCGAGCAACTGCCCCACCTGGTTTTCTGCATCCTGACCCGGATTTCTCCGGGATGCACACCGATTTCCCGTGCCGTATCCCACAACCAGGGCACTAAATATTGCTTCCCCTTTTGGCGGATAAATATCCGCAAAAGCTTTAACTGATCCCTTTGCCGGATATCCGGGTCCCCGGAAATAACCACCTCTCCGTTTTCCTCCCGAACGGTCGGTTTCTTTTCTCTTTCCTCCACCATGCGCACGAAAAACGTCGTATCCGCGGCACGGAAATATATCTCCCGGGGAAGACAAGGCAGTTCCCCGGAAAAATCCATTCCTTTCTCCTCCAATTCCCGGCGCGACTTCTCGATCCATTCCCTTTTCTCCTCTAGGATGGAATCCACCCAGCGCATATCGAACCCCACGGGCACGGTCATCCGCAGGCCTTCACCGGGGACCAGACGAATCAGCACCCGCCGGGCCCGGTGATGCTCGCGCACCCGGAGCGGCAATCCGCTTTTTTCGTCCACCAGGGAAATATCCTTCAAGGCGACCATGGCTTTCCTGAAAAGACTCTAATTCCCACCGTTCTTTTCCTTTCCCTGCTTGCCGCGCTTTTTCAAAAACTGGGAGAGATCCACCTTTTGGACAACCAATTTCTTTTTCTGCAGATACTTCATTATGGTGCCGCGTCCTTCCAAAATCACCCTTTTCCCCGCCTTTTCTTGAACGATGAGCAGAGGGACCCCTCTAAAACCGCGATTGGTGAAAAAACTCTGCGCCCTTCCTATATCCTGAACCACCTCCTCCGGAGGCTTTTTCTGCTTCAAATCCTTATTATCCATGGACTCGAAGCGTAAGACAGCCAGAAAAGTATTCTTGTCCAGTCCCTCGGAATCCAGTATTCCGGCCACTCGGGAAAGGTCCTCCTGCTTTTTGTTCATGGGTATGAGGTGCCAGGTAAAGGGATCCCGGTTGTTCACGGCCAGGTTGGCCAAAAGTTCGCTGCAATGCGGACAGTGCAATCCGAAAAAAAGGTAAAACTGTGGCCATTTACGTTCGGCATCCGGGTTACGGGTGATCACATCCAATTCCTGCAAGCGGACGGTTTCCGGCCGGGGATTGAGTATCCCGTTGGCGGCGAATCCTCCCAGCCATACCGCGCAGGCCAACAAAAATATATACCTCTTTTCCCTGTTCCAGGCCAAAATAGCGGCAGTAAGAAAAAGGGTCAGCCCCACCCCGATGCACAAAAGACAATTCTCCTGAAGGGAAACGAACTGAAACCCCAGAAGCGCTCCATCAAAAGCCAGGGCTCCCAAGAGGAAAAGGGTGACCCCCTGCCACAGCCACCCACGCTCGTACCGGCCGGCAAAAAAGGACAAAAGCCACAAAAGCCAGTAAAAAATTGCGCCGGCCAGGACAAGGACTATTTCCCCAAAACGGACATACCCGC
Source organism: uncultured Desulfovibrionales bacterium (assembly GCA_964398785.1). GTDB lineage: Bacteria > Desulfobacterota > Desulfovibrionia > Desulfovibrionales > Desulfonatronovibrionaceae > CAYNNQ01. Next base: position 23,792 of record CAYNNQ010000030.1, on the reverse strand, counting down.
CCACCGCTTGGCAGCTCTCGGTCATGCACAGGCTTTTGGATTGTATTACCTGCATCCATACATCCGCACTCAAGGTGAGGGCGGCCGCGAGGCATAACAGTTGAAAGATCCGCAGTCTGATTTTTTTCATTTTTCCCGCCTAAAAACTTTATGGTTTTCGGGATACCCTGGAAAATGGTGCTCCGACACAGCGTGTGGATTTTTCACTTTTTCTCCTCCTGATCTTTTTGGATGCTTTTAGCGAAAGGCCCGCGCGTTTTCTTGGCCTCGCCAAAAGGGGGAGTCCGGACCGGGAAAGAACTCTGAGTGCAGACAGAAAACAGTACCAAATTGAATGCAAAAGAGCTTTTTCCTCCCTCCAAAAACAAGAGTCCGGAGGGGGCAAGAATCCCCCTTTGGCGGGGCTTAGAAAACACCGGGCCGGTAGTTTGGCATCCAAAAAGATCAGGAGGAGAAAGGCCACATCAAACGTCGAAGCCCCCTGGAAAAAAATGGATTTCTTTTCCCTGATTTTCCCCAAAGACGATCAGCTAACTGTTGACAATCAGCAGGCAAAAACCGATACTAAAAAGCTAACAAGCAAACAACCCTTTTTAAGGAGGATAAGATGACCAATAACGAAAGCATGCCTTCCAGCGCTACGCGTGCGGAAGCCCTGAACGCCTTTATGCGGGGAGTATACACTTGGATGAGCCTCGGTCTGGGTCTAACCGCACTGGCGGCCTACGGCATGATTTCCAGCCCGGGCATGATGGAGACCCTTACCGGAAATCAGCCTCTGTTCTGGGGACTTATTATCGGCGAACTCCTGCTAGTGGTAGCCATAAGCGGAGGAATCTCCAAAATGTCCGCCCAGACAGCAACCGGGCTTTTCCTGCTATACAGCGCATTGAATGGGGTAACTATTTCCACTGTGCTCATGCTCTTTACCGCTACTTCCATAGCCTCCACATTTGTTATCTGCGCTGGCATGTTCGCGGCCATGAGCATTTACGGTATCACCACCAAAAAGGACCTTACTTCATGGGGTAGTTTCCTTTTCATGGGCCTTGTGGGCATTATCCTGGCCTCTATAGTCAACATATTCCTGCAGAGCTCAGCTTTGCATTTTGTCATAAGCGGCATCGGCATCCTGGTCTTTGTCGGCCTGACTGCCTACGACACCCAAAAGCTTAAAAACATGGGGGAGACAGCCCCCATGGAGGACGGCACGGCAGTTCGCCGGGGGACAATCCTGGGGGCGCTCACCCTGTACCTCGATTTCATCAACCTGTTTTTGATGCTTTTGCAGTTTTTCGGTCAATTGCGCGAGTAATGTTTTTCGCCCGGCCGGAAGACAGACCCGGTCGGGCACTTTGGTATGCCCCCAATCCACACCCTGCAAGACAAGCTCCTCCCTCTGCTTCGTATACCGGCCTGGATGTACGCCCGGGGAATGTACTGGCGCAGTCGCTGGTACTCCGCTCGGCCCCCGGGAAAAGACCACCCCCTGTGCATTTCTGTGGGCAATATCGCCGTGGGTGGCCGAGGGAAGTCCCCCTTCTGCAGGTATCTTTCCGCCCGAATTTTGGGAAAAAATCTAACGCCGGTGCTTTTGACCCGCGGATACAAGGCCAGACCGCCTGCATACCCGCACCGGGTTGCCCTGGAGGACAGCCCCGCAGTATGCGGGGACGAACCCCTGGACCTTTTGCACCGCCTACCGGAGATGGAAATACTCGTTGACCCCCGAAGAAAACGCTCCGCCGAATGGGCTATTGCCCATCTGGGAGCGGATATTCTACTTCTGGATGACGGATTCCAGCATCTGCAAATGCCTCGGCATACGGACATTGTCCTTTTGTCCACCTCTGATCTGGGCCCGGGATGGAACAGGACTTTCCCAGCCGGGAATTGGCGGGAAGGAAAAGATGCCCTGAAAAGAGCGAATATCCTCGCGGTAAACATGGACGGGCCCAAACCGCAGGAGACCCGGGAGCTGGCCAGGAAAAGGCTGAGCGGGCTGGATAAACCGGTTATATTTTTTACAACGACCCCCTGTGGGCTACGCAGGGTAAAGGACAACCAGCCGATAGAAAAAATATGCGGAGACTATTTGCTGGTCAGTGGTATCGCCAGTCCGGAAAGATTCGCCGCCACAGCAACCGACTTCTGCGGGGTACCGCCGAAAGCCCGGCTGTTTTTTTCGGATCACCGCAATTTTTCCTCCCGGGACTGGCAAAGAATATGCTCATTTGCCCGGGAAAAAAATTGCCGGTATATTCTGTGTACAAGCAAGGATGCCGTAAAGCTGCGTTCCTTTGCCGGGAACAAACTCTTTTCCCTGGATGTGGATATCTCCCTGTCCACTGAAGACGAGTCCCGGCTATTGGAGATCCTGCAAAAAACAATGGAACATGTGCGGCCCTCCCTGGAGATTGTATATCCAAACAATGGAAATACTCCCGGGGTCTGCTGATCCCAAGGAAAGGAAACAAAACCACAATACCCACTTATGCTGGACAAATCCGCATTCATCCCCGCGGTGACCCGAAAACTGGACAAACTCTCCGTCCGTCATTTCCTGGATATCCGGACGTACAAACGCAACCGTTCCGTAGTCATAATAAAGACGGGTCCGGAGGATTTCGAGTTTCAAGAAAACGGCTTTGAACAAAAGACTTTCCCGGTAAAGCGAAGCAAGCTGAAAAGCGAGCTTAAAAAAATGCTCAAGCGGGAATTCCCCCGCAGCAACAAAATCCGGGTCTACGACCTCGGTGAATATTCCCCGGAAAAGATCAAAAACAATCTAAAGAACCTATAAGGAAAATACATGGCCTCCAAAAAGATACACAAAAACGATATAATCAAACTTTTTCAGGACAGCGGAAAGCCCTTGCTTCCCAAATACATCTATTCCCAGCTGGCTGACGGCAAAAAGACCAGGAACCGGGTCAAGCACCTTTTGGACCATTTGGTTCAGGAGGGTCGGCTTATCCGCTCCGGGAAATCACTTTGCCTGGCGGACAAACTCCCCTTGGTCAAGGGTAGGCTGGAGATACAAAGAGCGGGTATGGGATTTGTTATCCCGGAGGACAAACGCAGGAGGGATGTATTCATCCATCCCTCCCAGCTGGAGGACGCCAGGCACGGAGATACCGTTCTTGCCGCGATCATCCCTTCCCAAAAAGGCAAAAACAGGGAGGGACGCATTGTACGTGTGCTTGAAAGGGCGGTGGAGACTTTGACTGCGAAAATAGTCAAGCCCATAGGAAAAGACAATATTTTGGCCCGGCCCACAGATTCACGCCACCAGTTTTCCCTTATCTTGAACAATATTGATCGAAACGAGGCCACGCCTGGTCGTATAGTGGCCGCCCGGCCGGAGGAAATGCTGGAAAACGGGCTGTGGTCCGCAGTAGTAACCGAAGACATCGGGGATGAAGAAAGCTTCGAGGTCCAGGAAAAACTGGTCAAATACAATCACGGCATTCCCACGGAGTTTCCCGCCGGAACTATCGAGGAGGCCGCGCGCCTGCCCCATGCTCCGGACCATTCCGAGATGCAAAAACGCCGGGACCTTACTTCCGTACCCTTCGTAACTATTGACGGTGCGGAAGCCAAGGATTTCGACGATGCAGTGCACGTGCAAAAAGACTCGGAAGGTTTCAAGCTTTTGGTGGCCATAGCGGATGTTTCCCATTACGTACATCCGGGCTCCAATCTGGATACGGAGGCCAAGACCCGGGGGAATTCATATTATTTTCCCCTCTCCGTGGAACCCATGTTTCCCGAGGAACTCTCCAACGGCCTCTGCAGCCTTAGACCCCATGAAGAACGTCTGGCCATGGTTGCGGAAATAGATTTCGATGGCCAGGGGAAAAGCAAAAACACCCGATTTTATTCCGCACTCATAAAAAGCCGCAAGCGGCTGACTTATGCCCAGGTACACGCGGCAGTGGAAAAAAAAGACACCGAGGAAAGAGAGAATCTGCGGGAAATAATCGGTATGCTGGACGAAGCCGCGCAGCTGGCTTCGCGGCTCATGGAGAAAAGACGGCTTCGCGGAGGCCTGGACTTTGATCTCCCCGAGCCGGAAGTGGTTATCAGCCAGTCCCTGGAGGATCTTGAAGTACGGGAAAAGAAGAGATACTTCGCCCACCAGATAATCGAAGAATTCATGATCGCAGCCAACGAGGCCGTGGCCTCGTTTCTGGAAGAGAAAGGGGCCCCCTTTCTCTTTCGGGTCCATCCCGAGCCGGACCAGGACAAGATAGACTCCCTGTTCACCCTTTTAAGCAAGACCTCTCTGGCGGAAAATATCCCTCCGGATCCGGATATCAAGGGGCTTCAGAACCTCCTTTTGGCAGCCGAGGGCAGCAATCTGGAATTCCTGGTCAACCGTCTCCTTCTGCGCTGCATGATGCAGGCCTACTACACCCCTGTAAACGAAGGCCACTTCGGGCTGGCATCTGTGTCCTATTGCCACTTTACCTCCCCTATTCGGCGCTATGCCGACCTTACAGTGCACCGGGCCTTGAAAGCGGTGTTAGGGGAAGGAGAATGGGTATACCGCAAGGTCCGCCCCCTGAAGGAACTGGGAGATGAACTGAGCGCCCTGGAAAGAAAGGGCATGGAAGCGGAACGGGAGATACTCAAAAGAGCAGGGATTATCGCCCTGCAGGAGAGGATCGGGGAACAGTTCACCGGGATTATATGCTCTTTGGCCGACTTCGGATTCTGGGTGGAACTGCAGGAAGTAATGGCCGAGGGCATGGTCCGACTCTCCAGCTTAAGCGATGACTATTACACCTTCTGGCCGGAAAACCAAGAGATTATCGGACAGCGCACCGGCAAGACCTTCTGCTTGGGCCAGGAAATCCGGGTTATCATGACCCGGGCCGATCTGGACCGGCTACAGGTTGATCTCCAAATAACTTCAGAAAATTAAAGCATTTTTTCCAATAGACGGGCGTATTCCTGGGGGATCTCGAATCTGCGGCCCAGGAAATACTTGGTGCACAAGGTGTCTATCCACTCCCGGGAAGTGGTAGCCCCTTTAAAAGAAACAAAGCTCTTCTCCCCCTCGTGCTCTATGGCATAATTGTGCAACTCCGCGCGGATAGGGGCATCTTCCCCGTGCAGGAGCAGTTCGAACTCTACGTCTTTATCCTGAGTATCCACTTTGAAATTCAGGACCTGCCCATAATCCCGCAGATAATACCGGGCCAGATGTTCGCCACCCTTGGAGATACCGTAGTCCTTAAACCTAGAGGCCTTCTCTGCAAAATTGTTGGTCATGGAGGAAAACACATCTTTTAAAGCCATAAGATTCCCTTTCTTAGAAATACCAAGTTTCCAACTCGGACATGGGATTTAATGCGCCACCCCAAAAATACGTTTTGGCTGGCAGCGTTAAATTTTAAGTTTTAAACTGAACTAGAAATGGGCAATCTCCCCAAGAAATCAAAATAGGCCAAAACCGCCAACCCGGTCAACTGCAGCGCCGTCCCCGCAAAAAGTTGACATCCTCCCCTCCCCTAGTCTGCACAGATATTGCCCCTGTGCAGACTGGGGGAGGGAAAAAAATGGGACTCAAGATGCATCAAGCGAAAAAACAAAATGGTCTCCGACATAGCGTGTGGATTTTTTATATTTTCTCCTCCTGATCTATTTGGATGCTTTTAACGAGAGGCCCGCGCGTTTTCTTGGCCCCACCAAAAGGGGGAAACCGGACCGGGAAGGGACTCTGAATGCAGACAGACAACAGTACCAACATGAATGCAGCAAATCATTTTCTCCCTCCAAGAACAAGAGTCCGGAGGAGGCAAGCATCCCCCTTTGGCGGGGCTTAGAAAACACCGGGCCGGTAGTTTGGCATCAAAAAGATCAGGCGGAGAAAATCCACATCAAACATCGAGGACCCAAACAAAAAAACCCCTAAACTTCATAAAATAATGTCCGATATATTGATTAGGAGAAAAATATCAGGTACACTAGAATATAAAGCAAGGATAAAAAGCCTGCTTCAAGGATACAAAAAGCCATGAGTACACTGCAGTACTTCTTGAACAACTACTCCACGCAATTATTGCAAAATGACCTTTTGACCAACTCTGTGTTTTACGGTTCCGGAGTTGGTCAGAATCTAAGGGATATGGTCCTGGCCCAGAATCCGATCAAGCCCCTAACCAATCCCTTTGAACAGGCAATTACCGGTAGGCTGCGCTCGGATGCAGCCTCCACCAGGCAATACGCCAATAATGTCGGGGAAGCAGCCAGCATGGTCGGAACCGCGCGGGAAGCAGCGGGCCAGATAGAAAGCACACTAGGAGAGATGGAAGAAATAATCGAAAAAGTCAACGCCGGGGAACTGGACCCCTCGAGCTCCACAGTGCAGGAAAACTATAACGAATTACGGGACAAAATAGTGGGACTGGTGGAGAACTCCGATTACAACGGCATATATATGCTGGACAAGAGCAAATGGGGCACGGAACAAATAAGCAGCGGAGGCGAGGTATACATTCATTCCGATGATGACGGCGGTTTCAACATCAGTTTCTATCCCATGGACGAAGCCAATAGTGATCTGAACTGGAGCAACTTAAAAGGAAGCGAACTGCAAACAAATCTTTCCAACCAGCAGGCCTTGGTGGACGAGTTTCAGGGCACGGTAAGCACTATTTACGATATGTACGAAAGCAAGGAAGGCTCCCTCAAAGCGCAGGAGGCCAGCCTGGAAAACCAGGCGGACATTTTGGACCAGGCAGTGCAATCCCGGATGACTACCAGCCTTTCCGTGGAACAGATACTTATGGACCTTCTTTTGGGCGACTCAGGGAGCATTGTAAACGAAAACACCTGAAACAATTCTGGTTCTCGGCCCCCAACAGTGGACTTTCCTCGCTGGACGCTTTTGGATGCTTTCCCCGAAAGGATCAGGAAAAAAACACAAAAAATCACCCCCCTTCGTCAAGAAACCATAATTTTGTACCCTCCATTCCACCTTTCCCGTCTTGAAAATGCGGAAAATTTCCTTGACTACCCCCTTTAAAAATAAAACCATTTGGGATATTGTGCTCTAAAATGGAGGTGCCCAAAAGGATCCACAAGCCTCAGGAGGGAGACAATGGACAAGAAAAAAACAAAATGCGGACCTGAGAATGAAAAGCAGACTTTATGTGATTTGTTCGATCAGACCAAATGGGGGATTTACTTCGATCACGAGGAACTGGCCACAATTTCCAAATATTTAAGTATGCACAACTACCCCGCCGATCGCTACATTTTCAATCAGGGGGATAGACAGGATTATATGGCCTTTATTATCTCCGGGAAAGTGGACATCCTCAAGGAAAGTTCGGACAAGCTGGAAAAAGTGGTGGTCACCCTGGCCGCGGGAACACATTTCGGGGAGATGGCCTTCATTGACGATGAGCCGAGATCCGCCTCGGCCATAGCCCGGGAAGAAACCGAACTTTTGGTCCTCTCCCGAACAAATTTCCAGAAGATTACCGAGCATCACCCCCAGATAGCAATCAAGATACTCAAGGAGACCGCGCGGATGATAAGCCGCAGGTTGCGCATGACCACCGGCCAGCTAGTCTATCTGCGCAATTGACAAAGATTTACCCCGGCCCTTCATCTCAGGATGCCTTTTCCCGTTCTCTGTCTCCGCATACCCCGCTTCCGCTCGGCGAGGAGTTGATCCGTCCCATTTCCTCCCGCAAAAACGCTGCGAGACGTCGAACATGCTCCGGGGGATTTTCCTCCGAGCTATGCAGGGCGATCCGCACCCGGGAAAGATCCGGGAAACCATCATTTTCTCCCAGCATACACATGTCCGCAGCCAAGGTGTTCCTGCTGACCACAGTCACGGCCAAACCCGCTGATACAGCAGAACGGATACCGGCCAGGCTCCGGCTGGTACAGACAATACGCCACGAAACCCCGAAACTGGCCAAAGCCTTCAGGGCCTGTTCCCGGAAAACGCAATAACCGGGGGGAAACAGGGCCAGCGGGACCGGTTTTTGTTTATGTACGCTTTTCCCCTTGGCTGCCGCCCAGACAAGGGGCTCGGAACAAAGGACCTCTCCACCGGCACTGTTCTTTTGCCGGGTTACCAGGGCCAAATCCAGATTCCCCCTTTCCAGTTCCGAAACAAGATCCACACTTAATTCGCAGCAAACTTCAAGTTGCACCCCCGGATACAACTTTCCGAAACGGCGCAGGACGCGAGGCAAAAAGTAAGAAGCGTAATCATCCGGTATCCCCAGACGGACTCTCCCCCGTACCCGGGGCCTCCCCATCTCTTCCAGGGCGTTGTCGTGTGTGCGGAGGATATGGACCGCATATTCCTCGAAGGTCTCTCCGGGTTCGGTCAAGACTACTCGCTTACTGTTGCGCTCGAACAGCCGGTGGCCCAATAGTTCCTCCAAACGGCGCACCTGTGCGCTAACAGCAGACTGGGTCAAGCTCAGGCGTCTGGCAGCTCCGGTGAAATTGCGACACTCGGCCACCGCCTCAAATGTACGCAAAAGATCTATATCCAAATCCCGCATAGGCATAACATTATATTATCCTTGGTATGAAAAAATTTAATTGGCCCTTTTCCCTAACGACATTTAAAAAGATTTTTTTTCAAAGGCCAAAGAAAGAATAATACACTTGGCCAACGACCCTGTCCAGATGCAAGGAAGCCTTGCCCGCGGAAAATAGTCGCAATACACAAGCAAAAGAAAAAGGAGTTCGTATGCGTAAAATCTTGAGTATCCTAGCAGTTTTCGTTTTGTTCACCACCTTGAGTCTGCCGGCATACGCCGGAAAGGGTAACGTGGAGCTCGCCTATGTGGAATGGGCGGAAACAGTGGCCAGCACGAACGTTGTCAAGACCGTTCTCGAAGACATGGGATACAATGTGAACATCCTCCCGGTAAGCGCCGCAGCGATGTGGACAGCTACAGCCGCCGGGGATGTGGACGGATTCACCGGGGCTTGGCTACCGGTAACCCACAGTGAGTACAAGGAAAAGTTGCAGGATAAAGTCGACCTCTTGGGCAAGAATTTAACTGGAGCCCGCATAGGGCTTGCGGTACCCACTTATGTGGATATCGACTCCATTAAGCAAATGCCCAACAATGCGGAAAAATTCGACAAGGAAATAGTAGGAATTGATCCTGGAGCCGGGATTATGCAAAAAACGGAAAAGGCAATAGAAGCCTATGGTCTAAACAACTACGAAGTAGTCGGTAGCAGCGGGGCGATGATGACTGCAACTCTTAAAAACAAAATTGAAAATCATGAACCCGTAGTAGTCACTGCATGGACTCCGCACTGGATGTTCAGTCGCTGGGACCTGAAATACCTGAAAGACCCCAGGAAGGTTTACGGGGAAGCTGAACACATCACTACTGTGGCCAGGCAGGGGCTGAAGAAGGATAAACCCGAAGTTTACAGTCTACTCAAGAACTTCCACTGGACCCTGGAAGAGTGCCAGCAGGTAATGCTCTGGGCCCAAAAATCTTCCCCGGAAGAAGCAGCCAGGCGCTGGGTGGATGAAAACCCGGAAAAAGTCTCGGCCTGGAAAAAATAAATTTGTTTCCCTAGGGGAGACTTGAAGATCCGCCCCTTGCGGAAACATTGAACCCCTTTAAAGCCCGCATCTGGTCCGCACCAGCCAGATAGCGGGCTTTTTTGTTTTCGGCTCTCCAACACAGCAGGTGGATTTTTATATGGCTCTCCGGCACGGCCTGTGGTTTTTAACATTTTCCCCCGCCTGACCTTTTTAGATGCTTTAAACGAAAGGCCCTCTGGGGATGGATGGCCCAAAAAAACCCGGGATAAGACAACCCCGGGCCCTTGTCCGAACACAGATACATGGCGGAGTCATTCGCTGCAGGCACAAAAACGCGGCCATTCCAATATCTGGGCAGCCCCGGCCACTGTTGTCCCGTAGAACAGGACCGGTTTGCCATTCAAGAAATCCCCAATGGTATCGTTTACCAGAGTAGTCCCGGTAACCAGAAGCAAATCGGCCCAATTTACCGCGGATTCGTTCTGCTCCGGCCCCTCTACAATCACGTTTTTCTTGGGTTGATCTATGTTGTCCGGATCAAGGTCCACTATGCGGTAATCAAAATAGTCCTGTAGCTTCTCCACCATCTTGGGTTGGTAACCCACCTGGGTAATCCGGGGATGGCCGTACTGTGCGTGTATAAAATCAGCCAAATGCCCGGCGCATTGAGTGGGCTTTTCATCACGGCAATGCACGGTTCCGGTGACCATGCCCAGATGATTCAAAACGGCATTCATGGCGGAAACAAAAACCGCACGCCTGAAATTGTTTTCCAGTTCCATCTCCAAGACTTGCCCTAACCGTCCGGAAAAGTCGCCAAACTGATCAGTAAAGGCCTGTCCGACACCGTTCCCGAACCTGGCCTCCATAAGCCGTTCTTTCCCTTTCTGCAGGGGGAAATCATCCCCTTCCGGGTTCCCGATGGCCTCTTCAGTAGTAAGTACCCGGGCCTGAATATTCACCTGTTCATCCAAAAGGTTATGGGCGGAACAAATTTCATAGAACCGTTCACAAAGGGCACTATAGACAGAAGGCATAACTATATCTCCTTATATTTTAACTAGTTAATTTGCAAAATCACAAATCCTCAATTAGCTGAAATACGTTCTGGCCAATCTTTTGCTCAATCCTAGTCCGTATCTTTTCGGCCTGTTTCCGACGTCGATCCACTTCTTCCCAGCCTCCCGGCTTATCGCCAAAAAAATCGTATTTGCCCTCGAATCTGTTTTCCAGGGAAACTATATCCGTGCCTTTTACAAACTTGTCCGCCAGATAAACTATTTCCGTTTCTGTAATCCGGGATCCTGGTACGGGCTCAAAATCGGCGTGGTGGGCAACTGCTTTCCCGAGTGTTTCGGAAAAACCAAGGTTTTTTAGCCGCATGGCTCCGGCTTGGGCATGGTTGGATTGTCCCTTGGCTATATCGTGCAGCAGGGCCGCAACACGGACCAAATCTATATCCAAAGGAGGCGAGGAAACAGCATTTACCGCCGAGCTTATCCGCTCCGCTACCCGGGCGACTGCGCGACAATGCATGGCTGTTAGCGAATTTTTGCCACACTCTTGATTTAAAGTATTTTCCACTTCTGAGTATGTGGGCATCACCATCCTTGGAAGATCCATGCTGTTGCTTATTAACCATTCTTACGTTTCTGTCTTATCTCTTAATCCACGCGCGACATTAAACATTTGGCCCGCAATTATTGCATACCTATAGCTTTTATGATGATACAAAACAAAAAACATGTCAAACCAGACATAGGCTCAACCGATAAGAACAAAGCCAATACTGCCTCAAAACCCGCGGGGTTCAATCCCGCCACTTAACCTCAGGCTCCTGCACGCTGGGTTCTTTTACTTCAAAATCCGGCGCATTGAACTTGGACCTTTGTACCCCATGTTCATCAGCGCCTCCATTTTTTTCCTTCGCTGCCAAAATATTTTCTATAGTCTTTCTCCCAAGTTCGGTTACAGGACTCTCGGAGGCATTACGATCCCCGACAGCGCCGCTCTCGGAGTCCATCAGCACATTTAACACCTTATACAAAAGAGCACCCCTACCGGACCCCGGGAGAGGACCTCCGGCAAAGGCCAAATTCCCAGCCAAAACAAGGACCAGTACGAACGTGACTGTCTTTTTCAAAATAACTCCGGATATGTGTCTAAAAATCCACATGCCAACCCAATACTTTCACTAAAGTGACTTGCAAAAACTGTCTGATATTAGACATGAATCTGGCCGCAGTTGTGCAAATCAGGATATGGCTTTTCTACAAATAACGCCCTGTGCTACACACACCCACCTATTTGCAAAATTTGATCCAAAAATCCCAGGCGGGGAAAATCCATATTAAACGTCGAGGAGCTATTTTTTGCATTTGTGTTTGTACGGCCTGCGAGAGGTTTTTCTTATCTTTTCCGCCAAAGGCGCGGAGCACAAAATTTCAGGCAAGCCAAACTCGAAGAAGTTTATCTAATATGTCGAGGGATTTTTTTAAAAAAATATTATTGAATAGAGCCTTAAAATATATTAGATTTAAAATGGAAGAAACGAAAATAAATTTTTGTATACTTTATTCAAACAAATAGATATTAAAATTTATGCTCTCTAACAATAACTTTAAAAAAAATGTTAAAAGGTAAGGAGGTTAAAAATGAAAACGGTTTTTATTGACGCCAAACGCTGCGTCGGATGCCGGCATTGCGAACTGGCCTGCGCCAGCGCCCATCAGGAAACGGCATCGCCTCTGACAGCCGAGTCTCCAAAACCGCGAATAAAAATCCAACCGGGAGTCGACTTCCTTACCTATCCGGTACGTTGCCGGCACTGCAACCCCGCCCCTTGCATTGATTCCTGTCCCACGGAAGCCCTCTACCGCGACGCAGAACAGGAAACCGTCCTGGTTAAAGACGACTTGTGCATATCCTGCGGGTTATGTGCCACGGAATGTCCATTTGGGGCCATCACTTTTGTTTTTAATCCGGAACTGCAACAAGATGTGGCGTACAAATGCGACAATTGTATCCCCAGACTCAAAAACGGCGGGCAACCGGCCTGCGTGGAAGCTTGCAAAACTGGGGCCCTGAGTTTTGGAGAAGCAAATGAGCTTGTCGCTGATAGTAGAAAGGAAATTGTCCAGGATGTAACCCGGAATATCCAAGGAGTAGAATCCCAAAATATTCCGGAAAACATCAAGGTATTCCATTTGGTATGCGCCAAACTGGCGGAAATGGGCCCTCTGCAGTCATCCCTGTAAAATGCAAAAAAAGTCGGAGGAAAGCCATGTCTGAAGAATACAACGTCCAAAAGCTACAAGATAAATTAAACGAAAGAACCGCGGATGAAAACTCGAAAGCTGTACTTTCCAGGACCATACAAGAAGGCATTGAAACCGCATGGGACAGACTTGAGGCCCAGCAGCCCCAATGCGGATTCGGGCAAACAGGTGTTTGCTGCAACAGATGTACACTGGGCCCTTGCCGTATAGACCCGTTCGGCGATTCGCCCGACCGCGGCGTATGCGGAGCCGGAGCCGATCTTATAGTTGCCAGAAACGTACTCGACGACCTGAATACCGGAGCGGCCGCGCATTCGGATCACGGACGCGAAGTCGTGGAGACCCTGCTGGAAACCTCCAAGGGCGAAGCCCAAGGGTATGAAATCCTGGATCGGGAAAAAATGCTCTCCGTTGCCGCGGAATACGGCCTTGAAACCGAGGGCAAGTCGGATAATGAAGTTGCTCGCGCTCTTGCCCTGGCCATGCTCGAGGAATTCGGGACCGTAAAGAATTACATCCAGTTCACTAGACGAGCTCCGGGAAAAACCCGGAAGATATGGGAACAGACCGGGATAATGCCCAGGAGTGTCGACCGGGAGATTGTGGAAGGTATGCACCGTATCCATATGGGGGTCGGGGCCGATCCGGCCAACATACTGCTGCATGGATTGCGCGCTTCCCTCTCCGATGGCTGGGGAGGCTCGATGATGGCCACCGAGGTATCGGACATCCTGTTCGGAACGCCGGAGATAAAAGAGGCCCAGACCAATTTGAGCGTATTAAAAGAGGACATGGTCAATATTGTCCTGCATGGACACAACCCCGTTCTCTCGGAAATGGTCGTCGAGGCCTCCAGAAATCCGGAACTTAAGAAAATGGCCGAGGAAAAAGGAGCCTCGGGAATAAATCTGGCCGGTATGTGCTGTACTGGTAACGAACTTTTAATGCGCAAGGGAATACCCATAGCCGGGAACATGCTCAATCAGGAACTGGCTTTGGCCACCGGAGCGGTGGAGGCCATGGTCATAGACTATCAGTGCATATTCCCGTCCATCCCGAACACCGCGTCCTGTTTTCACAGCAAAATAGTCTCCACGAGCGAAAAATCCAAGGTGCCAGGCGCGGAACACATGGAGTTCCATCCGCACAATGCGCTTGAGACCGCGGAAGGTATCATAAAAATGGCCATTGAAAACTACACTTACCGGGATCCTAACCGGGTACTGATCCCGGAAAAGCCGACAAAGATGATGGCCGGGTTCTCGGTGGAAGCCATGCTAAAGGCGCTTGGCGGCACCTTAAAACCCTTGATTGACGCCATTGCCGGAGGAAAAATCAAGGGGGCCGTGGGTATGGTCGGATGCAGCAACCCCAAAATCACTCATGATTACGGCCACATACAATTATCCCGGGAACTTATCAAGAGAAACATCCTTGTGCTCCAGACCGGCTGCGCCGCCATTGCCTCCGGAAAAGCCGGTTTACTCCTTCCGGAAGCCGCTTCCCAGGCCGGAGAAGACCTAAAGGGCATATGCGAGACCCTAGGCATTCCGCCTGTACTGCACATGGGATCGTGCGTGGATTGCTCCAGGATACTCGTACTGGCCGCGGAACTGGCCAAAGCCTTGGATGTGGGCATAGACCAGCTTCCGCTTGCCGGGGCCGCTCCGGAATGGATGTCCCAGAAAGCAGTATCAATTGCTTCCTACTTTGTTTCCTCGGGGGTATACACGGTTCTGGGCATCCCTCCGAAAATATTCGGCAGTGCTAATGTCACGGGCCTGATGACCGAAACCCTGGAGGATATAGTCGGAGCAACATATGCAGTGGAACCGGATCCGGCCAAGGCGACGGATATGATTGAAAAACACATTGAAAAGAAACGCAATGGACTGGGGATTTAAATGAGCAGGGAGGGAACCAAGGGCAAAAGGTTGTTTGCAGCCGCCGATTATCTGCAAAAACAGGGACAATCCGGCAATAATGGACGCAGGATAGTAGTAACCGGCAAGGGCGGTGTGGGCAAAACAACCGCCACCGCTTTAATGTCCAAAATCATGGCTGGCCGGGAAATCAACGTCCTGGCGGTGGATGAGGACCCGCAGCAGAATCTTGCCTTTTCCCTTGGTTTCCCTCTGGAAAAAGCAAACGAGCTTGTTCCGGTCTCCAAAAATATCTCCTATATCGAGGAAAAGACCGGGGTCCGACCCGGTGAAAGCTGGGGAACAATGCTCCGGCTCAACCCGGATGTATCCGACGTTGTCCGCCGCTTCGGGATGCAGATATCGGAAAACATCAACCTGCTGGTAGTCGGGAGCGTCATTCAGGCTGCTGCCGGATGCCTGTGTCCGGAAAACGCCCTCCTGGACAGCATTATCCGCTATATCCGCCTCCGGGAAGAGGAAATGGTGATCATGGACACCCAGGCCGGGGTGGAGCATTTCGGACGAGCTCTTGCGGACGGTTTTAGACATGCAGTAATCATGACTGAGCCCAGCTTCAATTCGGTCCAGGTGGCCCTTCATTCAGCCGGACTCGCCCGGGAACTGAACATCCCGGATATCCATCTACTGGTGAATAAATGCCGTACTGATTCCGACCGAAGAAAAGTAAATGCCCTCGTGGACCAAACACAATTTTCCTCAATCAATTATCTCCCTTTTGAGGAAAAAGTTTTGGATATGGAACCGGACGTATCCGGACTTATGGATAAAAAAACCCCATATACCGAAGCCGTTTACTCTTTGTGCGAACAGCTCGCGGCAAGCGATGAGCTCTAAGGCAACCGGGTATCCTTATAGTCTCCATCCGGAAATGGCCTTTTTCCATCTTAACGGCGTCAATTATCATTTTTCCGATGCTTCCCCGCTTTGATGTTCCCTCTGCCGCATGGGGACCTCGAACTTCTGGGTCTCCGGCTCTATTTTTTCAATAATGGTGGCGTGATAGTGTTCTTCCTGCAGTCCTTTAAAAAGACTGTAGCACATGATTATCAAAACAAAAGTAAACGGCAAACCGGTAGCGATGGAAGCGCTCTGCAGGGCGGTAAGTCCACCGCCCAAAAGAAGCGCTGCGGCACACAACCCTTCGGTAATCGCCCAGAAAATCCGCTGCGGGACCGGGGAATCCAGCTTGCCCCCGGAAGTAAGATGATCCACGACCAGGGACCCGGAATCCGAGGAAGTAACAAAAAACACAGTGACCAGGACAATCCCGATGAGCGAAGTAACCCAAGTCCAGGGAAAATTCTCTAGCATGACAAAAAGGGCGGTGGAGACATCTTTACTCACCGCACCAGATATGTCCGCGGCACCCGTGGACTGCAGCCACAAAGCGGATCCGCCGAAAACAGACATCCACAGAAATGAAAGCAGGGTGGGAAAAATCATCACTCCGAGGATAAATTCCCGCACTGTACGGCCCTTAGAGACCCGGGCAATGAACATGCCCACAAATGGAGACCAGGAGATCCACCACCCCCAGTAGAAAATGGTCCACGGATTCTGCCAGTTACTCCCTTCCGCGCCGTGAAACGTCTCCACCCAGAAACTGAGCTGGGGCAAATTCTGGATATAAAAGCCCAGGTTTTGGGTAAAGGCCTGTAGTATATACACGGTAGGGCCGACCAGAAGCAGGAAAAACATGAAGATCCCGGCCAAATACAGATTGATGGTACTTAGCATCTTCACTCCCTTGTCCAATCCGGCCACCACAGAGATAGTGGCAAGCAGGGTAATCGCCCCTATGAGTAGGACCGCGTACCAGACCGTATCCGGGAAACCGACTAGATAGTTGAGTCCGGAAGAAACCTGCTTCACACCGAGCCCCAGTGAGGTAGCCAACCCGAAAAGGGTGGCCAGAACAGACAGGATATCTATTACATTGCCCCAAAAGCCGTATATCTTTTCTCCCAAAAGCGGGTAGAATATGGAGCGGATGGTCAGGGGGAGCCCGCGGTTGAAAGCAAAAAATGCCAGGGACAGCCCAACCAGGGCGTATATCCCCCAGGGATGCAGGCCCCAATGAAAATAGGTCTGCCCCAGGGCCGCCTGGGTGGCCTGGGCCGATTGGCCCGGGACGTCAAACATGGGAGAAGGTTCCATATAATGAAATATGGGCTCGGCCACGCTCCAGAACATGAGTCCGATGCCCATGCCCGCACTAATGAGCATGGCGTACCAGCTGAACGTACTGAACTCCGGAAGTGCATCCGGCCCGCCTATACGTATCTTCCCGAACCGGCTGGAGGCGATAAGGATCATGACTATGACAAAAAAATTAGCAGCCAGGATATACAGCCATCCGAAATTGTCTCCGATGCCGTCCAAAACTGTCTGAAAAAAAGAAACTGCTTCACTCTTGAAGATGAAGGTAAAGACTATAAACAAAACCACCAACCCCCCGGCAACACAAGCTACCTGGGGATGCAGATCAAAACCAAGCCCTGTCCAGTTGTTCTCCCCAGGCTTGTGACCATGCGACTCGTCATAATAGCTGGACTTGGGAACTATCTGTAGCCCGCGCAAGGTGCGCCTTTCCTTGATTGCCTTGCGCTTTTGTTTTTCCCAGTGCTCCCGGGCGGCCTCAATAGCCTTGCGCTGATAGGAACGTTCCTCTTGCGGTTCACTTTCCGTCTTGTCTTCAGCCATGTGCCCTTCTCCTTGATCAAAGCTGTCTTTTCCGTTCCGGGGTACGCGGCAAACGCTTTATCAACACCTCTCTCGCTTTCTGGGATGGCCTCCGGCCCCCGGACTCAATTACCAAAATGACCCAATGCTTCCTCAATCACTCATTTGTGATATATTGCCGAAAAAATAATCTGGCTCTTCGACACAGCGTGTGGATTTTTTTATATCTTTTCCGCCTGATCTTTTTGGATGCTTTTAACGAGAGGCCGCGCGTTTCGCGCGTTTTCTCGGTCGGACCGAGAATCGGGCTCTTAATGCAGACTGGCAAATGTACCAACTTGAATGCTGCCAAACTTTTTCTCCCTTTCAAAACTAGAGTCCGGAGGGGGGAGCCCCCTTTGGCGGGACCTAGAAAACACTGGGCCGGTAGTTGGGCATCCCCAAAAATCTGGCGGAGAAAATCCATATCAAACGTCGAGGAACCAATAATCTTGTACTCGCCTTTCAGAAATTTATATTGATCTAGGTTTGCGCAGTAAGTCCATTTATGCCCTGGATACCATTTTTTGCACTATTTCAGCATTGAGCATAACCCCCAAGCTCTTCTTAGGGCAAGATGTTTTTCTTGGTATTTATTGCAAATAAAGAACGGAACAAATATTTGCGGTTTATGGGGGCCAAAGTAATCGAACAGTGTATTACAACGCCGCAAATCGGGGAGCGGGTAACCGCTTAGCTGTAAATTCAGCGGTTTATGGGGGCAGGTCTTTAATCTTGAATGCGAACAAGCCCGGACTATAATCCTTATCAGAGGCATCTGCAAAAAGTCGAATACTGGAGTTAAACGCACAGATTAAAATTTATAACCTTTTGATTTTACTTAAAACTTTCAACTTAAAACTTAACACTGCCTGCAAAAATATATTTTTTGCAGGCGCCTCTTATCCTCCGCCAAACCGAATTGCCGCAGCCGTCGTCCGGCTTTTGGCCTTTACCGGGCAAGTCGGCTTAAAAGCCGGTCAATGTTTGGAAATTAAGGACGGCTTAAAGCGAGCACGAGCCCTTGTATCTTTCATCAATCCCGCATCCGGGTGAAAGTGCGCAGATTTTTAAGCGGCCTGTACACCCGGATGAAATCGTCGTGGTAGCAGAAATCGTTTTTTTCGTATTCGACCTGCCCCTTTATATCCAGATTGCGGATCAGCAAGAGTTCTTCGTCCCGGTTCGACGCCCCGGCCAGACGGACCCCGGACGGAGCCCAGACACCGGATCCGCCCCAGAATTCATATTCGCCCCGGTCCTGAAAACCGACCGAATTGCAGGCGATAACCCATGTCTGATTGAACGCGGCCTGGCTTGAGGCCATGAGATTCCAAATAAAGCCGTAATAATTGTCCATCCGCACGTCCATTCCCGGGTACTCCCTTTGGGAAGTCCCCCGCCAGCTAGACAGCTCGATGATCGCCTCCACCCGGTCCGCGTTGGCGTACTCCCGAAAAATTTCCGGAAAGCACATGTCGTAGCAGGTGGTAAACCCGAACCTGCCCCAGCGGGTATCGATCACCAGATGGTCGGTTTGCGGACCGCGGGTGAACTTCTTTTCAATGCCCGGCAAAAAGGTCTTGTCATAGATATGCTTCTTTTCGTTTGCTTCCGCGGAAATATCCTTGCAGTCAAAATTCTTGCCCAGGACAAAGACGGAATTGCGGAATTTGCCCCGCGGATTGTCCGGATCAAGGCGTATGGCGTTGAACACTATGTATTCAAGGCCCTGGCCCAGTTTTGCCTTTAAGCGCTTGAGCCAGGGGATGTGCCGGTCGAGCGCCCCGGCGCGCATGTACTCCCAACATTCCGGGGAGTCTTCCCAGAAATACCCGGTAAGCGAGCATTCCGGAAAGACAACCATGTTCGCCCCCCTGGTCTTTAGTACTTCGGTTATTTCCAGGATCCTTTTCTTGTTCTGCTCAATGCTGCCGGTTCCGTTCATGGAAACATGGTTGTGGATGTTTGCGATCCCGATCGTGATCCGGCTGCTGTTTTGGGAATAGGTGTATTCGGAAATCCGGCCCTGGTAATTCTCCCCGGAAGCGCCGGAAAGACCGGATTTTGCGGCACAAGAGCACAATAAAAGGCAGACCAGGGCTGCGGCCAGATACACCGGAACAAAACGATCGGCGTTTTTGCACTTGGCTTTTGAATGCATACGATTTTACCGCCTTTAGTAAAAACTTGGTTCCTCTCAAGAATTTGTGCAATACATTTTAGCTTTTTGTTAAGCCAAAATACTGGACCCCGCACCCAAATTTAAATTTGGGTGATTGTGTATGGGATGGTTGTTTGGTTTAATTTTTCGGCAAGCTCCGTCTGGTCGGTTAGGTCCAGGTCTCCTTCCAGGGCGATGTCGATATCGCTTTCCGGGGTGTATGTTCCCATGGCCCGGGAGCCGAAAGGGATTGCCTTCTTCAGCTTGGGGCACTTTTGGAGCTCCGCGATTATGGTCTCCCGGTGCCTTGGTTTAAGGCCGTCGTTCATTCCCGGTGATTTCGTTCCCTTAACGTATATTGAAGACGCTTCAGCATGGGAGCATAATTTTGCTGTATCTCGCGCAACGCCTCCCGGGCGATTTCTTCCTCGTAGGTGTGGCTGAGCGGATTGCGCTTGGAAAGGGCGTTCAAGGCGGCTTCCGTATCTTCTTCTCCCATGTATTCCGCTTCAAATGCCTGCCGGGGCGATTTGACGTCAAAGCCTTCGTAGAACAACAGCGAAACGCTGGATTACACCTTCCTGTTCCAGCTTGCTGAGTTTTTCAACCGGACTTTCCATGGCCTCGAACAAAAGCCCGGACGCTTTTTCAAACCGGCTGAACCTCTGTTGCCAGCGTATCGGATCAGTATTTTTCATTTTTTCCCCGACTGTTTTTTGCAAAATCCGGATTGGCTAAGGATTTGGGAGTTACCCTGCCTTTTCCCAAGCAAAACTTTCGATATTTCGCTTTTGGCTGGAAAATTCCACCCCGATCAGATAAATTTCCCGCCCGGCAAACTGTTCGGCGTATCCCTTTGATTTTACCTGCTCCAGGGCCTTTTCTTCCCCGCATTGCTCGACGACCTTGAATTCAATCACATAAACGCGGTTATCAAGCCGCACGACCAAATCAAGACGCCCTTTGTTGGAATGGACCTCGGGGCGGACATCAATGCCGGTGGCCGCGAAATAGCAATAGACAATGGAGGCGTAGTAGGCCTCGTATCCGGCGGTTTGCTGCTTTTTGTACCAGTCATAGGGAATGGAGGCGAAAAAGGAGTGAAAGATTTCGTGCAGACGGTCCATATCCAGGTCGCGCAGGGATTCGTACAGGGCAAAGGCGTTATTTACCTGCTCAACCGGAGCCTTGGTGAAATAATAAAGCACATAGTCGGCCAGGCTCTGCCGGACTTCCTGGTTGGGGTAGCCCAGGGTGTAGCGGCGCATTCCGGTCATTTTTTCCAGCCCTTTTATGGTCAGGTACCCGGTCTGGAAAAGCAGATTTTCCACCTCGATAAAATCTATATCAAAGCTGCCCAGCAGTTTTTCCCCGGCTTTTAGGTCGTTAAGCTCCGGGACGGAGTATTTCCGGGACTGCAAGAGCTTGATCAAGAATGTGGGGGTGCCGCTTTCAAACCAGTAGTTGGAGAATTCCTTGTTTCTCAAGTAAAGAAGGACATCGAAAGGATTATAGACCTCTTCTCCCAGCCAGGAATAGCCGTTGTACCATTTTTTTACTTCTTCCAGGTCGACTCCCGGCAGGTAGTCGGCGAAAACTTTTTCCAGCTCGTTTTGAGTGTATCCGCATATAGTGGCATAACTCCTGCTGAGGGTGATGTCTTCCAGGTTGTTCAGCCCGCTGAAAAGAGAGACCTTGCTGAATTTGGAGACTCCGGTGATAAATGTCAGACGGATGTACGGGTCGCAGTCCTTGATCACGGAATAGTAGTTTTTGAGCTCCTCCCGGATTTCCACGGCCAGTTCGGGCTTTTCTATACTGTCCAGTATGGGCTTGTCGTATTCGTCAACCAGGATGACCACCAGGCGGGAATATTTGCCGTGGCATTTCTGGATCAATTCTTTAAATCTGCCTTTCAGGCTGTTTTGGGCATATTCAATATTGTGATGCTGGCCTTGATCGTAGAGGATTTCCTCAAAGGTAGTGCGCAGTTCCTCTAAACTGCGCATGACTCCCGATCCGAAGCTTATGTGCAAAACCGGATTGGTTTCACTCCAGTCCCAGTTGTCGTGCAGATAAAGGCCTTCAAAAAGATCGCGCTTGCCCTCGAAAGCGGCCTTCAGGGTGCTTAGAAAAAGGCTTTTGCCGAAGCGACGCGGCCGGGACAGGAAGAAGTATCCGCCTTTGCCGAGCATTGAAACAAAATGGGTTTTATCCACATACGCATAATTTTCCTGGATCAGCTTTTCAAAAGTCTGGATTCCAATGGGCAGTTTTTTCATTGCGGGTTCTCCCGGGTATTTCGTCTTTACATAGAGGATACTACCCGTGCTTTTTTTTGAATTCAAGTGGGAGGCAAAGGACAGAAGTCAAAAAACAGAGGACACAAAAATCAAAGGGCTGCGCAAGGCGGGTCGGATATCGTCATGAACTGGCTACGGAGCCGCAGCACGATAGATCCGCTGGGGCTCCGGGAGAAGTTGGACAAGCCGCATTTAAAACTGGTCGAATTCGACGGGGTTGGATTTGAGTCCGGCGAAAAAGTCATTGTCTATCAAGCCAATGCTTTCGCGATTGGTCTGCCTGGAGAATTTTGTGTGTCCCCTGCGCCGCAAGGTCAAAGAATTTATTGGCTATCATAATAGCGGGTTATCTGCCGGCAAAAGTTCGAGGCTTGATGCAGTAATGGGCAGAACTGCACAAAAAAGAATTATTGGATCGGTGGACAACCAAAGAATTTCACAAAATTGAGCCGTTGGTATCCGGCCACCGGCTTGGAGGTGGCATAAAGCAACCTAGCATCCGAGCAATTTGAGTTGCTTTATGCTGTTTGTTCGGGAACAGTTAAGGGACTGTGCGAGCGGAATACCGCGATGCACCAATAGACCTGTTTCGAGGCCGGCAAGTTTACCCAAACTTAATCTTCTGCAATGACCCTTGCAAAGAAGCGCCTGCAAAAAATATATTTTTGCAGGCAGTGTTAAGTTTTAAGTTGAAAGTTTTAAGTAAAATCATATAGTTGCAATGTTTTATCTGTGCGGTTGAGTCCAGCATTCGACTTTTAGCGGTTGCCTCTGCAAAGGGAGCTGCGTAAAGCTCAAGTCTTCCGATGGACGTTCGCAAATGGATGTCTGGTCATAAATTTATATATTGACCACTGGAATGGAGCAAAAAAGTCGGCAAATTTAATTAGATCGGACCACAAGGGCAGAGGCTTCCGAGGTGGAAGAGAAACCTCCGCTTTCCCTCTTGACATTCTTACCATGGATGTCCCTTTGTGCTTTTTTTTTGGCTGATGTTTCAATTCACGCCCCCGCGCAGGGGGCGACTTAACCTTGCCGCTGCCGCGCTCAACCGGGATGGTGTTTCAATTCACGCCCCCGCGCAGGGGGCGACTAAATGTATATCCACTGCGAAAAATGCAAAAAACGTTTCAATTCACGCCCCCGCGCAGGGGGCGACCAACGCTGCTTTCCACCTTTGCAGCATCGGTCTCGTTTCAATTCACGCCCCCGCGCAGGGGGCGACTCCAGACTCACGCGCGGTACCTGCAGGCCGTCCGCGTTTCAATTCACGCCCCCGCGCAGGGGGCGACTTATTAGAATATTCAAAAAAATAAACGGGCCAGGTTTCAATTCACGCCCCCGCGCAGGGGGCGACCATATAGATTAACTCGGAACCACCACCAAATTCAACAGTTTCAATTCACGCCCCCGCGCAGGGGGCGACTCCATCCCGGCCAGTTTTGCCACGGTAAAGGCCCGGTTTCAATTCACGCCCCCGCGCAGGGGGCGACCCAAGTAATGAAGTGTATTTAGAAGCAGTCAAACAGTTTCAATTCACGCCCCCGCGCAGGGGGCGACGTTCTTGAGATAGGCGTCGTTGTTTATCAAATCCGTTTCAATTCACGCCCCCGCGCAGGGGGCGACCCACGGCATTCAGTCCGGCAGAACCGGGCGGATTGTTTCAATTCACGCCCCCGCGCAGGGGGCGACCGCCGGTTTTTGGATTGTGATCTGGATCCTGGCGTTTCAATTCACGCCCCCGCGCAGGGGGCGACCCCGGATTTTGCGGCCGCATCACCCTGGAGATATCGTTTCAATTCACGCCCCCGCGCAGGGGGCGAC
>CAYNNQ010000029.1:16918-33390 GCA_964398785.1 uncultured Desulfovibrionales bacterium | reverse complement strand
CAAAAACTTCTGCCACCTGCAGTCCAGATTCGGTTTCCACTTCACGGAGGTGGAAGCCCTTGTCGGGGAGAGGACCCCGGAAAACTATGCCCGGTTTCAGTTCAAGGGCGGGGCCGCGGACCTGCCCCGGAGAAAGATGCGGGCCGAATTCATCGCCGAAATACTACGAAAATTCGCCTTTGCGTGCGATGTAAAGGAAGACGCTTTATTCGCCCGGATCGATGATTTGGAGAAGGAATTTATGAGCAACAGGCTAAAGATTGTCGGGTACATGCTCATGCATACCAGACAATTGGACATGGTCATGTCCAACACCGGCTCCAGGAACTATTACCGGGAAAAGATCGAAAAGGATATCCGGGAAGGCCTGGGCATACAAGACTGAAGGACTCCGCAACAAGCAATCCCGGGGCAGCCTGTTTTTGTCCAGACAGGAAACAACCCGCCGGGACGATCCTAACCGACTGCCCCAAAATTCCTTATAACGCGGCTCCCTTTAAAAGCTCAAGGGCAAGGCGACAAAAAATTCAAGATCTCCGAGCTCTTATCCATGGTTAAGAGTTTGAGTTCACCCCCGCTTTGCATCCATTGGGAGATTTAGAGCGGCCTGCTAATCCTTGGGAGAAGTAAAAACCAGAAAAGGACACAATTTGCAGATGTCAAGACCGGGAAATGGTTCAGCCTGCCTGGAATAGGCGGCGGACCCGTCCCGCACGATTCGTTCCAAAGTCCAATGAAAAAGGGTCTCCAACTGCGTTGCCGGGAATATATAATTCACTTCCCCCTGCTCGGTCTTGCCCGCGGTCCTGCTTCCGCTGCACATCAGGGTTATATTCGGCTCGCCCGACTGATACGCGTGTACACATCCATGACAGACCGAGGAATTCATGGTCATCCGCATCTCAAAAGGATGGACATCAAATGCGGCGCACCAATCATTGGCCAGATAGTATGCCTGCAGCGGATCGCATATGCCGTGGATAACGTCCGGTTCATACGGGGCCAGATGCAGAGGGGCGGAGGCAAAACCCAAGAGTCCGGACTCCATCCTTGTCTTGGTCAACAAAAACCGCTCCGCCTGAGCGCGATCCTTTGTGTACTTCAGGTGCTTATCTACTTCCCGCTCGTTAAGTTCCTTCCATCCCAGAACATAAGAAGCATTTGAGCAGCCGATTTTTTTCGGGCTTCCGAACAGGATATCGCCCCGCTGTCTGGATGCAGCCAGATAATGGCAAAACGTGAACGGGCGCAGGCCGGTCTTGTAATCAACCCCGCCCATGGCCTCACTTATTTCCCGGCTACTGTAGAAAAACTTAACCGCCACAGGATAATATTTCAGCTTTAAAATATTTTTCAATCCGAAAACTATGTCCTCCGGGCTTAAGCGTCCGCCGTTGCTCCGGGTATTGTCCAGAAGCTCCCCTGCCAAATCCGCGTCTTCAATATATTTTTCGGTATGCAGCATCGCTTAATCGCACTCCATAAATCAAGCGTCCTTGGACATCTTTTCAATAAGCAACTTCAGTCTTTCGGCAAGCTTATTCAAATTGTCCACGGACTCGTATGTATTATGTATTCCTTCCTCGGTTTCCTGGGCTATATTGGTAATATCCATGATGGCTTTGTTCACCTCTTCCGAGGCGCTCGCCTGCTGTTCCGAAGCCGTCGCAATATCCATGATCTGTGACGCACTGTTTTTTACCAACTCCACGATCTCGTCTTGTGTCCGGCCGGAACGGTTTGCCAGTTCAGTGCTTTCGGAAACAATGCGCACCGTATCTTCCACGTTTTCCATATTTTTTTCCGTCGCTTCCTGAATATTTTTGATATTTCTTTCCACGTCGTCAGTGGCGGCCATTGTCTTTTCCGCAAGCTTTCTCACTTCGTCGGCGACTACTGCGAATCCCCGTCCGGACTCACCGGCCCGCGCGGCTTCAATAGCCGCATTAAGGGCAAGCAGGTTGGTCTGATCCGCAATGTCGCTAATTACATTTATTATCTCCGTAACGGATCGGACTTCCGCACCCAATTTTTCCATGCCTCCCCGGAGATTATCGGTTTTTGAATTCACGTCCTGTATCGAATCAACCGCCTGTCTGACCAACTCGGCACCTTCCTCGGCCTTTTGCCTGGAGGTATTCGCATCTTCCGACGCGTTGGACGCGTTGCGGGAAATTTCCGTTACCGTGGAATTCATCTCCTCCATGGCCGTACTTGTCTCCGTAGTCCGGTCCCGCTGGGTCTTAGCTCCCTCTTGAATCTGGGAAAACATGGCCAAAATCTGCTCGGAAGCGACAGCAACATTACCGGCTATCTCTTCCGATTCATTGGCGGCCTGTTTCAAATTATCAAAAAGACGGGCAATTTTTTCCTCTTTTGCTTGAGCATCACGCATGGCAATTTTGGCCTTTTCCTCCTGCTCCCGGGCTGCACTTTCCTTTTCTCTGGCCTGCCGGATATAATGTCCAAGGGAACCGACCATGGTTTTCATTGCCTCATAAAGCCTTTTAAACTCACCGGTGTATTCAAATTGACTTTCGGTCTCCAACTCCCCGTCAGCTATCGTTCGCGCATATCCCTGCAAGGAATTCAACGGCCTGATAATGGATACTATGATCCAAATCACCAATATAGAGGCAAACAGACATATTGCAAGGCACACGCCCAAGATAGAGGCATCGGCTACTTTTTTTATCCCGGCCAGTTTCTTTTCATAAAAATTGAACCATTTATCCGATCTATTCTCCAATGTTCGCGCCGCTTGAATAAAAACGCCTTTTAGCTCTCTTTCTTTTTTCAGGGCTCGGACATACTCCAAAAAAGATTTTTTATAAGCCTCCATCTTCTCCTTTGCCTTTTCCTGAACCGAATGAGGCATATTTGAGGTTATAAGAGATTCCAATTTATCTATTTCATCATTGTATCTATTTAAGTATTTTTCGGTTTTCCTGATTATAAAATTCTTCTCCTGCCTTCGGCATTGTAAAAGTGCAATCTGGATACTTTTATCATCTACATCTTTAAATATGCTTTCCATCGTTCTCCCGGCCAGGATAAAATCATGTCTTAGCCCCTTTTCTTCTGTAAGCCCTATACGCTTTTCCAGCTTTGCAACATCCATAAAATTATTAGAATACTGCATTACCAACTTTTGCATTTCTATGTTTCTATCATATCTGCTTCGCTTCGAAACTATTTGCAAAATACTCTTCATTTTTTCAATTATTTTCTCAAACTGTTTTACATACTTCCAGTTTTGACGCAGAAAAAAATTCTTTTCCGCACGTCTGGCCTGTAAAAGATTATGCTGGAGCTTAACCGCATCATTTTGCATATTTTCCGCTTTTGACACATAATAATCCCCGACCTTCACAACTCCGAACATTAATACGGAGCTGACAATAAAAACGAGTAATGTCATTATCAGTTTGGATTTAACTTGCATGGAAAACTCCATTTATGGTTTTGTTTACAAATTCACTTTTTCAAACTATTTTGTTTAGTTATATTCATTATTTTCAAAGCCACTTTTTCACCATCGCGTATATAATAGGATATGCGTAATATGTCTCCATCATCCGGCTCCTTGCTCATCATTGCTTGAGCAGTATTGAACACCCGGACGTTACTCGGAGACCCCTCATACATATTTTTCCTTGTATCCGCGGACTTCAAAACCATGATTTTCAGCTGCTTGTTGTGTCCGTCATATTCCACGCATTGTCCCTGAACCACCTCCGCAGCTTGAAGGAAACCGGTATTGAGCATGAAAAACAAGAAAACAAGCAATATATTTTTCATCCCGCCATCCTACCGCCCTTAAAAAAACACAGGTACACCACGCATAGAAAACAGGACAGGGCCAGGAAAATCCCGGCCCAAAGGACAAATCCAAGTTGCATGGCGACCACGGAGAGCAGAGAACCAAAAGCAAGCAACATAAAAGCGGCCTTTTTCGCCTCTTGCCGGGTAATATTGGTAATTGCCGCTCCCAGACTTATGCCTAGAGAAATAATTGGAATTATCAGCAAGGCAGCCAACAGATCCACCCGCCCCCTCAATGCGTATGCCCCGCTCGCGTACAGGCCGGTAAGAAAAGCAAGCAACAGATCAAGGGCAAAGGCATTGCGTGTGGAACAACCCAGCAGATAAACAAGGATGCACATGCGGGCCAAACTGCCCCCGACTCCCAACAGTCCGGATATAAAACCGATCAGGATGCCGGCTGCGAGGACAACCCAAAACGAACAAATGACTCTTGATTGCCGGAAAGACAAAACCGGAAAGAGCCTGAAACAGAGCTTCCATCCCGGTTTGCTGCTTTTATAAAAGCCGGATTTGTCCGCCGCGGCGATATCAGAAACCACTCTGTGGGCATCAAAATAAGCCAGCCAGATTATCGCGGCGAGCAAACCCGCATAGCTCCAACCAACAATCTCCTCCGCCAGTCCCACCCGTTCCAGCAAAAGGACCGCTCTCACCCCGATTTCAATTCCCGGGATTCCTCCCAGAAGCATGGTTGCCCCCAACTTGAAATCCACATCCGAAAACCGGAAATATTTATACAGTGAAAACAAAGAACGGCCGGTCAACTGGGTCATATTGGTCCCGATGGCAAACGGAAGGGGGAAGCCGAGGATGTATAGTCCCGGGGCGATAATCCAGGAGCCGCTTATTCCAAAGAAACCCGCAACCAACCCTGCGCAAAAGCAAAGAAGAGCCACGGCCGGCCAGAATATTTCAATTCCGGCGAAGGGTAAATGCAACAGCAACAAGTCATGCATTACATTGCTTCCTCAAGGCCCCCGTAATTTAGTCGATCGGACACCGGACAACGGCTCTAATCACCCGGTCCGCGGCAAAAGAAGTAAACACCCCCCACACAACGGTAAGGACCAAGGTCCATACGGCGAACAACAGCAGACTGCTGTTGTACAGGTCGGCAAAATAATGAAGTAACCAAGAGTCCAGGGCTCTGGTATCCACAACCATGATCAGACGGGAAAAAATCGTTTCCGGGATGTGCCCGGAAACACGCCAATGCCACCCCCAAAATAGTCCCCGGGAATTAAAGGCTAAATCAGCGATAAGGTGCAAACCAAACATTTCCCGCTCCTTGAATAAAAAAACCGGCCAAAAAACAAACATCCCGGACAACCGCACCCTTGCCCGGCAAGCAAAGCCCGACACTCCTTTCTCTTGCGATATAAAAAGCAACTTGAATGCCAACATCCGCACTTGACTTCAAGGCGAAATCAAAACTAGATTCGCAAAAAAGGATCTGGAAAACATGCTTTTTTGGGACAAGAATTTTTCTTTGAGCAAGCTCCTGAAATCCAAAGAGAAAAAGCCTCCGCTCAAAATCGGAACCCGCTTCCTCAGGGCCATGATCCCCGCAGTGATCCTGGTCCTGGCCGGAGCCGGGTATGCCCTGTACATCAACACCTCCAACTACCTCTCCATATCCCTGCAGCGCTACTCCCGGGCCCAGGTACAGTCCATGGGCTATGAAATTGAGAACATCCTCGATGAGGCCCGAAAAGACATCCTGTATCTCGCCAGAGAAGCCCATTCCCCGGGGCAAATTCGCAACTTTTTCCGGATTTCCCGCAATTTGCGCCAACGGCCCTATTGCGCGATCACCTTCCTGTCTACAGGAGAAAAAAAACGATTCTCTCTTTTTATTAAGGACGACAAACTTCAGGAACTTTCCGGAGTAGAAATGGGCCTGCTCAAACCCGACCCTCTGCTGCTTGTGGACGAAATAGAGGATTTAAGTCCCGGAGAAGTGACGATTTCCGAATTGGTTACCGCCAAGTATCCCATTGTTAGAAACAAAATGGTTGAAAAAAGATCGCAGCGTTTGGTCTGGAGACTGGCCACCCCGGTATTCAAAAATGGGCAAAAGCGGGGATATTTTATCCTGGCCCTGGATGCCCGATATATCCGCAACCGCATGTCCCTGTTCAACTCCCCGGAGTCCCCGGTGTGGTCCGTGGCCCGCACTCCGGAGCTCCGCTACTACTTCCTGTTCAATCCCAAAGGATGGATCATCTTTGAGTCGGAGGAAAAAACCAGGGTAAATATTCCTTTGCAAACCCGGACCGCCCGCCAGGCTTACAGCGGGATTCTGGGTAAACCCGGAATTGAATTCGCGTTCCAGCCCGGGACCATCCAAAGCCAATACTGGAAGATGGTCAATGAAGTACTCCGGGGGGAACACGGAAGCATGCAGATTGAAGATTCCTCCAACCAATCCAAAAACCTGGAACGCCACTTTCTGGCCTACACTCCGGTCAAGTTCCATCCCCGACCCGGAGAGGAAAAAATCGTTGCCGGGCTGGCCTACATCGACCGCAGCCGCCTGCCTCTGGATGCCGGCTATCAAATGATAAACTACATGTTTGTAATAACCCTATGCGCCATATTCCTGCTGACTCTGATCATATTTTGCATAAGCAGAAGAATCACCCGTCCCATCCTGGATTTGGCACGCAAGGTAAATGAAATTCGGGACATTGAATCCGTGCAGCCCCTGGAGGTCAGAAACTCGGACTACGAAACCAGCATTCTGGCTCAGGCTTTGAAGAATATGATGGAGCACCTGAACCATACCCTGCAAAAACTGCACATACGGGAAACCGAAATACGGGACGTCGCCCTGAAAGAAAGGGTGGACCCCGAGAATTTTCTGCACCAGGAACATGACCGCCCCGACTTTTTAACCGAAATAGTGGGGGGAGGCCCCAAAATGGAGAATGTCAAAATGGACATTCTCAAGGCCGCCCGGGCGGACGTGGATGTTCTTCTCCAGGGGGAGACGGGAACCGGTAAGCAGCTGGCGGCCGAAGCCATTCATGCGAACAGCGAGAGAAGCGCTCATCCGTTTATCAGCATTAACTGCGGAGCATTGGACGAGAATCTGCTGCTGGACACTTTGTTCGGACATGTCAAAGGGGCGTTCACCGAAGCCAGGACGGAGCGCAAGGGGGCGTTTCTGGATGCGGACAAAGGGACTCTATTCCTGGACGAAATCCAGGCCGCATCCCCCAGGGTCCAACAATCCCTGCTCCGGGCCGTGGCCATGCGCAAGATAAAGCCCCTGGGGAGCGACAAGGAAATCAATGTCAACGTCCGCTTACTGGCGGCCACCAACCTGAATCTGCAAAACGAAATCAACGCGGGCCGGTTTCGCGAGGACCTGTATTATCGCCTGAAAATAATCAATATACATATCCCTCCCTTACGCGAACATAGTGATAATATCTCTATTTTGGCTTTCCATTTCCTGCATCAGGCCGGAGATATGATCAACAAAAAGAATCTCGGCCTTAGCAAGGGCGCCCTGGAAAAATTGAATGACTACCACTGGCCGGGCAACATCCGGGAGCTTAAAAACTGCATAACCCGGGCAGCGGTAATGACCGAGGAAGAGACTATATATTCCCGGGACATCATTCTGGAGCAACAGCCCGCACCGGAACGAGAACCCCGGGAAGAACCCGGGAAACAGCAAAAAACCGAGCCCGCAAACGCGGAAAAGGACGCCGAGCGATCCGGACCGGACGAGCGGGAAAAGGGAGGAGATGAAGACAAAAAAAAATTCGGGAAAACAATGCGCTTGCCGGAGGGAATCAATCCCCGGCAAAAAAACGCCCTGTTGTATCTAAAAAAAGAGGACCATATCACCAGACGCAAATACCAGGAACTAAATAACGGACTTTCACCCAGAACCGCCAATCACGATCTGCAGGATCTGGTCAAAAGGGAACTTCTGCAAAAACAAGGGCGAGGACCGGCGGTCAAATATCTTCCGGGCCGGAACTATTCGAATTGATACATTTATTTTCGTAAGCCGCGGTTATCCTCCGGACAAGATCATCCAGACGAAAGGGCTTGAGCATGTAATCAAACGCGCCCAAGGCCATCCCCTGTTCCGCCCATTGCACGGCCCCGTGCCCGGTGAGGAGAATCACTTCCGTTTCCGGGGAGATCTCCTTGATTCTCTTCAGGGTCTCCAGGCCGTCCATCCCCGGCATAAGGACATCCAGGACCGCAACATCCACGTCGTTCACGGACAAAAAATCCAGGGCCTGCTTCCCGCTGAACACCCCGCTGGCTTCAATATCGCGTCTTTTCAGTCTCTTCAGGAAAAAATACACAAATTCCTTTTCGTCATCGATCAAAAGGACAAACGGTTTTTCCATCATTTCCATCCTCTCGGGGCGGTTAATTTTTCTCCCCCAAAGCCGTGCCGGACAAGATCCAAAACGTGCCCGGCTTTCTACCTTGTAAATAACGGTCCGGGGAGCCCCCGGACCGTTTACTGCCTGAAAGCGGAACCGTCTTGCACACCATTTTCCACCCAGCGGGCCACGGGGAATACAATCGAGGGGGAGAAAATATTCCCCGCGGCCGCATGCTCCGCGCAGGCAAAATCAAATAACGCTTTTTTATCGCGTTTTTAGCCCCGCTTATAAAACGTTCCGGCTCAAGGGTTGACGGTAAAGACAGGAATCTTGGCCGTCTTGATCACTTTTTCCGCGACTGAGCCGAAAACGATTTTGTCGATTCCCTTCCGCCCATGAGTGCCCATGACTATCATATCCACCTGGCGCTCATGGGCCAGCTTCAATATTTCACCCGCCGGATACCCCCCGCGGACATATCCCCGCGCCTCAACTTCTCCGCAGTGCTTGTCTATAAACTCCTTCATAATCTTGTTTGCGTTTTCCTCGACCTCCCGGGCGAATTTATTCACCGTGACCTCGGGAACATGCATTCCCACATACTGAGTCATTGTCGGCGAGACATACAGGAAATAGATCTCGGCCTGGAATTGTTGGGCGAAAGCCTTGGCATAATGGGCCAATTTGGGACTTATTTCGGAAAAATCCACACAGCAGAGAATTTTTTTTATCTCCATTTTTACCTCCTTGCTTGTAACCCGTACTCCGGGAATTAACCCATGGGTTTAATATAAGACTTACTTGTGAACAGCCCTGATCCCGGCCTATTGTAACTATCCGTTTAAGCCGCGGTTCTATAAGGGAAATATATATAAAACTGCGTTCCTTGCCCCACCTCACTTTCAACTTCTATGCGTCCCCCGAGCTTGTTTATGATACTGTAAGTTATGGCCAGCCCCAGACCGGTGCCTTCTCCGGACTCTTTAGTCGTGTAGAACGGATCAAATATTCTTTGCAACTCCTCCCTGGAGATTCCCTTCCCGTTGTCGGTAATACTCACGCATATTTCCCCCTCTTCCTGAAGTATGCTGGTCATTACCTTTATCTCGCCGGTCTTGCCCACCGCGTCTATGGCGTTTTCCAAAATATTCAGTATCACCTGCTGGACCTGGCTCGTATCACTCTCGATCATGGGCAGATTGGGATTAAAACGCTTTTCAATCTGAATTTCCCTGTGCATGGCTTCATTGCTAAAAAATCCCACGGTCTGGTCCACAACCCGATTCAGATCGACCTTTTCCTTTTTGGGCTCCATGCGCCGGGCAAACCCGAGCAATCTGTGCGTAACATTCCTGGCCCTCTCCACATGGGCGTCAATCTGGTTGGCGGCATCCCGGCAATCCGCAAGATCCTCCCCGGAAACCTCATCCCCGTCCTCAACGATATCTTTTACCAATCCGGCCGCCTCCCGGATCATGGTCAAGGGATTGTTTATCTCATGCGCCACTCCCGCGGCCAGCTTGCCCAAAGCGGCCATCTTGTTCGACTGAATAAGCTGGGCGTCCAAAACCTGCTTTTCCTCTTCCGCTCGGGATAATTTTAAAATCAGTTTCCTGGCAGCCAGATACGCACCACTCAGTATGACCAGAATCCCGAGTGAAATCAGCCCCAAGAAAATTGTCCGGGAACGCGTCAAGGGCATAAGTTCTTCAGAGGGATACTGAACAATAACCAGCAGCCAATCCTTGTTCTCCAGCCAGGCCATTCCGGCCCGCATTTTCTTTCCCTTCAAAGAAACACCCCGTATTCTACTCCCCAGAAATCGGCTTACCGAAGGCATGTCCACCTTGTCCAACACGTTTCCAAAATGCCGGGCCGGGGTCTGCAGGATATATTTCTCATTGAGCAGAAAGGCGTCTCCGCTCTCGCCGAGCTGCACGGAACGGACCAGGCTGTTGAATATATTGGAATCGATAGTGGCCCTGAATATCCATTCCCTGCCTTTTTCACTTATCTTCAAGGCGATTACGAAATGGGGAAAATGCCTGAAGCCCATGAAAACGTCGCTTATATAAATCTCCCTGTACATGACCCTATTAAACCAGGGTTCATTCTCGTAGTCCTTGCCCCGTAGCTGATACGGCCCCACGTAGGCGACCTGTTTCCCATCGGAGCGGATTACTCCCATATCCACGAAGGACTTGGTATTCGCATGCACAGATTCAAAGACATTTTCCAAGGTATTTTGCTCCGAAAGCTGCGCAAAACCGTGCAGGGCGGCAATATTCTGGAGTACATGGATCCTTTCCTTCAGAAAAAGATCGATGGAGTTCCTCTTGTTCTCCACGAGGATACGCATACTGGAATCCACCTGCTTCCGATACAAGTCGGAGAAATGGACAACCATCCATCCGCCCAAAAGGGAAAAAGGAACCAGGGCAAAAACCAGAGTTATACCCACTATCTTCCATTTAAGCCGTGTATAGGACATTTCCATGCTTTTCACCTACTCGAGCCTGGAAAAATCTTTTTTGTTTTCCACCTTATTCCGTACATCCAGAACAACCCTGCCCAAGTAGACCCCGATAAAAATCCAGGCCAGGACCTTGCTCAATTCGAATGAACCGAAGTACAAGGGAGCCCAATGTCCGGTTTTATACCAGACCACGCCTTGCAAGAGCATGACCAATGTCCAGCCGATGAAAAAAGTCAGGGCGGTTACCCCCAAAAACGATTTGAGACTTGCTTGTTTGCTTTTCATATGCTTCTATCCCACGTTCGATGATGGTTGAGATATGCTCCAAGGGGATGAATAGTTTTTCTCCATATCTTTTATTGCCGCCAAATACTCCTTGTATCTACTAAGATAAAAGGCCAGGGATCCGGCGAAATTATTTCCGACCAATCCGTTTAAAAACAATTGGGATATTTCCTTCTCTCTTTTGAGTATATTTTGACTGCGGACGAATATTCTCTTTTGTTCCGCATTCATGGTCTTGAAGGCACCGATTATTACATTCCGAGCCCGCGGCAAATACATCCAGAAATACATAAGATCCAGGACATGGATGATTATTATGTTTTGAAAATCCAACTCCTCGCTTTGCATCACACAAAGCATGTTTTCCGGATCATCCAGCATTTCCAAAACGGTTGTTTCCGGATATAAAAGCTCCAGCCGGGCATAGATATGAAAAAGTTCATCTATTTTCATGCGGCAGTCGTAGCGGCGATTGCGCATATTCTCCGCCCTGTCCGCCAATCCTTCTATTACCCCGGCCACGCAGTCCGAAGCGAATTTGGAAATTATTGCCGCCCATTTCTGTAAAACAAGATGGGCTTGAGGTATGCCGCACATGGTAAGCACCAAGGCGGCCAAAAAATTAAAAAGAAGAGCCAGGGGGATGGACAGAATACTGCGGAAGAAGTTGCCGAACACGGCCCCGGCCGGGAGTCCGCGGACGGCATTATGAGTGGATATATACAAACCGTTTACCAGGGCCATAATCGTATACAAGGCCACCGGAGCAGTACCGGTATTTATATTAAGCTGCTCGTCCAAGAGAACCATCTTTACCAAATAGTCCAAAAGCGGCACGGAAAATCCGGTATACAGCAGAGAGTCGCTTATCCTGGACCAGCTCACATAGCTGTTCCACCTCAGCAGGGGTGAACGGCGAAGCCCTCCTCCTCCGAGGACGGACTGCAAAACATTGCGCAGTCCGGTTATGGCAAACCAGATCACCGCTCCAAAATAAATCAGCACCCACCAGTCCTTGGTCAAATAAAAAGTAAGAAAGGCGGGCACGAATCCCCCGCCAATCTTGAGAATATTTATAAGTCTTGAATTAAGGCACTCCGCTCCGGGACGGGCCTCCGCGGCGGGCTCGACCTGTGTTGGTTCGGTCCGCGTCTTTCTCCCTCCAAGCGTGGCCACGTTTCCGACATCGGTCGTAAAGACCGAATCCTTGTCCAGGACCCACTCCCTAGCCACCCTGGATCCCAGTGTCCCGCATCCGGGCAGCCCGCGCATAGCGGCAATCATGGCGGCAGGCAATCCGCTGTGTCGTCCGGGTAGATACCTCTTTTGCAAGCTGATCGGCGAGAAAACCGGAAGAAGCGTGCGGTTTTTATCCCTGCTAAGCACTCTTTTCACCCTGGGTGGAAGGCTGTCGACTATCACCATGCCCATGCCGTAAAAAAATCTGGATCTGCCCGCTGAATTGCTTCCCACCCTGGATCTGAGCTTTTTTGAACGATAAAATTTCTGAAACGCCTCCAGATCAAAAAGAATTTCCACGAATTTTATCTTTCTGTCCCAATCCACCCGGCTGTCCTGATCACTCCATGGAGTTGCCTCCAGAAAACGGATCTTTTTCTGCACGACGGTTTTCAGAATCCCAACATTTCCGGTGTTTATGGCCTGCTGCAATTCACAAACGTCCCGCCGTTTCTTTATTCCCTCCTTCCCCTTTTGAACATAGTCCTTGAGACTGAATATTTCCAAATGGGTTATTCTCCCCCGGCAATCATATAAAATCTCAAGAACATCCTCCACTTCCAGATTGCCTATATCCAAAGTCAGGCGACTGGTTGAATGCTGCGCATTAAGCCTGGCCGCCAATTCCGCCGGGCTTTGCTTCAAAAAGTCGGGAACAAAGCTACCTTTGGAAGGTACATAGGGATTTGGAAGATCGGGATTCAATTCCGGAGCAAGGTAATCGCGATATATGGATTCGGGAATCGGTATATGCTCATCTTCCGCGTTAGCGGGGACATCCGGCATCCTCTCCCGCAATTTGAAGCAGATGAATTCTTCCAGATGAAGCACGGAAGGCTGGCCTATGTATACAAAATCAAGAAATTCATTCTTGGACAAAGGCTGCACATCGACATTGTATCTTTCGCCTGCCGCTTGAAGATGCCTATCATTGAACGACTGCAAGAGATCAAGGACATAATTCTCCCAGTACTCCGAGACCTCCTTGCTTTCGAGCATTAAAG
The DNA here is from genome assembly GCA_964398785.1 of uncultured Desulfovibrionales bacterium. Taxonomy (GTDB): domain Bacteria; phylum Desulfobacterota; class Desulfovibrionia; order Desulfovibrionales; family Desulfonatronovibrionaceae; genus CAYNNQ01. The sequence goes on along the minus strand of CAYNNQ010000029.1, from coordinate 20,197 downwards.
AGGTGTCGCCGAGATCATGGAAAAACCGAACCAGAGAACCGTTTTCCTCGAAACCGCGGGGCAACCAGATCAGCTTTACATACCTGTCATAAAATGTAACCGCGAATTCAATGCCGATGCGCACGGTCACTCCCATTATCTCCCCGGCTTCCAACAATTCTTCCACTGCTTGCGGCGGGGCCTGGTTATAAAAAACCACAACCACATGCCTAATCCCCTTGATCCAGGCATCCATGATCAAGTGCGAGGCGGACTTCCTACCCTTGGTACTGGCATCATGGACATGATCGTCAAAAGCCATCTGATTCCAGCTTTCGGGCATTTCCAATAGATGATACTTTCTGAGCTGTCTGCGAATAACCAGGGGTTTGCCGGTGGCGGACAGGCGAAAATCCCTGGCCAGTTTAAGCATCCGGATCTTGCTTTCCCTCTCCCGAACCAGCTCCTTCATTATTTGCAAAAGAACCCGGGCCGTATTCAGTCGCAGAAGCCCCCCGGAAGCGGATAAAACCTCTTTCTGCAGCCCCCGCAAAGCATCCAGCCTTTCATCGCATTTGTCCGAATCCAGCGACCCCAGAACGCTTATTACCGCGTAAGCGATTCGAATACCGGTGCTGGCGGCCATTTCTTTTATACCATGCGGGTGCATCCGATGCTCCAGAAGCCGGCGTAGGTCCCTGGGCTTGCGCCCCCCGCCATCCAGAACCTCGCGGACCACCTCCAGAAGTTCCAGATCTCTCTTATCAAAATACAATCTTTCCGAAATCCTGCCCATAATCACCTCATGGCCGGGAAGCGGATAAAAAAGGCTGTCCCCTCACCCAATTTGCTGGAAACCTGCATTTCCCCGTTCATTCCTTGCACAATCCCGTAGCATACGGAGAGTCCGAGCCCGGTGCCCTTGCCTTCCGGTTTGGTGGTGAAAAAAGGCCGGAAGATTTTTTGCATGTCCTCCTCGGAAATCCCGTGTCCGTTGTCCGCGACTTCGATTTCCACCATGTCCCTGTCCGCCCTCCGAACGGCGATTTCCAGCTTGCCTCCCTTGTACCCGTGCTGCACGGTGATGGCATAGACGGCATTATTGAGCAGGTTGAGCATGACCTGCTGCAACTGGCCGGAGTCACCCTTGATCTTGGGCAGTTCCTTTTCAATATTCAAATCCACCTTGATACCCCGTACCGAGGCCTTTTTTTCCACCATGGCCATTATTTCCGGGATAAAGGCCTCAATATCTATCGGGCGGTCCTCGTGTTTCTGCTGCCTGCCGAATTTGAGAATGGATGAAGTTATCTGGGAACAACGCCCGATCTGCAGATTGATCTGATCCAGGCAACTTTCGATTTCCCGGGTATCGTTTGAGTCGCGGATAGGCCCTTTTTCCCTCATGTCTTCAAAAAGCATCCGCATATAGGAATGATCGGTTTTCATTATCTGCAAAGGATTGTTTATCTCATGGGCGAATCCGGCGGCCATCTCCCCCAGTTCGGCCAGTCTCTGGGCCCGGACCAGCTGTTCCTCCAGGCTCTCTTTTTCTTGATTTAGCTGCCTGAGTTTATTTTCCACCCTCCCGGAAAGGACAAAAGCCAAAAATATCATCAGCATTCCGGCCAGCAAGGCCGCGGCCAATACAACCATGCTTGCTTCGTGCAGCTCGCTGAAGGCGTCGGATTTCTTTTGCCTGACCACCAGAAGCCATTTGTCGGGAATAATCCAGGTAGTGGCATACAAATACGCATCTCCCTGATATTTTGCGGTATAGGTATCCACCTTGCCTTTCTCCCGCGGATAATGAATCGGCTCCGTGTCCCGGGCCAGAAATTTGCCCGCTCTGCTTTCCGTCTGATAAACTCCATTTTCATTTAAAATGTATGCCTCTCCGGTTTTTCCGATGCGCACGTTTTCCACCAGGGAACTGAACATATACGCATCTATGGTGGCCCGGATTATCCAGGTTCGGTCCTTTTCCCTCTTGGCGATGGCGATCACGAAATGAGGCAGATTCCGGAACCCCAAAAAGACGTCACTCATATAATCTCCTTCCTGCATGACTTCTTTAAACCACACCTCACCGGAATAATTCTTGGAAGTGAGTTTATACGGACCATGATAGGCAAGGTGTTCTCCTGCCTCGTTTATTATCCCCAGATCGACAAAAGCCTCGGACTGCCCCTTTAGCTTGGAAAAAACATCGTCTATATATTCTTGCCGGCTGAGCTCCGTATAGGAATAGCTATCCAGAACGAATTTAAGATCGGCTTTCCTTTCCCGCAGAAAAGAAGATATCATCTGTCCGTGATCATGCACGATGCGCACCATTCGGGAAGTGGTATTATTTTCTATGGAATGCATGAAATAGTAATAGCCTATCCCCAAACTTACCACGAAAGGGATTATGGGCACTACTAGAATGGTCTGGAGAATTATCTTGCGAATGCGATCGTAGTAATCATTGCTTGCTTGCAAAATAATTATCTCCTGAAATATTACAAAAAAATAAAAAGACTAATATATATTTAACCAAGATCAGACATGAAAAATATTTTGTTAACGGGGAGAGTCCATATACATGGCCTCTCCCCATTTTCACGTGTTTTATCTGCTAATTTACATTGCCGGCCATGCCAAAACCGTCCAGTAGCCAAGGAATGTAAATCCCCAAAGAACCAGCAGGCTTAGTATCCAGGCTGGAATCCCGAACTTCAGAAAGTCGTAGATATCCAGCAAGCGCTCTCCGGTCTCCGGATCACGGCCCATACCATAGGCAATGGCGTTGTTCGGAGTGCCCACGACCAAACAGTGGGCAAAGGAGGAGGAAAAGGCGCAGGCCAGACCCACTTTCCAGATATGCACCTTGGCCAGGCTGGCCATGGGCAGGACGATTGGACCGAGAGCGGAAACCGTGGCACCGTCGCTCATGAAGTTGGTCAATATGGATGTAAGCAAACTGACTCCCACGGGCAGCCCCGTGCCTTGGGACAGGAAACCGGGCATCAGGTCCACAAAAGACTGGGCCAACCATAAGGCCCCGCCGGTAAACTTGAGTCCGGCTCCCATGGCGCAGGCCGCGGCATAAAGCCCAACCACGTCAAAGGCCACTTCCTTTTGCACCGCGTCCCAGGTCAAAATCCGGGTAACAAACATGGCAAACACGGCCATAATGGTCGGCCCGCCAAGCCCGTACTGTTCGCTGAACAGTATCCAGGCCGCGATCACGATGAGGCGACCGACGACGCTAAGGACTCTCTTGTTCTCCCAAGCGTGGTTTGTGTGGTGGTCATC